>DATNDG010000193.1:0-22124 GCA_035553515.1 Allostellaceae bacterium | reverse complement strand
CGGCGAGTAGTCCCGGCTCACTCGGTCCGCGACGCGGTGCTGACCTGCGCCTCGGCGAAGGTCGCCATGCCGGTGTGGCAGGCGACCGCGGCCTTGAGGATGCCGACGGCGAGGGTCGCGCCCGAGGCCTCGCCGAGCCGCATGCCGAGGTCGAGCAGCGGCACCTTGCCGATGGTGGTCAGCAGGCGCGTGTGGCCGGGCTCGGCCGAGCGGTGGGCGACGACGCAATGGTCGAGCGCACGGCGGTCGGCGGCGAACAGCACCGCGGCGGCGGCGGTAGAGGCATAGCCGTCGAGCAGCACCGGCACGCGGCCGAGCCGCGCCGCCATTACCGCGCCGGCGACCGCCGCCAGCTCGAGCCCGCCCACGCGGCGCAGCAGCTCGAAGGGATCGCTCGCCTGCGGCCGATGCAGCGCCAGCGCCTCGTCGACGACCGCGATCTTGTTGGCGAGCGCCGGGCCGGCGACGCCGGTCCCCGGCCCCACCCAGTCGGCGGCGCTGCCGCCGAAGAGTCCGGCGCAGAGCGCCGCCGCCGAGGTCGTGTTGGCAATCCCCATCTCGCCCAGCGCGATGACGTCGATGCCCGGCTCGACCGCCATCATGCCGTAGGCAAGCGCCAGCGCGCAGTCCTCCTCGCTCATGGCCCGCCCGGTGGTGAAGTCCGCCGTCGGCTCGTCCAGCGCCATCTCGTAGATGCGGAGATCGGCATCGACGGTCTTGCAGAGCTGGTTCACTGCGGCGCCGCCATCGATGAAGTTCTTCACCATCTGCGCGGTGACCGAGGCGGGGTAGGCCGAGACGCCCCGCGCGGCGACGCCGTGATTGCCGGCGAAGACGGCGGTGCGCGGATGCCCGGCGCTCGGCGGGTGCTTGCCCTGCCAGGTCGCCATCCATTGCGTCAGCTCCTCGAGCCGCCCGAGCGCACCGGCCGGCTTGGTGAGCTGCGCCTCGCGCGTCGCAGCCGCGCTTCCGGCCTCGAGATCGGGGCCGGGCAGATGCGTAATCAGCGCGCGCATCTCGTCGAGCGTGGCGAGCGGTTTCGTCTCCGCCATGACAGCATTCCCCAGCGATTCCGGTGGCGCACTGTCCTCCATTGCCGCCGGCCCGCCAAGCGAAAACCGTCCTGGTGAGGGGGGCCGGCTTGCGCTATGACAAGTGGCATGTCAGCCGAGCCGCCGCGCTGGAGCGAGGCCGCCACCTGGTGGGAAGATTTCCGCCGCGCCGCGCAGTTCCTGACGCGGGTGCCGCTGACGCCGCCTGCCGTCGAGCGCACGCTGGCGGAGGCGAGCTGGGCCTTCCCGCTGGTCGGCGCCGCCATCGGGCTCGCCGCGGGCATTGCCTATGCCATCGCTCTGGCGCTGCATCTGCCGCCGGCGGCTGCCGCGCTCATCGCGCTCGGCGCCGGCGTGCTGATCACCGGCGGGCTGCATGAGGACGGGCTTGCCGACACGGCCGACGGCTTCGGCGGCGGCGCCGAGCGCGAGGCGAAGCTCGTCATCATGCGCGACAGCCGGATCGGCAATTACGGCGTCCTCGCGCTTCTCTTCAGCATCGGGCTGCGCGCTGCCGGGCTCGCCGCGATCGGCGGGCGCGGTCATGTGCTCGGCGCACTCATCGCCGCGCATGCGGTGGGCCGCGGCGTGCTTCCCTTGGTGCTGCGCGCCCTGCCGCCGGCGCGCGCCGACGGGCTCGGCGCCGAGGCCGGACGGCCGGAGCCTGCGATCGCCTGGAGCGCCGCCGGTTTTGCCGCGCTGATCGCGCTCTTCGCGCTCGATCTCCTGCCCGGCCTCACCGCGCTGGCCGCGGCGGCGCTCTCGACCGTGCTCGGCATCGCCCTTGCACGCCGCCAGATCGGCGGCTACACCGGCGATGTGCTGGGCGCAATCGAGCAGAGCGGCGAAACCGTGATGGTTCTGGTGGCGGCGGCATGGGCGATGTGACGCGCTGGTGGTGGGTGCGTCATGCGCCGGTCACGGTCAATGGCGGCCGCTGCTACGGTCAGACCGACCATCCCTGCGACGTCAGCAACGAGGCCGGATTCGCCGCACTCGCGCGGCGCTTGCCGAAAGACGCGGTGTGGGTGACGAGCCCGCTCCGGCGCACGCATATGACCGCTGCCGGCATCGTGCAGGCCGGCTTGCCTGGACCCGATCCCATTCCCGGCCCCGGCGTCATCGTCGAGCCCGACCTCATCGAGCAGCATTTCGGCGAGTGGCAGGGCGTGACTTATGCCGAGCTGGCGCAGCGCAACGGCAATCTCTGGCCGCGCTTCTGGCTGGCGCCCGCGCATCACGCGCCGCCCGGCGGCGAGAGCTTCGTCGACTTGCTGGCGCGCGCCCATCCAGCGATCGAGCGGCTCTCGCGCGAGCATGCCGGCCGCGACATCATCGCGGTGACGCATGGCGGCACCATCCGCGCCGCGCTGGCGCTGGCGCTTGGCCTTGCGCCGGAAATGGCGCTGTCGCTCACCATCGACAATCTGTCGCTCACCCGCATCGAGCATTTTCCGGGCACGGAATCCGCGCATTCCTGGCGCGTGACCGTGGTCAATCACCCGCCCGAGTGACGCTCTCGCACTCAGCCCGGCGTCACGGCCTTACCAGGAACACGATCAGCATCGCGACGCCGACGGCGATCAGCGCATAGTCGACGGTTGGCGGCGTTCCGCAATTCAGGAACAGTCTGTCGAGGAGCGTGCACATCCGCTGCCTCCATCCTCGCCTCTCCGATTCTACGGGAGCGCGCGGTGAACTTGCTTATGACATAAATCGGATAGCGGCGGATTTCGCCGGCAATTTTCGGCAAATCCCTGCCGGTCGATGCGGCAGGCGAAAAAATGGGCATGCCGCGGTGCAACAGCCCTTTCGGCGAAGCGGTGTCGGCATCCTCCATCCTTCGACTCGCGCCCACAGGCCGATCTTTCTCGATCCGCTCGAAGGCGCGCTGAGGGGTGCCCCTACCGGCCTCGCGCCCAGGTCGTGAGAGCTCGGAGGAGTCGTCAGTGTTCGGTCTTCAGTCGTCAGTATCTGAGAGCCCTCGCGCGAAGATCCGACGACTGACAGCTGAGAAACTCGCGACGGTCTTCCGTCGCGCCCCCCGGCGTGCTAGCGTCGGCCTTGCGACGAGACAGGGAAGCCGGTGCGATGCCGGCGCTGCCCCCGCAACTGTAAGCGGCGAGATCGTGGCAAAGACGAGCCACTGGCGGGCGCGAGCCGGCCGGGAAGGCGCCGCGGTCGACGACCCCGAGCCAGGAGACCTCCTCGTTGCGTTGTTGCAACCGATGATCCTCGGGCGGAGGAGCGTCCTGCCGGAACGAGCCGATCCCTTTCTTTCTGCCGCGTCGCCGAAGCTCCTGCCGCGCGTCACCCTGGTCTTAGGCGGCGCGCGCTCGGGCAAGAGCCGCTATGCCGAAGCGCTGGTGGATGCGACGGGCGTGCCCGCGCTCTATCTCGCCACCGGCGAGGCGCGCGATGGGGAGATGGCCGAGCGTATCCGGCAGCATCGCGCGCGGCGCGGCGCGCGGTGGGAGACGCGCGAGGAGCCGCTCGCGCTCAGCGAGGTGCTCTGCCGCGAGAGCCGCTCCGACCGGCCGGTTCTCGTCGATTGCCTGACCCTCTGGCTTGCCAATCTGCTCGAAGCCGGACGGCTGCCGGAGCGCGAGACCGCCGCTCTGCTGGCAGCGTTGCCGCGGCTTGAAGGCCCGGTGGTCTTTGTCGCCAACGAGGTCGGTCTCGGCATCGTGCCGGAGAATGCGCTGGCGCGTCGCTTCCGCGACGAAGCCGGCCGGCTCAACCAGGCGGTCGCTGCCGCCGCCGAGCGCGTCTTCTTCCTCGCCGCCGGGCTGCCGATGACGCTCAAGGGAGGCGCATGATGCGGCGCATTCCCGCCACCATCGTCACCGGCTTCCTCGGCGCCGGCAAGACCAGCCTCATCCGCCATCTCCTTGCCGGGGCCGAGGGGCGGCGCATTGCGCTCGTGATCAACGAGTTCGGCGAGCTCGGCATCGATCGCGAGATCCTGCTCGGCTGCGGCGACGCGACCTGTCGCGCCGAGGATGTGATCGAGCTCGCCAATGGCTGCATTTGCTGCACCGTGGCCGATGACTTCCTGCCGGCCATCGAACGGCTGCTGGCGCGGCCCGAGCCGCCCGAGCACATCGTCATCGAGACCTCCGGCCTCGCTCTGCCGAAACCGCTGGTGCAGGCTTTTGCCTGGCCCGAGGTGAAGGCGCGCACCACGGTGGACGGCGTCGTCGCGGTGATCGACGCCGCGGCGCTCGCATCCGGGCGCTTTGCCGATGATCCGGCCGCGCTCGCCGCGCAGCGCCAGGCCGATCCTGCCCTCGATCACGACAATCCGCTCGAGGAAGTGTTCGGCGATCAGCTCGCCTGCGCCGATCTCGTCGTGCTCAACAAGACCGATCTGCTGGCGCCCGCCATGCTCACCGCCACGGCAGAGGCGCTCCGCGCGCAGCTCCGGCCGGCGGTGAAGCTGGTCGCGGCCGAGCGCGGCGCTGTGCCGCCCGCCGTGCTGCTCGGGCTTGCCGCGGCGGCCGAGGAAGATCTCGCGGCGCGTCCCTCGCATCACGATCTCGCAGGCACGCACGACCACGAGGATTTCGAGAGCTTCGTCGTGGCGCGTGGGCCGGTCGGCGATCCGGCCGGGTTCCTGTCTCGACTCGGCGCCGTCATTGCGACGCATGACGTGCTGCGCCTCAAGGGCTTTCTCGATGTGCCGGGCAAGGAATTCCGCCAGGTGGTGCAGGGGGTCGGCGACCGGCTGCAACATTATTTCGACCGGCCCTGGCGCGCCGGCGAGGAGCGGCGGACGCGCCTCGTCGTCATCGGTCGCAAGGGCATCGACCGCGCCGCCATCGCCGCGGCGCTGACGGCATAGCGACGATGCATCTTCTCGCCGCTCAGCCGGGTACCATTGCCGATGGCAGCGCCGCCGTCGATCTCGGCCAGACGCCGGGCGAGATCGTCGTGCTCTCGGCGGCAGACAGCGAGCTTGCCTGCCTGGCCGCGGCGCAACGGCGCCTCGTCGAGGAGGAGTCGCGGACGCCCAGCCTGCGGCTTGCCAGCCTGCTGCGCCTCGGCCACCACTACTCCGTCGATCGCTATGCCGAGAGCGTGCTGGCGAAGGCGCGGCTCGTCGTCGTGCGGCTGCTGGGCGGCCGCGCCTATTGGAGCTATGGCGTCGATCGCCTGGCGGAGATCGCGCGCGAGCAGGGGGTGCTGCTCGCGCTGCTGCCTGGCGACGATCAGCCGGATGCCGCACTGGCGGCGCTTTCGACCGTGCCGCGTGGTGCCGCGCACCGCCTCTGGCGCTATCTCGCCGAAGGCGGCGTCGGCAATGCCGGGCAGTTCCTGCGCCATGCCGCGAGCCTGATCGGCCGCGACGCGGATTGGCGCGAGCCGGCGCCGCTGCTGCGCGCCGGTCTCTACTGGCCGGAGCGCGAGGGCATCGGGCTCGAGGAGCTGCGCGCCACGTGGCGGGCGGATGCGCCGGTGGCCGCGCTGGTCTTCTATCGTGCGTTGGTGCAGGCGGGAAATCTCGCGGTGATCGACGCGCTGATTGCGGCGCTCGCCGCGCGCGGGTTCAATCCGCTGCCGCTCTTCGCACTCTCGCTCAAGGATGCGCAATCGGCGGCGATCCTCGGCAAAATTCTCGCCGCGGCGCCGCCCGCCATCGTGCTCAACGGCACCGGCTTCGCCGTCTCGGCCCCGGGCGAAGCGCATCGCCCCGGCGTGCTCGATGCGGCCGACTGCCCGGTCCTGCAGGTGATTTTCGCCGGCGGCGAGGAACGCGCCTGGCGCCGCGGTACGCGCGGCCTCGATGCGCGCGACATCGCCATGAACGTGGCATTGCCCGAGATCGACGGGCGCATCATCACCCGCGCCCTTTCATTCAAATCCGCCGCCCGCCGCGATGCCCTGACCGAATACGACCTCGTCGATTACACGCCGGTCGCCGACCGCGTCGACTTCGCTGCCGAGCTCGCGCGCAACTGGGTGCGCCTGCGGCTGCTGCCGCCGGCGGAGCGCCGCGTCGTCCTGGTGCTCTCGAACTATCCGCATCGCGACGGCCGGATCGGAAACGGCGTCGGCCTCGATACGCCGGAATCCGCGGTCTCGGCGCTGCGCGCGCTCGCGGCGGCGGGATATCGCGTCACGGACATTCCCGAGACCGGCGATGCGCTGATCCGCCGGCTCCTCATGGGGCCCGGCAATTCGCCGGCCGGGCATCGCCGCATGGTGGAGGAGAGCTTCGCGCGCAGCGACTACGCCGCCTTTTTCGCGGGCCTGCCGCGCGCGGCCCAGGACAAGGTGACCGAGCGCTGGGGCGCGCCGGAGCGCGACCCCTTCTTCCGCGAGAGCCGGCTCGATTGCGGCAGCTTCGCCATTCCGGCAATACGCTGCGGCAATGTCGCGATCGCGATCCAGCCCTCGCGCGGCTACAACATCGACCCGGCATCGAGCTATCACGCGCCCGATCTGCCGCCGCCGCACGGCTATCTCGCCTTCTACGCCTGGATCAGCGACGGGGTGCGCGCTCATGCCGTGGTGCATCTCGGCAAGCACGGCAATCTCGAGTGGTTGCCGGGCAAGGCGATCGCGCTTTCGGCCGAATGCTTCCCCGAGGCGGCGCTGGGGCCCCTGCCGCATCTCTATCCCTTCATCGTCAACGATCCCGGCGAAGGCAGCCAGGCGAAGCGCCGCGCCCAGGCGGTGATCATCGACCATCTGACGCCACCGCTCACGCGCGCCGAGAGCCACGGCCGCCTCGCCGAGCTGGAACGTCTCGTCGACGAGTACTACGCCGCCTCGGGCAGCGATCCGCGCCGCCTCGAGGCGTTGCGCGGGCAGATCCTCGA
This sequence comes from Allostellaceae bacterium, assembly GCA_035553515.1. Taxonomy (GTDB): domain Bacteria; phylum Pseudomonadota; class Alphaproteobacteria; order ATCC43930; family CGMCC-115725; genus DAHUYF01. The sequence continues at coordinate 15,247 of DATNDG010000193.1, read as the reverse complement.
TCTTTTGCGCGCAACCGGCCTCGACCGCGATTGCGGCATCGTCGAGGGCGAGGCCGCTGCAACGGCGCTCGGCAAGCTCGATGCCTATCTCTGCGAGCTCAAGGAACTGCAGATCCGCGACGGGCTCCATGTCTTCGGGCGCGCGCCCGAGGGCGACCGGCTCATCGATCTCCTGCTGGCGCTGGCGCGCCCTTCGCGCGGTTCCGCGCCCGAGCAGGCCTCGCTTCTCCGCGCGCTCGCCGAGGATTTGAAGCTCGACTTCGATCCGCTCGGCGCCGAGCTGGGCGCGCCCTGGACCGGCCGGCGTCCGCAGGCGCTCGCGGGCGGCGGCACCTGGCGCAGCACCGGCGACACGCTGGAGCGGCTGGAGCACCTGGCGCGCCGTCTCGTGGCCGGCACGCGCGCGCCCGGCCGCAGCTGGGCGCGCACGCGCGCCGTGCTGCGCTGGATAGAGACCAGCCTTCGGCCGGCGGTCGTTGCCTGCGGCGAAGCGGAGCTTGCCGGGCTCCTCGCCGGGCTCGACGGCCGCTTCGTGGCGCCCGGGCCCTCCGGTGCGCCGACGCGCGGCCGGCCCGAGGTGCTGCCGACCGGGCGCAACTTCTATTCGCTCGACACGCGCGCCGTGCCGACGCCGACCGCCTGGCAGCTCGGCTGGAAATCGGCGCAGCTTCTCGTCGCCCGCCACGCGCAGGAGCACGGCACCTATCCGCGCCGCCTCGCGCTCTCGGCCTGGGGTACCGCCAATATGCGTACCGGCGGCGACGATGTCGCGCAGGCGCTGGCGCTGATGGGAGTGCGCCCGCAATGGGATGCGACGAGCGGCCGGCTCACCGGCTTCGAGATCCTGCCGGCATCGCTGCTCGACCGGCCGCGCGTCGACGTCACTTTGCGCGTCTCGGGATTTTTCCGCGACGCCTTCTCCAATCTCGTCGCCCTCGTCGACAGCGCGGCGCGCGCCGTGGCCGCGCTCGACGAGCCGGCCGAGGTGAATCCGCTCGCCGCGCGGTTCCGCGCCGACCGCGCCCAGCTCAATGCGCAGGGCGTGCCGGCGGCAGAGGCCGAGCGCCGCGCGGGATATCGCGTCTTCGGCTCCAAGCCCGGCGCCTACGGGGCGGGGCTGCAGGCGCTCATCGACGAGCGCCTCTGGCGCGACGAAGGTGATCTCGCCGAGGCCTATATCGCCTGGGGCGGCTATGCTTATGGCGCGGGCGGCGAGGGCGTCGCCGAGCACGCTCTCTTCCGCCAACGCATCGCGGGCATCGAGGCGGTCGTGCAGAATCAGGACAATCGCGAGCACGACCTGCTCGACAGCGACGACTACTACCAGTTCGAGGGCGGTCTTGCCGTCGCCGCGCGCCATCTCACGGGCGCCGCGCCGGCGGTCTACCACAACGACCATTCGCGGCCCGAGCATCCGCGCATCCGCACTCTCGAGGAGGAGGTGGCGCGCATCGTCCAGGGGCGGGCCGTCAATCCGAAATGGCTCGCGGGCGTCATGCGGCATGGCTACAAGGGCGGCTTCGAGATGGCGGCGACCGTCGATTACCTCTTCGCCTTCGCCGCAACCGCGCGCGCCGTGCGCGACCATCATTTCGACGCGGTCTATGACGCTTATCTCGAGAATGAGACGGTGCGTGGCTTTCTCGCCGCGCACAACCCTCACGCCCTCGCCGAGATCGCGCAGCGCCTCGACGAAGCGATCGAGCGCGGCCTCTGGAAGCCCAAACGCAATAGCCTGCGCGAGCGTTTGGGCGAGCTGGCAGCGACGGCGCCATGAGCGGGTCCGCGCCGAGCGAGGAGGATCTCAATCGCCGCCATGCCGAGAAGATGGCAAAGCGCAAGGCGGCGCGCGCCAAGATCCTTGCCACCAAGACCGAAGAGCGGGGCCTTCTCATCGTTCACACCGGCACCGGCAAGGGCAAGTCGACGGCCGCTTTCGGCATGGTGATGCGCTGTCTCGGTCACGGCATGCGCGTCGGCATCGTGCAGTTCGTCAAGGGCGCCTGGACCACCGGCGAGCGCCACGTGCTGGCGCGCTTTCCCGAGCTCGTCACCTGCCGGGCCATGGGCGAAGGCTTCACCTGGGAGACGCAGGACCGCGCGCGCGACATCGCCGCCGCGCGCGCCGCGTGGGATGAGGCCAAAACGATCATCGCCGATCCCGCCTATCGCTTCGTGCTGCTCGACGAGCTCAACATCGTGCTGCGCTACGACTACCTGCCGATCGCCGAGGTGGTGGAAACGCTGAAGGCGAAGCCCCGCGATCTCCACGTCGTGGTCACCGGCCGCAATGCCAAGCCCGAGCTGATCGACATCGCCGATCTCGTCACCGAGATGACGCTGGTGAAGCATCCGTTCCGCAGCGGCGTCAAGGCTCAGGCCGGGATCGAGTTCTGAGCGATGTCCCGGCACACTCCCGCTCTCATGCTCCAAGGCACCGGCTCGGATGTCGGTAAATCGCTGCTGGTGGCGGGCCTCGCGCGTGCGCTGACGCGCCGCGGGCTCACCGTCAGGCCGTTCAAGCCGCAGAACATGTCGAACAACGCGGCGGTGACCGAAGACGGCGGCGAGATCGGCCGTGCCCAGGCGCTGCAGGCGCGCGCCTGCGGCGTCGCTGCGACCACCGACATGAACCCGGTGCTGCTGAAGCCGCAATCGGAGCGCGGCTCGCAGGTGGTGGTCGAAGGTCGCATCTTCGCCGCGGCCAGCGCCGGCGAATACCATGCGCTGAAGCCCGCTCTGCTGCCGCGGGTGCTGGCCAGCTTCGAGCGCCTCGGTGCCGGCGCCGATATCATTCTCGTGGAGGGCGCCGGCAGCGCCGCCGAGATCAATCTGCGCCAGGGCGACATCGCCAATATGGGTTTTGCCGAGGCGGCGGATCTGCCGGTCGTGCTGGTCGGCGATATCGAGCGCGGCGGCGTGCTCGCTTCGCTCACCGGCACGGTGGCGCTGCTCGAAGCAGGCGAGCGCGCGCGGCTCTGCGGCTATGTCGTCAACAAATTCCGCGGCGACCCGCGGCTCTTCGATAGTGCGATCGACCTGTTGCGCGCGCGCACCGGCCTCGATTGCCTGGGCGTCGTGCCGTTTTTCGCCGCCGCCCGCGATCTTCCCGCGGAGGACAGCGTCGCCCTCGACTCCGCATATTCCGCTCTCGCGGCGAGAACAAGCGACGGACGCGCGCCGCCGCTGCGCATCGTCGTGCCGCGACTGCCACGCATCGCCAATTTCGACGATCTCGATCCGCTCGCCGCCGAGCCCGGCGTCCGCCTCGCGGTGGTGCCGCCCGGCCGTCCTCTGCCGCTCGCCGATCTCGTGCTGCTGCCCGGCTCCAAGGCGACGCTCGCCGATCTTGCCGCTTTGCGCGCCGAAGGCTGGGATATCGATATCCTCGCCCATGCGCGCCGCGGCGGCGCGGTGCTCGGTCTCTGCGCCGGTTATCAGATGCTCGGGCGCCGCATTGCCGATCCTGAGGGCACCGAGGGGATCGCGGGCGCCGCGCCCGGGCTCGGCCTCCTCGAGGTCGAGACGGTGCTCGCCGGCGAGAAGATCCTCGAGGAAGCGCGCGGCGTCGAGATTGCGAGCGGTGCGCCGGTGAACGGCTACGAGATGCATATCGGCCGCACGGACGGTCCGGGAACGGCGCGGGCGATGTTGCGCCTCGGCGCGCGCACCGATGGCGCGGTCTCGCCGGATGGCCGCATCGCCGGCTGCCATTTGCACGGGCTCTTCGCCGGCGACGCCTTCCGCCGCGCCTTCCTGGCTCGGCTCGGCGGCGCGGGCGACGCCTCGCTGGTCTACGAACGGCGTGTCGAAGCGACGCTCGATGCGCTTGCCGCGCATCTGGAAGCGAGCCTCGATGTCGATCGGCTGCTGGAGATCGCCCGTGCGCGCTAGTGAGCACGCGATTTCAGAATCGCGCGCCGTGCACCGCGATGAACGCGCCGAGCACGGCCGTCGCCTGCACGATGCAGGCGATCACATAGAGGCGAAGCGCGCGCGAGATGTCGCCGATCGTCGCGCGGGCGCGCCCATCGCCGAGCCAGGGGTCGTTCACCAGCTCCCCGTGGTAGCGGCGCGGTCCGGCGAGCGCCAGGTCGAGCGCGCCGGCGGTGGCGGCCTCCGGCCAGCCGGCATTGGGCGAGCGATGCTTGCCGGCGTCTCGCAGCATGATGCGGATGGCCGGTGCCGCATGCGCCTCGGGTGCCACCAGCGCGGCGACGGCGAGCAGCATGCCGCTGAGCCGCGCCGGCAGCAGGTTGAACGCGTCGTCGAGCCGCGCCGCCGCCCAGCCGAAATGCAGATAGCGCGGCGAGCGGTGGCCGATCATGCTGTCGAGCGTGTTGGCGGTCTTGTAGACGAAGATGCCGGGCAGCCCGAACAGCGCGTAGAACAGCGCCGGAGCGACAACCCCGTCGCTGAAATTCTCCGCCAGCGATTCTATGGCGGCGCGTGCCACCCCATGCTCGTCGAGGCTCAGCGGGTCGCGGCCGACGATATGCCGCACCGCGTCGCGCCCGCCGGCGATGCCGCGCTCGCCCAGCGCTTCGCCGACCGCGGCGACATGCTCGAAGAGGCTGCGCTGCGCCAGCAGGATCGCCACCAGCAGGATCTCGATCGCCCAGCCGAAGCGCACGGCGCGCAGCACCACCGCAAGCGCGAAGCCCACCGAGGCGGCGCCCAGCACCAGCAGCGCCACGGCGAAGATGCCGCGAGCACGGCGCACGCGCTCGCTGCGGCGCTCGCGGTTGAGGCGGAGGTCGAGCCAGGTCACCGCGCGGCCGATCAGCACCACCGGATGCGGCAAGACGCGGAAGGCGACGGGCAGGTCGCCCACCACCATGTCGAGTGCCATGGCGGCGAGCAGCAGCAGCAACGGATCGAGCGGCGACGCGGCGAAGAGCAGCATGGGCGGCGAGCATCCGCCGCAACCGGCGGTGGCGTCAACCGCCGGCAAGCACAGGAGCAAAAATGGACACAGGAGTGATGGTCTGCGGCCACGGTAGCCGCGACGACGACGCGATCCGCGAATTCGAGGGGCTCGCGGCAGGGTTGCGCCGGCGGCTTTCCGCGGTCGAGGTCGCCACCGGATACCTCGAATTCGCCCGCCCGACCATCCGCGACGGGCTCGAGGCGCTCAAGGGGCGCGGCGTCGGGCGTATCCTGGCGGTGCCTGGCATGCTCTTCGCCGCGAGTCATGTGAAGAATGATCTCCCCTGGGAGATCAACAGTTTCGGCGCCTCGAATCCGGACGTCGACCTGCGCTTCGGGCGCGAGCTGGCGATCGAGCCGAAGCTGCTCGCCGCTGCGGCCGAGCGCATCGAGGAGGGCGAGCGGCAGGCCAGCCGCACCATCGCCCGCTCCGATACGCTGCTGCTCGTCGTCGGCCGCGGCACGCATGATCCCGACGCCAATTCCAATATCGCCAAGCTCGCCCGCATGCTGTGGGAGGGGATGGGCTTCGGTTGGGCCGAGGCCGCTTTCAGCGGCGTCGCGTACCCGCTGGTCGAGCCGGGGCTGAAACGTGCGCTCGGCCTTGGATTTCCGCGTGTCGTCGTTTTTCCCTATTTCCTCTTCACCGGGGTGCTGGTGAAGCGCATCTACGCGGCGGCCGATCGCGTTGCCGCGCGCCGTCCCGACGTGGAAGTGCTGAAGGCGCCTTACCTCAACGACCACCCGCTGGTGCTCGACTGCTTCGCCGACCGCGTCGCCGAGACGGTCGATGGCGAGCCGGCGATGAACTGCACGCTCTGTAAGTATCGCGCCCAGGTGATCGGCTACGAAGCCGATCAGGGCGCGACGCAGGCGGGGCATCATCATCATGTCCGCGGCATCGGCACCGATGCCGACCACGCGCATCACCACGGCAACGGCCATGATCATGATCACGCTCACCCGCATCCGCATGCTCACCCGCATCGCCATGAGCGGCCGGAGGGCTGAGGCTTGGCCGCGGCGCCGTTCTTCGACGCCTATCTGATGGTGGATTGGAGCGCCGCCGCCACGCCGCGGCGGGGCAAGGACAGCATCTGGATCGGCCATCTGCGCCGCGTCCGCGGCCGGCTGCGGCAGGCGCCGCCCGTCAACATGCCGACGCGGCTGGAGGCGCGGTCCCGCTTGCTGGAATTGCTGGCGGCGAATCTCTCCGAAGGGCTCGCAACGCTCGTCGGATTCGACTTTCCCTTTGGCTATCCCGGCGGCTTCGCCGACCGCTTGGGGCTCGGCGGCCCGCCCTGGCGCGCGATTTGGGAGCTGCTCGCCGAGCGTATCGAGGAGCGTGCCGACAACGATAATAATCGCTTCGATGTCGCGGCCGAGCTCAATCGGCGGGTCAGCGGCGGCGCCGCGCCCTTCTGGGGCTGCCCCGAAGGGAAGGCCGGGAGATTTCTCGACGGCAGGCATCATCGGCGCCACGAGGCGCTGGGCCTTGCGGAAAAGCGGCTCGCCGATGCCTGCATCAACGGTCCGCAGCCGGTGTGGAAGCTTGCCGGCGCCGGCTCGGCCGGAAGCCAGGCGTTGACCGGCATTCCCGTCGTGCACTGGCTGCGCCGCCATCCGCAGCTCGCCGCGGCGTCCGCTGTGTGGCCCTTCGAGACCGGCCTCTCGCCGCTGAAGCGCGAGGAGCGTCCGTCCATCCTCTTCGCCGAGATCTACCCGTCGCTCGTCCGACCGGCGCCAAAGCCCGGCGAAGTGAAGGATGCGGCACAGGTGCGTGCGATCGCCGCACATTTCTCCAAGCTCGACGAAGCGGGGCAGATGCCGGCGCTGCTGGCCGGCGATCTCGGGCTCAGCGCGGCGGAGCGCACGCGGGTCGAGACCGAGGAGAGCTGGATCCTTGGCGTGCCGCGGCAGGCACCGCTTCAGCCGGTTCGCTCGCGCCATGCCTATCTGCGCGATCCCGACGAGATCTACCGCCAATCCTTCGCGCGCATCCGTGAAGAGGTGGATCTCTCGCGCTTTCCCGACGAGCTGCATGGGCTGGTGCTGCGCCTCGTCCATGCGGCGGGCGATCCGTCGCTGGCGCGCGATCTCGTCTGGTCCGAGGGTGCTGCGGCGAGGGGGCGCGCCGCGCTGGCCGCCGGCGCGCCGGTCCTGGTCGATGCAAAGATGGTGCGCGCCGGCATCATCGACCGCGTGCTGCCGCGACGCAATCGCGTGCGCTGCCTGCTCGACGATCGGCGCGTGCCGGCTCTCGCAAGCCGGCTCGGCACGACACGCTCGGCCGCCGCGGTCGAGCTGTGGCGGCCGCAGCTCGCCGGCGCGGTCATCGCCATCGGCAACGCGCCGACCGCGCTCTTCCACGTGCTCGAAATGCTGGAGGCAGGCGCGCCGCTGCCGGCGCTGGTGCTGGGCTTTCCCGTGGGCTTCGTCGGTGCGGCCGAGGCCAAAGCGGCGCTTGCCGCGAACGCGCTCGGCCTACCCTTCATCGCGCTCACCGGCAGGCGCGGCGGCAGCGCGCTCGCCGCCGCCGCGGTGAACGCGCTTTCCGGGGCGGGGCCGTGACCCCCTGGCTCACGGTGGTCGGCATCGGCGAGGACGGGCTTGCCGGTCTTTCCGCTGCAGCGCGCGCGCTCATCGACGCAGCCGAGCTGCTGGTCGGCGGCGAGCGGCACTTGGCGCTGGTGCCGCCGGGCAAGGCCGAGCGCCTCGCCTGGCGGCAGCCGCTCGTCGACACCATTGCGCTCATCACTGCGCGCCGCGGCGCACGCGTGGTGGTGCTGGCGAGCGGCGATCCCATGTGCTACGGCGTCGGCTCGACGCTTCAGCGCCACATTGCCGCCGGAGAGATGACCGTCCTGCCGCAGCCCAGCGCTTTCAGCCTCGCCGCCGCGCGCCTCGCCTGGCCGCTCGATGGCTGCGTCATGCTGAGCCTGCATGGCCGCCCGCTCGAAGCCTTGCGGCTGCATTTGGCGCCCGGAGCGCGGCTCCTTGTGCTCACCAGCGATGGTGATACGCCCGTCCAGGTGGCGAAGCTCCTGGTCGAGAGCGGCTGGGGGCCGAGCGCGATGACCGTCTTCGCCCATATGGGCGGCGAGCGCGAGCGGCGCATCGACGGCACGGCCGAGAGCTGGCCGCTCGGCCGCGTCGCGGCGCTCAACACGCTCGCTATCGAGTGCAAGCCCGGCACCGCTGCGCGCCCTCTTTCGCGTCTCGCCGGGTTGCCCGATGACGCCTTCGAGCATGACGGCCAGCTCACCAAGCGCGAGATTCGCGCGGCTTCCCTGGCGGCGCTGTCACCGCTGCCGGGCGAGCTGCTCTGGGATGTCGGCGCCGGCAATGGCTCGATCGCCATCGAGTGGCTGCGGGCGAGCCGCACGCTCACGGCCATCGCTGTCGAGCGCGATGCGATGCGCTGCGCGGTGATCGCGCGCAACGCGGCGGCGCTGGGCGTGCCGGAATTGCGCATCGTCCAGGGCACCGCGCCGGCGGTCCTCGCGGGTCTGCCGCCGCCCGATGCGATCTTTTTCGGCGGCGGCGTCAGCGAGGCGCCGCTCTGGGACGCGCTGTGGCGCGCGCTGAAGCCGGGCGGCCGGCTCGTCGCCAATGCGGTGACACTCGAGGGCGAGGCCCAACTGCTAAAGTGGCAGGCGCAGCAGGGCGGCGATCTCCTGCGGCTTGCCGTGTGGCGCAGCGAGCCGATCGGCGGCTTTCTCGGCTGGCGGCCGCTGATGCCGGTGACCCAGCTCATTCTGGTGAAGCCGCGGGATCTGGCGCCGTGATCGAGCGCTGGAGCGTCGGCTGGCGGCCTTACGCGCTGATCGCGCTGCTCTGTTTCGGACTCTATCTGCCGGGCATCGCGACGCTGCCGGTGACCGATCGCGACGAGGCGCGCTTCGCGCAGGCGACGCGGCAAATGCTGGAGACGCAGGATTTCCTGCGCATCCGCTTTCAGGACGAGGCGCGCAACAAGAAGCCAGCCGGCATCTATTGGCTGCAAAGTGCGGCGGTGGCACTGCTGAGCACGCCCGAGAGCGCCGCCATCTGGCCCTATCGCGTGCCCTCGCTGCTGGGTGCGCTGGCGGCGGCGCTGCTCACTTTCGCGCTGGGGCGCGCGCTGGTGGGGCCCACGGCGGCGCTGCTTGGCGCGGCGCTGCTCGCGTCCTCGATCGGCGTGGTGGTCGAGGCGCATCTCGCCAAGACCGATGCGGTGCTGCTCGCCACGGCGGTGGCGGCGCAGGGCGCGCTCGGCATCATCTATGGCGCGGCGCGGCAAGGCCGGGATAAAGCGCCCTGGGGCTGGGCGCTGCTTTTCTGGCTTGCGCAGGCGGCGGCCATTCTGGTGAAAGGCCCGGTCGTGCCGGGACTCACCCTGCTCACCGTGGCGGCGCTGTCGCTCGCCGACCGCGACGCGCGCTGGCTGCGCAGCTTGCGCCCACTCTGGGGCCTGCCGCTGCTGCTGGCGATTACCGCACCCTGGTTTATCGCCATCACGCGCGCCACCGGCGGCGCCTTTCTCGATCAGGCGGCCGGGCATGATTTCCTCGGCAAGCTCATCGGCGTGCAGGAAGCGCATGGCGCTTGGCCGGGCTACTATCTGGTGCTGCTCTTTCTCACCTTCTGGCCGGGCTCGCTGCTGCTCGGACCCGCCGCGGCCTGGGCCTGGCAGGCGCGCGGGGCGGTGGGCGAGCGCTTTCTTCTCGCCTGGGCGCTGCCCTTCTGGCTGCTGCTCGAGCTGGTGCCCACCAAACTGCCGCACTACATCCTGCCGGTCTATCCCGCGGTTGCGCTGCTCGTCGGTCGCGCCGTTCTGGCGATGGCCGAGCAGCGGCTGGTGCGCCGCCGCTGGCTCGAGCCGATCGTGCTGGTGCTCTGGCTGGCGGCAAGCCTCGCTCTCGCCCTGCTGCTGGTGCTGGTGCCGTTGCGCTTTGCCGGCGCGCTCGACATTGCCGGCGTGGTCGCCGCGGCGATTCTCTTGGGTTTCGGCACGCGGCTCGCGCTCGCCGCCTGGCGAGGGGGCGGTGGCGGCCTCGTCGCGCGCGCGGCGCTGCTGGCACTGCTCGTGCTGCCGCCGACGCTCGCCCTCGTCGCACCCGCGCTCGACGGACTCTGGCTCAGCCGTTCGGCCGCGGCCCTGGTCGCGCATTACCGGCCACCCTCCAGCGCGCCGGTGGTGGCGGTGGGCTATAGCGAGCCCAGCCTCGTCTTCCTGCTCGGCACGGCGACGCGCCAGCTTTCGCCCGACGCGGCGGCGCAATACATCACCTCCGCGCGCGGCGCCGCGGCGCTGGTGAGCGAGCCGGACGACGCCGCCTTCCACGCCGCGCTTCGCCGCCGCGGCTGGGAGGCGCGCGCCGTCGGGCGCGTCAGCGGCCTCGACTATTCGAGTGGCCGCGCTCTGGCGCTGACGCTCTATACCGGGGCGCCCGGATGACCGGCACGCTGCGCGGGCTCGGTCTCGGTCCGGGCGATCCCGAGCTGGTGACGTTGAAGGCGCTCCGCCTGCTGCGCGCCTCGCCGGTGGTGGCTTATCCCGCACCCTTGGGCGGGACGAGCTTCGCGCGCCGCATCGTCGCCCGCTTCCTCTCGCCGGCGCAGCGCGAGATCGTGATATCCGTACCGATGGAGCAGGCGCGCTTTCCCGCCCAATCGGTCTACGACGAAGCGGCCCGGCGCCTCGCGGTCGAGCTCGAGGCCGGGCGGGATGTCGCCATGCTGTGTCAGGGCGATCCGTTCTTCTACGGCTCCTTCATGTATCTCTTCGCGCGCCTCGCCGAGCGTTTTGTCGTCGAGGTGGTGCCCGGCGTCTCCTCGCTCGCCGCTTGCGCCGCCGCGGCGCAATCGCCGCTCGCCGGTCGGCTCGACACGCTGCTGGTGCTGCCGGCCTCGCTCTCCGAGCAGCAGCTCCTCTGCCGCCTCGCCGAGGTCGACGCGGTGGCGATCATCAAGCTCGGCCGGCATTTCGCCAAGGTGAAGGCGGTGCTCGATCGCCTCGGCCTTGCCGCGGCGGCGCGCTACGTCGAGCATGCGAGCCTTGCGAGCGAGCGCGTTCTGCCGCTCGATGCGGTGCGCACCGAGGACGTGCCTTATTTCTCGATGATCCTGCTGCATCGCCGCGGCGTGGAGCTCCGATGAGCGGCGCGCCGCCGCGCGGGGTTGCGATCCTCGTGCTCGGCCCGAGCGCGCTGCCGCTCGCCGAACGGCTGAAAGGGCATCTGCCCGATGCGCGGATCCACGCACCCGCCAAGCGGCGCCTTGCCGCCGATATCGCCTTCGAGGACGCGGTTGCGCACATCGCCGCGCTCTTCGCTGCGGGAACACCCATTCTCGGCCTTTGCGCTGCCGGCATCCTCATTCGCGCGGTGGCGCCGCTTCTCGACGACAAGCGGAGCGAGCCGCCGGTCGTGGCGATGGCCGAGGACGGCTCTGCGGCGGTGCCGTTGCTCGGCGGGCACCGTGGCGCCAATGCGCTGGCCCGCGCCGCTGCATCGCTCGCCGGCGGCGTCGCGGCGATCACGACGGCCGGGGAGGTGCGGCTCGGGTTGGCGCTGGACGAGCCGCCGCCAGGCTGGCGCGTCGCCGATCCGGCGCGGGTGAAGCCGGTGGCGGCGGCGCTCATCGCCGGCGACAAGGTGGCGCTCGAGATCGAAGCGGGAAATGCCGATTGGCTTGCCGGCGCCGAACTTCCGTTCGCAGAGGGCGCGGATCTCGCGATCCGTGTCACCGATCGCGCGGTCGCTCCCGGCGAGCGCGCGCTGGTGCTGCATCCGCCGGTGCTGGCGCTCGGGGTTGGCTGCGAGCGCGGCTGCGGCATCGACGAGCTTGCTGCACTCGCCCAGGCGACGCTGGCAGAAGCTGGCCTTGCGCCGCAGGCGGTTGCGGCGGTCGTCTCGATCGAGCTGAAGCTCGACGAGCCGGCGCTGCACGAGCTTGCCGCGCGGCTCGGCGTTCCCGCGCGCTTCTTCACCGCCGCCGAGCTCCTCGCCGAGACGCCGCGGCTCAGCATGCGCTCCGAGGCGGTGTTCCGCGAAACCGGCTGCTGGGGCGTTGCCGAAGGCGCCGCGCTGGCCGCGGTGGGCGCGACCGGCGCGCTCGTCGCGCCAAAGCGGAAATCGACCCGCGCCACCTGCGCCATCGCCCGCGCCGCCGCACCGCTCGACCCCTCGACGATCGGCCGCCCGCGCGGCAGCCTCGCCGTCATCGGCATCGGTCCCGGCGACCCCGCCTGGCGCACCCCCGAGGCGGAGCGTGCGCTCGCCGCCGCAACCGATGTCGTCGGGTATGGGCTCTATCTCGATCTGCTGGGCGCGGCGATCGACGGCAAGGCGCGGCACGAGAGCGGCCTCGGCGCCGAGGAGGCGCGCGCCGTGCGGGCGCTCGAGCTTGCCGCCGACGGCCGGAGCGTGGCGCTCGTCTCGTCGGGCGATGCCGGCATCTACGGATTGGCGGCGCTGGTCTTCGAGCTGATCGATCGCGGCGAGCAGCCGGCGTGGCGCCGCCTCGCGCTCACCGTCGTGCCCGGTCTCTCGGCGCTGCAGGCGGCGGCGGCCCGGCTCGGCGCGCCGCTCGGCCATGATTTCTGCGCCATCTCGCTCTCGGACCTGCTCACCCCCTGGCCGGTGATCGAGCGGCGGCTGCGCGCCGCGGCCGAAGGCGATTTCGTCGTCGCTCTCTACAATCCGCGCTCCGAGCGGCGCCGGACGCAGCTCGGCGCGGCGCGCGACATTCTGCTGGCGCATCGCGCGCCGGAGACGCCGGTGGCGCTGGCGCGCAATCTCGGCCGCCCCGGCGAAAGCATCGCGCTCACGACGCTTGCCGCGCTCGAGGAGGATGCCGTCGACATGCTGACCCTGGTGCTGGTCGGCAGCAGCACGACCCGCGTCATCGCCGGTGCGGCGTCCCGCCTCTATACGCCGCGCGGCTATGCGGCAAAGCGCGTCGCGCCATGACCGTGCATTTTATCGGCGCCGGGCCGGGTGCCGCCGATCTCGTCACGCTGCGCGGCTTGCGGCTCATCGAACGCTCGCCGGTCTGCCTCTATGCGGGCTCGCTGGTGCCGCCGGAGATCCTGCGCGCCGCGCCCGCCGGCGCGCGGCTCGTCGATACCGCACCGCTCACCCTCGACGAGATCGTCGCCGAGATGGCGGCGGCGCATGACCGCGGCGAGGATGTGGCGCGGCTCCATTCCGGCGATCTGTCGCTTTATGGCGCGATCGCCGAGCAGATGCGCCGGCTCGACGCGCTCGGCATTCCCTATGACCTGACGCCGGGGGTCCCCGCCTTCGCCGCTGCCGCCGCCGCGCTCGGCATCGAGCTGACGCTGCCGGAGATGGCGCAGACGGTGATCCTGACGCGAACCGCCGTGCGCGCCTCGCCGATGCCGCCGGGCGAAGATCTGGCGACGCTGGGGCGCAGCGGTGCCACGCTGGTTCTGCATCTCTCCATCAACAACCTCGCCAAGGTGGTGCGCGAGCTGCTGCCGCATTACGGCGCCGATTGTCCGGCGGCGGTGGTCTGGCGCGCGAGCTGGCCCGATCAACGCATCCTGCGCGGCACCCTCGCCACGCTTCGCGATCGGGTGAAGGAAGCGGGATTTACCCGCACCGCGCTGATCCTCGTCGGCCGCGTGCTCGCCGCGCCTGAGGCAGTCGAGAGCCGGCTCTATGCCGCAAGCCACAGTCATGTGCTGAGAAAGCGGAAGCAGCGCTGACCTGCCGCGGCGCCGCGCGCGCCGACCCGATGAAGATAATTTCCATTGCCAATCGGCGCTCAACGGGCGGATGCTGATCGCGTCCTGCCCGGCGGAGCGATCGCTGTGGGGTCTGAACCTTCCGCGGACGGGACAGGAACAAGAACAAGAGCGACGTTCGAACCGTCGGATGAGCGGCGCGCCCCTCCATGGGGCGGCGCCGTTCGCGCGCCTGTGCATCGATCTGGGAGGACAACACCGGCAAGGGAGGACACGACCATGGCGACGACCGTAGAGGCGGCTGCTCAAGTGCCTTGGTGGAAAGAGCCCACGAAAGATCAATGGCTGGCCTGGGTGGCTGCCTGGCTGGGCTGGACCCTCGACGCATTCGACTTCACGATCTTTCTGCTCATCATGGTGCCGATCGCTCAGTCCTTCGGCGTTCCGCTGGTCGCGGTCACCGCCGTCTTCACCATCACTCTCTGGCTGCGTCTCGCCGGAGCCGTCGGCTCCGGCTGGCTTGCCGACCGCATCGGCCGCAAAAAGCCGCTGATGATCTCCATCCTCTGGTACTCCATCTGCAATTTCGCCGCCGGTCTGGCGCCGAGCTTCCTGCTGCTCTTCGTCTTCCGCGCGCTGCTCGGCGTCGGCATGGGCGCGGAATGGCCGGCCGGCGCGGCCCTGGCGATGGAATCCTGGCCGGCGCGCTCGCGCGGCTTCATGAGCGGCGTGCTGCAGGGCTCCTGGAGCATCGGCTTCCTGCTGTCGAGCGCCGCCTATGGCCTGCTTTACGATGTCATCGGCTGGCGCGGCCTGCTGATGCTCGGCATTCTGCCGGCACTGGCTGTGGTCTGGATCCGCACCTATGTCAAAGAGCCCGAGGTCTGGTTGGAGAATCGCCGGCTGCAGCGCGAGCAGAAGAAGGAATTCCGCGCGCCGCTGCTCGACATCTTCCGGCTGCGGCTGCTCGGCAACACGCTCAGCGCCTGCTTGTGGATGGGCAGCGGCTTCGTCGTCTACTACTCTGTCTACGGCATGTTCGCGACGCATCTGCAGAAGGATCTGCATCTCGACGCGGCGATGATCGCCATGCCGATCGCGCTCGCCAATCTCGTCGCCTTCTTCGCCAGCGGCTTCTGGGGCTGGGTCGCCGATCGCTGGGGCCGGCGCTGGGCGATGATCATCCCGGCGGCCATCGGCTTCTTCATCACGCCTCTCTATCTGTTTACGGCCTCCTACGCAGTCATCGCCGGCGCTTTCATCCTCCAGGGCGCCTTTCTTGGCGCGATCTACGGGCAGAATCCGGCCTATCTCGCGGAGCGCTTTCCGACCGAGGTGCGCGCCACCGCATCGGGCTTCTGCTATCACCAGGGCGCGATCTGGGCGGGCTTCACCGGACCGGTCCTGGCCATCCTCGCGGAGGGCCAGCCCATGGGCTTCGCCGTGCCCATGCTGATTGCGACCTGCAGCGCGGCGGCGGTCTTCGTCTTCGCCCTGCTCATCGGTCCTGAGACCAAGGGCAAGGTGCTGGAGCGGCGGCTGACCTTGGTTTCCGAGTACTGAGCGGGGGTGGGGCGGGCGGCGCCGTCCGGCGCCGCCCGTTTGTGAACGGAGCCGGGGCGA
>DATNDG010000192.1:0-47778 GCA_035553515.1 Allostellaceae bacterium | reverse complement strand
AGCAACATTATTTACGGCGCACAACTCGCCGCAAATGCCGTATCGATGCCGCCGTTCGAGACGACGTTCCATTCGGTCAAAAGCTTTGACCGCCTGCGATCATTCAAGGGCAATCCAGGCCGGTGGCCGCTGGTCTTGCTTGGCGAGGGCGACGGTCTGGGGGCGCTTCATCGCAAGCTTGGCGCCGCCATGGCGAAGAATGGACTACGGCCCGGTCTCGGCTTCAAGCCGCATATGACGTTGCTCTACGGCACGAAGCCGATCGCTCAGCAGGAGATCGAGCCGATCCGCCTCGCGGTCAAGGACTTCGTTCTCATCCACAGCGAGCGCGGGCTCACGCAACACAGTGTGATCGATCGCTGGTGGCTGCGTGGCTGAGCTGTGCTCTTGAAACGGCTGCGGCGCCTCAGTGCTTGTCGGCGGCGCTCGCAAGAAGCTGCAAGACCGGCGGGCGGTTCTGCGCCCAGCCCTCGGCATCGCGTCCGGTATAATCCTGCTTTGCCGGGTCCGCATGGTGTTGCAGCAACAGACGAACCGCCGCGACATTGCCGTTGCGCGCGGCGAGCATCAGCGGCGTGATGCCTTGAAGGCTCTGCGCATCGACCAGCGCCCGCGCCGCGAGCAGAAGCCGCATCACCGCGACGCTGCCATGCTCTGCCGCCCAATGCAGCGCGGTGTAGCCGAATTTGTCGCGCTGATCGACCGTGGCGCCGTGATCGAGCAAGGTTTGCGCGATGGGAGAGGAATTGGAGAGCGCTGCGTAGATGAGGCCGCTGCGCCCGTTCTTATCGACGTCATCGGGGCTGCCGCCGATCGCAATCAAGGTCGTCACGTGATCGGCATTGTCGGCGGCCGAGGCGAGCGCGACATTGGTTGCATCGGGATTGAGGCCGCTGCCGATCACGGGCAAGGTTTTGGGAACGGTGGGCAGCCCGGTCATTGGAGTCGGCGGGGCGACCTGAGCGATGGCCGGGCCGGCGCCGCAAGCCAAAATCAAAGTCAGCAATATTGCGGCACTCGACAGGCGAAGCATTGCCGCCATCCCCCGCATCGTTAACCAAGTTTCGCATGGCCGCGCCGCGCCGCGCAAGGGATTTGGGGCGAGGGCGGGGGAGGCTGGGCGGTTGGCTACAGCACGCCGCGGCAGGCCGGCACCGGCGGACCGTGATAATCACTGCCGCCCGGGCGGTCCTGGTGCAACGGATCGGCGCATTTGATGGGGAGGGGCGGCCGGCGCCCCGGAACCGGGCCGGCAGGGTTGGCGGGTTGAACGATGCGCGCCGGCAGCGTCACCGCCTTGCCGCTCGGCAGCGCGGAGGCGCCCGGCTTGGGCCGTGCGGGCGGCTCGCTCTTGTGCGAGCGAGAGTTGTTTTTCAACCGCTTATCGGCTGCGGCCGAACGCTTGGCGTAGTAATTCACATGGCCCAGTTCGGTGACGCAGTCCTTCTCGCTTTTGGCCTTGCGGGCGAGATCGAGATGGCGCTGCGCCTCGCGGGTGTTGGGGCCGGGCTTGAGGCCGGAGACGAAGCGCTGCGCCGCCGGGATCTGGCTGCAGGTGATCTCCCCGGCGGCGAGAGCGGGCGCAGCGAGGCTGACGAGAATTGCCGCGGCTAGCAGGATGCGCATCAAAATCTCCCGCTCGGGATCGGCCGCGACGTGCGGCCTGCGATCCATGCGCTATTCGATGGGATTATTGCGGCGAAATTTCGGCGTCCTCGCGCGCGCCGCCGATGCGCACGACCGATGCTAACGCGTTATGTTAATAAGAGCGCGGCAGCCCCAGAACATGCTCGCCGATATAGGCGAGGATAAGGTTGGTCGAGACCGGCGCGATGCTGAAAAGCCGTGTCTCGCGCCATTTCCGCTCGACATCGTATTCGCGCGCGAGGCCGAACCCGCCATGGGTTTGGAGGCACGCCTCGCCCGCATGCCAGGATGCATCGGCCGCCAGGAGCTTCGCCATATTGGCCTCGGCGCCGCAGGGCTCGCCCGCATCGAAGAGGGCTGCCGCCTTGCGGATCATCAGATCCGCGGCCTCGGCCTCGGCATAGGCGCGCGCCAGGGGAAATTGCACGCCCTGATTCTGGCCGATCGGCCGGTCGAAGACGATGCGCGTTTTGGCATAGTCGCTGGCGGTGCGGATGAACCAGCGCGCATCGCCCAACGCCTCCGCGGCGATGAGGATGCGCTCGGCGTTCATGCCGTCGAGGATGTAGCGGAAGCCCTTGCCTTCCTCGCCGACGAGATTCTCCGCCGGAACACGCAGCCCGTCGAAGAACAGCTCCGTCGTGTTGTGATTGATCATCGCCGGCAGCGTCTTGATCTCGAGCCCATGGCCGCGCGCGGCGCGAATATCGACGAGGAATACCGAGAGCCCGTCGCCGCGGCGCTTCACTTGGGCTTCTGGCGTTGTCCGCGCCAGCAGCAGCATCAGATCGGAGTGCAGCGCGCGCGAGGTCCAGACCTTTTGGCCGCGCACGACATAGTCATCGCCCTCGCGCTCGGCGCGCGTCTTCAGCCGCGTCGTATCCGTGCCGGTCGAGGGCTCGGTGACGCCGAAGGCTTGGAGGCGCAGCTCGCCAGCGGCGATCTTCGGCAGGTAACGGCGCTTCTGCGCGTCGCTGCCATGCCGCAGCAGCGTGCCCATGATATAGAGCTGCGCGTGGCAAGCGCCAGCGTTGCACCCTGCCGCGTGAATCTCCTCGAGGATAACGCTCGCCGCGCGCAAGCTGAGACCGGCGCCGCCATACGTCTCGGGAATCAGCGCCGCGAGATAGCCGGCTTGCGTCAAGGCGGCAACGAACGCCTCGGGATATTCTTGCCGCTCATCGCGCTCGCGCCAATAAGCGCCGGGGAAATCGGCGCAGATTTTCTGCACGCCGTCCCGGATCTCCGCATGATCCGCGCCGATCGCGATCGTCGTCGTCACCGTCAGCGGCCCTTGAAGCGCGGCGCGCGTTTCTCGTTGAAGGCGAGAATGCCCTCGCGGCGATCCTCGGTCGGGACGATGCGGTTATAGCATTCGATCTCGAACCGCATGCCGGCTTCGAGGCTCATCGCGAGCCCGCCATGGATCGCGCGCCGCGCCTCGCGCAAGGCGATGGGTGCGTTCGCCGCGATACGCTGCGCGGTTTCGAGCGCCGCCGGCATCAGCGCCTCGGGTTCGAAGAGGGCGTTGACGATGCCCCAGCGCAGCGCCTCCTCGGCGCCAAAGGGCCGGCCGGTCAGGATGATCTCCTTGGCGCGCCGCTCGCCCGCGGCGCGCGCCAGGGTCTGGGTACCGCCCGCGCCCGGCATCAGGCCGAGCGTCACCTCGGTCAAGGCGAAGCGCGCGCTTTTGACCGCATAGGCGAAGTCGCAGGCGAGCAGCATCTCGAGCCCGCCGGCAAAGGCATGGCCATTGATCGCGGCGATCACCGGTACCGGCGCGGCGATGAGCGCCGCATACTGATGCTCGATGATGACGTGCTGCGCCATCCATTGCGCGTCGGTCATGCCGTTGCGCTCTTTCAGATCGGCGCCGGCGCAAAAGGCGCGCTCGCCCGCGCCGGTCAAAATCACGACGCGCGTCGCGCGATCGCCGCTCTGGAGTTCGCTCCACAGCGCGCCCAGCTCGCGCATCATCGTGGTATTGAACGCATTCGCCGCTTGCGGCCGGTTCAGCGTCACGCGCAGCACATGCGGCTGCGGCTCGTCGATGAGGATGGTCTCGAAGCGCCCGGTCACGGCTGCCGCTCCCTGCTGAATCGCGCGGGGCTACGCTATGCCGTGCCCGCCGGAGCGTCAACGCCGCGGCGGGAGCGTGTCAGCGCTGCAGCGCGCTCAACGGGCTCATCGCGGCGAGGACTTTCTCCCAGATCGCGAGCGCGATCTCGTCGCCGATCTGTTGCGCGCGCTCGGCGCGGCTTTGCGCGAGGCTCATCGCCTCGAAACCGTATTTGAGCGACAGCTCATGCGCAATGCGCTGAACCTCGCCGTCGTCGTAAAGTGCTGGGTTCATCTGGTCCTCGCGTGTCACGCCGCGATCGGCGCGTCGAGAATGAGGCATTCCGTCTCGTGGCGATGCCATTCCGCGGCTTCGGCCTCGCTCGCCGGCCGCGCGGCAAAGCGCCGGGGCGCGGCGACGACGCCGAGGAGGTTGCGCGCCTCGGCGAAGTCGAGCGTCAGGGCGACGGCCTCGTTGGCGTCGCGGGCGCGGACCACGGCCGCCGCGCGGCCGTCGCAAGTCACCAAATAGATCCGCATGAAAGCTCCGTCACCGAAATCCCGCCGTTTCGATGAGGAGAGATTAAAGATCTCTCAATAAAAATCAACCGCCAAGAAAGTCTTTACTATATAAGATCACGGTTCTAGCCCTTTTTTATAGTTAACTTAACGTCATTCGTTAATATTCGTTTGGATTTTAGACAAATCGAGGCGATGCTGGCTTCGGCGGGCGCGTCTCAAGCCGGGGCGTGCGCAGCGATGGCGCGCTCGGTCTCGCGCCGCCACGCCTCGGCCGGCATGAACCCCGGCAGCGTCCGGCAGAACGCCTCGGTGCGCCGCAGCACCTCGTCCTCGGCGAGGTCGAAATCCATCTCCTCGCGGATCGGCTGATGCACATACCAGGGGGTCGGGGTGTAGACCTCGAGCCGGTTGCCTTCGGGGTCGCGGAAATAGACCGACCAGGCATGGCCGTGGCAGATCGGATGGATGTCGCTGACGCCCTCGGCGTCCTTGATCCGGCGATAGAAGCGCAGCACTTCGCCCAAGGATTCGACCCGGAAGGAGAGCTGGTTGATCACCTTATCGGGGAGGCCGGGCGGCCGTCCGGCGACCAGGACGAGTTGATGGTGCTCGCGCGGATCGCGGCTGAAGAACACCATCTCGGCGCCATGCAAAGGGCCGCGATCGGTAATCGGAAAGCCCATCACCCGATGATAGAACGCCGCCATCGTCTCCAGATCGGTTACATAGATGCCGACGTGGCTGAATTGCAGGTCGAAGGCTTGGGTCATGGCCGGAACTCCCGCGGCTGCGAAGGCGGCCCAACGCTAGCGCATCGCCGCCCGCGCCGGAAGCTGTGGGGGAGGCGATGCTCGGCGCTGGTAATGCGCGCGCCTTTCGGACAGACTGTGTATTCGTCGGGCGCCGAGCAAAGCTCCGGCTTGGCCGGGTAAAAGAAGCGGAGCCGGGGGCGCCCGCGGCCGCGGGGAGGGGTGGACGCGATCATGTTTTCGGAGCTGTTGCTCAACGCGATCGCGTCCGGCGTTCTGCTTGGCGGGTTCTACGCCGCGGTGACGGTGGGCCTCGCCATCTCCTTCGGCATGCTCGATATCGGCAACCTCGCCCATCCCGCGTTCGTCATCCTCGGCTCGTTCAGCGCCTATATCTTCAACCAGCGCTTTGGACTCGATCCGATCCTCGCGGCGCTGCTGATGACCCCCGCCTTCTTCGTCCTCGGCGCCGCGATTTATCAGGTTTATTTCCTCGCCTTCGAGCGGCGCGGCGAGGAAGGCTTGCGCGGCCTCGCCTTCTTCTTCGGCATTCTCTTCATCACCGAGGTGGCGCTGATCCTCGGCTTCGGCGTCGATTACCGCTTCGTCGAGGCGCGCTATATCGGGCCGACCCTGCATGTCGGCGATGTCGATTTTGCGCTGCGCACCCTTGTGCCCTTCGTGATCTCGCTCGCGATGGTCGGCGCGCTGCAGCTCTTCATGTCGAAGACCTATATGGGCCGCGCGATTCTCGCCGTCTCGCAGGACAGCCTCGCGCTGCGGCTGATGTCGGTCCGGCCTTACCGCGTCAAGCTCGTCGCTTTCGGCATCTCGATCGCGACCGCCGCGCTCGCCGGCGCCTTCCTCATCATCATTCAGCCGGTCGAGCCCTCGATCGGCCGCGACTATATCGGCCGCGTCTTCGCCATCGTCGTGCTCGGCGGCATGGGCAGCTTCCCGGGCATGGTGCTGGCGGCGATCCTGTTGGGCGTCGCCGAAAGCCTGACCGCGACCTTCTACGGCCCGTCCTGGTCGCCGGCCGTTGCCTTCGGCCTGTTGCTGCTGACGCTCGCCTTTCGGCCCGCGGGCATATTGGGGCGCCGCGCGTGAAGCATTCGCATTTCTGGCTCGCCGCCGCGGCTTCGGTCATCATTGTCTTCGCCGCCTCGCACTTTGTCTCCAACGACTATTTCTTCTTCGCCGGCTATGTCGTGCTGCAATACATCGTGCTGGCCGAGGCCTGGAACATCTTGGGCGGCTATACCGGCTACATCAATTTCGGCACCTCGGGATTCTTCGCGATCGGCGCCTATTCCTCGGTGGTGCTGCACAAGCTGTGGGGACCGCCGATCCCGGTCTTGATCGTGGTCGGCGGCGTGCTCGCGGGGGCGGTCGGGCTTGCCATGGGCGGGCTTACCCTGCGGCTGCGCGGGGTCTTTTTCGCGATCGGCACCCTCGCGCTGGCGATCGTGGTGCAGACCTTCATCACCAATTGGGATTTCGTCGGCGGCTCGCGCGGCGTCTATATCATCCGTCCGCCGAGCGCGCCGCTGCTCGGCACCTATATCCATTACCTTTTCCTTGTCATGCTGGCGCTGGCGGGGATGTCGGTCGCGATCGCCCGCACGATCGAGCGCTCGACCCTCGGCTATGGCTTTGCGGCCATCCGCGACGACGAGCAGGCGGCCGAGGCGGCAGGCGTTCCGACCTTGAAGCTGAAGCTCATCTCGACGACGCTATCGGGCGCGTTGATGGGCATGGCGGGCGCGCCCTTGCCCTATTACGTCACCTATCTCGATCCCGCCTCGGGCTTCAACCTCTCCTATGCGGTCAACGCGATCGCCATGCCCTTGATCGGCGGCACCACCAATTGGATCGGCCCGCTGATCGGCGCGATCCTCCTCGGCACGATCCAGCAGGCGGCGACGGTGACGATCTCGTCCTCGCTCAACCTGCTCCTGGTCGGCGTGGTCCTGGTGTTCTTCGTCGTGGTCGCGCCGCACGGGCTCATCGGCTTGTACCGGCCGCGGCGCAAAGAGCGGATCGCCCAGGCCGAGCGCAAGGTGGCGTGATGAGCGATGCGCTTTTGACGGTAGCGGGCCTGGGCAAGCGCTTCGGCGGCTTCATCGCCTTGGACGGCATCGACCTCGAAGTGCGGGCCGGCGAGCGCGTCGGCCTTATCGGGCCGAACGGCTCGGGCAAGAGCACGCTCGTCAATTGCCTCTCGGGCATCCTGCAAAACGAGGATGGCAGCGTGCGCTTCGACGGCACGGCGCTCGACGGGCTGCCGGCGCATCGCCGCACGCATCTCGGCCTTGCGCGCAGCTTTCAGCTGCCCAAACCTTTCGGCAGCCTGAGCGTCGCCGAGAATCTGCGCATTCCGCTGCTCTACACGGTCGATGGGCGCAACGGCGTCCGTTTGACCGAGAGCGACATCGCCCAGCGTTGCGAGGCGCTGCTCGGCATGGTGGCGCTCGACGGCAAGGCTCGGGCGCGGCCGAAGGACTTGACGCAAATCGAGATGCGCAAGCTCGAGCTGGCGCGCGCCGTGGCGGCCGCGCCCAAGCTCCTCATCGCCGACGAAGCGATGGCCGGCTTGTCTCATTCCGAGGTCGACGACATCATCGCGCTGCTCTTGAAACTCAACGAAGCCGGTATCGCCGTCATCCTCATCGAGCACATCATGCGCGCGGTGATGAGCTTTTCCGAGCGCCTCGTCGTGCTGGTCGCCGGGCGCAAGATCGCCGACGGCCTGCCGCAAGAGGTGGTGAACAACCCCGAGGTGGTGAGGGCTTATCTTGGCGAGTAGCCTCTCCGTCAGCGGCATCAACGCCGCCTATGGCGCGGTGCGCGTGCTCGAGAATGTCTCGATCGCGGTCGCGCCGGGCCAGACCGTCACGCTGCTCGGCACCAATGGCAACGGCAAGAGCACGCTCATCAAATGCATCATGGGCCTGCTGCGCCCGACCGCCGGCACGATCACCGCCGAGATCGACGGCAAGACCCATGACCTGACGCGGATGAGCACCGAGGAGATCGTCGAGCTCGGCATCGCCATGGTACCCGAGGGGCGGCGCCTCTTCCCCCGGCTGACGGTCGAGGAGAATTTGCATCTCGGCGCCTTCCGCCGCGTCGCGCGCGAAAGCCTCGCGCGCAATTTGAAGCAAAGCTTCGAGGCTTTTCCGGTGCTGCAGGAACGGCGGCGGCAATTGGCGGGCAGCCTCTCCGGCGGCGAGCAGCAGATGCTCGCTCTGGCGCGCGCCCTCATGTCGGCGCCGCGCATCCTCCTCATCGACGAGCCCTCGGTGGGCCTCGCGCCGCTCCTCGTGCGCCGCGTCATCGACAAGATCAAGGAGCTGCAGCGCGAGTATCAGTTGACCGTGCTGATGGCCGAGCAAAACTTCACGCAAGCGATCCGCATCGCCGATTGCGGCTATGTCATCGTCCACGGCAAGATCGCCTTCGCCGGCAAATCCGCCGAAGAGCTCAACAACAACGATCTAATCCGGAAATTCTATCTGGGGCTGTAGAGGACGATCGAAAGTTTCTTTGATCGTCATCGCGGATGCCCCAAGCTGCGATAGTGACGACGCGAAGTCGCGGAATGCGCTCCGTTGCGCGGCTCTGCGCCGCGGCATAGGGTCGGCGGCAAGAGAGGGAGGAAGCCATGGCCAAGCGGATGACCAGCGAGAACAAGCCCGACGGCGCCAATCAGCCGATCTGGGCGAGCGACGTGATGGCCGCCACTTTGCGCGAGCTCGGCTTTCCTTATGTCGCGCTCGTGCCCGGGGCGAGCTACGCCGCGCTCCATGACAGCCTCGTCAACTATCTCGGCAATCACGATCCGAAAATCCTTCTCTGCCTTCACGAGGAGCATGCGGCCTTTCTCGGCAGCGGCTACGCCCAGGTCACGGGCGAGCCCATGCTCATCATCGTTCACACCAATGTCGGGCTGATGCACGCCTCGATGGGGATTTTCGATTGCTGGTGCGGACGCCAGCCCTTGGTGGTGATCGGCACCACGGCGTTCGATGCCGAGACGCGCACGCCCTGGATCGAATGGATTCACAGCTCGGCGGATCAGGCGGGCATGGTGCGCGGCTTCGTCAAATGGGATGACGAGCCGCATTCTATCGGCGCCGCGATCGATTCGCTTCGCCGCGCCACGCTTCTGGCGCGCGCCGAGCCGCCGGGCCCGACCCTCGTCACGCTCGACCGCGGCTTGCAGGAGCAGGAGCTTGGCGCCTGGCCCGAGAAGGACAAGCTCGCACGCTTCCAGCCGCCCGGCCCCGCCGAGCCCGCCGCCGCGGATGTCGCGCGCGCGCTCGATCTCATCAAAGCGGCGAAGAAGCCCGTGCTCCTCGCCGGCCGCGTCTCGCGCTCGGAGGAGGCTTGGGCCGAGCGCATTCGCTTCGCCGAGCTTTTGGGCGCGCAGGTTTTCACTTATGCCGATGACGGCGCCGCCTTCCCGATCCCGCATCCGCGCCATGCCGGGCGCTTGCGCCTGCGCGTCACGCCCGACGCCAAGGCTGCCTTGCGCGCGGCCGATCTCTTGATCGAGCTCGACTGGGTCGATTTCGGCAGTCTGTTGCGCCAGGTCTGGGCCCCGGGCGAGACGCCACCCGCTATCGTCAGCTGCGCCAATGATCATCTCGCGCATCGCGGCTGGAACAAGGATTACTTCACCTTCGCGCCGGCCGATGTGCGGCTTGGCGCCTCGCCCGACCGCTCGATCGCGGCGTTGTTGAAGGGCCTCGAAGGCCGCAAGCCCGCGCCGTCTCTTGCGGCCGTGCCGGCGCTTCCCAAGGCCGAGAGTCCGGCGGCCGGCCGCATCACCATCCGCATGCTGGCGAAGATCTTCTATGATGTGATGGCGAGCGAGACGATCTGCCTCGCCGAGATTCCGATCGGCTGGCCCTCCGATCTCGTGCGTTGCGTCCATCCGCTCGATCTCCTTGCCGGCGCGTCGGGCGGCGATGTCGGCGCCGGGCCCGGCACCGCCATCGGCGCCGCGCTCGCGCTCCGTCATCAGGGCGGCAAGCGCCTGCCCGTGGCGGTGATGGGGGATGGCGATTATCTCATGGGCGTCGGCGCGCTTTGGGTCGCTGCCGCCAACCACATTCCCTTTCTCATCGTCGTCGCCAACAACCGCGCCTATGGCAACGATGTTCAGGCGCAAGAGCGCACCGCGCGCCATCGCGGCCGGCCAGTCGAGAACAAGTGGATCGGCCAGGCAATCAACGATCCGCCGCCCGATCTCGCGGGCCTCGCGCGCGATTTCGGCTGCGAGGGCGCGGGGCCGATCGCCGACATCGCGCAATTGCGTCCCGCGCTGGAGATCGCGCTCGCGCGCCTCAAAGCGGGCGCCGGCTATGTCCTCGACGTCGTCATCGCCGAAGATTGAGCGCACGGCACGGCGCGCGGCGCCGCCTGCATGGACCGTTCAATTCTTGAGGAATCCCTCGATCATCGCGACTGTGCCGTCGGCCGCGCGTGCTTCGAAATCCTTGGCGATCTGCTGATAGAGCTTGGCCGCGCCCGCAAGCATTTGCGAGGCGCCCGGATCGGCCGCGAGGAATTTCGAGATCTCCTCCATCTCGGCGACCCAGCGATAGGCTTTGGGGAACATGCGCGGCATCTGGCGGCCGGAATAGCCCAAAAGCTCGGGCAGGCTGTCGCCGAGCGCCTCCTTGACGGCGGGCGCGACGCGGTTGCGCATCGCGCCCAGCATCATGGCGGCGCCGATCGCCTGCGAGCCTTTGGTCATGCAGGCATAGCCCATCTTCACCGCCGAGGCTTCGCCAATCCCGCCCTCGACAAGCCGCAGATCGAGGCCGAAATCCTTCAGCGCCAGCGCGCGCCGCGCGCCCTCGCCCGAGACATAGAGCCGCGGGCTCCCATCGCCCTCCTTGGGCGGTGGCCCGCCGACAATGCCGATATCGGCGAAGACGCAGCCCGTCGGCGCGACGACCGTCGCGATGTCGCGCACGGTTTCGGGCGCGACCGCGTTGCAATCGGCGAAGACCGGCTTGCGCGGCAGCGCCGTGAGCACCGGCGCCAGGCGCGCCGCCAGGTTCTTGGCTTCCCCGGGCGGCATCACCGAGAGCACGAAATCGGCATCGGCGACGAGCTTGGCATCATCCTCGATGGCGACGAGCCCCGCGGCCTTGGCGCGCGCGATGGTGGCATCGCTCCGGCCCTTGAGGCTCGTGCGCACGTCAGCGCCGCGCAGGCGCAGCCGCTGGCCGATGGCCGCGCCCATCTCGCCGGCGGCAATCACCACGATGATCGGTGCCATGGGGACCTCGCTTTCGCTTCTCCGCAAAGCCTAGCAGCGGGGCTCCGGAGGCGCCATATTGAAGCCACCTGCAAGAAGGAGGACCGGTCATGTGGTCGCTCATGTCGCGCAAGAAACTCGAAATGCCGAGCCGCGAGGACGCGCTGCCGGGCCACGCGCAGAAGATGCGCGTGCCGGAGCGGCATTTCGTCAACGGCAACCGGCTCGAGCCGCCTTTCCCCGAAGGGCTCGAGACCGCGGTCTTCGCCATGGGCTGCTTCTGGGGCGCCGAGCGCGTCTTCTGGCAATTGCCGGGCGTTTACTCGACCGCGGTCGGCTATGCCGGCGGCTACACGTCCAATCCGAGCTATGAAGAGGTCTGCACCGGCCGCACCGGCCATACCGAAGTCGTGCTCGTGGTCTACGATCCGAAGAAGATCGGTTTCGATAAGCTGCTCAAGACGTTTTGGGAAAGCCATGACCCGACCCAGGGCATGCGCCAGGGCAATGATGTCGGAACCCAGTATCGCTCGGCGATCTATACCACCACGCCGGCGCAGAAGCAGGCCGCAGAGGCGTCGCGCCTGGCTTACGAGCCGGCCTTGAAGGCGAAAGGCTACAGCGCGATCACCACCGAGATCGCCGACGCGCCGCCTTTCTACTACGCCGAGGATTACCACCAGCAATATCTGGCGAAGAACCCGGCGGGCTATTGCGGCCTCGGCGGCACGGGGGTGAGCTGCCCCGGAAGCTGATCGCCTACGCGATCACCTTCTCCGCGCGCAGCTTTTGGATCGCGGCTGCGTCATAGCCGAGGCTCGTCATGATCTCGTCGGTGTGCTGGCCGCGCTCGGGCGTCGGGGTGCGGAGCGAGGAGGGCGTGCGCGAGAGGAACATCGGCTGCCCCACCAGCTCGATGCGGCCCAGGCTCGGATGGTCGACGCCCTGGGCCATTTTGAGATGCTTCACCTGTGGATCGGCGAACACTTCGTTCATCTTGTAGATGGGGCCGCAGGGCACGCCCGCGCGGTTCAAGAGCTCGACCCATTCCGCCGAGCTCTTGGTCTGGGTGCGCTCGTCGATCTTGGCGTTGAGCTCGTCGCGGTTCTGCCGCCGCACGCGGAAATTCGAGAATTTCGGATCGGTCGCCATCTCGGGCACGCCCAAGGCCTGGCAGAGCTTCGTATAGATCGGATTGCTCGAGGCCGCGATGTTGATGTAGCCGTCCTGGGTGCGATAGACCGCCGCCGGGATATTGGTCGGGTGGTTGTTGCCTTCCTGGCCCGGCACTTCATGCGCCATGGTCCAGCGCGCGCCCTGGAAGTCGAGCATCGCGATCTGCGCCGAGAGCAGCGAGGACTGCACCCACTGGCCTTCGCCCGATTCCTCGCGCTCCAGCAGCGCGATGAAAATCCCCTGCGCCGCGAAGATGCCGGCGGTCAGGTCGGCGATCGGAATGCCGGCGCGGACCGGGCCCTGGCCCGGCAAGCCGGTCACCGCCATGAGCCCGCCCATGCCTTGCGCGATCGGATCGAAGCCCGGCCGGTCGCGATAAGGTCCATCCTGGCCGAAGCCCGAGATGCTGGCATAGACGAGGCGCTTGTTGATGGGCTTCAGCGTCTCGTAATCGATGCCCAGGCGGAATTTCACATCGGGCCGGTAATTCTCGACCAGCACATCGGCGTCCTTCACCAGTGCTTTGAGGATCGCGACGCCTTGCGGCTGCTTCAGATCGATTGCGATGCTGCGCTTGTTGCGATGAAGGTTCTGAAAGTCGGGACCGTGCCGCTCGCCGCCAAAGCCCTCATCCGCGGTTGCTTCGACCTTGATGCAATCGGCGCCCCAATCGGCCAGCTGGCGCACGCAGGTCGGGCCGGCGCGCACCCGCGTCAGATCGATCACCTTGAAGCGCGAGAGCGGAAGCTTGCTCATTCGCCGTGCTCCGTTTTCGGAATGGCGAGGCAGAGGAAATTGGCGGCAAGGACCGAGGCGGCGAGGAAATAGAACACCGAAATGAGGCCGAAACGGTCGGCGAGGAGGCCGCCGACGAGCGGCGCGGTCGCCGACATCAGCGCCTGCACGGTGAACATCGCGCTGGTCATCGAGGCGACGAGCTGGGGCGGCGAACGGTCCATCTGCCAGGATTGAATCACCGGCCGCGTTGCATACATGAAGAAACCAAGGATCGACACGCAGGCGACATAGATCATCGGGTTGCGCACGAAGGTGAGCGCGATCACGACGATCGTCGTGCTGCCCATGCCGGCGAGGACTATGGGGCGCCGGCCGATGCGGTCCGAGAGGATGCCGGCAAAGGGCGTCGCCACGAGCCCGCCCAGCTGCAGCGCCATCATGGCAAGCCCCATGGCGAAAGGGCTGAGGCCCAGATCATGCGAGAGATAGAGCGGCAGGAAAGCGAGCAGCCCGGTTTGCGTCAGCGTGCGGCAGCCCGCCATCAGGAAGAAGCTCCACTGCGCGGGATCGCGCAGCAGCTGGGCGAGGCCCGACCAATAGGCTTTGGCGCTCGGGCGGCGCGGCATGCTGGCATCGCTGTCGCCGCGCACGAGGAACACGCCCAGCGCGACGGCGCAGGCGATGCAGGCCAAGGCATTGATCTCGGCCGTGTGCTGCCAGGACAGGCTCAATAGCATCCAGCCCGCCGCCACGGGGCCGGCGGCGTCGCCGAGATTGGCAAAGAGCGAATGCACCGACATGGCATAGCCGCGATTCTTCGGCAGCCGGATCGACAGCCAGGAAATCGCCGCGGGGTGCCACATCACATTGGCGACGCCCAACAGCCCGAGGCAGGCGCAGAGCGCCGCAAAGCCGGTCACGATGCCGAGAGCCGCAAGCGAGACGGTGCAGAGCAGCAAGGAGACGATCTGGATGCCGATGCGGCGGCCCGTCAGATCGACCAGAATCCCGCTCGGCAGGTTGGCGATGATCGAGCCGATGAAGAGCGAGGTGACGAGGAACCCGGTTTCGGTGTAGTCGAGGCCGAGCCCGCGGCTGAGCGACGGCAGAAGCAGGTAGAAGGTCGCAACCACCCAGTGAGTCGAGCCATGGGCGAGGCTGACCAGCATGATCGGGGCTTGCGTCCGGACGGAGCGCAGCGGGAATGGGGCGGTTTGCGCGGCGGCGGTCTCGGCACTCATGGAAAGAGAATAGACGAGCGTGGCCGCCTCTCCAAACCCCGCGCGGCGGAAGCCTGATCGGCAGATTTGCTGCAGTGCACGCAATCCTGTCGCAGAAGGGGGACGCGACAAATGCCGAACAGACGTTAAGATGGCTCAAAATGATCAAAGGAACAGGTGACGGAGGGATTAACCTTTTCCTGGCATGGTTGTATCAATCGGGCTTGGCGAGACGTGACCCTGTCGGCGCTCGCCAGTTGCAGCGTTCGAGCGCCTGGCGAAGGAGAGACTCGTAGTAATGGACTTTCATCGGTTCATTCTCGAACACGGCACGTTGTCCTACCTGGTGACGTTCGTGTGGACCTTCTTCGAGGGTGAGACTTTCGTCATCTTCGCGGGCTTTGCCGCGGCGCAAGGCCTGCTCTTCTGGCCATTCGTGGTGATTGCCGCGGCGCTGGGCAGCTTCGCCGGCGACCAGACCTATTTCTGGATCGGCCGGCATTTCGGCGTCCGGCTTTTGGCCCGGCAGCCGCTGTGGCGCGAGCGCGTCGACCGCGCGCTCTCCTGGCTCGACCGCTACGACGCCGGCTTCATCCTCACCTTCCGCTTCATCTACGGCGTGCGCAACTTCTCGTCCTTCGCGCTCGGCGTCAGCCACGTGCATTGGCGCCGTTTCATGATTTTGAATTTCATCGCCGCGGCGCTCTGGGCGGCGCTCTTTGTCGGCGCGGGCTATCTCTGCGGCCACACGCTCGGGCACATGCTGGGCGAAGTCGCCCAGCGCTTCAGCCAGACCCTGCTCGTGCTGTTCGCTCTAGCCCTGATCGTCGGCCACTTGATCCACCGGATCCATCGCCGCCGCCGGCGGAAAGGAACCTCGCCGGTCTCGCCGCCGGCGTGACGCGCCCTAAAGCGGGGCGGCGCGCCAGCGCTCGGCGCGCATCGCCGAACCGGCGAGCCGCCGCGCCAAATTCTCGGGCGTCAGGTTGCGCATCCCGAAGGCATAGCTGGGCGCGATGCTGCCCGCCACCAAGGCCAGCTTGCCGAGATCGGCCGCTGCCAGCACCGCGCCGGGCGAGCGAACCGTGTCGAGCTTGGTGATGATGAGGCGCCGCGTCCCGAGACGCTCCGCCGCCGCGGCTTGAGCCGCCGCCTCGTCGCTGCCCGCATCCGCTGCCAGCGCCAGGAGCCCTTCGGCGCCTGTCGCCTCGCGAAACTCATGCACCCGGCGCTTGAAAGCTGCGTCGGCAAGCGTGCCGGTTCCGCCGTCGATGATGACCAGGCGTCCATCCGCCGAGCCCATCGCCTTGCGCAGGGCGATGGCGTCCGCGGCGAGCGTCAGAGGCAGGTCCAGCACCTCGAGATCGTCGGCGAGTTGTTTCGTGTCGTGCGCGCCCGCCGCGATCACCAGCACCTCCCGCTCGTCGAAACGCGCGGCGAGCTTTGCCGCCAGCGTGCTGACGCCGCTTCCGGGCGAGCCATAGAGCAGCACCGGCGCGCGCAGCACCTCCTCGAGCGCGAGGAAGTTGAAATGCGAGGCGAGCGCGATGGCAAGGCGGTCGACGGGCCGCGGCGCATGCGCCGGCGCCATCGCCAGGTCCAACAGTCGCTCGGCGAGAGCCGCCGGCAAGGCGTGGCTGCGAAACACCTCGGTGAGAAAGCCGCGATCGTCGCTGGGCAGATCGCGCATGGCGCTCCCGGTTGCGATCAAAGGCCGCATAACCTGTGTTGCGCCTGCTGTCGCGCTCGGCTCGGCCGGCCGAGCGCTACGCGGATCGGCGAACCCCGATGAAGGGCGGCGAAACGCCATGAACATCCTCCAAATACCGAGGCCGAGTGTCGCGGCAAAGCCTTAACAATTGATGGCCGCAGCGCAGGCTTCACGCTATCGTTGCAGCGTTGCCGGGCGGCAGCAAAGAACCGCATCGCGCGGCGTCATTCGCGCGATCCGAGGGACTGTGGGGAGGGGGACAGAGATGCGCAAGATACGGAAATCGGTTGCGGCGCTTGTCGCGGGCGTCGTCGCGGCGCTCGCCGCGCAAACGGCCCTTGCCGCCGAGCCGATCAAGCTCGGCTTCAGCATGTCATTGACGGGCTCGCTGGCGAATACCGGCCGCGTCGCCTTGGCCGCGCAAAAGCTTTGGGAAAGCGATATCAACGCGCAGGGCGGGCTGCTGGGGCGGCCGGTGAAGCTCGTCTATTACGACGATCAAAGCAGCCCCGCCAACGTGCCCGCGATCTACACGAAGCTCATCGACGTCGACAAGGTGGATCTGATCGTCAGCCCTTATTCGACGGTGCAGACCGCGCCCGCGATGGCGACGGTGATGGAGCATGGGATGGTGATCGTCGGGCTGTCGGCGATCAACATCAACAGCAAGTTCCACTACAACAAATACTTCTCGATGACGAATGCGGGGCCACATCCGGCGGAGGTGTTCTCCGAGGGATTTCTCGCCGTCGCCATGCGCCAAAATCCCAAGCCCAAGACCATCGCGCTGCTCGGCGCCGATATCGAATTCTCGCAAGGTGTGCTGGCCGCGACGCGCAAGAACGCGGCCGCGGCGGGATTGAAGATCGTCTATGACAAGGCCTACCCGCCTTCGACCGCCGATTACGCGCCGATCATTCGCGCGGTTCAAGCCGCCAATCCCGATATCCTCTATCTCGCCTCTTATCCCCAGGATTCGGTCGGCATCCTGCGCGCCGTGAACGAGATCGGTTATCGGCCGAAAATATTCGGCGGCGCGACCGTCGGGCTCAACAATGTCTCGATCAAGATGCAGCTTGGCCCGCTGCTCAACGGCGTGGTCGGCTATGAGAACTGGATCCCGGTGCCGACGCTGATGTTTCCCGGCATCGACGGCGTGCTGAAGCGCTACCAGGCCGAAGCGAAAACCGAGGGCCTCGACCCGCTCGGCTACAGCATGGTGCCCACCGCCTATGCGCAGGTGCAAATCCTGGGCGAGGCGGTGAAAGCGACCGGGAGCCTTGATCAGGACAAGATCGCCGCCTACCTCCACACCCATACGGTCAAGACGGTATGGGGCGACATGACCTTCGGGGCGGACGGCGAATGGAATGAAGGCCGGCTTTTGGTGGTGCAGTATCACGGCATCACGGGAAAGACGATCGACCAATTCACCGATCCGGCCCGCATGACCGTGCTGGCGCCGGAGAAATACAAATCCGGCAATTTGATCTATCCCTACGCGAAGGCCGTCCCGTGAAGGGCCGCCGGCGGTAGAGGCGGCGCGCCGGCCGCGCCGGAGCGGGTCGCGTCGCGCCGCGGCCGCCGGCGTCTGCGCAGCGTCGAAATTGAACAGGGCGTCGACGCGATGAAACGGCCTCGGCAATCCTTTGCTCGGATAACGGCGTGAGCCTCGGCGGATTCGGCGCCTTCGTGTCGGTCGTGGTGATCGACATCGTCCTTGCCGGCGACAATGCGGTCGTGGTCGGCATGGCGGCGGCGGGCTTCGAGCCGCAACGGCGCCGGCGCATCATCCTCTGGGGCATTCTCGCCGCGACCGTGCTGCGCATCGCGATGGCGAGCGTCGTCATGCGGCTGCTCGAAGTGATCGGGCTGACGCTCGCGGGCGGGCTGTTGCTGCTCTGGGTGGCGTGGAAATTCTATCGCGATCTGGTATCGGGCGATACCGCCGATGACGCCGCCGAGACGGCCGTGCCCGGGTCGCGCGCAAAGCCGAAAAGCTTCCGCGGCGCCGTGCTTCGCATCGTGCTCGCCGATCTCTCGATGTCGCTCGACAACGTGCTCGCGGTCGCCGGCACCGCGCGCGATCATTTCTGGGTTCTGGTCGCCGGGTTGACGCTGTCGGTGGCGCTAATGGGCGTCGCGTCCGAGGTGATGGCGCGCCTCATCGGCCGGCATCGCTGGATCGCCTGGATCGGGCTCGGCATCGTCGCCTTCGTCGCGCTGCGGATGATTTACGAAGGATCGGAAGAGGTCGCGACCTCGCTGTCGCTTGCCTGGGGGCTGTCGACGAACTGAGTGTCGTAAAGTTCCTTGAAGACGCCGCCCCGGCGCATCAATTCGGCGAAGCTGCCGCTCTCGACAATGCGGCCATCGCGCAGGACGAGGATGAGATCGGCGCTGCGCACCGTCGAAAGGCGATGGGCGATGATGAAAGTGGTGCGGCCGCGGGCGAGGCGCCCGATCCCCTCCATCACCATCGCTTCGGTCTCGACATCGAGTGCCGAGGTCGGCTCGTCGAGGATGAGGATCGGCGCGTCGCGCAGCATGGCGCGCGCGATGGTGAGGCGCTGCTTCTCGCCCTCCGACAGCGTGGCGGTGTCGCCGAGGATCGTGTCATAGCCCTGGGGCAGCGAGCGGATGAGCCCATCGATGCGCGCGAGCCGCGCGGCCTCTTCGATCTCGCCATCGCTCGCATCGGGCCGGCCATAGGCGATGTTGTCGCGCACCGACATGGGGAAGACGAGGGGCGGCTGCAGCACCATGGCGACCTGCTGGCGCAGGGCGTTGAGGCGGTATTCGCGCGCATCGATCCCGTCGATCAGCACCGCGCCCGCGCTCGGATCGAAAAAACGCGGCAGGAGGCTCATCAGCGTCGACTTGCCGGCGCCGGTCGCGCCGACCAGCGCGACGCGCGTCCCGGGCTTGACCGCGAGGCTAACATCCTCGAGCACCGGCATTTCCTCGCGATAGCGGAAGGCGACGTGCCGCCATTCGATGGCGCCCGAAGCGCCTTGCGGCGGAAAGCTGCGCGTGCCGTCCTTCAAATCGGGCTGGGTGTCGAGCACCTCGAAGCAGCGCCGCGCGCCGACGCGCGCGCCGGCGATCAGCCCCCAGCTCTGCGTGATCTGGTTGACCGGCGTATAGAGCTGGGCGAGGTAGGAGATGAACACGACGAGCTCGCCGAGCGAGAGCCGTCCGTCCAGCACCGAGCGCGCGCCGACATAGACGACCAGCGCGGTCCCCAGCGCGACCAGCGCGTTGACCATGCCCGAATAAAGCGTTTGCCAGGTGTAGAGCTGCAAGGTGGCATTGAGGCTCGCGCGGCTCGCGCCCATGAAGCGGCGGTATTCCTCTTCCTCCTTGGTGAAGGCTTGCACGACCTTGATCGAGCTCATCGCCCATTGGACGAGCGTGTAGACATGGCTCTCGCGGTCGCGCACTTCGGTCGCGACCACGGTGATCTTGCGGTTGAAGATTGCGATGAGGACGAAAAGCAGCGGCACGATGGTCAGCGACACCAAGGTCAGCATCGCATCCAGGGGGATCAGCACGATGAGCATGCCGCCGAGCAGCACCAACGCCGAGACGATCGGCAGGATGCCGTTCATGATCACGGTCTGGACGGCGAAGCTGTCGGCGGTGATGCGGTACATCAGGTCGCCCACCTTCTGCCGACTGTGAAAGGCGAGCGACAGGCGCTGCAGATGGGCATAAAGCGCGCCGCGCAGGTCGTTCACCATGCGCTGGCCGACGCCGATCGTGGTGTAGTTGTGCAGCAGCGCGAGCAGCCCCGAGCCGAGCGTGACCACGACCAGCGCCAGGCAGGCGACGACCAGCAGCGGCCCGGGAGCGAGGTTCGACAGCGGCGGCAGGGTCAGCTTCTTGCCGCCGAGCACATCGTCGATGACGATCTGCAGCGGCCAGGGCTTCAGCAGATCGAAGCCCGCGATCAGGAAGATCTGCAGCAGCGCCCAGGTGATGCGCCAACGATAGGGCCGCAGATAGGGCAGGAACTTCCAGGCGGATGCGCCCATCCGGATCCGTCGCGCCTCAGGCGGCGCGCGGCATATCGGCCGCCGCCGCGGCCTCGGCCGCGACCGGCGTCGCGCCCTGGTTCTTCGCGACCGTGGCGATGATGCCGCGCATCAGCCGCCCGAATTCCACGGTGCGGTAGGCGATGAGCGCTCCCTGCGCGAGGCCGAGCACCCCGACCACCGCCGCCGCTTCCGGCTGATCGAGGATCAGCGCCGCCGCGGTGGCGACGGCGAAGGCGCGCAGGATGAAGGTCGAGAGTCGCGAGAGGCGCATGGCGCAGCGCACGCGCAGCAGCCGCTTCATGCCGCCGTGATTCTCGGTGCAGATCAGGACGAAGGCGCGACTCCATAGCCCGCGGGCGATCTTGAGATCCCAGTCGTTCCAGCCCTGATCGGTCATGATGAAATACTTCTGCGGCGTCAGGAAGCGCATCAGCCCGCCCAGCAGCAGCTCCTTCTCGTCGCCGCCCTCGCTCCAATACGAAAGATAGAAGGCGCGGTCGCGCCAATCGATGCGGGCCGGCTGCACCGGTTCCGGCAGCGGCGCCGGCGCGTGCTCCTGCGTGCGCATCTCCTTGAGCCGCCATTTGAGCCGCTCCCAGCCGCGGAGGATGGGGCCGAGATAGATGAGCAACGCCACCAGCGCGCGCGCCTTGAGCCCGGTGAAGCGCTTGTCGATCGGCGCCTTGAGCGCCCCGTTGATGCACATCACCCAGGTGGTGACGAGCGGTACGGTCAGCAGCCAGGCCCATCCGCCGGCGATGATGCCGCCCGCCGCCAGCAGCAGGGCGATGACGTTCCATTCGAAGGAGAGCGGCAGGAAGGCAGCCAGCGAGGAGGGCGGCTCGTAAAGCGTCTGAAAGAGACCGCGGCCGAACACGCCGGAGTAGATGACCGGCTTGCGCGACAGCAGCAGCGCGGCGGAGAGATCGCCGTAGATGCGGCCGAGCCATTTCGCCTGGCCGAAAAGATTGAAGCGGAACGGATGGCGCGAATAGACCAGCGCCTCGGCTTTGCCATAGCCGCGCTGCTGGCCGATATAGGCGCGCACCGTGTTGCGCCGGAAATGCCAGACCACCGCCGCCGGGCTGAAGCCGATGGTGTAGTTCTGGTCCTGAAAGCGCCAGCAGATGTCGACGTCGTCTCCGGCGGTGCGGTAGACGGGATCGAAGCCGCCGAGCCGCAGCAGCACGTCCCGCCGGAATGCCATGTTGCACCCGGCAATGTGCTCGGCGACATCGTCCGAGAGCAGCACATGGGTCGGACCGCCGGGCGATACCGCGACCGCCGCCGGCACCAGGCTGTCCTCGGGTGGCGGGAAGTTCGGGCCGCCGCAGGCGACCAGATGCGAGGCTTCCATCTTGGCGACGAGATAGGTCAACCAATCAGCGTCGGCGACGCAATCGCTGTCCGTGTAAGCGACGATCTCGCCGGTGGCCGCCTCGGCGCCGACATTGCGCGCGACCGAGAGTCCCTTGTTCTCCTGGCTGATGATGCGGCAATAGGGGAAGCTCTGGGAGATCTCGAGCGTGCGGTCTGTCGAGCCGTCATTGACGACGATGACCTCGTAATCAGGATAGCTGAGCTTCTCCAGCGAGGCGAGGCACGGCGCCATGGTGCGTTCGGCGTTATAGGAGCACACCACGACGGAGACGCGCGGGTAGCGTTCCAGGCGAGGCGGAATGGGACCCCGATAGCGCTCTTGCACCGCGGCGAAAGCCGGCTTCTTCTCGCGCTGTCGGTCGACTAGGCCGAAAGCCCAATCCTCGATGAGATGCCCGCCGGTGAACCACTCGTCGGTCCAGGCGAAGACGAAGGTGCCCGCCACGCCCATCTCGAAGGCCGTGCGAATCTGCCAGGAGAGGGTCTTCGCCTGCTCTTCGTTGCCTTCGCGCATGGAATCGATGCCGAACTCGGTCAGCACCAGCGGACGGTCGACGGCAAGATTGTGGAGCCGAGAGACGTACCGGCGGAATGCCGGCTCGTCGTGAAGATAGACGTTGAAGCAGAGGAAATCGGTGAAGTCGATGGTGAGGTATTCGGTCGACGGGAAGTTGGCGTAGCTGACCAGCCCGTCGGGATGGATCTCCTTCACCGCCGCGACCAGGCTCTTGAGGAAGGCACGGACGCGTTCGGGCCCGTGCCAGCGCACCATGTCAGGCGGAATCTCGTTGCCGATGAGATAGGCCAGGATCGCCGGATGGCGGTTGAGGCCGCGCACGGACTCGACCACTGTGCGCAGGATCTCGGTCTGAATGGCGCTGCTGTCCAGAAAGGTGACGTGCTGCGACCAGGGTATGCCGGCGAGCACCTTGAGGCCGGCCTCCTGCGCGAGATCGAGCAGCCAGAGCGGGGGCACGGTGAAGACGCGCAGCGTATTGGCCCCGAGCTCGGCCATCAGGCGGAAGTCGCGGATCACCGTCTCGCGTTCCGGGAATTGCGCACCGTGCGATCCCGGAGCAAAGGGACCGTAGGTCACGCCTTTGACAAAGAACTTGGCCGCGCCTGCGAAGAAGAACTTGCCCTGAACACGGATCGTCGCGTCGTCTGCGCCCGGATGCGCTGGCTCGCGTGCCGCGACGACAGTCTCGACCGGCTGCATGATCTCTCTACAACTCCCGTGGCTCTGGGCTGGAACAGCGCCGCTCGGCGGCGCATAGGCGGCGGGCCTCCGGGCAGAACGATGCCGCCCCGCCTGCTATTCCGCGGCCGCGATAGCGCCGCAGAAACCCCGGCCTGTCAAGCGTCAGCCGCGGGACGGCCGTGTTGCGGGGAAGCAGCGGCGATGCCAGGCCCAGGCGGTGGCGAGGATGGAATCGAGGTCCGAATGGGCCGGCTTCCAGCCGAGCAGGGCGCCGGCACGCCCGGCATCGGCAACCAGCGCCGGAGGATCTCCCGGACGCCGCGCCGTTTCACGGCAGGCAATGCGCTTGCCGGTGACGCGCTCGGCGGCGGCGATGACCTCGCGCACCGAATGACCTCTGCCCGTGGCGAGGTTGAGCGCCGCGCTGGCGCCCCCCTGCTCGAGATGGCCGAGGGCCAGCACATGCGCCGCGGCGAGATCGGTGACGTGGATATAGTCGCGGACGGCGGTTCCGTCGGAGGTCGGGTAATCGGTGCCGTAGACGTCGATCTGCGCCCGGCGGCCCAACGCCGCATCGAGCACCAGCGGGATCAGATGGGTCTCGGGCTCGTGATGCTCGCCGATCTCACCCTCGGGGTCGGCGCCGGCCGCGTTGAAATAGCGCAACGAGATGTGCTGCAGTCCGTGCGCCACGCCTTGCCAGTGCAAGATGCGCTCCACCATCAGCTTGCTCTCGCCATAGGGATTGACCGGCCGCTGCGGCATGTCCTCGCGGATCGGTACGCTCTCCGGCACCCCGTAAGTGGCGCAGGTGGAGGAGAAGACCAGGCGCCGAACTCCCGCCTCGCGCATCGCTTCGACCAGCCCGAGGCTGTTGACCACGTTGTTGCCGAAATAGACTTCGGGCTTCACCATGGATTCGCCGACATAGGCGAAGGCGGCGAAATGCATGACGGCGGCGATGTCGAAGCGCTTGAGGGTCGCGGCGAGGAGAGGGCGGTCGGCAAGCTCTCCCTCGACCAACGGCCCCCAGCGCACCGCCTCGCGATGGCCGTAAACCATATTGTCGAGGACGACCGGCGTGTAGCCGGCCCGTGCAAGTGCCTTGCAGGCGTGGCTGCCGATATAGCCGGCGCCGCCGGTAACCAAGACCGCCTTACTCATTTCCCTCGCTACCCGGACTGGCCGATCGAACCGAGGCCGGGGGCAGTCATAAGGCGACGCCCAGCCCCGGACAAGCGCCCTGGAGCATAACCGCCGGCTCCCATGCCGGCTGCGGCATAGCGCCGCGCGCGGGAAGGGTCGTCTCGCGGTCGGCCGGCTCGCTTGACGTCTACCGGAGATTACGACTTACTGCGCCCGGAAATCGTGCAAATCCAACAGCACCGCGGGCCTGGGCCGCCTGCATGCCGGCCCCGGCCGGGGGCGGCACCGGCAACGCCGTCCGCCGCCTGGACGCCAGATCGGCGGATTGGCGCTACTCGCCGGAATATTTCTGCCATCGGCGTCGTTTTTGCATCATCGCCCGTCAGGAGGGGTTATGCGCATTGCAATGATTGGCACCGGATATGTGGGCCTCGTCTCCGGCGCCTGCTTCTCCGAATTCGGCGTCTCGGTCACTTGCGTCGATAAGGACGTGGAAAAGATCGCTCGACTCACCCGAGGCGAGATTCCGATCTATGAGCCCGGCCTCGACCAGATCGTCGACAGCAATGCACGGGCCGGGCGGCTGAGCTTCACCACCGACCTCGCCGCTGCCGTCGCCGGTGCCGATGCGGTCTTCATCGCGGTGGGCACGCCTTCGCGCCGCGGCGACGGCCATGCCGATCTCTCCTATGTCTTCGGCGCCGCCGAGGAAATCGCCCGGGCGCTCACCGGATACGCCGTCGTCGTGACCAAATCCACGGTCCCCGTCGGCACCGGCCGGCGGGTTGCCGAGATCATCCGCAAGACCCGTCCCGATGCGCAGTTCGACATGGTGTCGAACCCGGAATTCCTGCGCGAAGGGTCGGCCATTCAGGATTTCATGCGCCCCGACCGCGTCGTCATCGGCGCTGAAACGGAGCGCGCCAGGGAGATCATGCGCGAGCTCTATCGGCCGCTCTACCTGATCGAGACGCCGCTGATCTTTACCGCGATCGAAACGGCCGAGCTCACCAAATACGCTGCCAACAGTTTCCTTGCCGCCAAGATCTCCTTCATCAACGAGATCGCCGATCTCTGCGAAGTGCTCGGCGCCGATGTGCAGGACGTGGCGAAGGGCATCGGCCTCGACGGCCGCATCGGCCGCAAATTCCTCCATGCCGGTCCGGGCTATGGCGGGTCCTGCTTCCCCAAGGATTGCCTGGCGCTGGTGCGCACTGCCCAGGAGGCCGGTTCGCCGGTGAGCCTCGTCGAAACCACCGTCAAGGTGAACGACACGCGCAAGGAGCGCATGGCCGCGCGCGTCATCCGCGCCTGCGGCGGCAGCGTACAGGGCAAGACGATCGCCGTGCTTGGCCTCACCTTCAAGCCCAACACCGACGACATGCGCGACAGCCCCAGCCTCACCATCATCCCGGCGCTGCGTCAGGCGGGCGCCACCATCCGCGCCTTCGACCCGGAGGGCCTGAACGAGGCGAAGAAGCTGCTTGAGGGCGTCGAGTTCTGCGGTGGCGCCTACGACGCGATGAACGGCGCCGATGCGCTGGTCATTGTCACCGAGTGGAACGAATTCCGCGCGCTCGACCTGAAGCGCGTGAAGTCGCTGCTCCGCTCACCCACCGTCATCGACCTGCGCAACATCTACAAGCCGGCCGACATGGCCGAAGCCGGCTTCTATTACTTCAGCATCGGCCGCCGTTCCGTCGAGCCCGCGCACGCCGAGCAGCGCGTCCGGGCGCAGGGCTAGGCAACGCTAAAGGAAGGCTCCATGAGCTCCAGCAAAAAACGCATCCTCGTCACCGGCGGCGCCGGCTTCCTCGGCTCGCATCTCTGCGAGCGCCTGCTGGCCGGGGGCCACGACGTACTCTGCGTCGACAATTACTTCACCGGGCGCAAGGCCAACATCGCGCATCTGCTGCCGAACTCGAATTTCGAGGCGATGCGCCACGATGTCTGCTTCCCGCTCTATGTCGAGGTCGACGAGATCTACAATCTCGCTTGCCCGGCCTCGCCCATCCACTACCAGTTCGACCCGGTCCAGACGACCAAGACCAGCGTCAGCGGCGCGATCAACATGCTGGGACTTGCCAAGCGCGTGCGCGCCAAGATCTTCCAGGCGTCGACTTCCGAGGTCTATGGCGATCCCGTCGTCCATCCGCAGCGCGAGGACTACCGCGGCAACGTCAACCCGATCGGGCCGCGCGCCTGCTATGACGAGGGCAAGCGCTGCGCGGAGACGCTGTTCTTCGATTATCACCGGCAGCACAAGCTCAGGGTCCGCGTGGCGCGCATCTTCAATACCTACGGGCCGCGCATGCACCCCAATGATGGCCGTGTCGTGTCGAACTTCATCGTTCAGGCGCTCAAGGGCGAGCCGATCACCGTCTATGGCGACGGCGCGCAGACCCGCGCCTTCTGCTATGTCGACGATCTCATCGAGGGCTTCGTCCGCCTGATGGCGGCGCCGGACGACGTCACGGGGCCGATCAATCTCGGCAACCCGGTCGAGACCACCGTGGGCGAGCTCGCCGAGAAGATCATCGCCTTGACCGGCTCGCGCTCGGTCATCGAGCGCCGGCCACTGCCGGTAGACGATCCCGTGCAGCGTTGCCCGGACATCAGCCGCGCGCGCGACATCCTGGAATGGGAGCCGCGCGTGCCGTTGGAAACCGGCCTCGAGCGCACCATCGCCTATTTCGATCGTCTCCTGGCCGAGGCCGGCGAGAAGAAGACCGCGGTGCTGCGCCTGCGCGCCTGAGCGGCAACGCCATCATCACATGACGGTGAGGGGCCCCGCGGGCCCCCTCATCCTTTGTGCCGCGCCGGCGCAAGCGGCTATAGTCGGGCCATGGAGCGTGTTCCGCTGCTGGCGATGGACGGGCCGGTGCTCGTCTTCGGCGGTCCCTACAGCAATCTCGAAGCGACCGAGGCGGTGCTCGCCGAGGCGGCGCGGCGCGGCATCCCGCCACGGCGCATC
Source organism: Allostellaceae bacterium (assembly GCA_035553515.1). Lineage (GTDB taxonomy): Bacteria > Pseudomonadota > Alphaproteobacteria > ATCC43930 > CGMCC-115725 > DAHUYF01. The sequence continues at coordinate 20,939 of DATNDG010000192.1, read as the reverse complement.
CTGTGCACCGGCGACATCGTCGCCTATGGCGCCGACGCGCGCGCGACGCTCGATCTGGTGCGCCGCTCGGGGATCGCGGTCGTCATGGGCAATTGCGAGGAGTCGCTGGGGAGCGACGCCGGAAATTGCGGCTGCGGCTATGCCGAGGGGAGCGCCTGCGATCTCTTGGCGGCCAGCTGGTACGCCCATGCCGACAGAAGCCTTGATACGGAACGCCGCGGCTGGATGGCCGCACTGCCGCGCCGCCTCGATATAGAGCTCGGCGGCAAGCGACTCGCGGTGGTGCATGGCAGCGTGCGGCAGATCAACCGTTTTGTCTTCGCCTCGACGCCAGCCGCGGTGAAGCGCGAGGAGCTCGATGCCGCCGGCGCAGACGGAGTCATCGCCGGCCATTGCGGCCTTCCCTTCAGCGAGCTCATCGATCGCCGGCTCTGGCACAATTCGGGCGCCATCGGCATGCCGGCCAATGACGGCACGCCGCGTGTCTGGTTCAGCGTACTGACGCCGGAGCGCGAGGGCATCGCGGTCGAGCATGGCGCACTGCACTATGACCATGCTGCCGCGGCGACGAAGATGCGTGCGGCGGGATTGCCGGAAGGCTATGCCGCGGCGCTTGCGACGGGCCTGTGGCCGAGCTGCGACGTGCTGCCCGCAGCGGAGCTCGCCGCGACCGGCGCCGCGCTCGCGCCTGGCCGCATGGCGTGGCGAGGCGCAGATGGCGACGTCTGGCCGAGGCGCATCTCCGTTGCGCCGGCGCCGGTGCTCGACACGCACAAATTCCACGATGCCGAGATCACCCTTGCCGGCGAGCCGCGTGCGCGGGTGGCGCTCGAGGCGCTGCAGACCCTCTGGTTCAATACCGGCACCCTCTGCAACATCGCCTGCAATCATTGCTATATCGAGTCGAGCCCGCGCAACGACCGGCTCGAATACCTGACTCTTGCCGAGATGCGGAGCTATCTCGACGAGATCGCGCGCAAAGGGCTCGCCACGGAGGAGATCGGCTTCACCGGCGGCGAACCCTTCATGAACCCCGATATGCTGGCGATGCTGGAGGAATGCCTCGCCCGCGGATTCCGCGTGCTGGTGCTGACCAATGCCATGCGGCCCATGCAACGGCTGAAGCCGGCGCTTCTCGACCTGCAGCACCGGCTCGGGCGAAGGCTCGTCTTGCGCGTCTCGCTCGACCACTATACGCGCGAGCTGCACGAGGAAGAGCGCGGCCCCGGCACCTGGCAGCCGACCTTCGACGGGCTCAAATGGCTGGCGGAGAACGGGTTTGCCGTCGCCGTGGCCGGCCGCATGCTGTGGGGCGAGCCCGACGCCGCGATGCGACAGGGCTTCGCTCGTCTGTTCGCCGAGCACGGCATCGCCGTCGACGCCGAGGACCGCGAGCGGCTCGTGATCTTTCCGGAGATGGACGAAGCCGCCGACGTACCGGAGATCAGCGAGGGGTGCTGGGGTCTACTCCATGTCGACCCGCGCACGCTGATGTGCGCGAACTCGCGCATGGTGGTGAAGCGCAAGGGTGCGAGCCGCCCGAGCGTCGTCGCCTGTACCCTGCTTCCCTATGATGCGCGCTTCGATCTCGGCGCGACCCTTGCCGAGGCGTCGGGCGCTGTGGCGCTCAACCATCCGCATTGCGCCAAATTCTGCGTCCTCGGCGGCGGCGCCTGCAGCCGTGGCTAGCGCGCGGTGGCCGGCCTTACTCGCCCGCAAGCGCCTCTAGCGAGCGGCCGCGTCCTTCCATGCCGCGCATCGACCACGGGATCATTGCCGCTACGCCGATCAGCCAGAAGCCGGCGATGATGCCGAAGGCGGCGAAGAGCGAGAATTGCTGGCTTACCGCCACCAGGAGCGGCGGCGCCAGCGCCGCGCCGATGCGACCGAAAGCGACCGAGAAACCGATGCCGGTTGCGCGCATCCGCGTCGGAAATATCTCGGAGAAGGTAGGATAAGCCGCGATCCAGGCGCCGGTCGCGCAGAAATTGGCGATGGTGAAGGCGAGCATGACCCCGGCGGCGCTGCCGGACGCGGTCGCGCTTGCCATGCCCAGCATCGAGGCGGCCGCGAGCAGATAGAAGCCGGCGACCGTCGCTTTCCGTCCCGCCCGATCCAGCAGGTAGGCTGCGATGAGGCCGCCGATAGCCGCGCCGACATTGCCGATGATGAAGAACCACGGCACCGCGCTATCGGGAATGTGGATCTGCGGCAGCACCATCAGTGGGAGGATGGCGAAGAGGCCGTAATATCCCGCGGCTTCCGAGAAATCGAGGGCGCAGCCCAGCGCGAGGCGGCCGGGATGGCGGCGCAGCAGCTCGCGGAGTTCTGTCAGGAACCCGACCGGCCGCGCCGGCATAGCCGCTTCTTCCGCCGGACCCGCCGATCCATCGAAGCGCCGACCATCGCCGGCGATTTGCGCCGAGACCCGCATGGCTTCGGCGGTGCGGCCGCGGGCGAAGAGCCAGCGCGGCGATTCCGGCAGCGTTCGCCGCGCCCAGAGACTGAACAGCGCGATGACCGCCCCCAGGGCGAAGGCACAGCGCCAGCCAACCGAGGGCGGCAGCAGATTGATGAAATAGAGCGTGATCATGCCGGCGAGGATTGCGCCGAGCGGCCAGAAGTTCATTACCGTGGCGGCCGCCCGGCCGCGATAGCGCGCGGGAATCATCTCGCCGATGGCGGCATTGACTGCTGAATACTCGGCGCCGACGCCGATCGCCGTAAGGAAGCGGAAAACGAGGAAGGCGCTGTAGCCGGGTGAAAGCGCCGAAATCACCGTGAAGGTCGAGTAGAGCACTAGCGTCAGGACGAAGAGGCGGCGTCTCCCGAAGCGGTCCGCGCAATAACCGAACAGCAGGCTGCCAACCATGATGCCGACGAGCCATGCAGAGACGAGCAGCGAGGCTTCACCGGCCGTCACATCCCAGAGCCGCTGCAGCACGCCGAGCACGCTGCCGATAATGTTGACTTCGAAGGCGTCCAGCATCCAGCCGACGCCGAGCACCAGCGTGATCCGCGTATGGATCGGATGCCAGCCGAGATCGTCGAGAAGCACACCGACCCGGGCCGGGGTCGAAAGCGGCGTCGCGCTAGACGATCGTGACATGTCGGCTCCTGAACCTTCGTTCTACCTCGAGGATAGCCGGATGTCGCAAGGAGCGAAAAGCCGCTGCTGATCGGCCCGCATCACCTTTCCGCGACGAGCGCTCAAAGAGGCGAGCCTCAGTCGCGGGTTCTCCGTCCGCTCGCCTGTTTCGGGACGCCGGCTTTCTCCAGCGCCTCCTTCTGGCGGCGCGCCAGTGCTCCGACGTCGAAATCCTCGATGAGCTCGTGAAACAGGCGATGCCAGTTGATCTCGGCCTTGAGGTGCATGAATACCGAGCCAAGGCCGATCGCCGCGCGATCCATGAAGACGAATTCCCGCGGCGGCTTGACCCCGCCGAGCCGGCGGATCTCGCGATGCACCTCTTCGGCGACATCGCGGCCATAGGGGCCATCCTTCTCCTGGATCCGGCGCTTACGGTCGTCGAGGAGCGGCGCGTAGAGGAAGCTCGCCCAGCGGTTCAGCACGGCGATCATCTCGCGCGAGAGATTGCGGAATCCCCAGCTCTCATAAGCATGAATGGCGAGCGCCTCGTTGTCGCGGTCAAGCGCGTGATAGAGGTCGATGACCCCGCCGACGAACGCCGAGGGAAAGACGCGGATGCAGCCGAAGTCGAGCAAATTGATTCCGGCATCGGGCCCCACGGTGTAATTGCCGAGATGCGGGTCGCCATGGATGATGCCGTAGTAGTAGAACGGCACGTACCAGGCGCGAAACATGCTGCGGGCGATGGCGTTGCGCCGTGCGGCCGGCGCCTTCGTTGCTTCGAGGAAAGGCGCGCCCTCGAGCCAGGTCATGGTGAGAAGACGCCCGGTCGAGAGCTCGGCAACCGGCTTCGGCACCGCGATCTCGGGCTCGTCCGCGAGCATCAGCCGATAGAGCCGCATCTGAGCCGCCTCGCGGCGGTAGTCGAGCTCCTCGCGCAGCCGCTCGGCGATCTCGGTGTGGATCTCTTCCGTGGTGATCGCGCGGTCGTAGCGCTCGTAGATCGACATGACGAGCTTAAGCTGCCTGAGATCGGCTTCCACGGCCGAGGCCATGTCGGGATATTGCAGCTTGCAGGCGAGCGCTCTGCCATCCAGCGCCGTGGCGCGATGCACCTGCCCCAGTGAGGCGGCGCGAGCCGCAGTGTGCTCGAAGCTGCGGAATTTGCGCGGCCAGTCGGGGCCAAGCTCGGCCTGCATGCGGCGTCGCACGAAGGGCCACCCCATGGGCGGCGCATTTGCCTGGAGCGCGGCGAGCTCGCTGGCATATTCCTTGGGCAGTGCGTCGGGGATTGTGGCGAGGAGCTGCGCCACCTTCATCAGCGGCCCCTTGATACCGCCGAGCGCAGCTTTGAGCTCGGCGGCGTGGCGCGTCCGATCGATCGGCATGCCGAGGTAGCGCTCGCCCGCAAGCCGCGCGGCAAGCCCGCCCATGGCGGTGGAGACGCGCGCATAGCGCCGCACCCGCCCAGGGAGGTTGTTGTCGCCCTCCGCCATCAGAATCGGGTGCTGCGAACGTGCGTGGGCTTCATGGCCTCAGCCGAGCGTCTCGAGCTCGTCGATGAAGCCCGAAATCACCGACAGGCCCTTCTGCCAGAAGCTCGGCTCCGAGGCATCGAGTCCGAAGGGTGAGAGCAGCTCTTTGTGCCGCTTGCTGCCGCCGGCCCGCAGCATGTCGAGGTACTTCTCGGCAAAGCCCGGTGCTACGCCCTGATAGACGGCGTAGAGCGAGTTCACCAGGCAATCGCCGAAGGCATAGGCGTAGACATAGAAGGGCGTGTGGATGAAATGCGGGATGTAGCTCCAGTAGTGGCGATATTCGTCCTCGAAGACGATCGCCGGGCCGAGGCTCTCGCCCTGCACCGCCATCCAGATCTCGCCGATGCGCTCGGGAGTAAGCTCGCCCTGGCGGCGCTCGTCATGAACACGGCGTTCGAATTCGACGAAAGCGATCTGCCGCACCACGGTATTGAGCATGTCTTCGACCTTCGAAGCGAGCATCGTCTTGCGCCGCTTGCGGTCAGTCTCGGCGCCGAGCATGGCGCGGAAAGTCAGCATCTCGCCGAAGACCGATGCGGTCTCGGCAAGGGTCAGCGGCGTGTCGGCCATGAGCTGGCCTTGCGGGCCGGCCAGCACCTGATGCATGCCATGCCCGAGCTCGTGCGCCAAGGTCATGACGTCGCGCGTCTTGCCAAGATAGTTGAGCAGCAGATAGGGATGGACGCTCGGCACCGTCGGATGCGCGAAGGCACCGGGCGCCTTGCCCGGCCGCGTCGGCGCGTCGATCCACCGCCGCTCGAAGAAATGCCGCCCGACATCCGCGAGCTCCGGCGAGAAGGCGGCATAAGCGCCCAGCACGGTGCGCTCGGCTTCGGGCCAGGGGATGACGCGGTCGTCTTGTTCGGGAAGCGGCGCGTTGCGATCCCAATAGGGTAGGGTCTCGACGCCGAACCATTTCGCCTTCAGCCGATAATAGCGATGCGACAAGCGCGGGAAGGCGGCGCGCACCGCGGAGGTGAGCGCCTCGACCACTTCGTCCTCAACGAAATTGCCGAGATTGCGCGAGGAGATCGGCCGCTCGAAATGGCGCCAGCGATCCTCGATCTCCTTGTCCTTGGCGAGCGTGTTGGTGATGAGTGCAAAGAGACGCACATTTCTGCCGAAGACCTCGCCCAGCGCTTTGGCCGCGCGCTTGCGCTTGCCCGCGTCGGGCTCCGAGAGCAGATGCAGCGCCTCGGCGCTGGAAAGCTGCTGCCCGTCGACGGTGAAGCGCAAGCCTGCCATGGTCTCGTCGAAAAGCCGCGTCCAGGCGGCGCGTCCGGCGACATATTTTTCGTGCAGCATCTTCTCGAGCTCGTCGCTGAGCTGATGCGGGCGGAATGCGCGGGTGTCGCGCAGCCAAGGGGCGTAGTGTCGCAGCTCCGGCGCGCGGAGCTTCTCTTCGAGATCCCGGTCCTCGATCCGGTTGAGCTCGAGGGTGAAGAACAGCAGGATGGTCGATATGGCGTTGACCTTCTCCTGCATGTTCTGAAAGAAGCGGCCGATCTCGGCGTCTTCCATATTGCCGGCGTAAACAAGGTAGGCGTAGCTGATGATCCGGCCGAGCGTCTCCTGCAAGCGCTCATAGGCGGTGATCGCTTCGCCCAACTCGGCGCCGCCGAGGCTTTTGAGCTTGCCTTCATAGCGTGCGCGGAACCCGGCCGCTTCCTTCTCGCTGCGCTCGAGGTCGCGCGCGAGCTCCGGGCCGTCGCGACGGGGATAAAGGTCGCTCAGATCCCATTCCGGCAAGGGGCCAAGCGCGCGCTGCCGCGCGGCGGTTTCTTCTTGGGTCGGCGGCGTCATGCTGCACTCCTTCGCGAGCTTCGCCCCAGATATGGTCCGCCCCGCCCGAACCGCCAACCGGCGGGCTATTCCGCCCGAGCGGCAAAACCCTTACAACATTGCCCGGACGGCGTCGGAGCAGGGGGGAAGCATGGATTATCATACCTGTCCCAGCCTCGCCGCCATGTTCTTCGACTGGGCGGCGAAGAAAGGCGATCGTCCGTTTTTGTGGGCGAAGCGCGACGGTGCCTATCGTGCGATATCGTGGCGGGAGGCAGCGCGGGACGTGGGTGCCCTGGCGCGCGGTCTGCGCGCGCTCGGCGTCGCGCGCGGCGACCGGGTCGGACTGGTCGCAGAGAACCGCCCCGAATGGATGATCGCCGATCTTGCCATTATGGCCGCGGGCGCGATCACCGTGCCGGCCTACACCACCCATACGGTCGAGGATCACCGCCACCTGCTCGCGAACAGCGGGGCGCGGGCGGTCATCGTCTCGACGGCAGCGCTCGCCCACCGCGTCATGCCGGCAGCGGACCAGGTCTCGACGATCACAGCCATCATCACCATGGAGCCGCTGAAGAGCGGGCAGCTCTCGCATGCCGAAGTGCATGGCTGGGACGAGGTGATCGCCCGTGGCGGCGAGGCACCTGATGATGTCGATGCCTGGGTTGCCGCGGCGCGTCGGGACGACACCGCCTGCCTGATCTACACGTCCGGCACCGGCGGCGTGCCCAAGGGCGTGATGACGACGCACGCCAACATTCTCGCCAATTGCTACGGCGCCTTCCGGCTGCTGCAGACCATCGGGCTCGGCGACGAGGTGTTCTTGTGCTTCTTGCCGCTGTCGCATTCATACGAGCACACGGCGGGGATGATGTTCCCGATCTCGCTCGGTGCCGAGATCTATTTCGCCGAGGGGGCCGAGACGCTCGCCGCCAACATGCAGGAGGCGCGGCCCACGATCATGACGGCCGTGCCGCGGCTCTACGAGACGATGCATCAGCGAATCCTGCGCAGCATGGAGCGGCAGAGCGCGACCCGCCGCCGGCTCTTCGAGTTGGCGCTCCGCGTCGGCCGCATGCGGCTCGACGATCCCGCAAGCCTTAACCTCGGCGATCGACTGCTCGACGGGCTCGCCGAAGCGCTGGTCCGGCGCAAGGTGCGTCAGCGCTTCGGTGGCCGGCTCAAGGCGATGGTTTCGGGGGGCGCGCCGCTCAATCCCGAGATCGGCCGCTTCTTTCTCGCGCTTGGCGTGAGGCTGCTGCAAGGCTACGGCCAGACCGAGGCCTCGCCGGTGATCAGCGCCAATCCGCCCAAGCGCATCAAGATCGACACGGTGGGGCCGCCGCTCGCCGGGGTCGAGGTCAGCATCGCCCAGGACGGCGAGATCCTGGTGCGCGGTGAACTGGTGATGAAGGGCTATTGGAACGATCCCGAAGCGACGCAGCGCGCGCTCGCGGAGGGCTGGCTGCACACCGGCGATGTCGGCGAGCTCGACGCCGACGGCTACATCCGGATCACCGACCGCAAGCGCGACTTCATCAAGAATTCCGGGGGCGACATGCTGTCGCCGGCGCGCGTCGAAGGGTATCTGACGATGCAGCCCGAGATCGGCCAAGCGATGGTGTTCGGCGATCGGCGACCCTATCTCGTGGCGGTCATCGTGCCGCATCTCGAGTTTCTCGACAGGTTCGCCTTGCGCCGCGGCGTGAAGCCGGATTTTGCCGCGCTCGCGGGAGACAGCGAGCTGCAGCGCCTGATCGGCAGCGCGGTGGCGCGGGTGAACGCCGAGCTTTCGCCGGTGGAGCGCGTCCGCCGCTTCGTTCTCGCCAAGGAGCCCTTCACCACAGCCAATGGCCAGATGACGCCGACGCTCAAGATCAAGCGGCATGCGATCCGGCAGACCTATGGCGAGGTTTTGCTCGCGCTCTACGACGGCAAGTAGGCCGATCAGTCGGCGATCCCCCTTCGGGGGCGGGTGGTGGCGCGCCGCTACACTCGTTGGGACGATCGGGCGCGAGGCCGCTGCGTGATGCCGCGTCCGCTTGCGCGCATAAGCTGAGGCGGTTGCGCAGCGGTTCATCATTTGGTGCGCTTCCCGCCATTTGGTTGCTGTTTTGCGACTGCCGTTTACAATTTCCGCCCTTGGCTAACATGTTGATCCGTATATGTTGCTTGGCACGCGCGGAATTTTGCGGGTCGGCGGCGTCACATGGTGCCATGCATCGATTGCCGGTTGCGGAACCGGCCGTGCTTCAGGCCCTTCAGCCATAGCGAGCTGGATGCCATTACGTCACTCAAGACCGATCACGCCACCGTGCCGGCGAAACACGACATCGTGCATGAAGGCGAAGTCGGCGGCGCGCTCTACACGCTCTATGAAGGTTGGGCGTTCCGCTACAAGAAGCTCCCCGGCGGTGGCCGGCAAATTCTCGATCTCGTGCTTCCCGGCGAGGTCATCGGACTATCCTCGGCCCTGCTTGGCACGATCCGCCACTCGGTGCAGGCGCTGACCCCGGTGAGCCTCTGCGTCATGGCGGGCTATCCGCTGACCGATCTGCTGAAGCGCCATATCGATTTGACCCTCGATCTGCTGCGCTGGCGGCTCGAGGAAGAGCATCGCGCCGATGTGCGCCTGTCGCTGCTCGGCCGGCGCAAGCCGCTGCAGCGGATCGGCTACCTCATGCTGGAGACCTTCGATCGGCTGCGCCGGCTGGAGCTTGCCGACGGCACGATGTGCCCGTTCCCCCTGCAGCGTCAGCATCTCGCCGATGCGACAGGCTTGTCGATGATCCACCTCAATCGCACGCTGATGCGGCTGCGCGACGACAACCTGGCGACCATCGAGGACAAGATGCTGATTATCTACGACCGTCGCCGCCTCGCCGAGCTTTCGGGCTATGGCGCCAAGCAGCCGATCACGCAGCGCATGCTGCTTTAGCCGCGGCGGCTTCGGTGCGCGCCGCTTCGGCGAGCGCGCAGGAGGAGGTCGGCTGGCCGGCGAAATCAAGCCAGCAGTGGCGCTCGTAGTCGTAGAGCTTGCAGCGCGCCACGGTGCCGAGCAGGTAGCCGGGTGAAAAGCGTTGCGTCACCGCGCGGTCGCCGAGCAACTCATTCAATCGGCGCTGCGCCGCCGCGAGGCGGTAAAGCGGGATCTTCGGATGCACGTGATGCGCCGGATGATCCATGATGTGGTGCGAGATGAGACCATACCAGCGCGGCACCTGGACTTGGACCGAGACATCCTCCTGACCGCCGAGCCTGCGCCAATCGGCGAGCGCCTCGAACCAGGCGACGCGAGGATGGGTGTGCTGCATGTAGGTGGTCGCGCCCATCAACCCGCTCCAGACGAGATAGGGGAGCGCGAAGCCCAGCAGCATGGCAGGGAGCGCGCCGCTGCCAAGTGAGCTTCCCACGATCGCGAGGAGCGCGAGAAATCCGGCGAGGAAGGCAAGGAGCAGCGCGAAATCGAGCCAGAAGGCGGTGCGGCGGTCTTGCGGGCGGCGCGGAAAGAACTTGTCCTTCCACCAGCGCTCGACGAGGTAATAGGGGGCGAACCCGAGCGGGCTGCGATAGAGCCGCTCCACCGTACGCCGCCATACCGGCAACCTGTCGAACTCGGCCTTGGTCATCGGCGACCAGGAATTGAAGCCGCGCACATTGGGGATGCGGTGATGGAGGCGGTTATGCTGCACCTGCCAGAGGCTGTAATTGTGCAGCGCCGGCAGAAAAGCGACACGGCCGATCAGTGCGTTCATGCGGCGGCTCGCCGTATAGGCGCCATGCGCGGCATCGTGGCCGATGACGAAGAGCGAGGAGATCGCCGAACCGGCGAGCACCGAGGCGACCAATCGTGCCGGCAAGGACGGGAGCATCACGGCGCCGGCCACTGCCGCCATATAGATCGCTGCCGTCGCGAGCAGCAGCGTCCAGGCGAGGAGGCTCGACCGCCGAAGGTAAGGCTCAAGCGCTTCGCGCAGACGCCTGCTGTCCTCGGATCGCATCGCCGGAGCCGCCCTCCCATCCGCAACCCTCGATCTTTCAAGGGCAGCGGCCTCTTTCCTGATAGTTGACGTTAAACCAAGCGCCCGGCCGCGGCAATCCGCTTACGGGATGGCGAAGGCGCCGAGAGCCCTGAATGACAGTGCGGCCGGACTTCGGTAGGGGTCTTTTGCAGCCGAAGAGTGCTTTATTTTCAGACAGTTGCGGGCTCGGCTGCCGCCCTGGAAGGCGCCTCGCGACGGCGCAGATGCAGGGTCTTGGTGAAGGCAGCGTGCACCGTCCCGGCCGCGTCGGTGAGCTCGATCGGCCAGCTGCGCTCGATCCTGCCGTCGCGCTCGAGCGAGCGGCGCAGCTCTTCGATCTCGAGCTCCTCGATGCGGAAGCGTGCGTAAAGCGTCCCGCGCCCGGGCTTCTTGAATTCGATCGTCGCGGCCTTGTCCCACACGATGAAGCCCGGCCCGAGGCGGCGCGCCAGCATCACCAGCAGCACGGGATCAATTGCCGCATACATGCTGCCGCCGAAAGTGGTGCCCCAATAGCCCCGGGTCTTGCGGTTGAGCGGCAGCTTCACCCGCACCTCGCTGTAATCCGCGGCGATATAGGTGATGCGCGCGCCGGTGCGACGGTAGCAGGGATAAAAATTGAAGGCGAAGCGCAACAGCTTCGTCCTCAGCGACTCGCTCATCGCGTGATCCGGCTCGTTGCCACCGCCGGCAAGTCTATCATCGCCGCGCGTTAGAGGCGATGAAAGTCGCGGTACCAAGCGACAAAGCGCGGCAGCCCGTCTTCGATCGAAATCGTCGGGCGGAAGCCTAGATCGCGCGTGGTTTCGTCAATATCCGCGTAGGTCGCCGGTACGTCGCCTGCCTCCATCGGGGCCAGCTCGACAATTGCCTTTCGGCCGAGCGCCGCCTCGAGGAGCGCGATGAAGCGGGTCAGCTCCTCGCTGCGGTGATTGCCCAGATTGTAGACCCGGTAGGGCGGCTCGCCTTGGTCGACGGGCGGGCGATCGAGCGCCGCCAGCACGCCGGCGACGATGTCATCGATATAGGTGAAGTCGCGCTGCATGGCGCCGTGATTGAAGACGCGGATCGGGCGGCCCGCCAGGATCGCTTCGGCGAAAATCCAGGCGGCCATATCCGGCCGCCCCCAAGGCCCGTAGACGGTGAAGAAGCGCAATCCCGTGGTCGGCAGGCGATGGAGATGGGCGTAGCAATAGGCCATCAGCTCGTCCGCCTTCTTGGTGGCGGCGTAGAGCGAGCGGGGCGTATCGACGCGGTCCTCGATCGAGAAGGGCAGCTTGGTGTTGCCGCCATAGACCGAAGAGGAGCTGGCGAAGACGAGATGCCGGAGCCGCGGCAGTCGGCGGCAGGCTTCGAGCACTTCGAGCTGCCCTGAGATGTTCGAACTGATATAGGCGTGCGGGTTGACGAGCGAGTAGCGCACGCCCGCCTGCGCCGCGAGATGGATGACCCGATCGATCTCGCCCTGCCGCCCGACCAGCGCTGCCAGCGCGCCGCGTTCGACAATGTCGAGACGGTGAAAGCTGAAGCCGGGCATCCGCCCGAGTTCGGCGAGCCGCGCTTCCTTGAGCGCGACGCTGTAGTAGTCGTTGACGCTGTCGATGCCTATGACCTGCTCACCGCGCGCGAGCAGGGCCTTGGTCGTGCTGAAGCCGATGAAGCCGGCCGCGCCGGTAACGAGAACGCTCATGCTTCGCGGTATAGCCTGCCTGGACCCCGAAATCACCTGCACCGCACTCTTGCCGCTCGGTTGGCAGGAGGCGCCCGCTCGCCTAAGCTTCCGGCAAAGCTCATGGGAGGACGCTCATGAAGAGCTACGATGTCGTCGAGTTCGGCGCGCCGCTCAAGGCCACCGAAAAGCCGACCCCGAAGCCGCAAGGGACTGAAGTGCTGCTGCGGACCTTGGCCGCCGGCGTCTGCCACAGCGACCTGCACATCTGGGAGGGTTGGTACGATCTCGGCGGCGGCAAGAAGCTCACCGTCAAGGATCGCGGCTTGGTGCCGCCGCTCACCATGGGCCACGAGATCGTTGGCGAGGTGGCGGCGCTCGGGCCGGAGGCAAGCGGCGTCAAGATCGGTGACAAGCGGCTGGCGCATCCCTGGATCGGCTGCGGCACCTGCCCGGTCTGTCGGCGGGGCGACGAGCAGCTCTGTCTGGCGCCGCGCTTCCTCGGTGTGCAGAGGCCGGGCGGCTATGCCGATCATGTGCTGGTTCCCCACCCCCGCTACCTGCTCGACCTTGGCCGCCTCAGCCCGGCCGAGGCGGCGCCTTATGCCTGTTCCGGCATCACCGCCTTCGGAGCGCTGAAGCGGGTGGGCGAGGCGATCCTGCGCGAGCAGCCGGTCATGGTGATCGGCGCCGGAGGGCTCGGATTGATGTGCCTGTCGCTGCTCAAGGCGATGGGAGGAAAAGGCGCGGTCGTTGCCGACATCGATCCCAAGAAGCGCGCGGCGGCGCTCGATGCCGGGGCGCTCGCGGCGATCGACGCTGGTGCTGCCGACGCCGTGGCACAGGCGCAGCAAGCGGCCAAGGCGCCCCTCGGTGCCGCCATCGATTTCGTCGGCGCGACGGCGACCGCCAAGCTCGGCATCGATGCCCTCTCCAAGGGCGGCAAATACGTCATCGTCGGCCTGTTCGGCGGCGATATCACGCTGAGCCTGCCGCTGCTGCCCATGCGCGCCATCACCATCCAGGGCTCCTACACCGGCAGCCTTGCCGAAATGAAGGAGCTGCTGAGCCTAGTGGCGAGCGGCAAGGTACCGCCGGTGCCCGTCCATGAGCATCGGCTGTCCGAGGCCAACGCGATTCTCGAGGAGTTGAAGGCGGGCCGCGTCGTCGGCCGCGCCGTCCTCACCCCGTAGCAGCCCTTCTCCAGCAGCCGGAACCGGCGAGCACGGGCAGCGTTTTCGCGGCGCGGGTCTGGCTCGCAAACCGAAAACGAGAACGTCGCGCCTCGCGTGGAACGTTACGCGTTCCCGGCTGTTCGCATGGCGCCAATCATGGGGTAGGAGCTGGAAGATGTCATCGACTGTCCGCATGGTCCTCGCGGCGCTCGCGATCATGCTGCCGCTCGCGGCCTGCTCGTCGGAAGGCTCGAGCCTGCCAATGCTCGAATCGGCGAATACCAGCGACGCCAATTACCGGCTTGGCGCGGGCGACAAGTTGCACATCACCGTCGTCGGCGCCGACGATCTCACCGGCGACTACCAGGTCGGCGACAACGGCAATATCAGCATGCCGCTCATCGGCGACGTCAAGGCGCGGGGCCTCACCCGGGCCGAGGTCGAGCATGAGATGGTGCAGAAGCTGTCGCAGGGCTACATCAAGAATCCGCGGGTCGCGGTCGCCATCCTCACCTATCGGCCCTTCTACATCTATGGCGAGGTGACGAAGCCGGGCGAATATCCCTATGCCAGTGGCATGCGCGTGATGAGCGCGGTGGCAACGGCGGGAGGGTACACCTACCGCGCCAACGAGAAATACGTGGTGGTGACGCGCAACGGCCACGACGAGCGCGCCCTACCGGCCACGCCGATCCAGCCCGACGACATCATCAAAGTGCCGGAGCGCTATTTCTGATTGGGAGCGCCGGGCGACGGTCGTGCGCGGCGGTCGCCCGGAACTTTCCTGCCGATCTCCCGTATCCAGCATTGGGGGGTCCGGCGGCGAGGCCATCATGACACAACTCGATCTCATCCCCTTCCGACGCGAATGGCGGCGGTGGGCGTCCTGTTTTGCAGTATTGGCGGCGTTGGCGTTGGTCGCCGCCTCGCCGGGCCAGTTGACCAACCAGTCGACGGACGCGGCCGCGGGCTCGACCGTTGCCCCCGCTCCGGCAAAAGCCGCGCCGGCCACCGCCCTGCTGACGGCTGACACCCGCACCATGCCTGAACCCAGCGTCGGGGAGCCGCAACGCCGGCTGCTCATGCTGCTGCTGGTACATAGCGCGGGGCCGCTTGGGCCTTACGGTGCGCTCGGACGTTAGCCTCGCCGGAAGTCGGGACGAGAGGCGGCGTGATGTCCGATCGAGAACAGCGTATCCGCGAGCGTGCCTACGAGATCTGGGAACGCGAGGGCAGGCCCCAGGGGCGCGAGGCTGAGCATTGGGCGCGGGCCGCCGGGGAGATTGCTGCCGAGACCGAAGGCGAGCCCGAAGCCGTGAGCGCGGCAGGAAGCGAGGCGAAGACCCGGAGCGACGGGACGGCGGCACCGGAAAAACCGGCGCGACGCAGCCGGGCGGTGCCCAAGCGCGAGGGCGGGGAAAAGCGGCGTTGAACTGATCGCGCCGACGGGTGCCCGTTCAGGGGTGCGCGGCCAGAGCGAGGCTCGGGGAGTCGGCCGCTGCGATTTCGCGGGCGACTTGCTGCGCCAGACAATCGTAGCTCGTATCCGACATGTGCAGCCGGTCTTTGGCCAGCATCACCGGCAGCGGCATGGCGCCGTCCTCGGCCCAATGCCGCATCGTGGCGAAGCGATGCACCAGCGGCACGTCGGCGCTTCGCGCCACCGCCGCGAGTACGCGCAGCATCTCGTGATAGCGGCCGTGCAGCAGTACGCGCGGCGCGTATTGCAGATCCATCAGCATGATATCCGCGCCTGCCGCCTGGACGCGGGCGATGACGCTTCTCGCCACGCCGATCTCGTTCTGGGGAGCGAGATCGTGCAGGATGCTGTTCGTGCCGAGTTGCCAGATCACCAGATCGGGATGTTCGGTAAGCACGTCGCGATCGACCCGCGCCGCCATCTGCGCCGACATCTCGCCGCCGATGCCGCGGTTGACCACGCGGATCGACATCCCCGGAAACCGCGCCCGCAGCCAGGCAGCGAGGCGGCTCGGATAGCTCCACTCCGGACCCGACGCGCCAATCCCCTCCGTCGAGGAGGATCCGAGTGCCACGATGGTGAGCGGCCCGCCGGCGCGCAGCCGTGCCGCCGTGTGGGGCAGCGGCGCATCGAGCTCGGCGAGATCGGCGGGAACGGCGCAGCGATCGATTGCTGCGCCGGCGCTGCGGCCGGCGGGCGCCAGCACGATCGGCAGCGCGGCAGCAAGGCCGATCAGCGCCAGCGCCGCCAGGGTGCTTCGCCCGGGTCTGCCGGAACAGGCGGCGGCGAGGCTCATCGCGCGGCGTGCTCGCGTCGGCAAGCCGCCGGGCGCCCGTCAGATCGTATCGAACTGGTAGGCGAGGTCGTTATGGATGTTCCAGAGGTAATTGATGCTCGCCGTGCCGGCGATGGCGTAAGCGTGACCGTGATGACGCCAGCGGAGCACGTTGATGTCGCCCCGATGAGAAAAGTCGGTGGTCTTGTCGGCCTTGCCGGAGTTGGCGACGACGACGAGCACCGGGCCGAGCGTCTTGTTGCTCGTGGTGTACATCAGCGCCATTGCCTGCTGTCCCTCGACCATCAGGAAGCGCGCGCCTTCGAATTCGAGCCCCCAAGGCTTGAGGTTCGGCAGATGGAAGTTCTGCGGCAGCTTGTCGAAGGTGGTGCTGTCGTTCGGTCCGACATTGACGTAGCGCCGATAGTAGCCGGCAAGATTGTCCGGGAAACTGTCCGACACGAGCTCTGCGCCGTGCGGCGCGTTTCCGGCCACGGGGCCGACGGAGAGGGGCACTTCGCCGCCGCCGACGCCGACGCCGACGGCAAAGGCGGCGAGCGATGCGGCCGCCGCGACGCCGATCCACCAGCGGCGATCGCGCAGCCTGCGGCGCCAGCGCTGTCCGCGCGCGGCGCCGAGATCGACAACCTTGCCCGTCTCGCCGCGCGCGGCGAGGACCAGCCGCTCCGGCAGCGGCTCGTGCAGCACGTCATCGAAGGCGGTGCGCAGCAGCGCCGCGCTCTCGCTCAGCAGCCGCGCGCGGTCGCGCAGTTCGGAATCGCGTTCCAGCCGCTGCTCGATAGAGGCGCGCTCGTCTGCGTCGAGCTCACCGTCGAGATAGGCGATCAGCCTCTCGTCACTCGGTCTCGACATCTTGCGTCCTCCTCCGCAGGCCACCAGCCTCGAGCCGGGCCAGCAGCGCCACTCTTGCGCGCGCCAGACGGCTCATGATCGTCCCCACCGGCACCTCGGCGACCACCGCCGCCTCCTTGTAGCTCAACCCGTCCACGGTCACGAGGAGAAGCGCGGCCCGCTGCTCGGGTGGCAGCTGCTGCAGCGCGGCGCGCACCTCCTGAAGTGCCAACCGTGCCTCCGCACGCCGGCCCGGCTCATCGGTGCCGACGTGGACCCCCTCTTCCTCGGCTTCCTCTCGTCGAATGTCCCGCGCGCGCAGCTGATCGATCCAGATCGTCTGCACGATTCGAAACATCCAGCTGTCGAAGCGCGTCCCCTCCTGAAACTGGTGCGCCCGGGAAAGCGCCCGCTCGCACGCCGCCTGGACGAGATCATCGGCCTCGACAGCAGAGCCGGTCAGGCCGCGGGCGAATCGCCGCAAGCGGGGCAGCACGCCGATGAGCTGGTCGCTGACCGATACACTCATGGCGCCGCTCCCGGGCCGGGGCGGGTCGCTGCGGACCTGACAAGGTGACAACGGGTGGCGATTGGGCTTATTCCCTGGCCAGGGCCGGCCATCGCGGCCGGCGAGCGGAGAGGGTGGCTTCCTCGACGCCCGGTTGGTGCTACAAAGGGGCGGCCGTGCCGCCTGCACGGCATTTTAGTGAACGGGCATGCCCATGAAAAGAGCACCACCGGCCGTTTTAGCAGTACTGGCGAGTCTTGCATTGGTCTTTGCCGGCGGCCTGACGACCCCCGCTCGCGCCGATTGCGCAGGCGACATCGCGACGTTGCGCACCGAGCTTGCCAACGTCAAGGATGCGCGCCGGCGCGAGGAGTTGCAGATGCTGATCGACAAGGCGCAAAAGGACAATGAGGCGGGCCGCGCGCAGCTTTGCGGCGAGGCGACCGAGCGCGCCCGTATGCTGCTCAAGGGCTGAGACACTTCACAAGACCGTGTTCGGTGGCTATTGTGCCGCGCCCAGGCCCGGAGGCCCAGGGGCGGGGCAGGGGAATTCCAATCCGATGAAGATTAGTGTTGCCAAGGAGCGTCGCCCTGACGAGCGGCGCGTGGCCTGCTCGCCTGACACGGCGAAGCGGCTGGTGGGCCAGGGTCACGAAGTGGTTGTCGAAAGCGGGGCAGGCAACGGCAGTGCCTATCCCGATGCGGCCTACGAGGCGGCAGGCGCGCGCATCGCCCCCGATGCCGCCGCGGCGCTGGGGGCCGGCGATATCGTGCTCAAGGTGCAGCGGCCGCTGCGCGCTGGCGAAGGCGCCATCGACGAAGTGGCGTTGATCCGGCGCGGCGCGGTGCTGGTGGGGTTGCTCCAGCCGCTGCAGCGGCGCGAGGACGTCGAAGCCTATGCCCGGGCGGGGATCAACGCCTTCGGCATGGAGCTGGTGCCGCGCATCACCCGCGCGCAGTCGATGGACGTGCTGTCCTCGCAGGCGAACCTCGCCGGTTACAAGGCCGTGCTGGACGCGGCGGGCGAGTTCGGTCGGGCCATGCCGATGATGATGACCGCGGCCGGCACCATCCCGCCGGCGCGCGTCCTGGTCATGGGCGCCGGTGTTGCCGGGCTGCAGGCGATCGCGACCGCGCGCCGGCTCGGCGGGGTGATTTCCGCCACCGACGTCCGCTATGCGGCCAAGGAGCAGGTCGAGAGCCTGGGCGCGAGCTTCCTCGCCGTCGATCTCGAGGCGATGAAGGCGATGGAGACAGCGGGCGGCTACGCCAAGGAGATGGGCGAGGATTTCGCCCGGCGGCAGCGCGAGTATGTGACCGAGGCGCTGCGCAAGACTGACATCGTCATCTGCACCGCGCTCATTCCCGGCCGCAAGGCGCCGGTGCTGATCACGCGCGCCATGGTCGCGGTGATGCGCCCGGGCTCGGTGATCGTCGACCTGGCCGTCGAGCAGGGCGGCAACGTCGAGGGCAGCGAGTTCGGCAAGACCGTGCGCAGCGACAACGGCGTCACCATCGTCGGTCACGCCAACGTGCCGTCGCGCATCGCCGTCGATGCGAGCCAGCTTTACGCCAAGAATCTCTTGGCCTTCCTCGCGCTGATCATCGACAAGGACAAGAATCTGAAGATCGACACCGCCGACGAGATCGTCAAGGCGACCTTGCTGACGCGCGACGGCGCGGTCGTTCATCCGCAATTGGCGCCGGCCGCGGCGGGAGCCTGAGATCATGGAGCACACCAGCGTCTTCGTCTTCTTCCTTACCGTCTTCGTGCTCGCCTGTTTCGTGGGCTACTACGTCGTCTGGCGCGTGACCCCGGCACTGCACTCGCCGCTGATGAGCGTCACCAACGCGATCTCCAGCGTCATCATCGTCGGCGCGCTGATCGCCGCCGGGCCGGCAGGGTTCAGCTTTTCCAAGGTCATGGGCTTCGTCGCGGTGATGCTCGCCTCGGTGAACATCTTCGGCGGATTCATCGTGACCCAGCGAATGCTGCAGATGTTCCAAAAGAAGAAAGCGAAGTAGGAGCGGCCGACCGTGAGCGCAAACCTAGCCGCCCTGCTATACCTCGTCGCCTCGATCTGCTTCATCATGGCGTTGCGCGGGCTCTCCTCGCCCGACACCGCACGCGGCGGCAATCTCTACGGTATCGTCGGCATGGTGATCGCCGTCGGTACGACGCTGGCCTCGCCCGGCGTGGTGAGCTATCCGATCATCGTCCTCGGTGTGATCATCGGCGGGACGATCGGGACCTTCATCGCGCTCCGCATCCAGATGACGGCGCTACCCCAGCTGGTCGCCGCTTTCCACAGCCTGGTCGGACTTGCCGCGGTCTGCGTCGCCGCCGCCGCGTTTTACGCTCCTGCCGCCTACAATATCGGGACGCCGGGTGCGATCTACGGGCGCAGCCTGATCGAGATGTCGCTCGGCACCGCGATCGGCGCGGTGACCTTCACCGGCTCGATCATTGCCTTCGGCAAGCTGCAAGGGCTGATCACCGGCAAGCCGCTGGTCTTTCCCGGCCAGCATCTGCTGAACGCCGCGCTGGGCCTGCTGCTGCTGGCGCTCATCGTCTGGTTCGTCGTGGCGCAGTCGGCGATCGGCTTCTGGGCCATCGTCCTGCTGTCGTTGTCGCTCGGCCTGTTGCTCATCGTCCCCATCGGCGGCGCGGACATGCCGGTGGTCATCTCGATGCTCAACTCCTATTCCGGCTGGGCGGCCTGCGGCATTGGTTTCACGCTCGCCAACAGCCTCCTGATCATCACCGGCGCGCTGGTGGGCTCGTCCGGCGCCATCCTCAGCTACATCATGTGCAAGGGGATGAACCGGTCCATCTTCAATGTCATCCTCGGCGGCTTCGGCACCGAGGGCGGCACGGTGGCGGCGGCCGGCCACGGCGACCGCGCGGTGAAGGCGGGGAGCGCCGAGGACGCCGCCTTCATCATGAAGAATGCGAGCTCGGTGATCATCGTGCCCGGCTACGGCATGGCGGTCGCGCAGGCGCAGCACGCCCTGCGCGAGATGGCCGACATTCTGAAGCGCGAGGGCGTCAGCGTGCGCTACGCCATCCACCCGGTGGCGGGCCGCATGCCGGGTCACATGAACGTGCTGCTGGCCGAGGCCAACGTGCCTTACGATGAAGTGCTCGAGCTCGAGGAGATCAACCGCGACTTCGCCTCGACCGATGTCGCCTTCGTCATCGGCGCCAACGACGTCACCAACCCGGCCGCCAAGACCGATCCTGCATCGCCGATCTACGGCATGCCCATTCTCGATGTCGAGCGGGCGAAGACAGTGCTGTTCGTCAAGCGGTCGATGGCCTCGGGCTATGCCGGCGTCGAGAACGAGCTGTTCTTCCGCGACAACACGATGATGCTGTTCGGCGACGCCAAGAAGATGACGGAGGAGATCGTCCAGGCGCTCGGCAGGTGAAGCCGGCGCTCCTCCTCGCGCTGCTGCTGGCCGGCTGCGCGGGAGGCGGTGGGGCTCGTGACCGAGCGCACCTGCGTCGCCTTCATCGGTCCCGGAGGATCGTAGAGCGACGCAGGCCCACCGCCCGATTTCCGAAAACCCCGCCTCAGTGCGCGAGTTGGAACACCGTTCCCGCCGTCCCCACCGCGCTGTGCTGCCCGCCATTCATGGTCGTGCCGTAGAACGCGTCGCCGACGAACACCAGCCCGCCCCTCGGGTCGTTGCCATCGGTGCTGCCCCCTGGCAGGGCGTGGCCGAACGTATGCAGCGTGTACAGGGACTGCGTCGCGGGATTGAGCTGGAACACCGTTCCGCTGCCGCCCCCGCCGCCCGGCAGAACGCCACCCGCATAGGTGGTGCCGAACAGCGCGCCGTTCCGGAAGATCAACCCCGCGCGCGGCTGCGCACCGTCCTCCGCGCCGGAGAAGACATGCAGGGTCGTGAAGGATCGGGTGATCGGATCGAGCCGGAACACCGTCCCGTCGAGGGGCTGCTTGCCGCCTTCGGCGGTCGTGCCGTAGAGCGTGCCGAGCAGGCCGAACACCACGCCGGCCTCCGGATTGGCGCCGCCCG
>DATNDG010000191.1:0-11613 GCA_035553515.1 Allostellaceae bacterium | reverse complement strand
CGAGATTCTGGATGATGTGGCTCAGCAGATTTCGATCGCTTCGCACCCGGAGCCGCGTTGTCACGAGCCGAAGGGAGACGCCCTTCTCCTCCGCATAAGGACGGTGCTCGTCCACGATCTCCTCGAGCAACCGCCCAAGGTTGACCGTCTCGATCCGCGGCTGCAGCGACCCGGCTTCCAGCCTCGCCACTTCCAGCAGCCAGTCGAACGCACGAGCGAGCTTCTGGGCTGAGCGCTGCGCTGAGGCCACGCGTCGCCTGTCCTCCCGAGCGCTAAGCCGCTGGCCCAGGAAATCCAGACACATCACAATAGCCTGCAGCGGCTGCTTCAGGTCGTGCCCGGTGATCGCCAGCAGCCGACTCTTGGAAGCCGATGCCGCTTCGGCCGCCTCTTTGGCGCGCTCTAGCTCCTTCAATAAGCTATCGCGATCGGTATCCGCACATCCTGAGATAGGGCTCGACCCGGCTCGTTACCGGCGCGAGATATCGGGCCTTCGCTTCGGACTCCGCTTGACGCAACGCGGTGAGGAGAAGCTCGAGCGCCGCCGCCTCCTCCTGCATCGTGGCGACAGCCGCCTCGAGCCGTTCGAGATCGAGCTTCGTCCGCTCGATCGCCTCCTCGAGGCCCGCACCTTCGGCAGCCTCGACGTGGGCACCCAGCCTTGTGATCATAGTGTTAAGGCGCGACGCTTCCGACCTGTGATTCCCGCCGGCTGCCTCCAGCCGCCGGATCCTTGCTGCCACGGTCTCGGGCGCTTCGAGGCGCCTTTGTTCCATCTGCGTGAGCGCCGAACGAAGTTCGCTCCAGTGGCGCACAAGAGCCGCGGCATGGGACGCGAGTTCTTCGTCGCTGCGCACCTTCCGTCCGGCCGCAAGCTCGGCGGTCTTCGTCTCCAGCAGCGTGCGTGCGGCCTCGAGGCGCCGTTCGACGCCACGAAATGCCTCGTCACTTGCCCGATGCGCGGCCTTACTCCCCTCCAGTGCGCCCTCAGTCGCCGAGATGGCGTCCGCCAGCGTTTCCGCTTCGGTATGGGTGCCGCTGATTTCTAGATTGACGTCGGCGAGATCTGGAAGCTCGGCGAGGCCAAGAGCCTTCACTTCCGCCTCGAGCCGCCCGCGCATCTCGCCAGCCCGCGCATCTCGCCAGCCCGCGCCTTGAGAGCGTCCACACCGGGGACCAGGCTCGTCTTCCGATCGCCCGGCGCGAGCGACGTGATCTCGTGGCGAACATCGCTGAGCTCTCGCTCGAGCTCCCGCCGCTGAGCAAGCGACCGTCGGGCGGATTGCATGTCCGTCGCGCCCGCGGCGGCCAGGGCCGCCTCGACCTCGTCTCCGGCCTTGCGCGCGCGCTCCAGCACGGCGTCCCGGTCCTTGATCTTCGCCTCCACCGAGATTGTGCCAACGCCCTGGACGTCTATCCGCGCCTCCTTGATGACCGACAGTGCCGTCTTACCGCTCTCAAGCGGCGCTCCGTCGACGTGGATCTTTTCCGGCGCACCGACGTCGAACCGGACGACGGTGGCGACGGCGCCAAGAGAGGCGTCGGCCGCTGACTTCTCAGAGAGCGCCTCCTGGATCCTCCCCACGGCCTCTTCGGTCGCTGCGATCCGGCCGACGGATGTCGAGAGCTCCAGTGCCCTGTCCTCCAGCCGGGCCGCCTTTTCAATCGCCGCCTCGACGGCGTCTAGCTCCGACTTGACCGCCGCAGCCGCGCGGATCCTTTCCAGGTGCCTTCCCTTAAGCCCGGCCCGCCTGCTCTTGTCTTGCAGATCCGCAAGACGGCTCTCCACGGCTTCCAGCGCTGCCCGAGCCGCGAGACGCGCGCGCTCAGCATCGGCCAATTCCGGGGAGAGCGCCTGGACCTTCGTCTCTAGCTCGCCGACGTCTTGCACGAGACGCCTCCGGCCTTCTTCCGCCAAATTCGCCCGCTCAGCGAGTTGTTCGGCCGCGGCGCAGTTGCCGCGCGCGGCTTCGACCTCGGCGGCATTCTTCGCCGCCTCTGTCTGCTTCACGCGCTCGGCCTCAAGCTCGCGCGCGTGCGCGTCCTCGTCCCAATCGATCTCCAGTCGCTTCAGCTCGCGCTGCAGGCCGGCCAGCTCATCCATCTGCCCGAACAGCTGGTCCCGCTTCGCCTCGAAATCCGCAAGGCGGCGCTGCAATTCGTCCCGTTCGTCGATCAGTGATTTCAGGCGGCCTTTCGGTCCTCTCGGTCCCATCATCTCCCCGAGGGCCTTCGCGACCGCCTCGGGAATCTTGTGGCCGCGTTCGCCACCGGTGACGGCGTCTACCTGGGACTCAAGGCAGCCCCGGAGTGTCCTACGGCCCGCCTCGTCAAGAGCGGGACCACCGAAAGAATACCGTTGACGCACCCAGAGCGTGCCCCAGATTCCCGGCTCCCCGCCGCGCGCACCCCGGGGGAAGCCGAGAAGTGAGCAGAGTTCCTCTTCCGCCTCTTCGCCTTCGAAGCGCCGGCCGTCCGAGCAGACAAGTGTCGCCTTCCCGGACTGGCCGGCGAAGCGCTTGTGGACGGTCCAGACGCGCCCATGCATGTCGAGCGTCAGCTTCACCTCCGGCACGGTGCCATTGACCGTGTGGCGGAAGCTTCGGACCTCTTTGGCGGTCGAATTGGCCTTTTCGAAGATGACGCCGTTGATCGCCGCCAGAAGGGTCGATTTTCCGAGTTCGTTGTGCCCGAACAGGACGTTCACCCCATCGGCGATTGCTGGGACGCGCACCGTTCCCGTGAACTTCCGAAAATTCGCGAGCTCGACGGAGCGGATCTTCATGAGCTTCCTTGCGTGCGCGCCTGCTCGAGAAAGAGACGCTTCAGCGCGAGACCTGCCAATCGCGCCTTGGCGGGGTCGGCAGCCATCGCCCTGAGCCGGTCGGCGGCGACGCGCACGAAGCCGGATCTATCTATCGCATCGAGATCCCCCTCGGTCGGCTCGAGCATGAGTTCTTGGTCATCGATTCGCAGCGCGCACAGCGCTGCGCGGACGGCCTCGCCGATCCGCTCCTCAAACACGGCGCGGCCGGCGAGGGACAAGGCGCCCCCAATGCGAAGACGCACCACGGCGCGGCTGAGATCCGGCTCGAGCGATCGAAGCTCGGCGGCGAGAGCGTCGAGCGCGGCATCTTCCAAAACGGTGCGCTCGAGGAGATGCCACCGATATCGGCCAGTCTCGACCGGAACTACGGATGGTATCGCGCGAGGTCCACCGACCTCGACCAGGAGCGCGCTTCCGCCGTTACACAGCGTGCCGGAAGACGATGGCGGAAGCTTGAACCGGTCCGGCTCCGGTGTCCCCGAATACCAAACGCGATCCGTGATCTTGATTTGCCGATGCCAGTCCCCCATCGCGAGATAGGCGAGCCCGGCGGAGTCGGCGCGGGTCGGCGCGACGAAGTTCGAGGCATCTCCTTCGCTGCCAAACCCCTGGATCGACCCATGAGCCATGCCGATGCGGATCGATCCTTCCGGGGTCGCGGCTCGATCCATATACTCGGTCAGATCTCCGGAACTCGTGCGATGGCGAAGCGGGGCGGGAAGAAGAAATACCGGCACGCCCGCGTTGTCGCCGACGAGCACCGGGCCCTCCCCAACATGTAGCCGGACGTTGTCCGGGAGACACATCCGGCGCAAGCGGTCCCACAGACCGTTTTCGCGAAGATGGTCGTGGTTCCCGGGCATTAGATGCCAAGTCAGCTTGGCATACGCGCGCATTGCCTCCACGGGCTTCGCCAACGTGATCTGCGAGATCTGTTGCTTGTCATAGACATCGCCCGCGATGAGAACCGCGGAAGCGCCGACACTCATCGCGGCATCGCCGAGTGCCCGCACCGACCCTTGACGCGCGTCCTGGAGAAGGGTCGCGACCTCCGGCTCGAAGAACCCGAACGCCTTACCGAGTTGAAGATCAGACGAATGGATGAACCGCATTAGGAAAACGTGCTCCGGCATCCCCGGCACGCCCTGCAGAGTTCAACAATCCGGAGCGGCATGCAATCGGAAAAGTGCGGCAAGCTGCGGCGGCGCCGCTCACGCCCCACTAGCGTAGGCACTGATACGCGCTGCGATCACAACGCGATCCACGAAAATATGGTGGACCAAGGATCTGTCGCTCCAGCATTTGATTAGGCATCGCGGTCACGCGGCCTCCTATCGCGAGGGAAGGATGGGATCTCGCGGCAAGCGAATGTCCTTCCCGTGATCGACTGGGACCGAGACGTCTTCCCCGCCGTATTCCACCGGCGACGCGAAGGCAATTTGGAGCTGGGTAAAAAACTTCTGCTCCGGGAGCCACGGTGTCTCTCTGGGTTGGTAATACTTGATGTGAGTGTTGGCGCAGATCCGGATGTCGTTCCCCTTGAGCAAGACCATGAGATCGGACACGCGCCGCTGCCGGCTCAGCTCCGGAAAGTCGGCTTTATCGTGCTCATCCGGCGTCGCGGGGCCGAGCACGCTCCAATGTCGGACCATGATCGCCTTCAGAAGCCCCAGGAGCTCTTCGATGAGCGCGAGCCGCTCGGAATTCGCCTGGACGAGAAGGTGCGGCACGATCGCCTGCGCATAGCTGACCTCTTGGTAGAGCTGCTGCACATTTCGCATCGGCATCAGGGACGCGGTCGAATACCGGGGAATATCGATGAACTCGGGTTCCGAATGCTCCGAGGGGCGCTGCCTGACGATTTCGCCGTTCGTCGGGACCAACCTAGGCTGGCCGCTGGCGGCGAAGACGATGTCCTCGAGGGGCACCTCGAGTTCCGCCGCCAAGCGCCGGAGGTTCTCGATCTGGGTCGGCCGGTTCTCATTCTCGATCCTTCGCAGCGCGCGTTCGCTGATCCCGGTGCTGAATTCGAGCTCCTTCTGCGTGGAACCCCTCTCTCGCTTTCGGCGCAGCTCCTTGATGCGGCGCCCGTTCGGGATGAGGATCATCGGCATCTACCGGCACTCCTGCAGTGGGCGGATGGGCGCAGAGATTGCCAATCGAATTCGGCCTTGTACCGGTCAGCGACCGGCCATTCACCGGTTCGGCTGGGACGCGGCGGGCCGCTCGCCTTCGACGGCCGCGAAGCCTGTATCGCTCACTGAAAGCCCCCTATACGACATTCGCCAGGGGTGGCTCTTCGAGGGCGCGCCGCCGCGCCCGAAGCGCGTCTCGGCGGCGCTGCACCTCATTTCGATAGGCGTCGATTTCGTCCAGGTCACGTCCCATTTCGGGGAGATCCGGCATCGGCAGCTGCCGACCCGCCGCCATGTCGTGCCCCGAGAACTCGGAGACGCGCTTCATGGCCGCGTAGATTCTTTGGTAGTCGGTGTCTTCGACCACGACCTCCTTGAGGCTCTGCGTCTTCACGCCCGAGCAGAAGCGCTCGACCACGCCGTTGAGCAATACTTCCTCCACCAGGCGTTCCCATGTCTCGCGCAAATCCGTGTAGAAATCCTTCGCCCAGCGCCGGTATTCATCACTTTCGCGGTTGAAATGAGGATGGGTCCGAAGCCGCTCGCGCATCGCCGCGATGCGTCGTCCCACCTTCTTGGCGATCCAAGGCTCATCGTCCTCGGAGATTAGACCGAAGCGACCATCGCGCTTGCCGATCAGCGTCACCAATGCCCGGACCTGCGGCGTCCGCGCCGCAGCGGCGGCCAGGATTTCTTGGTAGAAGACGAGATGATGGGTGAAAACGATCACCTGCCGGCCTCCGGCAGCCTCCTCGACCAGGCGCTCCGCAATTTTGCGCAGCCGCTGCAGATCGAGAGAGGAGACAGGGTCATCGACGATGATGCCGTGCTTGCCAGGCATCCTGTTCATTTCCGCGAAGAAGCAGGCGATGCCAAGGGCCCGTTGCTCTCCTTCGCTGAGCACTCGCGATTTCAAGGCCCGCTGGCGGGTGTCGAGCGCAAGGTCGAAGAAATTGCGGCCATGATTACTGGCCTCTTCGAACCGCAATGGAACATGGTCCAGATCAAGCCGCCGGATCTCCGCGGTGATGCCGTTCTGCAGCTCCGGCGTGACCAGTTCGCGCCGGCGCCGCGTGGCGAATTGCGAGATCGCGCGCGTGTCGAGCGCCCCCCGGCACGAAAGGAGGCGCAGGCGCAGTTCCAGCTCCGCGCGGCGCACCAGCACGGCATCGAGCTCTTGCGAAAGGCGCTTCGCATCCTGCAGCTCTGCCTGGCGCGCCACCTGCTGGGGATCGCGCGCGGGCTGCGTCTCCAAGGCCGTTGCCTCGCGCTCGATGGTCGTGGCGGCCTCACGTAGTCCGGCTGAGGAAAGGACCGGGAGCGGTACAAGCGCGCCGAGCGTGTTGGCCCCGATATTGGCCAGTACGGCGTCGCGGCGCGCCATGGCCGCGGCGAACCAATTCACCACCGCTTGCGCGCGTTCAGCTTCCGCCGCGCCGAACCCCCGGAATTCCGCAAGGTTGCGCTGCAATTGCGCCGCGGCCGGAATGGCCGTGGCGCGCAGTTCCTCTACCGCCGCCTCAAACACGCGTCCTGCCGCTACAGCCGCCGCGGCTGCGGCGCCTCGCACGAATTGATCGAAACGATTGAGCCGCTGTGCAGCCGCCGCATCGAGATCGCGCTGACACGTAGGGCAGGGATCGCCGAGCTGAAAGTCTTCTTCTTCGGCCCTGATGCCTGCCTCGGCCGCAAACTGGCGGGCGAAGACATACATCCGTTGCCAGGCCGCTTGTCCGGTCTGCGCAAGCGGCTCACCAGCAAACGTCTCTTGCGCTGACAAGGCCGCGGCTGCCGCCGCGGTCTGAGCTTCGACTTTCAGCACCATCAACCGATCCACCGCGCCGGCATCAAGCATCGGGACGATTGCATCTACGTCATCGGCAAGCGCCCGAAGGATATCGATCGCGCGGCGCCGCGCAGCGGCTTGTGCGGCGGGATCCTGCGTCAGTGCGGCCGTGATCTCGCCGAGCTCGCTTTCTTTACCATCGTCCCATGTAGCGGCGGCGCGCAGCGCCTCTTCGCTCGGCAGGTTGGCAATCGTCGTTTGGGTGCTTAGCTCCGAGACGAGGCGACCGGCGCGGGTAATGGGCCGATAGCCCGCGCCCAGAGCGACGCGGCAACGTTGCTCGATCGCCTCGGCCTCGCGGTTGATCTCATCGCCCAAGGCCGTGCACAGCTCCCCCAACTGCGCGGCGATCTCGATCTCGCGCGGGAGGTAAGTGATCTCATTCCGGCCGTCCACGTAGACGCGGACGCTCGCGCTGTCGAGCACCATCGTGCGTGCCAGCACCGCTGGCCGCTCCTGGCCATCCGTCCAGTCCTGGGCTTCGACATCCTGGCCACCAGGAGAGCGATAGCGGATGCGCACCTGGGCGGGCGGAGAGGCTTGCGCCGCGAAAATGTCGCCGCGGAGCTCATCGATCACCCGCGCTAGGCACAGTTTTTTCGCGGCGCGGGCATAGCCGCTCTTGCCGGTCCCGTTGTCGCCGAACACCACGGTGATGCCGTCGACCGCAAAGCGAAGCTCCTGGTCTTCGGCCAAGCGGTCGAGATGACGCACCGGACCGATGCCACACAGGATTGCCGGCGCCCCGCCGGCGTCGGCGTGGGGAAGATGCGCTGCCGCCAGTGGAGTGCAGGTGATATCGCCGACAACGGCGATGCCGTGAGCATGACGCACGCGTGCCCGGACCGCTCCTCGATCCTCTTCGGTCAGGCGCTCGCAGGTCGCAATGCGCCGAAGCGCATCGCGCTGCCAATCCGGCCGATCCTCGCTCCACTGCAACAGGCTCAACGCTAGCCTCTTCTCGAGGATGCCGCCATTCGGGCACCCTACTCTTATTCGGTGTAACCATGCCGATAGGCAACCAAAGCGCGAAACACGCCTCGAGGCCTTGGGCCAGATCAGTCTTCGATCAATCGGTCCTCTTCGCTGGCGCGATTCGCCGCAGCCGCGCTCCGCAGGTTGTCGGCCAGGACGCCGAGCCAGTGGCCCCGCGGCGGCGTCCCGCGCGCGCTCGATTGCGGCCGCGATCGCGAGCTGGCCCTGCGCGTGATTGCCAACGCGGACGAGCTCAAGCTGCTCGATGGCAATCGTTAGCCTGCTGCGGATGGCGTCGCTGTTGGGGTACCGCTCGAAGATCTCGCAGGCGAGCGGCCAGAAGCCATCGTCGCGGCTGGTGATCATCCCGGTGACGGCGAGCGCCTGCGCCTCACTCTGGGCGGCATAGCCGCGCAGGAACTCGGCATCTTCCGGCATCTTGGCGAGGTGACCGACGAACAGGAAAGTCGGCAGTCGGTATGCGCTGGATGACACCGTCGCGTTGAGCGCCGCCTTGAGCGCCCGATCTCTGTCGATCTTCCGCAGCTGTTCCCAGAAGGGCCGACGCGTGCCCATGGAGTTCAGGGGAGACCATGTTGCTCGACGCCGCCCTCTCACGGGCACTGCAGCCCTCCGCCGCGGGCGATTGGTACGGTACAGGCGGAAGCCGCGCTCAGGATCCGCCTTCCCAATTGCTCGCTGTCGGGATAACGCTGCCGACCGACAAAGCGAGTCCAACGCGTTGAACCGACGTTGGAGTCCCTTTGAAAAAAGGGGCCGAGGCGCGTTGGACTCGCGGCTCGGCCCCCTTGGTTTTCGTTAGGTCTTCCGCCCGAGCGCGTTGGACATTGCGCCCTGGATTGCCATTATATTTCAGGGACTTGCGGTCAGACGCTGTAGTACATCAGGAACTCGATCGGGTGCGGCGTGTGCTCGAAGTTGTGGATCTCTTCGTATTTGAGCTCGATGTAGGACTCGATGAAGTCCTTGGTGAACACGTCGCCCTTCAGCAGGAAGGCGTGATCGGCACGCAGATTCTCGACCGCTTCGCGCAGCGAGCCGCAGACGGTCGGGATGTCCTTCAGCTCTTCCGGCGGCAGATCGTAGAGGTTCTTGTCCATGGGATCGCCGGGATGGATCTTGTTCTGGATACCATCGAGTCCGGCCATCAGCATCGCGGCGTAGGCGAGATAGGGGTTCGCCGCCGGGTCGGGGAAACGCACCTCGACGCGCTTTGCCTTCGGGCTCGAGACGATCGGGATGCGGCAGGAGGCGGAACGGTTGCGCGCCGAGTAGGCCAGGAGCACCGGCGCCTCGAAGCCCGGGATCAGCCGCTTGTAGCTGTTGGTCGTCGGGTTGGTGAGCGCGTTGATCGCCTTCGCGTGCTTGATGATGCCACCGATATAGAAGAGGGCCGTATCGGAGAGATCGGCGTAGCCGGAGCCGGCAAAGAGCGGCTTGCCGCCCTTCCAGATCGACTGGTGGACATGCATGCCCGAGCCGTTGTCGCCCTTGATCGGCTTCGGCATGAAGGTCGCCGTCTTGCCGTACTGATGGGCGACGTTGTGGCACACATACTTATAAATCTGCATGTGGTCGGCGCATTGGACCACGGTGCCGAACTCGAAGCCGAGCTCGGCCTGGCTCGGCGCCACCTCATGGTGGTGCTTCTCGACCTTGAGGCCCATATCCGCCATCACCGACAGCATCTCGGCGCGGATGTCGCTCTGGCCGTCGACCGGCGGCACCGGGAAATAGCCACCCTTGATCGGCGGGCGATGGCCGGTATTGCCGTCCGGAAATTTCTTGTCGCTGACGTAGGGGCCCTCGTCGCTGTCGATCTCGTACATCGCCCCGTTCATGCCCGCCTTGTAGCGGACATCGTCGAAGATGAAGAACTCGGCCTCGGGACCGAAATAGGCGGTGTCGCCGATGCCGGTGGAGGCGACATAGGCCTCGGCCTTCTTGGCGGTCGAGCGCGGATCGCGGCCATAGGGCTGGCCGGTGAGCGGCTCATGCACGTCGCAGGTGATGATCAGCGAAGTCTGCGCCGCGAACGGGTCGAGCACCGCGGTCGAGCAGTCCGGCATCAGCAGCATGTCGCTCTCGTTGATCGCCTTCCAGCCGGCGATCGAGGAGCCGTCGAACATCACGCCGCCGGCAAGGAAATCCTCCGAGATCGTGCGGATGTGGTGCGCCAAGTGCTGCCACTTGCCGCGCGGATCGGTGAAGCGGAAGTCGACGTACTTGACGTCGTGCTCCTTGATCATATTCATGACTTTTTGAATGTCGGACATAGCCTCTTTCCCGTAGTTGAATCGTCCTTCGGTTGCCCGCTGCCGCGCGAAGCGAGGGCCGGACGTCCTGGCGGCGGACGCTGCTCGCCAGGATCAGATCGCGTCCTTGCCCTTTTCGCCGGTCCGGATACGGATCGCTTCGTCGATGGTGCTGACGAAAATCTTGCCGTCGCCGATCCGGCCCGTATGGGCGGCGTGCTGGATGGCTTCGACGGCACGCTCCACCAGCGTGTCTTCCATCACCACCTCGATCTTCACCTTAGGCAGGAAATCGACGACGTATTCGGCGCCGCGATAGAGCTCGGTATGGCCTTTCTGCCGGCCGAAGCCTTTCGCCTCGGTGACCGTGATGCCCTGGATGCCGACCTCGTGCAGCGCTTCCTTCACCTCGTCGAGCTTGAAGGGTTTAATGATCGCTTCGACTTTCTTCATGGGTCCCCGCCTTCGCGCCGGTCGCGCTAAGACCCGGCGCCAACCGCCGAGTCTGGTATTCACGATGTCTTAAGCAGGACCCGTGCCAGCCGCGCCGCGCCGCAGCAGCCCGAAGCTAGCCCGAATCCTTCTGCCTACAAAGAGAGATTTCTGCCCAAAAATTGGGCAATGTGACGCAGACTCAGGCAGTCTCCTTAGTCGCCGCTATCCACAGGCCGCCGCCCGCGCGAAGCGCCCTTCGCTCTGCCGGGTGAGCCACCCGCGGATACGTTCGACAGCCTCCTCAAGCGCCGGCAGGCTCGCCGCGTAGGAGAAGCGCAGATATCCGTCGCCGAGCGCGCCGAAGCTGGTGCCGGAGATGGTGGCGACCCCGGCCTCGTCGAGGAGGCGGCTCTGCAGCGTGCGGCTGTCGAAGCCGGTGCCGGTGATGTTGGGAAAGGCATAAAAGGCGCCGCCCGGCGTGGCGCAGCGGAAGCCCGGCAGCGAATTGAGCGCCTCGACGATGTAGCGGCGCCGCTCGGCGAACGCCGAGACCATCTCGCGCGAAGCCTCTTTGGGGCCGGTTAATGCCGCAATTCCAGCATATTGCGCGGCAGCATTGACGCAGGAGTGGCAGTTGATGGCGAGCCGCTCGGCGGCGGCGAAGAGGGCCTTCGGCCAGGCACCATAGCCGAGCCGCCAGCCGGTCATCGCATACGTCTTGCTCCAGCCGTCGAGCAGGATGAGGCGGTCGCGCAGCTCGGGGTAAGTGAGCAGGCTGACATGCTCGGCGCCGTCATAGACCATCTCGCCATAGATCTCGTCGCTCAGTACCGCGACCTCGGGGAATCGCTCGAGCCCGGCGACGAGGCGGTCGAGCTCGGCGCGCGGCACGACGCCGCCCGTCGGGTTGGCCGGGCTATTGATGATGATGAGGCGCGTGCGCGGCGTCAGCTTCGCCAGCACCTCCTCGGCGCTGAAGGAGAAGCCCTTCGCCTCGTGCAGCTCCATCGGCACCGGCGTCGCGCCGGAGAAGCGGATGACGCTTTCGTAGATCGGGAAACCGGGATTGGGATAGAGGATCTCCGCACCCGGTTCGCCCATCATCATGATCGCAAAGAA
>DATNDG010000190.1:0-4914 GCA_035553515.1 Allostellaceae bacterium | reverse complement strand
GGAGATCGACCTGCGCCTCATCGCCGTGGTGGAGGCGCTCGATGCGGAGAGCCTCGGCCGCATCGTCGATCTTCACCGCGAGGACCATGTGCAGCGCGAGCCCATCCACCGCGTGCTCCTCCACCTCTTCCAGCATCAGGTCCATCACCGCGGCCAGGCACACGCCATGCTGAGCAGCACCAAGGTGCCGCCGCCGCAGCTCGACGAATTCTTCATGGCCGAAGAAGCGCCGCTACGCCAAGCCGAGTTCGCGGAACTCGGCTGGACGGAGGCGCGCGTGTGGCGCGGCGACGCCTGACGCCGCCGCCCCCCGCCCGCTACTCCGCCACCGCGCTCGGCGCGTAAGCGGCGCCTGCGCCCTCGCCGCGGCGGCGCTCGGCGCGGCCGAGGCCGAAGGTGGCGGCGGCGGTCAGCAGCGCCGGGAGCGCCGCAAGGGTGAACACTGTCGGGATCGGCAGATGGAGCGCCAGCAAGAGCCCGCCCATCGCCGCGCCCAGCATGGTGCCGATGCGGCCGATGCCGAGCGCCCAGCCAACGCCGGTCGAGCGGATGTAGGTCGGGTAGATCGTCGAGGCGACGGCGTTCATCGCGTTCTGCCCGCCGACGACGCAGAACCCGGCGCCGAAGGCCATCGCCATGATCATCGCCTCGAGCGCGCCGGCGCTGCCGATCAGCGCAATGAAGATCGCCGCGCCGATATAGCCGATGCCGAGCACGGCATAGGCGCCGAAGCGGTCGATGAGCGGGCCAAAGCAGAGCGTGCCGATGCAGCCGCCGATCTGCATCAGCGCCGTGGCCGAAGCGGCGAAGCCCAGGCTGAGCCCGCGGCTGGTGATCACCGTCGGCAACCATGTGGCGAGGAAGAAGAGGCAGAGCAAATTCATGAAGAACATGATCCAAAGCAGCGTGGTCGAGGGCGCGCGCCGCTCGCGGAAGAGATGCGCCACCGGCACGCCCGTCGCCTTCTCCTCGGTGAGGACGAAGCGCGTGGCCGCGGTGAAGCCGCCTTCAGGCGCGATGCGCTGCATGAGCCGGGCGAGCTTCTCCCCCTCACTGCCGCGCAGCGCCAAGACGCGGATCGACTCCGGCAGCGCCGCCAGCATCACCGGCACCAGCAGCAGCGGCAGCGCGCCGCCGGCATAGAAGACGGCCGGCCAGCCGAGGTTCTGCACCAGCGCCGCCGTGGCGAAGCCCGCCACCGCCGCACCCAGCGAGAAGCCGAAGAACATGGTCATCACCACCGTGGCGCGGCTCTTCTGCGGCGAGTATTCGGCGGTGAGCGCGATGGCCAGCGGCATGGCGCCGCCGAGCCCGAGCCCGGTGAGAAAGCGCCAGCCCATCAGCCCGCCCACCGTGCTCGCGCTCGGCGTCAGCAGCATGAAGACGCCGAACAGCACGAGGCAGAGGATGATCACCGATTTGCGGCCGACGCGGTCGGCGACGATGCCGAAGACGAGCGCGCCCACCATGAGGCCGATGAGCCCGGCCACCACCACCCGCGTCAGCGCCGGCGGCGGCACCGAGAGCGAATGGGCGATCGCCGGGATGACATAGCCCATCATCTGCGTGTCGAAGCCGTCCATGAAGACGGCGAGCGCGCAGAGGAACGCCACCAGCATCTGAAACCCGCCGACCTTGTGCCGCTCGATCAGCAGCGAGACATCGACGATCCGCTCCTCGGCCATGCCCTTCCTCCCCCTGCGCGGGCCTCGATGCCCCTTCCACCTGAAGCTTTCGCGCCCCTATTAGCTACCACAAAATCACAAATCGCCCCACCTCACCCTACCCTTTCCGCCCCAATGGGGCGGAGAGGGAGGGACCCGCCGAAGCGCGGAGCGCGCAGGTGGGAGGGTGAGGTGGGGTGGAAAGGCAGAGCGATCTTGCTTACCGCAGTCCGGCGCCGCGCGGGTCGTTGAAGCTTTCGACGTTGGTGCCGCGATAGAGGATGCGGACGTTCCGCTCGGTGATGCGGCGGTGGAGCTCGACCATCGCCGGGTCGAGATCGCCGGGCGGCGCCGGCTCCGGCGCGAAATTGCCGAAGCGGTCCTCGCCGCGCACCAAGGTCGCGCTGTCCTCGGACCCCGCGATCTGGCGCACCGTCGTCGGCATGTAGCGGATGGCAAGCCCGATGCGGCGGTCCTCCGAGAGGTTCGGCGGCGAGCCATGGACGAGGCGCACATGGTGGAGCGACATCTCGCCGGGCTCGAGCTCGAGCGGCACGGTCTGCCGCTCATCGACCTCGACGGCGACCTCCTGGCCGCGCGTCAGCAGGTTGTGCTTGGCGAAGGTGTCGCGATGCGCCACCTGGTCGAAGCGGTGGCTGCCGGGCAGCACGCGCATCGCGCCGTTTCCGGTGTTGGCCGGCGTGAAGGCGACCCAGGCGGAAACCACATCCGGCCGGTCGAGCCCCCAATATGTCGAATCCTGGTGCCAGGAGACGAAGGCCGGGCTCTCGCGCTCCTTGATGAAGAAGCTGCTCGACCAGCAGAGGAGGTCGGGCCCGTAGAGATCCTCGACCGCGTCGAGGATGCGCGGATGGCGCACCAGCGCCGCGAGCCAGGTGAAGAGGAGATGCGGCTTGTGGCGGAGATCGCCCTTGAGCGGCGCGCCGGTGTCGCGCTCGAAGCGCTCGAGCTGCGCCCGGAGCGCCAGCGCCTCCGCCTTCGGCATCACCCGGACCGGCGCAACGAAGCCCTCTTCGCGATACCGCTCGATTTGCGCCTTGCTCAGCAGCTTCGGCATGGAGCGCCCTCCCTTGGAAAAGGCGTAGGGCGGCGCACGGCAAAACGCAACCGCATGGGGTGCAATGCTAGAATGAGCGCGGGTCCCGATGCCGCGCGCGCCACGGCACTGCGTCCGCGCCCCGACACTGCGTCAATGAGGGAGCGGAAAAAATTCTCAACGATGTACATCATTGACGCAGCTCCGCCGCGGCCGCTCTTGCCCGCGCCGCCCGCCCTGCCATACTTGGGTGAACCACGCCCCAGGGGCGAAAGGGAGGAGCCATGCCGATTCCGGTGACCAAGCCCACCCGCGAGGCGATG
This sequence comes from Allostellaceae bacterium, assembly GCA_035553515.1. Lineage (GTDB taxonomy): Bacteria > Pseudomonadota > Alphaproteobacteria > ATCC43930 > CGMCC-115725 > DAHUYF01. Next base: position 1,870 of record DATNDG010000190.1, on the reverse strand, counting down.
ATGAAATGCGTCGCGCGCTACAAGGATCTCTATCGCGCCGATCGCAGCCTGCCGGATTGCGATGTGCCCGGCTATGAGCGCACCCTCGTCAACGTCATCGGCTTCGCGCCGCCCGAGGCTTCCTCCGACGTCAAGGCCTATTCGCCGGTGGGCGACAAGGCGAAGCCCACCATCAGCCATCTGAAGGCGGGCTTCGGCGTCGCCTTCGTCGAGGCAGAGCCCGGCAAGGGCGTGATGATGCACAATCACGACACCAACGAGACCTTCATGCCGATGGAAGGCGTCTGGCGCGTCACCTGGGAAGGCGACAAGGGCAACGACTTCGTTGATCTCGACCGGCTCGACACGATCTCCGTGCCGCCGCAGATGCAGCGGCAGTTCCATTGCCTCTCCGCGCCCCCGGGCAAGAAGGGCGTACTGCTGGTGGTGATCGGCGGCGATCAGCCGGCGGCCGAGTTCTCGCCCGAGGCCGAAGCGATCCTGGCCGCGCGCGGGCTGATGCCGGCGGCGTGAGGCGCCAAAGCGCCTGAGCCTCCGAGTTCGCGCGCGACTGCCGCTTGTGGCATGGTCGCGGCGATGCGCGGCTCTCGACCCTTCTTCCTCGGCACGGCCTGCTATGCCGGGCTGGCGATCTCATGGTGGCTCTGGGCGCTCTCCGGCGGGTTCCCGGAGAGCGGCCCGTTGCCGCTGGCGCTCTGGCACGCGCATGCGATGATCTTCGGCTATCTCGTGGCGGTGCTGTCGGGCTTTTTGCTGACCACCACGCGCGGCTGGCGGGTTTGGGCGCTCTTCGGTCTCTGGCTCGCCGGTCGCGTTGCGATCGCAGTGACGCTCGCGACGCCGGGCGTCGCCGGGGCGGCGCTCGATCTTGCCTATCTGCCGGCGCTGGCGTTGCTGCGCGATCCACCCTTCTGGCGCCGGCCGAAATGGCCGACAGCCGGCTTTCCCGCCCTGCTGCTCGCGCTCGCCGCGGCTGATCTCGCCTTCTGGCTCGACGCGCTCGGGATTTTTCCCGGCGGCGCGGAGCACAGCCTGCGGCTCGCCGTCGAGCTCATCGCGCTGATGATAGCCGTCATCGCCGGCCGCCTCGTGCCCGGCTATACGCGGGCGATGCTGATCCCGCTGCGCGCGCCGCGCCATGCCGGGCTCGAGGCGGCTTCGGTCGCGGCGCTGCTGCTGCTCATCGCCGCCGACACGGCGGGATGGCCGCGGCTCGCCGGAGGTGCTGCGCTGCTGGCGGCCGCGCTGCAAGCCTGGCGTCTTGCCGGCTGGCGAACCGGCGCCGTGCTCGGCCGGCCGCTGCTGCTCATCCTCCATCTGGGCTTTGCCTGGCTCGTACTTGGCCTGGCGCTCTTCGGCCTGGCGCTGCTCACACCCTGGATCGCACCGGGCGACGCGCTGCACGGCATCACCATCGGCGCCGCGGGCTCGCTGACGCTCGGCATGATGGTGCGCCTCACCCGCTCGCAGGCGCGGCTGCCGCTCGAAACCGACGCCGCGACGAGCGTCGCATTTGCCTGCATCGTCGCGGCGGCGGTGCTGCGCGTGCTGGGACCAATGGTTCTGCCGACGCTTGCCGGCGAAGCGATCCTGGCCGCGGGCGTCGCCTGGATTGCCGGATTTGCGCTCTTCCTCGCGCGCTACGCCGTGGTGTGAGCGCGCGCCCGGTTCAGCGGTAGACGAGCACCGGGATCCTGCTGTGCGTGAGCACCTTCATGGTGTGGCTGCCGATCACCAGCGCCGCGACGCCGCCGCGTCCATGCGAGCCCATGACGATGAGATCGCAGCCCTTCGCCTGCGCGGTCTCGATGATGGCGAGATAGGGCGGACCTTGCTCGACATGCACGGTCTCGCAGACGACGCCGGCCGC
>DATNDG010000189.1:0-53759 GCA_035553515.1 Allostellaceae bacterium | reverse complement strand
TCGGCCTTGACGCCAACCACCACCAGCGGCGGCGCGAAGGAGCTTTGGGTCACGAAGTTCACCGTCGCGGCGGCGATATTGCCTTTCCCGTCGTTAGCGGTGAGCACATAGATGCCGTAGGGGATCATGCGCAGCACCGTTTTCTTGGCGTCGGCGTTCATTTGTCCTCTCCCTCTGCTGCTCGCGGGCACCGCCGCGGCGCGAGCATCCGCGGGCGATGGTGACCGTTGTTGCGGCAAGATTGCTGTCCAAAAAGCCAGCGACATTTTCGCATGTTGACTATACACTGAATGCAATGCTCCCACGTCGGGAGCGATCCCCAGCGGTCGAAGTCGTGCCGCGGAGATAGAGACCGCCGCGGCCGCGATTCGATGGCGGATCGGATGCCTGGAGCCGGCGCCCAGGCAAACCAGAATTTTCGCGCCGGAACCGCTTTTCGTTGGAAGGAGCGCGCCGACTAGCCCGGCAGCGCGATTTGAAACTCGCCCAGCGGCGGGCGTGGCGCCGCCACGACAAGGCGCGGGCCGGATCGGGATCCGGCACCGCCCAATCGAGGGGAGGAAGACGATGAGCAGGCTGAGCCGGCGCGCAGTGCTTCGGACATCTCTGGGATTGGCCACCGCCGGCGCGCTGGCCCGGCCCTTTATCGCCCGAGCCGAAGCGAAGACCGCCACCGTCTGGTGGACGCAGGGCTTCGTTCCCGAGGAGGACGCCTCCTTCCGCCGCATGGTCGCCGACTACGAGAAGGCGAGCGGCAACAAGATCGATTACAGCCTGGTCCCCTTCGCGCCGCTGATGCAGAAGATCGTCTCGGCGTTGACCAGCGGCGACGTCCCGGACGTGCTCACCCACGACATCGCCGACTTCGCCGTGGTGCCGCAGAATGCCTGGCACGACAAGCTCCTCGACATCACCGAGATCGTCGAGCCGGAGAAGGCGAAATACCATCCGACAGCCTATCTCGCCTCGCAGTACTACAACAGCGTCAGCAAAAAGCGCGCGGTCTACTACGCCCCCTACAAGGTGGCGGTGCTCCCCTTCCACATCTGGAGCTCGCTGGTCGAGAAGGCCGGCTACAAGTTGTCGGACGCGCCGAAGACCTGGGACGCATTCTGGGACTTCTTCAAGCCGATGCAGAAGAAGCTGCGCGACCAGGGCATGCGCGGCGTCTACGCGCAGGGCATCCAGGCGACAACGGCCGGTCCGGCCGACGGCAACAACACCTTCCACCATTTCCTCATCGCCTATGGCGGCAACGGCATCGTCACCAAGGACGGAGCGCCGCATCTCGACGATCCCCAGGTGAAGGAGGCGGTGATCAAGGCGCTCACCTACATCACCACCGCCTATAAGGAAGGCTATGTCCCGCCCGGAGCGGTGAGCTGGAGCGATGCCGACGACAACAACGCTTTCCATGCCAAGCAGATCATCATGGATCTCGACGGCACCATCTCGACCGAGGTCGCGCTCTATCACGACAAGGCCCAGTACAACGACATCGTCACCATGCCGCTGCCGCTCGACAATGCCGGCAAACCCATTGCGGCCCAGCTCGGCGTCGGCGGCGCCTTCATCCCCAAGGGCGCTCGCAATGTCGAAGTCGCGAAGGACTTCATCAAATACGTGATCCAGCCGCAGGTTATCAACGAATACCTGAAGCAGGGCCTCGGCCGCTGGCTGCCGCCGATGCCCGAGCTGGTGAAGAGCGACCCCTTCTGGCTCGACCCCAAGGACCAGCACCGCTCGACCTATGCGCGCGAGGGACTGCTGACACCGACGGTGCCGAGCTACACGGTGTTCAATCCCGGTTACGCCGAGTGCAATGCCCGGCAGATCTGGGGCGTCGCCAGCGCCGACGTGATCCATGGCGGCATGACGCCTCAGGCCGCCGCCGACAAAGCCCTCAAGAGCATCGGCGAGGTGCTCGCGCGCTACCCCATCGTCCAGAGCTGAGAGGCCGTCATGCCCAGTGCCCAGGTCCTGCGCAGCGCACGGGCGGTTCCCGCCGCCCTTCCCAGCTTGCGATGGCGCCGGCGCGCCTGGCACGCCGGGCTGCAGGGTTCGGAATTCACCTGGGCACTCGCCTTCCTCGTGCCCTATGCCGCCCTCTTCCTCGCCTTCGTCGCCTACCCCGTCGTCTACGGCCTCTGGCTTGGCCATCAGCCGAGCCTCTATGCCGAGCTCTTCGCCGACCCGATCTATCAGCGCACCGTGGTCAACACGGTGATCTATCTCGCCGTCGCCGTGAATTTGAAGATGTTCGGCGCGCTGATGCTGTCGGGCTTCTTCATGCGGCGGCGCTGGTGGGTGAAGGCGCTGCTGCTGGTCTACGTGCTGCCCTGGGCCGTGCCGGCGCTTCCCGCCTTCATCTCGATCCACTGGATGCTGAACGGGCAATGGGGCCTGCTCAACAACGCGCTCTGGGCCGCGTTCGGCATCGACGGGCCGGGCTGGCTCGAGACCTCGCGCTGGCTGGCGCTGGGTTCGGTCATCGCCTCTCACATCTGGAAATGGATGCCGTTCTGGACGGTGATCCTGCTGGCGGGGCGGATGGCGATCCCGCAGGAGCTCTACGAGGCGGCCGATGTCGACGGCGCTTCCGGGCCACGGCGCTTCGTCTACGTCACCTTCCCGCTGCTCGCCAACCTCTATCTCATCTGTACCCTGCTCTCGACCATCTTCACCCTCGGCGACTTCAATACCGTCTATTTCGTCTCCGGCGGCGGACCGGCCTTGTCGACCCATGTGCTGGCGACCCTGGGCATCCGCGACGCCTTCGAGGTCGGCAGGCCGGATCTCGGTGTGGCGGCGGTGATGTCGGCCCTGCCGCTGATGATTCCGCTGGTGATCCTGCTGATGCGCAAGCTGCGCACCACGGAGGTGAGACTGTGAGCGCCGGGCTTGCAACCTCGCCGCCGCTTCGGCAGATCCGCCGATATCGGCTGCGCCGCGCGCTTACCGAGGCAGGAGCGATCGTGCTTGGCCTCGTCGTCCTGATCTGGACGCTGGCGCCGATCTACAACATCGTCATAGTGGCGCTCGAACCGCATGGCGACGTCTTCACCAATGACATTTGGCCCAAGAAGCCCTCGGTGGAGAGCTTCTGGATCGTCATCACTCAGGGCTATTGGTATCTCGAGTATTTCTGGCACCAATTCGGCAACAGCCTTTATATCGGCATCGCCACGGTCTTTTTCACTTTGCTCATCGGCTCGCTGGCGAGCTTCTCGATCGGCCGCATGCGCATCCGCCATGGCTGGCTGGTCAGCAACGCCGCGCTGCTGACCTATGTCATCCCGGCGTCCTTCCTGGCGATCCCGTTCTATCGGATCATGCAGATCTACGGTCTCTCGAATAATCTCTGGTCGGTCATCGCCGCCGAGGTGACCTTCGCCACGCCCTACGCCATTTTCATCTTCCAGCAATACGGCGCGAGCATTCCGCTCGAGCTCGACGAGGCGGCGCGCATCGACGGCGCCTCGCCGCTCCAGGTCTATCTGCGCATCTATCTGCCGCTGATGGCGCCGGCGTTGGTGGCGATCGGCACCTATGCGCTGCTGCTCGCCTGGAACGAATACCTCTATCAGTTCCTGCTGCTGTCCTCGAAGCGGAGCATGACCGTGCCGGTCGCGCTGGCGCAATTCCTCAACAGCGACGAAGCGCCGTGGAACTACATGATGGCGACGGCCATCGTCTATGCGCTGCCGCCGGTGGCGATCTACTACGCCTTCCGCCGGCGCATGACCGCCGGACTCACCATGGGCGGCGTCAAAGGCTGAACCGCGCCGCTTCTGCATCTCCGCCTCGTCGGATAAAGTGCGGCGGAGCGAGGCGGCGCTGGAGGACGGGGTGGGGTCGAGGATCGCGCGGACGCGGCAGACGTTGCCCGGGCCCGGCGCGCGAGCGAGTACTGCCACCGATCCCGTGAAGCGGCTGCTAGAGCGTTTCGCCGCGCGCCGGCCGATGCGCACCGGCTCGCTCATCGTCACGGTGTTCGGCGATGCGCTGCTGCCGCGCGGCGGTGCGGTGCAGCTCGCCGGGCTCCTCGCGCTGCTGCGGCACTTCTCGCTCAACGACAGCCAGGTCCGCACGGCGCTGTCGCGGCTCGTCGCCGATCACTGGCTTGCGGCCGAGCGGCGCGGCAGGCGCAGCCTCTACCGGCCGACCGAGACGGGGCAGCATCGCTTCGACGAAGCGACCCGGCGCATCTATGCTGGCCCACCCCGGCGCTGGCGCGGCGCATGGCACCTCCTGATGCTGCCGGGAGGCGCGGCGCGCGGCCCACTCGCGCAGGAGCTGGGGTGGCTCGGCTTCGGCACGCTGTCGCCGGGCCTGATGCTGCACCCCGCCCCCGACCTCGCCTCGCTCGCCTCGGTGATCGGCGACCTGCCGCCCGCGTCGCGGCCGCTGGCGATTGCCGGCAAGACGGTGCTCGCGGCGCCGCCGGGACTGCAGGCCGATCTGATGGCGCGTTGCTGGGATCTCAATGCACTGGCGCGCGGCTGGCGGCACTTCCTCGGCCAATTCGCAGAGCTGCGGCGGGCGGTCGAGCGTGGCGTCGATCTTGCGCCGCTCGACGCGCTGCTGGCGCGGCTGATGCTGATCCACGATTACCGCCGCGTCCTGCTGCGCGATCCGATGCTGCCGGCGGAGCTGCTGCCGGCGGACTGGCCGGGACGCGACGCCTATGCCGCCGCGCGCGACCTCTACCGCGCGCTCGCAGGACCGGCCGAGCATTGGATCGACGACCATCTCGAAGGCGAGAACGGCAAGCTGCCGAGGCCCGATGCGGGTTTCCGGCGGCGCTTTCCCTAGGAGCCTGGTGCGGCGTCTAAGGGATATCGTAAACCGCCACGGCATCGCCGATGCCGCGCAGCCGCTCGTCACGGGGGACGGGCGTCAGCCCGTTGCTGCGCAGCAGGGCGGCCGATTTCGGGTCCTGCACCACCGCACCGCTCGCCAGGATCGAGCGCGAGACCGCGAGGTTCTGCACGCGCGAGGCGATGTTGACGGTCTGCCCGAAATAGTCCTGGCGATCGTTCAGCACCACGGCGAGACACGGTCCCTCGTGTATGCCGATCTTCAGCAGCAGATCCTCGCTGCGGCGCTCGTCGTTGAGCCGGCGCATCGCGTCGCGCATGCGCAGCGCCGCCGCCACCGCGCGATCGGGCGTCGGAAACGTCGCCATCACCGCATCACCGATCGTCTTCACCACCGCACCCGTCTCGGCGGCGACGATATCCGTGAGCGCGCGGAAATGCGACTTGACCAGCTCGAAGGCCACGAGATCGCCGACGCGATCATAGAGCTGCGTCGAGCCTTTGAGGTCGGTGAAAAGGAAGGTGAGGCTGGTGATCTTGAGGCGCTGATCGACATCGAGCGTGTCGGTGCGGAATATGTCCCGGAAGACCTGATTGGTGAGGAGGCGCTTGGCCGTGATGAACGGCCGGCGGCGCCCGAGCAGGGCATGCAGCTTGTCGTTGGCGATCCACAGCGCCGGCAGGACGCGCTGGCTGGTGCGGTTCTCGAGCGAGACGCGCAGCGGGCCCGGACGAAGCTCAGTGGTCCCGGTGGGAGCGCGCACCGAATTGAGCGCCAGCGACACGTTCTGCCGCTCGCGCGTCGGTTCGCCCTTGACGTCGAGGAACAGCGTCCCGTGCGTCACCGGGTCGAACAGGATAACGAACTCCGCCGGCAGATTGATCGCCAGGATCGCTTTTTCCCCCGGCGGCAGCTCCAGCGATTCGATTGTCACCTCCTCCATCAGCTCTCCGACATCGTCGGGCAGATCGACACCGGAGCTCCAGAAGACCTGACGCATATACTCGGCGAAGGGCAGCGCGCTCGGCGTATGCGCGGCGATGCCGCGCACCCGCGGGCTCACCGTGAACGTCACCTCGATCATCTCGTCGAGCGTCGGCTCGTAGCCCGCGGCGCAAAGGCCGCATGCGTATTCGACCCGGTCGATGCTCTTGAGCGTCGTGCTCGCATCGAGCACGCCGCCGCAGGCCGGGCAGAGCACGTTCCAGGACAATTCGAAGAGCCCGATCCGGGCCGCATGCAGGAAGGCGGCGAGCGCCTGCTCCTCATCGACGCCGGTCTTGGCGGCAAAGGCGAGGACATTGATGCGGCAGAGGTCCCGGTCGGAACCGGACTCGATCAGCCGCTCAATAGCTGCCGCCGCCGCCGGATCGGCGGCCTGCCGCAGCAGGGTATACATCGCACTATTATCGTTCATGGGTGAGCCAGGGGCAGGGTCGCGTCTGCCCTTCATTTGGGGGCTGAACCGCCCGTTTGCTAGCCCGAACGGAACTGCCACCGCGCCGAGAGCGCGATGCCCAGGCGCAAGCCCTGCGGTGCCGCAGCGTGCCTCCGCAGACCTGGAACCCAATCGCAGATTGAACGTTCGCTCACCCGGCCACCATCCCTGCCCGGCGGAGGCCCCGAGGGGTGAGCGAGACGCGCGACCTTCGAATCGACTTCCTCCGCGGCCTGGCGCTGTGGATGATCTTTGCCGATCATATTTCCGGCAATCTCGTCCGCTACTTCACCTATCACGCGCTGGGCTTCTCGACGGCGGCCGAGATCTTCGTCTTTCTTTCCGGTGTCTCTTCGGCGCTGCTTTATCGCAAGCTCATCGCCGGGGCGGGCTTCGGTGCCGCCCAGCGCCGGGCATTCCGCCGCGTTCGGCAAATCTATCTCGCCTATCTGGCGGTCGCGGCCGCCACCATCGTGATCTCGCACGCAAGCGGCTACGTCTACGACGACGGCTATGAAGCGATGACCACCGCGCCGGCGCACAGCTTCCTTGCCGCAGCGGCTCTCGCCTACTCACCGGGGCTTCTCGGGATCCTGCCGCTCTACCTGCCGCTCGTCGCCGCCGCACCGCTGCTGGTCGTCGCGCTCTCCCGCAAGCCAGTCCTGACACTGTCCCTCAGCGTGCTGCTGTGGCTCACCGCAACAAGCTTCGGGTGGGATTTCCCCACCGCGCGGCCCATGAAGGGCTGGGATTTCGACCCCCTGGGATGGCAATTGCTGTTTGTCATCGGCCTCTTCGCCGGTCTGCACTGTTACGGGGAGACGCCGACAGTTCGCTTGGCGCGCGGACTCAAGCTGCTGTGCTGGATTGTCGTCGCGGGCAACATCGCCGCGAGCGTCGTGGCGCATAGCGGCCTTGTCTTCGCCCATGTGCCGACGGCCGCAACCGATCTCGGACGGTACCTGCACACGGTTCGCATGCAGCCGAATATGCACTGGCTGCGTCTTATTCATTTCCTCGCGGTGGCCTATCTCGTCGCCTGCTACCTGCCGCGCGACGCCGCATTCCTTCGTAGCGGCTGGAGCAAGACGATCCAGCTTTGCGGCCGGCATTCCCTGGAGGTCTTCTCTCTGGGAGCGGTGCTCTCTCTGCTGGCGAGCATCTACATCGCCACCCGCTCGCACTCCCTGCCGACCCAGGTGGCGGTCAACGGCCTCGGCTGGATGCTGATGGCCGGCTTCGCGCTCTGGCGCTCCCGTCCGGGCCGCCTCTCGCTGCCCCCTCGCCGGGTGCCGGCCGCGGGGTCCTAGCCGCAGCGGCTGCCGCAGCGATCCGCCGAACCGGGCCCACAATATGTTACAGAAATTCACTGTAATCGCCGATTTTCGGTGATATATTATCCGCATGTATACGCAGGGCTTGCTGCACGGGAAGGATGAGGATCGCGCCGCTCCGGAGCCGGCCGAAAAGCTCGCGGCTTTCCAGGCGCGCATCGACTCCGAGGACAAGATCGAGCCCAACGACTGGATGCCCGAAGCCTATCGGCGCACCCTCATCCGCATGATCTCGCAGCATGCCCATTCCGAGATCGTCGGCATGCTGCCCGAGGGCAACTGGATCACCCGCGCGCCAAGCCTCAGGCGCAAGGCGGCGCTCCTCGCCAAGGTGCAGGACGAAGGCGGGCACGGCCTCTATCTCTACGCCGCCGCCGAGACGCTCGGCATCACGCGCGAGGAGATGATGGAGCAGCTCCTCGCGGGGAAAGCGAAATACTCCTCGATCTTCAACTACCCGACCTTGAGCTGGGCGGATATCGGCGCCATCGGCTGGCTCGTCGACGGCGCGGCGATCATGAACCAGATCCCGCTTTGCCGCTGCTCCTACGGCCCCTATGCCCGCGCCATGATCCGCATCTGCCGCGAGGAGAGTTTCCATCAGCGCCAGGGCTTCGAGATCATGCTGACCCTCTGTCGCGGCACGGCGGAGCAGAAGGCGATGGCGCAGGACGCGCTCGACCGCTGGTGGTGGCCGAGCTTGATGATGTTCGGTCCGCCGGATGCGGATTCGCAGCACTCGGACCTGTCGCTGCGCTGGAAGATCAAGCGCTTCAGCAATGACGAGCTGCGCCAGAAATTCGTCGACGCCACCGTGCCGCAGGGACATTTCCTCGGCCTCACCTTCCCCGATCCCGAGCTTCGCTTCGAAGAAGAGCCCGGCCATTGGCGCTTCGGCGCCATCGACTGGGCGGAGTTCCGCAACGTGCTTGCCGGCAACGGGCCCTGCAACCACCAGCGCCTGGCGCAGCGGCGCGAAGCCTATGAAGGCGGGCGCTGGGTGCGCGAGGCGGCGATCGCCTATGCCGAGAAGCGGCGGATGCAGGCAGCCGCCGAATGAGCGAGACACCGATGCCGCTTTGGGAGGTGTTTATCCGCTCGCGCAGCGGGCTGGCGCACCGACATGTGGGCTCGGTCCATGCCGCCGATGCCGCAATGGCGCTGCAGGCGGCGCGCGACGTCTATACCCGGCGCGGCGAAGGCCTCTCGATCTGGGTCGTGCCGTCGGACGCGATCACCGCCTCCGATCCCGCGCAAAAGGACATGATGTTCGAGCCGACGGCCTCGAAGATCTATCGCCACCCGACCTTCTACAAAGTGCCCGACGATGTCGGGAACATGTGAGGGAGCCGCCGCGACGCCGGCGCTGCAGGACTATACGCTCAGGCTTGCCGACAGCGCGCTGATCCTCGGACATCGCCTCTCGGAGTGGGTCGGCCATGCGCCGCTGCTCGAGGAGGAGCTGGCGCTCGGCAACCTCGCGCTCGACCTCATCGGCGAGGCGCGGTCGCTTTACGCCTATGCCGCCGAGATCGAGGGCGAGGGACGGAGCGAGGACGATCTCGCCTATCGCCGCGACGCCGGCCAGTATCGCAACCTGTTGCTGGTCGAGCAGCCGAACGGCGATTTCGCCCGGACGACGGCGCGGCAGCTCCTCTATTCCGCCTTCGCCCACCCGTTCTGGCGAGCGCTCGCCGGCTCGCGCGACGAAATGCTCGCGGCGATCGCCGCCAAGGCCGAGAAGGAAGCCGCATATCATCTGCGCCACGCCGGCGAATGGCTGATCCGGCTCGGCGACGGCACGGAGGAAAGCCATCGTCGCGCCCAGGCCGCGCTCGACGAGCTCTGGCCCTATACCGGCGAGGTTTTCGAGCGCGACGCCGTCGAGAACCGGCTGATCGCCGATGGCATCGCGCCCGATCCTGCCGCTCTGCGGCCGGAATGGCAGCGGTCGGTGGCAGCGGTCATCGCCGAAGCGAAGCTGAAGCAGCCTACCTATGGCTGGATGCAGAGCGGCGGAAGATCCGGGCGGCATTCCGAGCATCTGGGCCATCTGCTGGCGAGCCTGCAATTCCTGCAGCGGGCCTATCCCGGAGCAAGCTGGTGAGCACGGCCGAACTGCGCGAACGCGCGCGGAGGGCGGCGGCACATGTCGTCGATCCCGAGATCCCGGTGCTGAATCTCGTCGATCTCGGCGTGCTGCGCGACATCCGCATCGCCGGCGACACGGTCGAGATCGACATCACCCCGACATATTCGGGCTGCCCGGCGATGCGGGTCATCGAGCTGGAGCTCGAGCTTGCCTTGCGCGCGGCGGGCATCGAGAAATTCCGCATCTCGACCGTGCTCTCGCCGGCCTGGACCACCGACTGGCTCACCGCGGAAGGACGGCGAAAGCTCGCCGATTTCGGCATCGCGCCGCCTGCCGGCGCCGCTTCGCGCCGCGCCCTCTTCGCCGCCGATCAGATCGCCTGTCCGCGCTGCGGCTCGGCCGAGACCGAGCGGCTCGCCGAATTCGGCTCGACCGCGTGCAAGGCGCTCTATCGCTGCCGCTCCTGCGGCGAGCCCTTCGACTATTTCAAATGCCACTAGCGCAGGAACCCGCGAGCCGGCCGACGACGCCGCAATTCCATCGTCTCACCATCGCCGAAGTCCGGCGCGAGACGCCGGAGGCGGTGTCGATCGCCTTTGCGGTGCCAGCGGAGCTCGCGCCCTCCTACCGCTTTCAGCACGGTCAGCACGTCACGGTAAAGCACCCTTCCGAGGGCCTTGGAGTGCGGCGCTCCTACTCGATCTGCTCCGGCCTCGATGACGGCGAGCTCAGGATCGCGGTGAAGCGCCAGGAGGGCGGCGTCTTCTCGACCTTCGCCAATGAGCGGCTCAAGCCCGGCGATATGCTCGAGGTGATGACGCCCTCCGGCCATTTCACCGCCCCGCTCGTGCCCGGCGCGTCGCGGCTCTATCTCGGCATCGCCGCCGGCTCCGGCATCACGCCGCTGCTGTCGATCATCCGCACCGTGCTCGCCCGCGAGCCTAAGAGCCGCTTCGTCCTGCTCTATGGCAACCGGACGACGCAGAGCATCCTTTTCCGCGAAGCGCTCGAGGATCTGAAGGACCGCTTCCTCGGCCGGCTTGCGGTGACGCATGTGCTGAGCCGCGAGGCGCAGGACGTGCCGGCGCTGAGCGGCCGCATCGATGCGGAGAAGCTCGCCCTCTTCCTGCACGGCACGGCGCCGGCGAACCAGATCGATCACGCCTTTCTCTGCGGGCCCGCCGCGCTGATCGAGACGGCGGAGGAGACGCTGCTCGGTATGGGAATGCCGAAGGAACGGCTCCATGTCGAGCGCTTCGTCGTCGACGGTGCGGTGGTGCCGCGGCCCGCTTGCCCCGGCCCCGCGCCCGCGCCGCGCACGCTGGTCGCCGAGGCCGAGGCGATGCTCGATGGCATCCGGCACCGCTTTCCGATCGCCGAAGGCGAGACGGTAATCGACGCCGCGCTCGCCGCCGGGCTCGAGCTCCCCTATTCCTGCCGCGGCGGCATGTGCTGCACCTGCCGCGCCCGCCTCGTCGAAGGCGAGGTGGCAATGGACCGCAACTACTCGCTCGAGCCCTGGGAGCTCGAGGCCGGCTTCGTCCTCACCTGCCAGTCGCATGCGAAGACGAAGCGCATCGTGCTGGATTACGATCAGGTCTGACGCAAAGAACGAGGCGGGCGCTACTTCAAGCGGCCCAGATCGCGCAACTCCTGCACGAAACTCTTGAAGTTGATGTCGCTGCGCAGCAGGTATGAAACCAGGACGCCATTCAGCGCTGCCACGAAAGCGCCCGCCTCTTCGGATTTCTGGTTTATCAGCTCCTGCAGACGCCGACATTCCGTCTGCAAGGCCTGGTGCGCCTGCAGCACGGTGACGACGCCCGGATAGCCGATGCCACGCAGAAACGCCTCTTCCTCGGCGGTATGTTGAGCTCCGAGCGCCAACAGAGACCGGCAGATCCGGTCAGCATCATCGAAGGCGCGCAACTCCAAGGCCCGCTCGATTTCTGAGAGATGCGAAAAGAGCTCCTTGTGGTCCTCGTCGAACCGGGCCACGCCCACTGCCATTGCCGGAACCCAGGGAGATTGATGCATTCGAGCCCACACGGATGATTGCGCTCGAATTATGGAGCATTGCGCCCCGGCGGGAAAAGCCCTGGCCGCGAACAAATCACCCTCAAGAGATCAGTTTCCGCGATCCTCCGGCGTGCCGGTGAACTCCATGGCGCAGAAGCTGCCGCCCTGGAAGAGATCGCCGATGGGATCGGGCGCAAGCTTCGCCTGTGCCGCGAGCGCCGCCTCGCGGTGGTCCTCGGCGCGATGGCGCGGTCGGTAACCGAGGCGGAAAGCGGCGGCGTTATCCCACCAGCCGCGCGCATTGTCGGAGGCGCCGTAGACGGTCTCATAGCGAAGCCCGGGATGCTCGAGCCCGATGCGCACGAGCTGCGCCAGATCCTCGGGATGGATCCAGATGCTGAGCCGTCGCAGATCGACCGGCTTTTCATCGACGTTGCCGATGCGGATCGAGAGCACCGCCAGCCCATGCTTGTCGGCATAGAGCGCGCCCAGCGCCTCGCCGAAGACCTTGCTCACCCCATAGCGCGTGTCCGGCCGCGGCAGGGCATCGGTGCCGATCCGCCGGCGACGGCGATAGAAGCCCATGGCGTGGTTCGAGGACGCGAAGACGACGCGCTCGACGCCGTGCCGGCGCGCCGCCTCGAAGAGATTATATGTCCCGACGATATTACTCTCGAGCATGACGCTCCAGTCGTTCTCCACCGCCATGCCGCCGAGATGGATGATCCCCTCCACCCCGGCGACCGCCTTCTCGACCGCCGCGAGATCGGCAAGATCGGCACCGATGAAGCTTTCGCCTTGCGCCAGTTCGCCGATCGCCGCGCGGTCGGAGAGCCGCAGCTCCGGATAGACGCCGCGCAGCAGCTGCCGAAGCCGGCGGCCGATGCCGCCGGCGGCCCCGGTCATCAGAACGCGCCGCATGCGCCTGGAGCCTGTCTGGCCGGCAATCGTCCGAAGAGCGATTTGACCTGCACGTGATCTCTCCTCTGCCGCGAGGCATTCTTGCGCGGCCAGGAGCACGATGAGCCCGAAAGCGTCCCCCGTAAAGCCGGAGTTCGCCCTCGCGGATTAGACCCCCGCATCCGGGACGGCTAGACTGCCGCTTCGCGCAGCCGAGCTCAGCCGGAGGCCCATTTCGCATGTTCATCAGCCGACGCCGCATCCGGGTCGAATGGGGCGATTGCGATCCTGCCGGCATCGTCTTCTATCCCAACTACTTCCGCTGGTTCGACTCGGGCACGGCGGTGCTGTTCGAGGAGGTGGGCCTGTCGCTGCCGCAGCTTTATCGCGAGCACGGGCTCAAGGGATTTCCGCTGCTCGAGGCCAAGGCGAGCTTCAGCGGCTCCTCCGCCTTCGGCGACGATCTCGAATGCGAGGCTTTGGTCGCGGAATGGGGCGCCAAGACCTTCAGCGTGCGCCACCGCATGCTGCGCGGCGGCACGCTGCTGGTGGAAGGCTCGGAGCTGCGCATCTGCGCCATCCCCCATCCCGACGATCCCCAGCGCATCAAGGCGGCGCCGATCCCGGCGGTGGTCAAGGAGCGGCTGGGCGGCGCCAAGGAGTGAAGTCATGAGCGCTACGCGCATCGGCGAAGAGGAATGGCGGCTGCGTCAGGAGCTCGCCGATTGCTACCGGCTCTTCGCCCATCTCGGCTGGGGCGAGGCAATCTTCAACCACATCACCTTGCGCGTGCCCGGCCCCGAGCGGCACTACCTCATCAACCCCTTCGGCCTGATGTACGAGGAAGTAACGCCCGAGAATCTGGTGAAGATCGATCTCGACGGCAATCCGGCGGGGCCGAGCGCGCATCCGGTCAATCCCGCGGGCTTCATCATCCACAGCGCCATTCATCGCGCGCGCGAGAATGCGCATTGCATCATGCATGTCCACACCACCGCCGGCATCGCCGTCGCCTGCAAGGCCGAGGGGCTGTCGCACGACAATTTCTACGGCGCCATGTTCCATGGCCGCGTCGCCTACCACGATTTCGAAGGCATCTCGGTGCATGAGGAGGAGCAGCCGCGGCTCGTCAGGAGCCTCGGCGACAAGGATGTGCTCATCCTGCGCAATCATGGCCTGCTGGTGGTGGGCGAGGACGTGCCGCGCGCCTTCCGCTGGCTCTGGTCGCTGCAGCGCGCCTGCGAGGTGCAGTGCCAGACCCGCGCAATGGCCGGCGTCGAGATCGCCATCGCCGAGGAGGTGCAGCGCGCGGCGACGCAGGACGCGCGCAATTTCGCCGCCGGTACGACGGCGCGGCTGATGTTCGATGCAATGGTTCGCCGCGTGCATGCCGAGCGCGGCAACATCTGAGACCGGGAGCGACCGCCATGACCGACCTGCCTTTTCGCTCGGCGCTGGAACTGGCGGCCGAGATCCGCGCCAAGCGCATCGGCTGCCGCGAGCTGCTGGAGCTCTATCTGAAGCGGGTCGAGCGCTATAGCGGCAAGCTCAACGCGGTTATTGCGACCACCCTGGAGAGCGCGCGGCAGCGCGCCGATGCGGCCGATGAGGCGCTGGCGCGCGGCGAGGTCTGGGGGCCGCTCCATGGCGTGCCGCTGACGGTGAAGGAGTCCTATGACGTCGCAGGCCTCCCCACAACCTGGGGCGTGCCCGAATTCAAGAACAGCAGCGCCGCCAGGAATGCGCTCGCCGTCGATCGCCTGCTCGCCGCCGGCGCGGTGCTGTTCGGCAAGACCAACGTGCCGCTGATGCTGGCCGATTGGCAGAGCTACAACGCCATCTACGGCACCACCAGCAATCCCTGGGACACGAGCCGCACGCCCGGCGGCTCCTCCGGCGGCTCGGCGGCGGCGCTCGCCGCCGGCCTCACCGGCCTCGAGGCCGGCAGCGATATCGGCTCCTCGCTGCGCAACCCCGCGCATTATTGCGGCGTCTACGCGCATAAGCCGAGCTGGGGCGTGGTGTCGCCGCGCGGCCATGCGCTGGGCGGCCGCGTCTCCGCCACCGACATCTCGGTCATCGGCCCGCTGGCGCGCAGCGCCGCCGATCTCGAAGTGGCGCTCGCGGCGATGGCGGGACCCGATGAGGTCGACGGTGCGGGCTGGCGCCTCGAGCTGCCGAAGCCGCGGCAGGAGCGGCTTGCCGATTTCCGCGTCGCGGTGCTGCTGAGTGTGCCGCATGCCGAGGTCGATCGCGCGGTGCAGGCTGGCGTGCAGAGCGTCGCCGAGACCCTGGCAAAGGCCGGCGCCAAGTTCAGCGACAAGGCGCGTCCGGCGATCGACACCGTTGAGGTCGACCGCTTGTTCCGGACATTGCTCGGCGCGGCCATGTCCGGCCGCACGCCCGACGAAGCGTTCCGCAGCAATCTCGAAAAGGCGGCGGCGCTCGCACCCGACGATCAGGGCGGCGCGGCGCAAGCGCTCCGCGCCGCGACCCTCCATCACCGCGACTGGCTTGTCGGCAACGAGACGCGGCACAAGATGCGGCTCAAATGGGCCGAGTTCTTCCGCGACTGGGATGTGCTCATCTGCCCCGCGGTGACGACCGCCGCCTTTCCGCACAACCACGAAGGCGATCCCTTCAGCCGCAGCCTCATCGTCAACGGCAAAGCGCGGCCGATTGCCGAGCAGCTCTTCTGGGCCGGCTATTCGGGGCTCTTCTACCTGCCCTCGACGGTGGCGCCGGCGATCCTCACGCCGGAAGGCCTGCCGAGCGGCGTGCAGATCATCGGCCCGCAATACGGCGATCTCACCTGCCTGCGGCTCGCCCGTCTCTTGGAACGCGAGCACCGCGCCTTCGTGCCGCCGCCGGGATACGGGGCGGGCTGACCCCCAACCTCACGTCATCAGCTTCTCGATCCGGATCGGATAGTCGCGGACGCGCTTGCCGGTCGCGTGAAAGACGGCGTTGGCGATCGCCGCCGCCGCGCCGACCATGGGCAGCTCGCCGATCCCCTTGATGCCGAGCGGATTCACATGCGGATCCCGCTCGTCGATCATCAGCACCTCGATCTGCGGGACATCGGCGTTCACCGGCACGAGATACTCGGCGATGTTGGCGTTGACGATGCGCCCGCTGCGATGGTCGACCTCGGTCTCCTCGAAGAACCCCATGCCCATGCCGTAGACGATGCCGCCGATGACCTGGCTGCGCGCCGTCTTGGAATTGAGGATTTGGCCGGCGGCAAAGGCGCCGACATAGCGCTGAACGCGCACCTCGCCCAGGCTCTGATCGACCCGCACTTCGACGAAATGCGCGCCGAAGGCATGGGCGGAGTAATGCTTCTTGAGATCGCCGGGATCGGCTGACTCCGTGGTCTCGACGGCGCTCCGCCCCGAGCGCGCCAATACCTCGGCGAAGGCGATGCTGCGCCCGCGATCGGCCGCGGCGTAGAGCCTTCCCTCTTCGGCGGTGATCTCCCCGGGCTTCAGCCCCGCGAACGGCCCGGCATTGAGGCCGAGCGCGAGCCCTATGAGCGCATCGCGCGCGGCGCGCGCCGCCGCCGCCACCGCCGGCATCACGCTCGCCGCGGTCTGCGAACCGCCGGAGACCGGCGCCTCCGGAAAGCGGGAATCGCCGAGTTCGGCGGTCACCCGTTCGACCGGCAATCCCAGAGCATCCGCCGCCACCTGCTGCATGATGGTGTAGGTGCCGGTGCCGATATCCTGCGTGGCGCTCGCGACGACGGCGCTCCCGTCGGCGGTGACGCGCACCCGAGCGCCCGCTTTCGAACGGTGCGTCGGATATGTCGAGCTCGCCATGCCCCAGCCGATCAGCATCTCGCCCTCGCGCATCGAGCCCGGCGCGCGCGAGCGGCGCTGCCAGCCGAACGCCTCGGCGCCGCGGCGGTAGCATTCGCGCAGCGACTTGCTCGACCACGGCTTCCCCTCATGCTCGTCGCGCTCGGCGTAGTTGACGAGGCGCAGCTCGAGCGGATCCATGTCGAGCGCATAGGCAAGCTCGTCCATCGCCCCTTCGAGCGCTGCCATGCCGCTTGCCTCGCCGGGCGCACGCATGAAGGTCGGAGTCCCGGCATTGATCGCCGCGACGCGATGCGTCACGGCGACGTTGGCGCAGGAATACATCATCTCGGTCGGCAGGCCGCAGGGCTCGACCCATTCGCCGAACTCCGCCGTCTGCGCTGCGCTGTCATGCCGGATGGCGAGAAGCTTGCCGGAGCGCTCGGCGGCAAGCTTCAGATGCTGGATGGTCTTCGAACGATAGCCGTTCGAGGTGTACATCTGCCGCCGGGTGAGAACCAGCTTCACCGGACGCTTCACCGACCGCGCCGCCAGGGCGGTCAAGGTCACATGCGGCCAGGTCGATCCCTTCGTGCCGAAGCCGCCGCCGACATAGCGCGAGACGATGCGGATCTGCGACTCATCGATGCCGAAGAGCTTGGCGATGCGCTCGCGCGACCAGGCTACTGCCTGGGTGGAGTGATAGAGCGTGAGCGAGCCGTCGCGCTCCCATTGGGCGATGACCGCGTGCGGCTCCATCGGATTGTGATGCTCGACCGGCGTGGTGTAGGTGACATCGAGCTTCACCGGCGCGGCGGCGAAGGCGGCATCGGCATCGCCGCGCGATGAATCCGGCGGCCGGCTGCCGCCACGGAAATTCTTCGGCACGGCGGCGCGGTCGAGCGCCTGCTCGAGCCGCGCGACCGGCGGCTCCGCCGCGTAGCTGACCGAGACCAGGCCCGCCGCGTGCGTCGCCTGCTCGAAGCTCTCGGCGACGACCAGGCCGATATGCTGGCCGTTATAATGGACGAGTTGGTCCTGCAGCAGCGGGTAGCCCTCGCCCGGCTGATTGGCGCTCCCCTCCTGGCTGGCGGTGCGCGGCGCGTTGAACGGCGTCATCACCAGCAGCACGCCCGGCGAGCGCTCGGCCGCTGCCGTGTCCATGGCGGCAATGCGACCCTTGCCGATCGTGCTCTGCACCAGCACCCCATAGGTGAGGCCCGGAATGCGCTCCTCGGCAGCGTAGCGCGCGCCGCCGGTCACCTTGAGAAACCCGTCGGCGCGGTTGATCGGCTGTCCGATGGCCGGCATGCTCAAGCTCCCACAGCAGCGGCGCTCAGCGCGCGCACCACCGTGCGCTTCGCGAGCTCGATCTTAAAGGCGTTCTGCCGCAGCGGCTTGGCACCGGCGAGCGCCTGATCCGCAGCCGCCACGAAACTCGCCGGCACCGGCCGGTGGCCGACCAGCGTCGCTTCGGCCTCCCGCGCGCGCCAAGGCTTGGTGGCGACGCCACCTAGCGCCAGACGTGCCTGGCGGATGACGCCGCCCTCGATCTCCAGCGCCGCTGCGGCGGACGCCACCGCGAACTCGAAGGAAGCGCGATCGCGCACCTTGAGATAGCGCGAGCGCGCCGCATGCGCCGCTGCCGGCACCTCGATCGCGGCGATGAGCTCGCCCGGCTCCAGCACGGTCTCGCGCTCCGGCGTTTCGCCCGGCAGGCGGTGGAAGACCTCGACCGGCACCCGCCGCTCGCCGGCGGGACCGCTAAGCACCACCACGGCATCGAGCGCCACCAAGGCGACGGCGAGATCGGAGGCGTGGGTTG
The DNA here is from genome assembly GCA_035553515.1 of Allostellaceae bacterium. GTDB lineage: Bacteria > Pseudomonadota > Alphaproteobacteria > ATCC43930 > CGMCC-115725 > DAHUYF01. The sequence goes on along the minus strand of DATNDG010000189.1, from coordinate 35,530 downwards.
CGACGCAGCGCTCGCTGCCGCCGAGCACCGCGTGCATCCGGTTCTCGCCGTCGATCGCCGAGCAGCCGCTGCCGGGCGCGCGCCTGTTGCACGGTGTGGTCACATCGCGGAAATAGACGCAGCGCGTGCGCTGTAGGAGATTGCCGCCCATCGTCGCCATGTTGCGCACCTGCGGCGAGGCGCTCGCGAGCAGCGCCTCGGAAATCGCCGGGAAGCCGTCGCGCACTGCAGGCGCGTCGGCGACTTCACTCATATGCGCGAGCGCGCCGAGCCGGAGCCCCTCCGGTCCGGATTCGATGCCCCGCCAGGGCAGTCCGGTGATGTCGACGAGCCGTTGCGGCTGCTGCACATCGTCCTTGAGCAGCTGCAACAGGTCTGTGCCACCGGCGATCACCTGGCTGCCGCTCTCGCGGGCCAGCAATGAGGCCGCGCTCGCATCCGCCGCACGGCGAAAGGCGAAGGGATGCATGATCTACCTCGCTACCTCGGGGGCACGCTGCTGCCGCTCGCCACCGCCACCGATCTGATGGCATCGACGATGTTGGGATAAGCACCGCAGCGGCAGATATTGCCGCTCATGAATTCGCGGATCTCGCCATCGGAGGTGGCGCGGCCTTCATCGACCAGCGCCACGGCCGACATGATCTGCCCGGGCGTGCAGTAACCGCACTGGAATCCGTCATGATCGAGGAAGGCAGCCTGCATTGGATGAAGCTTGCCGTGCCGCGCCAACCCCTCGATCGTCGTCACCGCCTTGCCCTCCGCCATGGCCGCCAAGATGAGGCAGGCGAGGACGCGCGTTCCATCGACATGCACGGTGCAGGCGCCGCACGCTCCCATGTCGCAGCCCTTCTTGGTGCCGGTGAGCATCAGATGCTCGCGCAGCGCGTCGAGCAAGGTGGTGCGCGGGTCGAGCGTCAAGGGATATGCCGTGCCGTTGACGCTGAGCGTCAGTCGGAGGCGATCGTTTTGCGGCACGCTTTGCGACGGCTCCGCGAGGGCGGCACCGCCGCCGATCGGTCGCGCCGCCAGCCAACCGCCGGCAAGCGCCGCCAGACGCAGAAAGGTGCGCCGGCTCCAAGCCAGGGGGCTCATGCTCCTCCTTCGGCTGCGCGCAATGCGGCACCGCTGTCGGAGCTAACAGCAGGAAGCGGAGATCGTCAGCCGCGCGCACCGGAGGACACGTGCCGCCCGGTGCTCGCAACCGCGCGTTTACCGGGGCGCCGCGGCAGTCTGCAGTCCGCGCATCCGTGCAGCTTCCTCGATCTCGGCCGCGGCAATCGCCTTGGTGAGCGCGGCGTTCAGCTCCTTGGCCGATTGCAGTGTCAGTTCGACAGCGACGCGGGCCTCCGGTCCGAGCGTGGAGTTGACGAAATCGAGGGTGATGGCCTCCTCCAGCAGCGCATGGTGGGGATGGTCATAGGACACCACCGAATGCGTCAGCTTGAACCACCCCTCCACGCCCTTACCAGCGCCCTCGGCGCTGACGATCTCGACGATCGAGGTGCACATCGCGCTTTATGCGGAGAGGTGCTTGCGCAGGAACGCGAATACCTTCTGCCAGCCATCGAGCGCCTGCTCGACCCGATACATCGGGCGGTCATAGTAGAAGAAGCCGTGCCCTGCCCCGTCATAGCGGTGAAACTCGTATTGCTTGCCGTGCTTCTTGAGTTCGGCCTCGTGCTGATCCACCTGCTCCGGCGTGGGCGCGCGATCCTCGTTGCCGAAGAGCCCAAGCAGCGGGCAGGAAAGGCTCTTGGTGAACTCGATCGGCGCGGTCGGCTGCTTCGGCGTCAGCTCCTCCTTGCTCATCACCACCCGGCCGCCCCACAGTTCGACGCAGGCGTTGATGCTTTTGGTGTGACAGGCATAGAGGAAGGCCTGCCGCCCGCCCGAGCAGGTACCGAACACGCCGACCTTGCCATTGAGCCAGGGCTGCGCGCGCAGCCACGAGACCGCACCCTCGGTGTCGCCGATCACCTGCGCGTCGGGCACGCCGCCTTCGGCCCGCACCTTGGCGGCGACATCATCGGCTTTGCCTTCGCCGGCACGATGATAGAGGTTATGGCTGATGGTCGCGCAGCCATGATGCGCGAATTTCCGGGTCGTCTCGCGATACCACTCGTCCCAGCCCGGCATATGATGGATCAGCACCATACCGGGAAACGGACCTGGCCCCAGCGGTCGCGCCACATAGGCCGAAATCGGCTGACCCTTGTCGCCGGTGATGGTGACAGTTTCCGCAATCATTCCTTCATAGGCCATTGTCGCCTCCCTCTCCGATCCCGCGAGCCATTTCGCCGCCGCTTCGGATCATCATCCCGCCTTCGCGCGGCGGGCGCAACCGGGGCCCCCGGCGGGTCGGTTCTGAGGGAATCGCAAGGGCGCCCTGGTCAACAGACGGGCGAATGCGGCATCATCACCGCATGGACCTCGCTGCCTTCATGCGCACGCTGGCCGGGGACCGGCCGCCGGCCGGGCTCGGCCTCGCACTAGAGGCGCTGTGGTGGGATGCCAAGGGCGACTGGCAGGAAGCGCATCGCTGCGCCCAGGAGCAGGACGATGCGTCCGGCGCCTGGGTGCACGCCTATCTGCATCGCCGCGAGGGCGATGCCGCTAATGCCGGCTACTGGTACCGCCGTGCCGGAAAGCCGGCGGCGACCGACGCGCTCGACGCCGAGCGCGAGGCGATCATCCGCGCGCTGCTGAGCGGCTAGCCGCTCAGAGCGTCAGGCGCGCCGCGGCAGCGGCGTCGGTGCCTGCGCCTGCGCCGGCTGACCGGCCGACTGCGCCTGGATATGGCCCGAGACTTCGCCGCCCCGCTCGATCTCGATCTGGTGGTAGCGGACTTCGGCGGCGACCTTGCCATTGGCATGGACGAGCAGCCGGCCACTCACATTGAGCGCGCCTTCGAAGCGGCCACGGATCTCGGCGCTCTCCACCGAGGCGGAGCCCGTAAAGAGCCCGCCCTCGGCGATATTGATGTCGTGGCAGCCAGCGATGTTGGCCTTCACCGTGCCTTCGACGACGAGGCAGTCGCAGGAGGTGATCTCGCCGGAGAAGACGATGCCGCGGCCGACGACAAGCTTGCGCGTCGCGGTCTCGGATTGCGGCGAGGACGGCGTCGGGGTGGTGGAATTTGTGGTTTTGGACAGCAACATGGCGAATTTGCTCCCGGGACTGACGGGCGAAGATGAAGCGAGCGACCTTAACCCGGCCCGCGCGGATTTGGCCGGGGTCAAATTTGGTACCTGCACCGTGGCGGAATGATGGTCGCCCTTGCCCTGCCAGGGGGGCGCGCCTATATGGCGCAGGCCCCTTCCCTGCGCGAGGCGCCTCATCGCCATGGCCATGAGCGAGCGATCCGCCGGTGCCGCCGCCGCTGCGCCGCCGCGAGAGGCGGTCGAGCGCCCGCGTGGGCGGAGCCTGCTATCGCTGCTGCCGCTACTCCGCTTTCTGCGCCCTTATCGTCGCCAGCTCATCGGCGCCAGCATCGCCCTCGTCATCTCCTCGGCGGCGTGGCTGCTGGTCGGCCAGGGCGTGCGCTATCTCATCGATGCCGCGCTGCGTGCCGGCGATCCCACACTGCTCGACCGCGCCGCCGGCGCCCTCCTCATCGTCATCATCGTGATGGCGGTATCGACCTATAGCCGATATTCGCTCGTCTCCTGGATCGGCGAGCGCGTCGTCGCCGATCTGCGCATCGCCGTCTTCGACCGGATCCTGTCGCTGAGCCCCGCTTATTTCGAGACCACCAAGACCGGCGAGGTGCTGTCGCGGCTCACCACCGACACGACGCTGCTGCAGAGCGTCATCGGCTCCAGCGTCTCGATGGCGCTGCGCAACACGCTGATCCTGGTGGGCGGCTTGGCCATGCTGGTGGTGACCTCGGCCAAGCTTGCCGGGCTGGTGCTGGTCATCGTCCCGCTGGTCGTCGTACCGATCTTGTTCTTCGGCCGGCGGGTGCGCCGCCTGTCACGTCACTCGCAGGATCGCGTGGCCGATGTCGGTGCCTATGCCGAGGAGATGATCAACGCGATCCGCACGGTCCAGGCCTTCACCCACGAGCCGGTCGACCGAGAAGGATTCGCCGCGCGGGTCGACGAGTCCTTCGCGACGGCGGTATCGCGCATCCGCGTGCGCGCGGTGCTCACCGCTACCGTTATCCTGCTTGCCTTCGGCGCCATCGCCCTGGTGCTCTGGGTCGGCGGCTACGACGTCATTGCCGGTCGGATGACCGGCGGCGATCTCTCGGCCTTTCTCTTCTACGCGGTGCTCACCGCCTTTGCCGTGGGCACCGTCTCGGAGGTTTTCGGCGAGCTCCAGCGCGCCGCCGGTGCGGCCGAGCGGCTGCTGGAGATGCTCGCCACCGAGCCGGAGATCACTGCGCCAGCCCGGCCGCTGCCGCTGCCCGAGCCGCCTCAAGGGCGCATCGCGCTGGAGCAGGTCACCTTCTTCTACCCCTCGCGCCCGGAGCGCCCGGCCCTTGCCGACTTCTCGCTCCCGGTGGCGCCGGGCGAGACGGTGGCGCTGGTCGGCCCCTCCGGCGCCGGAAAAACGACGGTCTTCCAGCTCCTGCTGCGCTTTTATGACCCCGCGCGCGGGCGGCTCCGCGTCGACGGCATCGACCTCGCCGCCGTCGATCCCGCGGCGCTGCGACGGCGCATCGGCCTCGTCGCCCAGGATCCGGTGATCTTCGGCGCCTCCGCCGCCGACAATATCCGCTATGGCCGACCCGACGCCAGCGACGGCGAAGTCCGCGCCGCGGCCGAAGCGGCCGCCGCGGCGGAGTTCCTCGACCGGCTGCCGGAGGGCTTCAGCACTTTTCTCGGCGAGAAGGGAGTGCGGCTTTCCGGCGGCCAGCGCCAGCGCATCGCCATCGCCCGCGCCATCCTGCGCAACCCGCCGATCCTGCTGCTCGACGAGGCGACCTCGGCGCTCGACGCCGAATCCGAGCGCGCCGTGCAGCAGGCTCTCGAGCGGCTCAGCGCCGGGCGCACCACGCTTGTCATCGCCCACCGCTTGGCGACGGTGCTGCGCGCCGACCGCATCGTCGTCATGGATGAGGGGCGCATCGTCGCCGAGGGCCGACATGAGGCGCTGATCCGCGCCGGCGGCCTCTATGCGCGGCTCGCCGCGCTGCAATTCGCCGACGGTCCCGCCACCGGCTAGAAGCCTGTCCGGCCGTCATCCCCGCCCGGCAGCGCAAGGCTGCTCTGCGCCGAGCGGGCTGCCAGCCGCTCCGGCACGGCCTATAAAGGCGGGCCATGCCGTCCGCGCCGCTCCGCCACGTCCTGGTGCCGCTGATCGTCGCCTGCGCCTTGTTCATGGAGAACTTGGACTCGACGGTCATCGCCACGGCCTTGCCCGCGATCGCCCGCTCGATGGACGAGGATCCATTGCGGCTCAACCTGGCGATCACCTCCTACCTGCTGAGCCTCGCCGTGTTCATTCCGCTGAGCGGCTGGGTGGCGGACCGCTATGGCGCCCGCTCGGTGTTCCGGGCGGCGATCGTCGTCTTCACCGTGGGCTCCGCTTTCTGCGGCCTGGCTCAGAACCTGCCGGAGCTCGTCGCCGCCCGCATCTTCCAGGGCATCGGCGGCGCGATGATGGTGCCGGTGGGCAGGCTGGTGATGCTGCGCACCGTGCCCAAATCCGAGCTGGTGCGCGCCATGTCCTATCTCACGGTGCCGGCGCTGATCGGGCCGGTGCTGGGTCCGCCGGTCGGCGGGTTCATCGTCACCTACAGCTCCTGGCGCTGGATCTTCTACATCAATCTGCCGATGGGCCTCCTCGGCATCGTGCTGGCGAGCCTCTTCATCGAGAACGTCAAGGAGACCGGCCACTGGCCGCTCGATCTGCGCGGCTTCCTGCTTTCCGGCATCGGACTTTCAGGATTGATGTTCGGCTTCGAGACCGCCGGGCGCGGCGTGCTGCCCGTACCGATCGTGGCGACGCTGCTGGCCTGCGGCGCGCTCGGGACGACGCTCTACGTTTTCCATTCGCGCGTCCACTCCTTTCCGATCATCGACCTGAAGCTGCTCAGGATCCCGACCTTCGCCGCAGCCGTCACCGGCGGCTCGCTGTTCCGCATCGGCATCGGCGCGCTGCCCTTCCTGCTGCCGCTGATGCTGCAATTGGGATTCGGCCTCAGCCCCTTCGCCTCCGGCCTCCTTACCTTCACCAGCGCCGCCGGCGCGATGACCATGAAGATGACGGCCGCGCCGATCATCCGGACGTTTGGATTCCGCCGCGTGCTGCTCGGCAATGCGGTGATCAGCAGCCTCTTCGTCGCGAGCTATGCCTTCTTCTCGCCGGAGACGCCGCATTGGCTCATCGTCCTGGCCCTCCTCAGCGGCGGCTTTTTTCGCTCGCTGCAATTCACCAGCACCAATACGCTGATCTTCGCCGACGTGCCGCCGCCGCTGATGAGCCGCGCCACCAGCTTCCAGAGCATGGCGCAGCAGCTCTCCGTCAGCATCGGCGTCGGCGCGGGCGCGCTGCTGTTGCACCTGACCCTTCTCCTGAAGGGCCGGACCGAGCTTCAGGCCGGCGATTTCGCCGGCGCCTTCCTGGTGGTGGCGGTGATCTCGCTGTGCTCGATCTTCTTCTACCTGCCGCTCGCGCGCGAGGCCGGCGCCGAAGTCAGCGGCCACCACGCGCCAGAGGAAAAGAGCGCGGTGGCGTCGGAGCGCGGCGCTGCCGGCGACTGAGGCCGCCAGCGGTTATTTCTTCTGCTCGCCCGCCTGCTTCAGATAGGCGATGACGTTCTTGCGATCCTCGGGATTCTTGAGCCCGGCGAACAGCATCTTGGTATGCGGCACCACCTGCTGCGGATTGGTGAGGTACTTGTCGAGCTCTTCTTCGGTCCAGGTGATGCCGGAATTCTTGTTGGCGTCGCTGTAGCTGTAGCCCGGCGCGCTGCCGGACTTGCGGCCGACCACGCCGTAGAGGCTAGGCCCGATCCGGTTCTGGCCGGGCGTGACGGTGTGGCAGACGGCGCAAAACCGCTTGAAGGTGGTTTCACCGGCCTTCGCGTCCTGTGCCTCGGCCCGCGAGGCCGCAGCGAGCAGCAGCAGGGGGACGAAGGCAAGAAGGGCGACCTGCGTCGCGCGCATGGCTGTTTCTCCCTGGCAATGGCGGCTCGGGCCGCGTTGTGAGCACTCCGACCGGTCGGAAGCCAGATGCCGGCGGCTATCTATTGGTTTGCCCGGCGGGCGGCAAGTCTGCGGCGGGAATGCGCGACAGGTCGCCGCAGCCGCCCGACCGCTCCGGCTCGGCATGACCGGCCGCGCTGCGCGCCCCGCCGATAAGGCTCGTGACATCGCTGACAAGGCGCCCGAGCAAGGCGATCATGCCTGCCCGCTGCGGGCCTTCGTCGCCCGCGGCAAGCCTTGCCGAGAGCCGCGCCAGCGGCGTGTCGAAATCGGGCCGCGGCGCCGGGAGGCGCGCCTGGCCCACCGCCGCCGCTGCGTCGGAGAGCGCGCCCTCGAGCAACCGGCGCAGCGCGTCCACCGCCTCGCTCGGCGCCGCCACTGCGCCATGTTGGGCCGCGAGCGCCATCGCGTGCCGGAGCAGGCGATGCAGATAGACCACTAGCGAGAAGCCCTCGGCGGCTGGCGCGCGACGATGGGCCGGCTCGGCCTGCATGCGCTGGAAGCCGGCATCGGCATTGGCGACCGCAAGCTCAGCCTGCCGGCGGAGCGGCCCCAACTCGGCGGAGGGTGGACCCGCGAACCCGGCCAGCACCGCGCCCAGATAGTCCTTGTCGGCGCGGATCGCTGCCGCCAGCCGGTCGCGGAGCTGCTCGCGCTCCCAATGCGGCCAGAGCAGATATCCGGCAGCAATCGCCAGCAGCGCCCCGCCCACCGTGTAGGCGACGCGCTCGCCGAGATCGATCCATGGGTTGGGACTGCTCATGCCGATGAGCAGAATGATGAGCGGCGTCAGGAAGGTGATGGCATAGCCGTAGTGCCGACGGATGAGCAGGAAGGTGGCAAAGAGCAGCAGCGCCAGCGCCGCATCGTACTCCGCCGTGCCGTGCAAGCTGGACAGCAGCACGCCGGCGAGCACCGCGCCGGCGACCGTGCCGGCGCTGCGCTGGAGCGCGCGCGCTACCGTGCCGCCGTAATCCGGCTGCAAGATCACCAGCGAGGTGAGCGGCAGCCAGATGCCATGCGGCAGACGATAGGCGGCGACGATCGCCGTATCGGCGGCCGTGACCGTGGCCACGCGGAAGGCATGGCGGAAGACGGCCGAGCGCGGGCTCAGATGCGGGCGCAGCGCCGCAAGCACGGCACCGCGCGGCTGTCGATGCTCAAGGGCGAGCCGCAGCAGGTCGAAGAGCCGGCGCCGCTCGCCGAACAGCAGCCGCAGCGCCTCCTCGGCATTCTCCAGATTGCGGATCGCCTGCGCCCAGGCGCGAAGGTCGGCCGGCGCGTCCGCGCCGCGCCGCGCCTGCGCCGCCTGGAGCCGACGGCGCAGATCCCCGAGATCCAGCGCGCCGTTGCCAGCCAGCAGGATGCACGCCACCGCGGCGCAGGCCTGCTGAAGCTCACCCGGTGCAGCAAAGCGCTGCGCCGCCGATCCTCCGCTCTCGCCCAGGCTGACCGCCGCCGCGCCGACCCGCGCCGCGGCATTCACCAGCACGATGAGCTGGGCAATGGTGGTGCCGGGCCCGGCGGTGCCGGCGCGCATCTCGCCCAGCGTCTGACGCGCTCGCTCCACCGCCTCGCGGGCTGCGACCTGGCGCTGCGCCACGAGCTGCTCGCGCCGCCGGCGCGCCACCACGCTCGCCGCCTCGTCCTCGCCGGCGATCGCGGCGACCAGCGCGGCCGCCGCCTCCCAGGCGCCCGCCACTTCCTGCTCGAGCCGCCGATAGGGGCGGAGTTGCCAGAAGGCGAGCGCCACCGCCACGGTCCAGAGCCCGCCCAAGGCGTAGCCCGGGACCCAAGGGAAAGCCCCTTGGCCGAGCTCGCCCACCTGCAATCCCACGAGAAAGGCAACGGCGGTGTTGATGCCAAGCGAGGTGCCGCCCGGGCCGACGACGCGGATCAATCCGGAGAGCATGCCGATCGCCGCCATGATCAGCGCGGCAAGCCACCAATGGCCCACCGTCACCAGGCCCAGCAGAAGCAATACCGCGCCGCCCAAGGCCTGGATCAGCATGGCGACGAGGCGCGAGCGATAGGGGCCGCCGACATCGACCATCGAAGTAGCGATGGCGCCGAGCACCGCCGGATAGGCGAGATCGGCCAATCCCAGATGCGGCAGCAGGGCGAGCGGCACCACCGTGGCGAGCGTCCCGCGCAGCGCCGTCGAGAGCGCGATGCGATTGGGGCCGCCGCCGAGCCGACCGATCCACGCCTTCAAATTCCCCGCCATGGCGCCGCCATCATAGCCGGCCCCGCCGGTTCTGGAATTTTGCCGCTTGCCCGGTAAGCTCGGCGGAAAGCAACCGTGGCGAGGCGGGCAACGCATCATGAGCGTCGAGGACAGCGATCGAACCGGCCCTACCTCGCGTATCTTCTTCTCGCAGCGGCTCAGGCTCCATTACGTCGATTGGGGCAATGCCGCGGCGCCGCCGCTGCTGCTCTTGCACGGCGGCCAGGATCATTGCCGCAATTGGGATTGGGTGGCCGAGAGGCTGCGTCACCAGTGGCACGTCATCGCCCCCGATCTGCGCGGCCATGGCGACAGCCAATGGTCGCCCGATGGCAGCTACACCATGGCAGGCTACCTCTACGATCTCGCCCAGGTGATCCATCAGCAGCAGCTCGCGCCGGTGACCATCATCGCCCATTCCTTGGGCGGCAACATCGCGCTGCGCTATGCCGGGATCTATCCCGACAAGGTGAAGCGGCTCGTCGCCATCGAAGGGCTGGGTCCCTCGCCCAAGAGGCTCGCCGAGCGCGCCAAGCGGAGCATCGCCGAAAGCATGCAGAAATGGATCGAGGAGCAGCGCGGCCTCGCCGGCCGCCTGCCGCGGCGCTACCCCTCGATCGAAGAAGCGTTCAAGCGCATGCAGGAGGCGAACCAGCATCTCTCGCCAGAGCAGGCGCGGCACCTGACGCAGCACGGCGTCAACCAGAACGAGGACGGCACCTATAGCTGGAAGTTCGACAATTACGTCCGCGCCTGGCCGCCCTACGACATGACCCAGAGCGAGGTCGAGCAGCTCTGGGCGCGGATCGACTGCCCGACCCTCCTCGTCTACGGCAAGGAGAGCTGGGCGTCCAACCCGGTCGAGGACGGGCGCATCCGGCATTTCAGGACGGCGCGCGTCGAGAGCTTCGACAAGGCAGGACATTGGGTCCATCACGACCGGCTCGATGCTTTCCTCGATCTCGTCTCGTCATTTCTCAGGGAGGAATGAACCATGAAGGCGGCAGTCGTCGGCGAGAAGGGGCTCGAGATCCGCGAGGTGCTGCGGCCGGAGCCGAAGGCGAACGAGGTGCTGGTGCGCGTGCGTGCCGCCGGGCTCAACCGCGCCGAGCTCGCCATCGCCGCCGGCCACCGCCACGGCGCGGCGGGTGGTCCTGGCACGATCGTCGGCCTCGAATGGTCCGGCGAGGTCGAGGCGGTCGGCGCCGAGGTGAAGGGAGTGAAGCCCGGCGACCGCGTCATGTGCTCGGGTAATGGCGGCTATGCCGAATACGCCCTCTGCGACTGGGGGCGCGTCTCGCCGATTCCGGCCAACAACATGACTTTCCCGCAGGCCGCCACGCTGCCGGTGGCGCTGCAGACCATGCACGACGCCCTGGTCACCAATGGCCGGCTCAAATCCGGCGAGAGCGTGCTCATCCAGGGGGCGAGCTCCGGCGTCGGACTGATGGGCTTGCAGATCGCCAGGCTCAAGGGGGCGCAGCTCGTCATCGGCACCTCGACCAACGCCGCGCGGCGCGCCCGGCTGAAGGATTATGGCGCCGATCTCGCGCTCGACAGCCGCGATCCGCAATGGCCCGACGAGGTGGCGAAGGCGACCGCGGGCAAGGGCGTCGATCTCATCATCGATCAGATCTCGGGCGGCGTCGCCAACCAGAATATGAAGGCGGCGGCGGTTCTTGGCCGCATCGTCAATGTCGGGCGGCTGGGCGGCATGAAGGGGGAGTTCGATTTCGACCTGCATGCCTTGAAGCGCATCGACTATATCGGCGTCACCTTCCGTACCCGCTCGCTCGAGGAGGTGCGCGAGATCGTGCGCCGCATGCGCGCCGATCTCTGGGAGGCGATCGAAGCCGGCAAGCTCCATCTGCCGATCGACCGCACCTTCCCGCTCGAAGAGGCCGCGGCGGCGCAGGCGCATATGCGCGCCAACGCCCATTTCGGCAAGATCGTGCTGACGGTCTGAGCTGCGCCGCGGGGGCACGCGCTCAAGCGGCCCGCAGCCCCGCCGGGACGGCATTCTGACCGACCACCAGTCCCGTGACAGCGCCAATGCTCGGTGCCCGCGGCGGTTGCCGTCGCGGATTGCGATAGATCAAGGCACGGCGGTCGGGCCTCCTCTATTGAAAATTTTGGGCGGCATGAGAGCGCCGCTCAAAATCGAGGAGGCCATGAGATGGACAAAGACGTGAGAGAAACGGCGCCGTGCTCGCGCCGCCTGCTTTTGCGCAACGCAGCGGTCGCCGCTGCCGGCCTCGTCGCGTTTTCAGCTTCGGCCAATCGTGCCGAGGCAAAGGCCGCGCAGAACCTCGTCGGCTACCAGGATCAGCCCCATGGCGCCCAGCAATGCGACAATTGTCTGCAATTCCAGGCGCCTTCCGCCTGCAAGGTCGTCGACGGCACGATCAGCCCCACCGGCTGGTGCAAGGTCTATGTGAAGAAGCCAGGCAGTTGATCATACGCACGCGTGCCAAACCCGGCGATCTCGGCCCCGTTTCTGTGACGCGCCGGCAACAATGCCGTTGACCCTCGCGCTTCGCGACCAATAATTGATCTAGATCAATCGGCAATCTCGCGGAGAGCGGTAATAGGGAATCACTGTAGTCAACAGCAGGCTCCAGGAGGGGAGGGTCATGTCGATCTCGGCTGGGCGAGCGGTCCGAGCGGCCGCTCTGGTGATCGGGGTTGTTGGAGCCTTCTTCGTGGCGGCGGCGCCGGCATCGGCGACACCCGGCTTCGCGCGCCAGACCGGCCTTGCTTGCGAGGCCTGCCACACCGTCTTCCCGGAGCTGACGCCCTTCGGACGGCTGTTCAAGTTCAACGGTTACGTCTTCAGCAATGTGGGGCAGCTCCAGGACATCAACGTCAAGAAGGAGAGCACGCTGGCGCTGCCGCAAGTCGCGCCCATCGCGGTCCAGCTGCAAGCCTCCAATACCACCCTCGGCCATTCGATTCCGGACACTGGAACCCCGGCGGTGACCGACCTGTCGCAAAAGAACCAGGCGCAGTTTCCGCAGGCCCTCAGCATCTTCTATACCGGCAAGATCTCGGACAATCTCGGCGCCTTCCTGCAGCTTACCTGGACGCCGGACGGCAATTCCGTCGGCATCGACAATTCCGAGCTGCGCTTCGCCAATCACGGATCGCTTCCCTCGCTCGGCGCGAGCGATTTCATCTACGGCGTGACCCTCAACAACAATCCGACCTCGCAGGATGTCTGGAACAGCACGCCGGCCTGGGGCTACCCGTTTATCACCTCGAATGTCGCCGTCGGCCCGATCGCCAGCGCGCTGCTCGACGGCAACTTGGCGCAGACCGCCGTGGGTCTCGGTGGCTATCTCTGGGCCTATAACCACGTTTATCTCGAGTTCAGCGGCTATCGCTCGGGCAATACCAGCTTCAGCAACAGCACGACCGGCGGGCCGGGACCGCTCGACAGCACTTTCGGCCCGCGCATCAGCGGGGTCGCGCCCTATTGGCGCGCGGCGTGGGAGCAGGATTGGGCGCGCAACTCGCTCACCTTCGGCACCTTCGGCATCAAGGCCGATACCCATCCGAAGGGCACGGGCGAACATGGGCCGACCGACAGCCAGACGGATGTCGCGCTCGATGCCCAATACCAGTATATCGGCGATCCCAACATCTTCTCGGCCTATCTGACCTGGATCCACGAGGACCGCGATTTCAACGCGACGGCCGCCGCAAACCCGCATAACACGCTGAGCACGCTGCGGCTCAGCGGCAGCTACTTCTACAATCGCACGCTCGGCGGCTCGCTCCAGTTCTTCTCGACCACCGGCAGCACGGATGCCACGCTCTACGCTCCGGCCGCCGTGGTCGGCAGCGCCAGCGGCAGTCCGGATACGCGCGGCCTCATCGCCGAGCTCGACTATCTCCCCTGGCTCAATACCAAGCTCGGCCTGCAATACACCGCCTATTTCAAGTTCAACGGCGCGTCGACCAATTACGACGGCTCCGGCCGCAACGCGTCGGACAACAACACGCTGTTCGCCTTCATCTGGACCGCCTTCTAGGACGGAGGACGCATCGTGAACGCCAAAATCCTGGTCGCGGCGGTCTCGTGGCTGCTCATCGCCGGCGGTGTCGTGCAAGCTGCCGATACGAAGGTTGCGGAACCCGATCTCGTGCGGCGGGAATGCTCGACCTGTCACGGGCCGCAAGGGATCAGCGTCTCGCCGGAATTCCCGAACCTCGCCGGGCAGACGCAGCAATATCTCCAGGCGCAGCTCAAGGCTTTCCGCGACCATTCGCGCGCCGACCCGCATGCGCAGGCCTTCATGTGGGGCATGGCGGCGCAGCTGCCCGATACGGCGATCGATCAGATCGCCAAGTATTTCTCGCAGCAGACCCCGCCGCCGGGCGTGCGCGCCGACCCCGCGGAGGTCGCGGCCGGCAAGAAGATCTTCGAAGAGGGCATTCCGGCGCAGGACGTGCCGCCCTGCAGCGCGTGCCATGGCGACAAGGCACAGGGCAACCAGGTCTTTCCGCGCCTCGCCGGCCAGCGCCGCAGCTACCTGGAAAAGCAGCTCGAAGCTTTTACCTCCAACCTGCGCGAGAATGAGATCATGCACGAGAATGCGCGCCACCTCAGCGCCCGTCAGATCAGCGAGGTGACCGCCTATCTCAGCTCTCTCTGACGAGTGGTCTTGGGGCTGGCGCGCGGGTGGCGATCATGATCCACTGGGCCGCATGAAGCGGCTCCTTCTCATGGTCTGCTGCCTCGTGGCGGCGGCCGGCAGCGCGCGCGCCGCCGGCGCTTGCGATCCTTATCTGCGCAAGACGGTGCGTGCCACCGGCGACTACCTGCCGACGGAGGAGGCTTATGCGCGGCCCTTCGTCTTCGCGATCAATCTCGATTGCGGCGGGGCGCGCGAGCGGGTGACGGTGCAGCGCCCCACGGGTCATCTGCCGGTCTGCCGCGCCGGACAGCAGGTCGAAGTGGTCGGCAAGCTGATCTGGAACCACGCGCTGGTCAGCGGCCATTACGAGATCAACGATCCCGTCAGCGTCATGTGCCGGTAGATCGACCGGAGTTCCCGCCTGGCCAGCTTCTGTATGGCCGAAGAAGACGAGCCTCGGTCCGTTCACAGACGTGATTTTCGATGCGACTCAGCGGCCGGCCAGATACGCTGCTCGCCGAGCCCGTCCTCAAGGTAGAAGCAATTCACCGCGACCAGCAGGACGATGGTGAGTGGTGCCGCAAGCAGAACGCCGATCGGCCCGAGCAGTAGGCCGAAGACGAGTGCGGCAAAGACGGTGAGCACCGGCGGCAACCTCACCACCTCGGCCTGAACCAACGGTGTGACGAGATTGCCTTCGACGAAATGCACGCCGATATAGACGAGAAACGCATAGAAGGTGGCGAGCGGACCCTGCGTCGCCGCCATCAGCAGCCCAGGCGCGGCGGCGAGCATCGGACCGACATAGGGGACGAAGGCGAAGGCGCCCGCGATAAGACCGAGCGCCAGCGGCGCCCCGATCCCGAGCACCCAGAGGCCGCCGCCGGTCAGCACGCCGACGATCAGCATCGTCAGCGACTGGCCCGCCGCCCACCGACGCAGCGTCTCGCCGGCGAGGCCCGAGATTTCGGCGACGCGCTCCCGCCGCTCCGGCGGGATAAGCCCGAGGAGCCCGTCGCGATAGCGCGCAGGCTGGAAAGCGAGATAAAGCGCCGCGAAGAGCAGCAACGCCACGTAGGTGAGCGCACGAACCGTGGCGGTGAAGACCGTCCCCACGCCCGCGAGAGCCTTGCCCATCACCGGCGCCAGATCCACGTCCTGCGCGTGCTCGACAATCCATGCGCTCCAGGTCTGGCTGCGCATATCCAGCACGAGCTGTCGCAGGGCGGCGGGAAGGTCTTCAGCCAGGAGATCGAACTGAGCGCTGATCTGCGAGCCGAAGAGCCAGCCGGTGCCTGCCAAGGACAGGACAAGAACGAGCATCACCACGGCAATCGCCGCGACTTCCGGAAGTGGCGACCGGCGAGCCAAAGCGCTCCCCAGCGAGCGCAACACCAGCGCCAGCAGCACGGCCGCAAAGGCAAGGATCAGGACGTCGAAGAGCCGCCAGACCACAGCGGCGCCGGCGACGACGAAAAGCGTCAGAACCAGTCGCCGAAGGTAGCGGCGCTCCGAGAATGCTTCGCTGCCGCGATTCATCTCGGATCCGGCGTCCAGTGTCCCTTCTCCCTGCGCAGCCCGGTGCGCTTCTCAACCAATGCCACGATCGCGCGCAAGCACCCCGTCGTCCTTGAGATGGATCAATCCATCCGTCGGTGCAGGACATGAGGGACCGGGTGTTTTCGTTAAGAACCGGAATGATTCAGATCATGGGCAGGCGGCGAGCCGGCGGGCAGGATGGCGGACGGCGGCAGAGCACCCCGCATTGACGGGAACGCTGAGGGTGAACGAGGCGGATTGGAGATCGACGGGCCTCACCGAGGCCGAAGCAGCCGAGCGGCTCGCGCGCGAAGGCGCCAACGAGCTGCCGCGATCCGACCGCCGCACGCTGCCACGCATCGTACTCGACATTCTGCGCGAGCCGATGTTTGCGCTGCTGCTCGGCGCCGGTGCGCTCTACCTCGTGCTGGGCGATCTCGGCGAGGCGATCCTGCTCCTCGCCTTTGCCTCCCTTTCGGTGGTTATCGCCGTCATTCAGGAAAGCCGCAGCGAGGGAGTGCTGGAGGCGTTGCGCGACCTGACCAGTCCGCGCGCCCTGGTGATTCGCGATGGCCAACGCAAACGCATCGCCGGCCGCGAGGTGGTGCGGGGCGACGCGATCGTCCTTGTCGAAGGCGACCGGGTGCCGGCGGATGCGGTGCTGCGCAGCGGCGACGGGCTGGAGACCGATGAGTCGCTGCTCACCGGTGAATCTGTCCCGGTAAGGAAACACCCGGCATCCGGCATGCCCGACCACGCGCCCCCTGGCGGCGATGACCTCCCCTTCGTCTATTCCGGCACACTTGTGGTGCGCGGTCAGGGCATCGGCGAAGTGATCGCGACGGGGCCGCGTAGCGAGATCGGCCGGATCGGGCTGGCGGTCTGCACGATCGAGGTTGAGCAGCCGCCGCTGCAGCGGCAGACCCGCCGCCTCGTCCAGGCTGTCGCCGCCATCGGCATCTCGCTCAGCGCCTTGGCGGTGGTGCTCTATGGGCTGCTGCGCGGCTCATGGCTCGACGGATTGCTCGCCGGCATCGCCCTTTCGATGGCGATGCTGCCGGAGGAGTTCCCGCTGGTGCTCACCGTCTTCATGGTGATGGGTGCCTGGCGCATTTCGCAGGCGCGCGTGCTGACCCGGCGGGCGGCCTCGATCGAGACGCTCGGCTCAGCCACCCAGCTCTGCACCGATAAGACCGGCACACTGACGCAGAATCGCATGTCGGTTGCCGAGCTTCGGAGCGCGAGCGGCGCCTTTCGGCCGCAGGAGCAGGTGTCGGACGATCTGCCCGAAGGGGTCGCCGAGCTCGCCGAGACGGCGCTGCTGGCGAGTGCGCGCGAGCCCTTCGACCCCATGGAAAAGGCCCTGCATGATCTCGCCACCCGGCTTCCGGCAATGCGGCGTCGGCTCCATCTCAAGGGCCATATCGTCAGGAGCTACGGGCTCTCGCCCGATCTGCTGGCGATGGCTCAAGTCTGGGAAGAGAAGCATGGCGAGCCCTGTCCGGTCGCCGCCAAGGGCGCGCCGGAAGCGGTGGCAGAGTTGTGCCGCCTTGACACGGCTGCGCGCGCGGAGCTGCGTCGGAACGCCGAGGCCATGGCTGCGCGGGGCATGCGGCTCCTAGGCGTCGCCGTCGCTACGTCCGCTGGAGCGCCCTGGCCCGCGACGCCGCGCGGCTTCGCCTTCCGCTTTCTGGGACTGATCGGGCTCGCCGATCCGCTGCGTCCCAGCGTGATCGACGCGGTTCGCGACTGCCGGGCAGCCGGGATCAAGGTAGCCGTGATCACCGGCGACTACGCCGGCACGGCGCGCGCGATCGCCGCCGAAGCCGGGCTTGACGCGCAGGAGGTGATGACCGGCGACGAGATCGCCCGCCTCGACGATCCGGCGCTCGCGAACCACATCAAAACGGCGACCGTCTTCGCGCGCGTGCTGCCCGAGCAGAAGCTTCGTCTGGTCAACGCGCACAAGGCCAACGGCGAGATCGTTGCCATGACCGGCGACGGCGTCAATGACGCGCCTTCGCTCAAGGCGGCCCATATCGGCATCGCCATGGGCGGCCGTGGCACTGACGTCGCGCGCGAAGCCGCCTCGATCGTGCTGCTCGACGACGATTTCGGCTCAATCGTGCACACCATCAGGCTCGGGCGGCGGATCTACGACAATCTCCGCAAGGCGATGGGCTATATCATTGCCGTCCACGTGCCGGTTGCGGGGCTGTCGCTGCTGCCGCTGCTGCTCGGCTGGCCGCTCATCCTCGGCCCGCTGCACATCGCCTTCCTGGAGATGGTGATCGATCCCGTCTGCTCGATTGTCTTCGAAGCGGAAGGCGAAGAAGAGAGCGTGATGCGCCGGCCGCCGCGCGCGCCATCGACGCCGCTCTTCTCGTCGGCGTTGGTGTTGTGGAGCCTTGTTCAGGGCACAGTGGTCCTGCTCCTGCTGGTAGCGATCCTGGCCCTGGCGCTGGGAAATGGCATGCCGGAGGCGGAGGCGCGCGCCCTGGTCTTCGTTTCGCTCGTCGCCACCAATATCGGCCTTATCTTCGTCAACCGCTCTTTCAGCGCCTCGATTGTACAGGCGCTCTTCCGGCCCAACGGCGCTCTCTGGGCGGTGCTGGGCGCGGTGGGGGCGCTGCTCGGCCTCGTGCTGTTCTGGCCGCCGGCGCGCGCGCTCTTTCGTTTCGGGCCGCTGCATGCCGACGACTTCGCCCTCTGCCTCGGCGCGGGCGTCGCAATCCTGCTGCTGCTCGACTTACTGAAGCCGATTTGGCGTGCGCGGCTCACCGGCTGAGCCGCTACACCGCCGGGCGCGCGCGGATCGCCGCCGCCACCTTGCGCGGCTGGAAAGCGCCGTCGGATGGTGCGCCGCGGAAGGCGCCGTTCGCGACGACGATCTTGCCGCGCAGGATGGTCATCGACGGCCATGCCGCCACTTCCCAGCCTTCCCAGGGCGTGTAGTCGGCCTCGTGCAGCTCGGCGGCGGAAAGCCGCCGGCGGCGGCGGGGATCGAGCAGCACGATGTCAGCGTCCGATCCGACCGCGAGCGCGCCCTTGCGCGGATAGAGGCCCAGGATCTTCGCCGCATTGGTCGAGACCAGGCCGACGAACTCGGCAAGGCCGTAGCCACGCCGCTCGACCGTCTCGGTGTAGATGAGCGGCAGCCGCGGCTCGATGCCGGCATTGCCGCCGGTGACGTCATCGATGCGCCGGCCCTGGAGCTTCACCTTGAGCGGGCAGCAGATCTCGTCGGTGGCGACGCATTGGATCGCGCCGCCGCGCGTCGCCGACCAGAGCGCCGCGCGGTCCTCGGCGAATTTCAGCGAGGGATAGGTGTGGTACATCTGGCCCCCGGACTTCTTGTAGTCCTCGGCGCCGTAGAGCAGATACTGGTGCAGCGTCTCGCCATAGATCGGCGTGCCGCGCGCCCGCGCTTCGGCGATGGCGCGCACGCCGGTGGCCGCGGAAGTATGCATCATGTAGAGCGCGGCGCCGGGGATGTTCGCAGCCAGGCGGATGATGCGGTTGAAGGCGAGATCCTCGGAGAGCGTGTTGTGCACCTCCGCCATGTTCTCGAAGCCCGCGCGGTCATCGCGGATCAGCTTCTCGTACATGTGCATGACGATGTCGTTGTCCTCGGCGTGGATGACGGCGATGCCGCCCTCGCCCGCCGTGACCTTGAGGATCTCCCAGATATCGCCAAAGCCCACCATGCGTCCGCGCCGGCTCGGCGTGATGTCCGTGGTGAAGATCTTGACGCTAGCATGGCCGTCGGCGATCGCCTCGCCGAGCTCGCCCAGCACCGAAGGCGGGATCTTGCCTTGCAGCATCAGGTGGAAGCCGTAATCGCAGCAGCATTTGCCGCTCCATTGCGCGCTCCGCCGCTCGATCGCCTGCTCGAGCCGCTCGCCCGGGTTCCACATGACGAAATCGAGGATCGTGGTCGTGCCGCCATGGAGTGCGGCGCGGCTCACCTGCTCGGGCGGCCCGCTGAGCATCGGCTCGGCGCGGCCGGGCACCGGGATCGGCCAGGTGCAATGCACATGCGGGTCGATCCCGCCGGGAATGACGATCTGACCCGCGGCATCGACGATCCGCTGCGCGCCGATCGCGGCGAGGCTGCCCGGCGCGCCGATGGCGGCGATGCGCTTGCCGGCAATGCCGAGATCGGCGGGCTCGGCTCTCTCGGGCAGCACGGCGGTGCCGCCCGCGACGATCAGGTCGAACATATCTCCTCCTCCGTTCGATGCGCAGCGCCCACCGGCACCGCCGCGGCACAAGCGAAGCGCTCGACGATCTCGTCGAGCGCGATGCCCTGCACGATGAATTGCAGCCGGCTGCGCCGGTCGCCACCGGGCCAAGCCTGGAGCCAGACCGGCGGATAGAGCGCGTGCTGCGCGCCCTGCACGAAGGCTGGTCGCTCCGGCCGGTCGCTGAAGCCGACTATGCCTTTGATGCGCAGCAGATCCTCGCCGCGGTCACGCGCCAGCGCGCCCAGCGCGCGGGCAAAATCGAGCCGCGAGCAGGGCCGCTCCAGGATCAGGGCAAAGCTGGCGATGCCGTGGCTATGCGCGCCCGTCGGCTCCGGCGCCGGCCGCATTCGGTTCGCCCGGATTGCGCCAAAGAGAACAGCGCCGCCCGTCTCAGCTCCGGCAAGATCGGATGCCGCTTCCGGATTGAGCGCCGCCAGCGCGCCGCGCAGCGCCTCGGCCGGCGGCGCCAAGTCGGTCTTGGTCAGCACCAGGCGATCAGCGATCGCAACCTGCCGCGCCGCCTCGGCGAAGCGCGCCAGCGTCGCTTCGCCCGTCACCGCATCGACGGTGGTGACGACACGGTCGAGATGGAGGTGCGCATCAAGGAAAGCGTCGGCGCCCAGCGTGAACAGGATGGGCGCCGGATCGGCGAGCCCGGTGGTTTCGATGGCGATGCGCCGGAAAGGCGGCAGCGCGCCGGCAGCGCGGCGCTCCAAGAGGCCGCGCAAGCTCGCCGCAAGATCCTCGCGAATGGCGCAGCAGAGACATCCGCCCGGCAGCTCGAGCACCGGGCCGTCCACCGTGTCGACGAGGTAATGATCGAGGCCGATCTCGCCGAGCTCGTTGATCAGCACCGCCGTCTCCGACCAGGCCGGATCGGCGAGCGCGCGCTTCAAGAGGCTGGTTTTGCCGCTGCCGAGAAAGCCGGTCAGCAGCGTCAGCGGCAGGCTTTCCTGCTCGGCCATGGCTCCTCCCTCCCGCGATACTCCCACCGCTTCCGCGACACGGCAAGGCCGCCGCTGGAAAGCCGGTTGGAACCGGCATAGTGTTTGAGGCAGCACTGGGAGGACCGCCATGACGGAGCTTCGCGACCTGGCGCGCGCGCTCGGGCTCGACCGGTTGAGCAACGAGCATCTGGCGCAGCTTGCTCGGGCGCTAGAAACCATGGAACGGCATGTCGCGCGCCTGCCGCGCGATCTGCCGCCGGCGCAGGAGATGGCGCTGATCTTCCGCGCCAGGGCAGCGGACGCATGAGCGAGCCCGCTTTTCTCGGCATCACCGAAGCAAGCGCGCTGATCCGCGCGCGGAAGCTCTCGCCAGTCGAGCTGACGACGGCGCTGCTCGCGCGCATCGATCGCCTCGACCGCAGCTTCAATGCCTTCATCCGCCCGCTGCCCGAGCGGGCGCTCAAGGTGGCGCGGCAGGCCGAGGCCGAGATCGCCGCCGGATGCTGGCGCGGCGCCTTCCACGGCATCCCTTACGCGCTCAAGGACATCATCGATGTCGAGGGGCTGCCGACGACGGCGCATTCGAAGCTGCTCGCCGACAACCTCGCGACCGCGGACGCGGCGGTGACGGCACGGCTCGAAGCGGCCGGCGGCGTCCTGCTCGGCAAGCTCTCCACCCATGAATTCGCCATCGGCGGCCCGTCCTTCGACCTGCCCTGGCCGCCGGCGCGCAATCCCTGGAACCCCGGGCATTTCCCCGGCGGCTCGTCGAGCGGCAGCGGCGTCGGGCTGGCGGCTGGGCTGTTTCCGGCAGCGCTCGGCACCGACACCGGCGGCTCGATCCGCAATCCCGCCTCGCAATGCGGGATTATCGGGATGAAGCCCACCTATGGTCGCGTCAGCCGGCGCGGCGTTTTTCCGCTCGCCTTCTCGCTCGACCATGTCGGGCCGATGACGCGCGGCGTGCGCGACAACGCGCTGATGCTGCAGGTGATCGCAGGACACGACCCGCTCGACCCCGCCAGCGCCGACGAGCCGGTGCCAGATTACGGCGCGTCCCTCAGCGAGGGCGTACGCGGGCTGCGCATCGGCGTCATCCGGCATTTCTACACAACAGATGTCGCCGGCGATGCGGAGATGACGGCGGCGATCGAGGCGGCGGCCGATCTCTTCGGCCGCCTCGGCGCAGAGATCCGCGAGATCCGCCTGCCGCCGTTGCAGGATTTTGCCGCCTGCGGCCAAGTGATCATGGCCGCCGAGGCCTACGCGGTGCATGAGCGCTGGCTTAAGGAGCGGCCGGGCGACTATGGAGCACGCGGGCGCGAGCGCCTGCTCGCCGGGGCCGGCCTCAGCGCCGCGGATTATCTCCAGGCGGTGCGCTGGCGGCTCACGCTGCGTCATGCGGCGGCGAACGCCTTTCGCGGCGTCGACGTGGCGCTCACCGCGTCGAGCCTCGACCCGGCCTGCCGGATCGACGACGATGCGGCGCTCGCGGCCACCTATTCGCGCCAGGCGCGGATCGCCTTCAACGTGACCGGACAGCCGGCGCTTGTCATCCCGGCTGGCTTTGCGCGCAGCGGCTTGCCGCTGTCGCTTCAGCTGGTCGGCCACCCCTTCGCCGAGGCCATGCTCTATCGCGTCGCAGAGGCCTATGAGACCGCGACCGGCTGGACGGAGCGGCATCCCGCCGGTCTGGCATAACCTGCGGCCTCACGGCATCAACAACCAGCTCATCTGGTTCCGGGCACGGCAATCGGCGACCGAGCGATAGCCTTCGAGGCGGATGACCACCGGCCCGTCGATGCGTCGCGCCTGGCTCAACGCGGCGAGGCAGGCGGTCTGCGAAAGCCCGCCGAGGCTCACGACGACATTGGGCCAATCCCGATCGACATCGATCGCCACGACCGCTTCGCGGAAGTGGCGCCGGATCGTTTCGGCAAGCTGCGGCGTCGATCGCGGCACGAATTGCGCATCGAGCTCGCCGGCGGCGCCTTCGAGCTCGTGGCGCAGAACCTGCCCAGGCGGCTCCAAACTGCGGTAGAGCGCGACTTCGGCGCTCCAGCTCAAGACGATCGCCAACATGATCCAGAGGATGCGCGGCACGCGCCGGGCGAAGCCCCAAATCGCACGGCCCGAGCCGTTCCGACCGGCCGGAATCCAGGTAATGCTCGACATGGCGGCAGGTTCTCCCTCTTCCGTAAAGGCCCATGCGCCTACCGGTCGATATGAGCAAGCCTGGAGCCGGCGGTCTGTGACTGGCGTCACAGCGGCGGGAGCGGGCCTACCTCGCGGGATCGCCATTCGCTATGAACCCTCCTCGGGGAGGGAGGCGAGGATGAGGCGCCGTCTGCTGTTGACCAGCCTGAGCGGAATGCTCGGCACGCTCTCCGCCTTCCGCCGCGCCGAGGCGGCGCCGGTCGGCAAGCCCGCGCACCGGCTGGCGCTTCATGTCGACCGGAACGATCCGGCAGTCATGAACATGGCGCTGGGCAATGCCGGCAATGCCGCCGCCTACTTCGTCGAGCATGGCGAGTCGCTTGCCATCGAGCTCATCGCTTATGGGCCCGGCCTCAACATGCTGCGCGCCGACACCTCGCCGGTGAAGGAGCGGCTCGCCGAGACGCCTGAGAAGCTGCCGCATATGGTGTTCAGCGCCTGCAACAGCACGCTGCAGACGATGCGGCGCGCCGAACACAAAGACATACCCCTGCTGCCCATGGCGCGCGCCGTGCCGGCCGGCATCGTCCGGCTGATCGAGCTGCAGGAGCAGGGCTTCCGCTACGTCAAACCCTAGGAACAAGCGAGGGAGGCAGAATGCTCGCGCATCGCAAACTCGGAAAGAACGGCCCGTCGGTATCCGCCATCGGGCTCGGCTGCATGTCGCTCTCGGGCATCTACGGCAAGAGCGAGGACGAAGCCGGCATCGCCCTCATCCATCACGCGCTCGACCGAGGCATCGACCTGCTCGATTCCGCCGATCTCTATGGCTGGGGCCATAACGAGGGGCTGGTCGGCCGCGCACTGAAGGGGCGCCGCCAAGGCGTCATCCTGGTCAGCAAGTTCGGCCAGGTGAAGACGCCGACCGGACAAGGCGTCGATGGCAGACCCGAATACGTGCAGCAGGCCTGCGAAGCCAGCCTGAAGCGCCTCGGGCTCGACACGATCGATCTCTATTTCCAGCATCGCGTCGATCCCAAGGTGGCGATCGAGGAAACGGTGGGCGCGATGGCGCGGCTCATCGAGCAGGGCAAGGTGCGCTGGCTCGGCCTCTCCGAAGCGCGTCCCGAGACCATCCGCCGCGCGCACAAGGCGCATCCAATCACCGTCGTGCAGACCGAATATTCGCTGCTCTATCGCGAGGAGGCGGAGGAGACGCTGAAGACGACGCGCGAACTCGGCATCGGCTTCATGGCTTATTCGCCGCTGGGGCGCGGGCTGCTCACCGGCGCGGTGCGCAGCGCCGACGACGTCAAGGGCGACCGCCGGAGCGATCATCCGCGCTTCGTCGGCGAGAATTTCACGCGCAACTTCGCGCTGGTCGAGCGCATCGAGGGGATGGCGCGCGAGAAGCGCTGCACGCCGGGTCAGCTCGTGCTCGCCTGGCTGCTCGCGCAAGGTGACGATATCGTGCCGATCCCCGGCACCAAGCGGAAGGAGCGGCTCGACGAGAATCTGGGTGCGCTCGAGGTGAAGCTCACTCCGGCGGAAGTCGCGCGCATCTCTGCCGCCGTGCCGGCCGGCACCGCCGCCGGCACGCGCTATCCGGAAGCGACGATGAAAGTCGTCTACCGCTAGCGGGCTGCGCGGCTGCGGCGTCCGGCGAGGGGCCGCCGCGGCCGCCACTTCGCCGCTTACGGCGCCGCCCCGGCAGCCGGCGATCGGGCTGCACCGGAACGAGCGCGACGGCCCGCCGTTCTCATCGGGCACGCGAAAGCACGCCTCACGCGAGGACGACATGGCCCAAACCTCGACGAGCCCCTCCGCGCCTCGCCCGCTGCGGCCTTCGCCCATCAGCGAGGGGCAGCCTTTTCCTTTGGGCGCCACCTGGGACGGCGTTGGGGTCAATTTCGCGCTGTTCTCGGCGAACGCCGCCAAGGTCGAGCTCTGCCTCTTCGACAATGAGGGCAAGCGCGAGCTGGAGCGCATCGAGCTGCCGGAATACACCGACGAAGTCTGGCATGGCTATCTCGCGGAAGCGCGGCCGGGCACGGTCTATGCTTATCGCGTGCACGGCCCTTACGAGCCCGCGAACGGCCATCGCTTCAATCCGAACAAGCTGGTGCTCGATCCCTATGCCAAACGGCTGGTCGGCAGACTGACCTGGGACCATGCCGTCTTCGGCTACAGCATCGGTGCCGCCGAGGAAGATCTGTCTTTCGACACGCGCGACAGCGCGCCCTTCATGCCGAAATGCTG
Source organism: Allostellaceae bacterium (assembly GCA_035553515.1). Taxonomy (GTDB): domain Bacteria; phylum Pseudomonadota; class Alphaproteobacteria; order ATCC43930; family CGMCC-115725; genus DAHUYF01. The sequence goes on along the minus strand of DATNDG010000189.1, from coordinate 10,357 downwards.
CGTCATCGATCCCGCCTTCACCTGGGGCCGCGAGCGAAAGCCGACGATCGCCTGGGACCGCACCATCATTTACGAAACGCATGTCAAAGGCCTGACCGCGCGCCATCCCGGCGTGCCGCCGGAGTTACGCGGCAAGTTCGGCGGAATCGCGCATCGCACGATCGTCGACTATCTGAAGGGCCTCGGCATCACCTCGGTCGAGCTGCTGCCGATTCATGCCTTCCTCGATGACAGCTATCTCCTCGACAAGGGCCTCAGAAATTATTGGGGCTACAACACCATCGGATTCTTCGCCCCGGACCCGCGCTACCTCTCCTCGCCCTTCGTCAACGAGGTCAAGGAGATGGTGGCGCGCTTCCACGATGCCGGCATCGAGGTGATCCTCGATGTCGTCTACAACCACACCGCCGAAGGCAACGAGAAGGGGGCGACGCTATCCTTCAAAGGCGTCGACAATGCGACATATTACCGGCTCATCCCCGACAATCGTCGCTACTACATCAACGACACCGGCACCGGCAACACGCTGAACCTGAGCCATCAGCGCGTGATGCAGATGGTCACCGACAGCCTGCGCTATTGGGCGACCGAGATGCGTATCGACGGTTTCCGCTTCGATCTCGCCACCATCCTGGGCCGCGAGCCCTACGGCTTCGACGAAGGCGGCGGCTTCCTCGACGCCTGCCGCCAGGACCCGGTGCTGTCCTCGGTGAAGCTCATCGCCGAGCCCTGGGATATCGGGCCGGGCGGATATCAGGTCGGCAGATTTCCACCGGGCTGGGCCGAGTGGAACGACCGCTTCCGCGATACCGTGCGCGCTTATTGGAAGGGCGACGAAGGCCAGCTGGCGGAGCTCGGCGCCCGGCTCACCGCGTCGGGCGACCTCTTCAACAAGCGCGGCCGCAAGCCCTGGGCGAGCGTCAACTTCATCACCGCCCATGACGGCTTCACCCTCGCCGATCTCGTCTCCTACAACGACAAGCATAACGAGGCGAATGGCGAGGAGAATCGCGACGGCCATTCCAACAATCACGGTTGGAACCACGGTGTCGAAGGACCGACGGACGATCCGCAGATCCAAGCGCTGCGCGAGCGCCAGAAGCGCAATCTGCTCGCGACATTGCTGCTGTCGCAGGGGACGCCGATGCTGCTCGGCGGCGATGAGTTCGGCCGAACCCAGCGCGGCAACAACAACGCTTATTGCCAGGACAACGAGATCACCTGGTACGACTGGGAGGGAATCGGCGAAGAGGGACAGCGGCTCACGGAATTCGTGCGCCGCCTCATCTCGATCCGGAACCGCTTCCCGGCGCTGCGCCGCGCGCGCTTCTTCACCGGCAGCGTCAACGAATATCTCCAGGTGAAGGACTGCACCTGGCTCACGCCCGCGGGCACGGAAATGACGGACAAGAACTGGCGCGACGCGGTCGCGCATTGTTTCGGGGTGATCTTCGACGGGCGCGCGCAGGCGAGCGGCATCCGCCGTCCGGGCTCGGATGCGACGCTGTTGCTCGTCCTCAACAGCTATCACGACGTGGTGCGCTTCCACCTGCCCGAGATCGCCGGCGGCGCGCGCTGGGAATTGTTGGTCGACACCAACCGGCCCGAGCAGGAGGAGAGTCCGTCCTTCGAGTTCGGCCATGATTACGAGGTGACCGGGCGCTCGCTGCTGCTCTTCGCGCTGCAGCCGGCGAAACAGCAATGGGCGGTCCGGCGCGATGAGAAGCGGGTGCGCGCCGCCGTGACGGGCGAGGCGGCCGAACGTGCGCCGGAGCGGGTCGAGGCGCCGGGCGACTAGGGCGTGCTCTTCCCCTGGGGAAAGCGCCGCCGTTTCACGTGAAACATTGCGTCACGCGCGCACCGAGCTCGGCTAGGTAAGTGTCCCGCCGATCTGCGCTTTCTGCACTGAGGCCTTCACCACCGGAATCTCGTCCTCGCCGAGAGCGCGCATGCGTCGCTTCCGCGCGAGCGCCCGCTCGATGAAGGGGGCGAGGTCGCGCGCCTTCACCGCTTCGCGCGCCGCCGCCTCCGCCTTGAACTCGGGCATCACCTCGGCGGCGAAGAGCGCGAGCGCCTCTGTGATATGGTCGTGACGATTACGGCCGGCCTGCTGCAGGAAGATCACCTGATCGACCCCCGCCTCGGCAAAACCCCTGAGATGCCGACGCATGTCGTCGGGCGTGCCGATCCCCGCGGCCTGACCGGCCTGACGCTCGGCCGCAGCGACGATGAGACGGTCGGTCTTGTCGCCGCGCTTCGCCAGAAAATCCGGATAGAGCCGCGTGTGGCCGGGCACGCTGTCCTGCGCCACCAACGCGTTCAGCGCATAGCCGAAGAATTCGAAGCCCTCCTGGCCGCGGCGGATCGCCTCGGCGCGGTCGCGATGGATCGAGAAAGCCGAGACCATGGCGATGTTGGCGTTCACGCTCCAGCCGAGCGGCACGCAGCTTTCGCTGCGGATGATGTCGTAATAGATCGTGCTCCAGGCACGCGCCTCGTCGGGATCGACGAAGGAGAAGGCGAGCGCGCCGAGCCCCAGGCTCGCCGCGATCCTGATGGTTTCGCGATTGGTGCAGGCCATCCACATCGGCGGGTGCGGCTTCTGCAGCGGCTTCGGCAACACATTGCGACAGGGCATGGAGAAGGACTGCCCCTCGAAGCCCGGGTAGGGCGCGAGCACCATCATGTTGGCGATCTGCTCGGCCGCCTCGAGCGCGAAGGCGCGCTTCTCTTTGGCGGGGATGCCGAAGCCGCCGAGCTCGAGCCGGGTGGCTCCCTCGCCGATGCCGAAATCGACCCGGCCGTCGGACAGCAGATCGAGCGTGGCGATGCATTCGGCGGTGCGCGCCGGGTGATTGTAGCGGGCGATCACCTGGCGGATGCCGTGGCCGAGGCGGATACGCCTCGTGAGCGCCGCGGCGCTGGCCAGGAAGACCTCGGGGGCCGAGGAATGCGAATATTCGTCGAGGAAATGGTGCTCGACCTCCCAGGCATAGTCGTAGCCGAGGCGGTCGGCGAGCACGACCTGGTCGAGCGCCTCCTTGAACAGGCGATGCTCGTCCCCCTCCGCCCAGGGCTTCGGGAGCTGCAGCTCATAGAAGACGCCGAATCGCATGGGGCCACCCCTCGCCTTGGAGCCGATATGCTAGCCGACGCGCCCCGTGCGCCCAATGGCGACAGCTGCGGGCGGCCCCTCCCCTTTCCCGGGGAATTTCGCCATGATGCGGCGCCCCTCGGGCGGGCCGGCGAGAACCATGGCAGTGGCGGACAAAGGCAAGGAGAAGAAGGCCAAGGCGGAGGGCGGCACGCGCGCACTGGCCGATACCGAGCGGGCGCTCAGGCTCAGCGAGGCGCAGCTGCGCTCGGTGGTGGAAACCGTGCCGGACGCGATCATCGTCATCGACGAGCGCGGGCTCATCCAATCCTTCAGCCCGGCGGCTGAGCGGCTGTTCGGCTTTCGCGAGACCCAGGTGCTGGGGCGCAACGTCAACATGCTGATGCCGTCCCCTTATCGCGAGCAGCATGATGGCTATCTCGAGCGCTATCTGCGCACCGGCGAGCGCCGCATCATCGGCATCGGCCGGGTGGTGGTCGGCCAGCGCGCCGATGGATCGACCTTTCCGATGGAGCTGGCGGTTGGCGAGATCCGCCATGAGGGCCGAAAGCTGTTCACCGGCTTCGTCCGCGATATCACCGAGCGGCAGACGACGCGCGAGCGGCTGCACGAGCTGCAGGCCGAGCTGCTGCGCGCATCCAGGCTTTCCTCGATGGGCCAGATGGCCTCGGCACTCGCGCACGAGCTGAACCAGCCGCTCACCGCCGTGATCAACTATGTCCAGGCCTGCCGGCGGCTCCTTGCCGCGGGCGGGACACCTTCGGAACGGCTGCAGGAAACCATGGACAAGGCGGTGAGCCAGGCGAGCCGCGCCGGCCAGATCATCCACCGCATGCGGCAATTCATTCAGAAGAGCGAGACCGAGCGGCAGGTCGAGAGCATCAACACGCTCATCGAGGAGGCGAGTGCGTTGGCTCTGGTCGGCGCCAAGGAGAGCGGCATCCTGGTCCGCCTGGAGCTCAGCCCGGACCTGCCGCCGGTGCTCGTCGACCGCATTCAGATCCAGCAGGTGGTGCTCAACCTGGTGCGCAACAGCGTCGAGGCGCTGGCGGGGGCGAGCCGGCGCGAGCTCACCATCCGCACCTACGAGGCGAATGGGCACATGGTCGAAGTCGCAGTCGCCGATACCGGACCGGGCCTGGACGAGGCGGTGGCGAAACAGCTTTTCCAGCCCTTCATCACCACCAAGCTCAAGGGAATGGGGCTCGGACTTTCGATCAGCCGCTCGATCATTGACGCGCATGGCGGCCGGCTCTGGGCGGTGCCCGGTGCGGCCTCCGGCGTCAGCTTCCAATTTACCCTGCCGAGAGCCGAGGGTCCCGGATGAGCGAGGCCCCCCGCATCTTCGTCGTCGACGACGACGAGGCGGTCGGCGATTCCCTGCAGCTTCTGCTGCAATCCGCCGGTTTCCCTCGGATCGTCGTCTACGCGTCGGCGCGCGAATTCCTGGCAGAGGCCCAGCCTAGCCCGGGCGAATGCCTGTTGCTCGACGTGCGCATGCCCGACATGGACGGGCTCGAGCTGCAGGAAGAATTGAATCGGCGCGGATTCAAGCTGCCAGTCATCATCATGACCGGCCATGGCGATGTGCCGATCGCGGTGCGCGCGATGAAGGCGGGGGCAAGCGACTTCCTCGAGAAGCCCTTCTCCGACGAGTTGCTGCTCGATTGCGTACGCCGGGCGCGCGCTCATGCGGCCGAGACCCTGCGCGAGCGCGACGAGGCAAACGAGATCAAGCGCCGGATTGAGACGCTCACGCCGCGCGAACGCGACGTGCTGCGCGGCATGATCGCCGGACGGCCCAACAAGCTCATCGCCCATGAGCTCGGCATCAGCCCGCGCACGGTCGAGATCCACCGTGCCCGCGTCATGGACAAGATGGAGGCGCGCAGCCTCTCGGCGCTGGTGCGCATGGCACTTGCCGCAGGCATCGACGCCAGCTGACGAGCGTGGCGCCTCAGCCGGAATGAGCAGCAGGATCGGCGGGTAGACGGCGCTGAAGATCGGAATGCTTTCGGCCGTGCCTTGCCTTACGCCCTAACGGATATGATCGGACGATAAAGTGCTGCGGCCCCGTTGATCCAAGTCAAGGCAATTTCGCGGGCTCGCCTTAATTTCATCTCCATGACACGGTCGTTCGCCGCCGCTCCTCTCACGATCGATGATATAGGGGTCGCCTTCCCGCTGATCCGCGCCGCGCTACCCGATATCGATCTCTCGGCCTGGCGAAGCTTCGCCCGCGGCCTAGTCGACTTGCCTTCGCCCTATCCGACGGGCGGGGTCGCGTTGCGCAACGAAGGCGGCTATCTCTGCGGCGTCTTGACCTATCGCATCGATCGCGATTTGCGCCACGGCACCACCCTCAATGTCGACGTCTTCGCCGCGCTCGACGTCACGGGCGAGGAGGCGGCGATGCGAGCATTGCTGCAAGCCGCCGAGGAAAAGGCGCGCGAGCTGCGCTGCGCCGCGGTTGGCATCCATATCGAGGGCGGCGGCGGGCCGATTGCCGATCGCTTCCGCACCACGGGGTACCGTCGTCAGGCGACCATCTTCTGTAAGATGCTTGAGCCGCGCACCGCGCTGGCATGATCGGCGCTATTCGAGGCCGTTGGCGAGCTCCTCGAGTGCGTCGCGGTCGGCGAGTCGGACGGTGCCGGCGCCTTCGAGCTCGATCGCGCCGCGCTTCTTGAGGCTGGTGAACACCCGGCTCGCCGTCTCGGTGGTGATGCCCAGATAATCGGCAATGTCGGTGCGCGTCATCGGCAGGTGCAGCATCTCGCCGGGCCGCCCCGCCCGCTCCTCCCGCCGCGCCAGCGACATCAGGAATGAGGCGATCCGCTCATGCGCCGTCTTGCGGCCCAGCAGCATCATCTGCTCCTGCGCCGCTGCCAGCTCGTTCGACGCCATCGCCAGAAGCCGCTTCTCCATCCGCGGAAACTCGTCCAGGAGCCGCTCCAGCTGGCGCCGCGGGAAGCGGCACAGCTTCACCGGCGTGATCGCCTCGGCGCTGTAGCTGTAGCTCTCGTTGAACGCCAGGCCCAGCAGGTCGCCGGCAAACAGGAAGCCGGTGATCTGCCGCCTTCCGTCCGGCAGCAACTTGAATACCTTCACCGCTCCCTCGACCAGGTTGAAGAAATGCGTCGCCGCGTCTCCCTCGTTCAGGAAGGTCTCGCCCGCCGCCACCTGCTGGTGCGTCCGAGCCGAGGCCAGACGGCCCAGATCCTCCGCCTGCATCGCGCTGCAGATGCTCAGGCTGCGCGCCGCGCAGCTCTCGCAGGCCGGCGACCGCGACACCGTCCCGGCGCGACGCGGCGTCTCGCTCAAAGGCATGGCCAGCATCCGAATTTCCCCGTCCTAGTCCCGGCCCGGCCGCTCACGACAGAGCCACCGGGCAGGGCCCATCATCGAAGAACCTGCAACCCACGGAAATTCGGATTAGTACCTAAGGGATTCTACGTATCCTGCCGCCGGCCGGCGGGGCGGCGGCCGCATCCGGGCAGGGCTGGGAAGGCCGGGCCGGCGCCTTGATGCAGCTCAATTCGGCGCTTTTCCCGGGTCCTATGATGACGGCTGAGGAGCGACAACCATGCCCTACGCCGCAAACGAGGATCTCCCGTTGCGCGTGCGCGCCCATCTGCCGCCCGACGCACAGGATATTTTCCGCGAGGCCTTCAACCACGCCTGGACGAGCTATGCCGAGCGCGAGCTCGGGCGCCGCGAGGAGATCGCGCATCGCGTCGCCTGGGCGGCGGTGAAGCGCCGATACCGGAAGGTCGGCCGCGATTGGGTGGCGATCACCGGCTGAGCCGCGCTTCTCTGCGAAGTCGGTCGTCGCGGCGTTTGCGTCATGGCGGCAGATGGAGTGGCGCATGGTCGGGATGCGGCCCGTAGTCTCCTCAAGCATTCGCGCGATCGGCTACGACGCCGCGGCCAAGGAGCTGTGGATCGAGTATCGCAGCGCGGCCGCTGCTTACGTCTATGTCGGGGTTCCGGCGAGGGTGTTTGCCGAGTTCGCGAAGGCGCCATCGAAAGGACGCTACGTCAACCTCTTCGTGAAGCCGCGCTTCGCCGCTCGCCGGCGGCGCCCGCCGCGGGGAGCGGCGCGGAAGCGAAAGCCCGCAAGGCGGCGCTGAAAAGCTTGGGCTTGCCCAGCCGGCCCAATGTGACGCATGCTTCTCCCTGGGGCCGAATATGGGGGTGCCCCGCAAAAAAATTGGGCCATTTTGAGCGTCATTCGCCGCGTCGAGATCAGCGCGCGAATGCGCCACGAGTGATCGCCCCGACGCCAAACGGCGTCGGCCGCAGGCCTCGTCCAGGCTCGAAGCCCCGCCGCAGGAACGACGATTTGGGAGGAAATCGGATGTTCACGCAAATTCTCGATCCCACCGGAAACCTGTTTCTGACCTGGATCGTGGCGCTGATCCCGGTCGCGGCGCTGCTCTTCATGCTCGCTGTACTGCGCTGGTCGGCCTGGATCGCGACGCTGGTCGGCTCGGTGCTGACGCTGCTGCTGGGCCTTTGGGTCTGGAAGATGCCGCTCGATAGCGGTTTGTTGGCCTATGCCTACGGTTCCGCCACCGGCGTCTGGAACGTCGACTGGATCACCTTCTGGGGCGTCATGCTGTTCAACACGATGGTCGTCACCGGCGCGTTCGAGAAGCTGCGCCGCTGGCTGATCTCGCAGGGAACTCAGGATGTACGCGTGCAGACCATCCTCTTCGCCTGGGCTTTCGGCGCGCTCCTCGAAGGACTTGTCGGCTTCGGCTATCCCTGGGCCTTCGTCGCGCCGATCCTGATCGCGCTGGGCATTCCCGATCTCGACGCCATCCGCGTCGCGGCGATCGCCAACAACGCGCCGGTCTCCTATGGCGCGCTTGGTGCGCCGATCATCGCGCTGGCGGCCGTCACCGGCTATCCGCTGCTCGGGCTCTCGGCATCGATCAGCAAGATTGTCGCCATCCTCGCGCTGGCGCCGCCCTGGATTCTGCTCTACCTCGTCTCCGGCAAAAAGGGCATGTGGGAAGCCTGGCCCCTGGCGATCGTGGGCTCGCTCGGCTACATCGCCGGGCAGCTTCCGGTCGGCACTTATCTCGGCCCCTATCTGCCCGATGTCGCGGGCTCCATCGTCTGCTTCGTCTGTATCCTGATCCTGCTCAGGGTCTGGCAGCCGAAGACCGTGCTCGGCTATGGCGGCAAACCGGCCTCTGGATCTTCGGTCAGCGCACATCACGGCATGTCCGGCGGCGAGATCTTCACCGGCTGGCTGCCGATCGCCGTCTTGGTCGCCGTCGTCATCGCCTGGACCGGGCCCTGGTCCAAATTGCCCGGCATCGTCCTGCTTCACCTGCAGGTGACCGCAGCCTCCTCGATCTCCCCAGGCGCGACCATCGCGGCCATTTTCAACTGGACACCGGCGGTCGGCGGAACGGCCATCCTGGTGTCGTGGATCATCGCGGCAATCATGCTGCGCGTGAACGGCAAGCAGCTGGCCGAGATCTGGGCGAAGACTTGGCAGCAGATGTGGGGCGCGCTGCTCGTCGGCGTCTTCATCTTCGGCCTCGCCTATGTCTACAACTTCTCGGGCATGGCGGCCTCGCTCGCCAAGGCATTCTCGAGCATCGGTCCAGCCTTCATCGTGGTGGCGCCGATCCTCGGATTCATCGGCGTGGCATTGTCCGGCAGCAACACCTCGACCAACGCCATGTTCGGCAAGTTCCAGGCGCTGGTCGGGCAGGTGCTGGAATTCCCGCCGCTGCTGCTGCCCAGCGTCAATTCGATCGGCGCCGAGATCGGCAAGCCGGTGGCGCCGCAAACCGCGAGTGTCGGCGTGTCGACCTCGCGCTTCGTCCGCAACGAGGGCGCGGTCATCCGGCACAATTTCGGCTGGACGCTGGCGCTGCTCGGCTACCTCGTGCTGATCAGCGTCGCCTGCTACCTGTTCTTCCCGGGAATCGCGAAGATCTGACCCGCGGGAAGCGCATCGGAGCTAGGGCTGCGATGGCTTGAGGCGCTGCATGAGCTTGGCGCGAATCGCCGGGTCGTTCTGCGCGACCGTGAGGATCGAGTTGTACTCGTCGATCGAAAGGCCGTGATCGGTCACTGCCTTCTTCAGCGCCGCGTTGCCTTCACTCGCGACCCGCGGCTTATCTGACGGTGAGGCCGCATCGATCTTCTGCTGATAGGTGCGCCGCACAGTGGTCACCTGCTGCATTGCCGCGGCGGCAGCGTCGAGCTTCTGGTCGGAGATCGGGGCAGCCGGCGCAGACTGCTGCGGCTGGACCTTGTCGTTCTGGGCAAGAGCGGACGGGGCTGCGAGCGGGACGGCGGTGCCGACGAGGAGAGCGGCGACAGAGACTATCAGGGCGCGCATAGGATTCTCCTTTCATCTACACTGCGCGAGGCAGCGGGCGACAGGCAAAGAACGTGAGAGCAAGCATTCGCCGGCAAAACGGCCTGCGAAAGCTACGGTTCCTCCACGATTCCGCGATGTCACACTATTGCCTGGGCGCGGCGCAGCGCTTTTTGTCGATACGTTCCGCAGCGGCGCTTGACCTTTGGCCGCGGCAGCTCACCTCGAGTGGGAGCAAAGAGTCCGTCGCGGAAGCTCGCGCCGCGTGCGACGCGGGCTTCCGCATGCTACCCGGCGCATTTTCCTCGCGCGCGAACGGTCAGCCCAAGGAGGAGGCGCATGAAACTCTCGACCTCTCGCGTCCATCAAGCACTTGAGCAGATTGAAAAGCAGGCCAGCTTCGAAGGGACGATCGCCATTCCCGATGACAACCCGGCGGTGCCGAAGCTGAACGAGGCTTTTGGCGATCACACCTTCTTTCTCGACAGCGAGGGCTTGCACATCGTCGAGCCGACCAGCCGGGACGGCAAGGTGACGGAAGCGCAGGTAGTGAAGCTCGCCAGCTGGGGCGACGCCGCCTGCACGACCCTGGCACCGCATCGCCCCGAGCCGACCGACATCACTGTCGAACTCGCTACGGAGGAACAGAGCTGAGCATCGCGCCGACGGCGCCGGCGCGTCCGGTCTGAGGCAGAGGCGCATGCAAACGAAGACTCTCCGGCGGTGTCGTGCCGGAGAGTTTTTTTGTTGGTGGTTGCGGGGGCGCGCAACTGCCTTGATTTGCTGCTTGTTGCCCCAGGCTTGAGCTGTCCAGTGCTCGTCGGCTTACCGCTCCCGAAAAGGGACACTCCCTTGGCAAGGGAGTAGTCCACCGTTCAATCCTGTGCGGCCGC
>DATNDG010000188.1:0-13564 GCA_035553515.1 Allostellaceae bacterium | reverse complement strand
ACGCTGAAATTCCTGCCAGGCCGGGTGGTGATGGCGCAGGGCACGGCGAATTTCCCCGACCGTGACTCGGCGGCGCGCTCGCCGCTGGCGGTGCGGCTCTTCGGCCTGCCGGGTGTCAGCGGCGTCTTCCTCGGCACCGATTTCATCACCGTCAGCAAGGACGAGGAGTCCGACTGGTACCAGCTCAAGCCCTCGGTGCTCGGCGCCATCATGGACCATTTCACCGCCGGGCAGCCGGTCGTCCTCGGCGAGGCGGCGGCCGAGACCGGCGACGACGAGAACGAGGGCGACGAGGTGGTGCAGCAGATCAAGGAGCTGCTCGAGACGCGCGTCCGACCGGCGGTGGCCCAGGACGGCGGCGACATCATCTTCCACCGCTTCGAGGATGGTGTCGTCTACCTGCATATGCAGGGCTCCTGCTCGGGCTGCCCGAGCTCGACCGCGACCTTGAAGGCGGGCATCGAGAACATGCTGCGCCACTACGTGCCCGAAGTCGTCGAGGTACGCGCAGTCTGAGGCGCGCGCGAAGTTTGGCTCACCCACCTCAATAGTCCCCACCTCACCCTCCCGCTCCGCGGGTCCCTCCCTCTCCGCCCCCAGGGGGCGGAGAGGGTTGGGGTGAGGTGGGGAAATGCGAAGTGAGGACTCAGCCCTTCTTGCTGCGCTCTTCGACGATCGCCGCGACCTCGGCGGAGCGGCCCTCGCGCGTGAGCCCGGCGACGACGCCGGCGCGATCAACCTCTGGACGGTTCTGGCTCATCTTCCATTTGCCTTCGAGCGTCTCGATAACGAGCTCGAATCCGACGATCGCCTTCAGCATGGCATCGATGTAATCGGCCGGCGCGTCGCTCACATGCCAGGGCTCGGCGCGGCTCTGCTCATGGACCTCGGTGAGGCGCGTGACGATCCTGCGCAGGCGCTCGGCGTCGTCGAAGAAGCGCAGCCTTCCCGTGGCGTGGATCGAGACATAGTTCCAGGTCGGCACCACCTTGCCGTTCTCGGCCTTGGTTGGATACCAGCCGGGCGAGATGTAGCCCTCGGGGCCGAGAAAGATCACCAGCGCCTTGGCGTCGGATTTGGCATTGCGCCAATGCGGATTGGCGCGCGCGACATGGCCGGTGAGCGTGCCGAAAGGCGCGGGCGCGGCATCAATGAGGATCGGCGCATGCGTCGCCTCCGGACCTTCGGCGCCCGTCGTCACCAAGGTGCCGAGCGCGATCCGCCGCATCGTCTGATGCAGCACCTCGACGCGGTCTTCGCGGAAATGCCCGGGAACGTACACGGCTGCGGCTCTCCCTTCTCGTCCGCGAGCACTATAGGATTGCGTCCGGCCGGCTGCTACAGCATCGGCGCCGGGGCGTCGGCGTCCGAGAGCAAGGGGTAGCGGCGAGGATCGAAGAGCTGATAGTGCCACCATTCATTGCCGTAGAAATCCCACCCCGCAGCGCTCATCAGCCCCAGCAGCAGGAAGCGGTTGCGCTGCGCCTCGACCGGAATTGCGGTAGAGGCGTGGAAGGAGAGCGGCGTGAAGGCGTCGAAGGACGTTCCCATGTCGAGCTCGGCGCCGCCCGGCTCCATGAGCGTCACGTCGACCGCCGCACCCCGCGAATGCGGCGAGCCCTGGCGCGGATCGGCGAGGAAATCGGGATCGGGGCAGGCCTGCCACAGCATCCATTGCGCTTCGGACGGGCGGAAGGCGTCGAGGACCTTGAGCCGGAGCCCGAGCGGGCGCGCGAGCGCCACCGCGCGCTCGAGCCGCGCCGCGGCTTCGGGATGAAGAAAGCAGCGGGCCTGGCGATAGAGCGGCTTGCCGGTGAGATTGCGCTCCGTCGCATAGGCAAGCTCGATGGCAACGTCGTGGCTTGCGGCAGTGATCTCGACGAGCGGCATGCGCGGCGACAAAAAGTTCGGCAACGGACCAGCTCTTCTACCACAGGGCGCCCCAGGCGGCGAGCATGGTGAGCGTGCTCGCCTTCGACACCGCCGGCCATGCCTGCTCGGCGGCGCTCCGGCGCGACGGCGCGCTCATCGCGCGGCGCTTCGAGCGCATGGAGCGCGGCCACGCCGAGGCGCTGATGCCGATGATCGCCACGGTGCTGGACGAAGGCTCGATGGCGGTCGATGCGCTCGACCTCATCGCCGTCACCACCGGCCCCGGCGCCTTCACCGGCCTGCGCATCGCGCTTGCCGCGACGCGCGGCCTGGCGCTGGCGAGCGGCGTGCCGGTGCTGGGCATCACCAGCTTTGCCGCGGTCGCCGCCGCGCTGCCGGCTGAGCGCCGGCGCGGGCGGCCGCTGGTCATTGCCCTCGACAGCAAGCGGCGCGAGTTCTACCTGCAATGCTTCCGCGACGACGCAGCCGAGGGCGAGGGCGCGCTGGTGGCGCCCGAGGCGGTCGCCCAATGGCTGCCGCCCGGACGCGTGCTGCTGGCGGGCGATGCCGCGCCGGCGCTGGCACGGCTCATCGAGGGGCGCGGCGAGATCGAGCTCGCCGACGGGTCCGGGCTCGCCGATGCCGCCGATGTCGCGCGCCTCGCCGAGGCGCAATGGCGCCCCGGCATGCGCCCGCCCCTGCCGCGGCCGCTCTATCTGAGGCCGCCCGACACGACGCTGCCGCGGCGCGGCGGGCGGCTCAAATGAGCCGCCGACTGCGCCCGGTGGAAGCCGCCGATCTGCCCGCCGTGGCACGGCTCCACGCGCTCTGCTTCCCGGAGGATAGCTGGGACGAGAAGGCGCTTGGCGAGCTGCTGGCCATGGCCGGCGGCAGCGGCCATCTCGTCGAGGACACGGAAGAGGGCCGGCCGCTCGGCCTGATCATGGATCTGATCCTCGCCGCCGATGCCGAAATCCTCACCCTGGCGGTGACGCCCGATTGCCGGCGCCAGGGGATCGGCCGCGCCCTGCTGGCCGATCTCTTCGAACGGGCCTGGCGGGGAGGCGCGCGCAGCATCGGCCTCGAAGTCGCCGCCGACAATGCGCCGGCGCGCGAGCTCTACGAAAGCTGCGGCTTCGCGCCGCAGGGAAGGCGGCGCGGCTATTACCAGCGCCGCGGCAGCGGCTCGGTCGACGCGCTGCTCTTCCGCCGGCCGCTGCTGCCCTAGTCCGGAAATCCGGGCTGAGGCCCGCGGCGACTTGCCGACGCCAACGAATCACTGGTGGTCGACTTTGGGCCCACCCCTTCGGGCAAGTCGGCAAAGCGATCCGCCGAGAGAACCGAACATTTGGTGCGCGCCGCATCCTTCACGCGAAAAAATCAATGCTCGCGGCCTATTTACTCATTGCTTCCCGGCAGCGAAGTCCATATATCGATGATTCGGTATGCTAAAGGAATTATCGGAAATGACTGACGCGGCCAATTCTAACGATCTGCTCGCATTGACGACGGAAATCGTCGCCGCCCATGTTTCAAACAATACCGTCGCGGTCGGCGATCTGCCGCAGCTCATCAATCAGGTTTACCAATCGCTCGCCGGCATCGGCAAAGCGCCGGTCGCCACGGTCGAGCGGCCGCAACCGGCGGTCAGCGTCAAGCGCTCGGTGCATCCCGATTACATCATCTGTCTCGAAGACGGCAAGAAGCTCAAGATGCTGAAGCGGCACCTGAAAACCGCTTACAACATGTCACCGGACGAGTATCGCGAGCGCTGGAGCCTGCCGCCCGACTATCCGATGGTCGCGCCCAACTATGCCCGTCAGCGCAGCAAGCTCGCCAAGGAGATCGGACTGGGGACGCGCGGCCGGCGCAGCAGCGCCGCCTAATCCGCGTTCCGGGGCCGGGCCTATAGGCTCGCCCCCGCCGTTGGGGTATACTGTTTCGCAGGCGCAATGGCGCAAGTGCAGGTGGGAATGATCTCCCGGCTTGAGCAGCTATGCCTCGACAAGGGGCTGAAGATGACCGAGCAGCGCCGCGTGATCGCCCGGGTTCTCTCCGATTCCGCCGACCACCCCGATGTCGAAGCCGTCCATCGGCGGGCGACCGAGATCGACCCCAAGATCAGCATCGCCACGGTCTACCGCACCGTCCGCCTTTTCGAGGAGGCGAACATCCTGGCCCGCCACGATTTCGGCGACGGGCGCGCGCGCTACGAGGAGGCGACCTCCGACCATCACGACCACCTGATCGACGTTCAGAGCGGGCGGGTCATCGAGTTCCGCAATGAGGATATCGAGAAGCTGCAGCGGCACGTGGCGGAGGCGCTCGGTTACAAGCTCGTCGGTCATCGCCTTGAGCTGTTCGCCGTGCCGGTCGGCGGCAAGTCCGAGCGCAAGTGACCGCCGGCAGCGCTCCCTTGCCCCAGCCGCAGCCCCAGCCCCCGCTCTTCGTCCCATCGGAGCCGGCGTCGGTCGTCGATGTGCGCTCGGGCAAGCTGCAGGTGCGGCTCGCCGAGACGCTGGGCGACGTCGACGCGGCGCAGACGCTGCGCTACCGCGTCTTCTACGAGGAGATGGGCGCCCGACCCACGTCGGAGATGGCGCGGCTCGGCCGCGACTTCGACAACTTCGACGGGGTCTGCGATCACCTGCTGGTTATCGACCATGCGCGCGGCAGCGGCGCCGAGGCGGTGGTCGGCACCTACCGCCTGATCCGCCGGCCGGCGGCGCAGCGGCATGGCCGCTTCTATTCGGCGGCGGAATACGACATCGGCAAGATCGCGGCATATCCCGGCGAAATCCTCGAGCTCGGCCGCTCCTGCGTCGACGCCTCGGCGCGCAACCGGCCGACCATGCAGCTGCTCTGGCGCGGCATCGCCTCCTATGTCTTCCACTACGACATCGCGCTGATGTTCGGCTGCGCCAGCCTGCCGGGCACCGATCCCGACGCGCTCGCGCTGCCGCTCTCTTATCTCTATCACCACCACCTGGCGCCCGCGGAGATCAGACCGCGCGCGCTGCCGGAGCGCTATGTCGATATGCGCCGGCTCGCCGCCGAGGCAATCGATCCGGCGCGGGCGCTGGCCGAGCTGCCGCCGCTGCTCAAGGGCTACCTGCGCCTCGGCGGCTTCGTCGGCGACGGCGCGGTGATCGATCACCAGTTCAACACCACGGATGTCTGCATCGTGGTGAAGACCGACCTGGTCACCGATAAGTATTATCGGCATTACGAGCGCCAGGCGCGGGACGGCGGCGCCAACGCATGAGCGCCACCGTGCTTCGCGTGGTCCGGCTTGCCCTCTATCTTGCCGTGACCCTGCCCTTGATGCCGGTGCAGGCGGCACTGCTGATGATGAGGAGCCCGCTCG
Organism: Allostellaceae bacterium; assembly: GCA_035553515.1. GTDB lineage: Bacteria > Pseudomonadota > Alphaproteobacteria > ATCC43930 > CGMCC-115725 > DAHUYF01. The sequence continues at coordinate 8,325 of DATNDG010000188.1, read as the reverse complement.
CCGCGCGGCTGCCGCGGCTCTACCACAGCTGGACGACGCGGCTCCTGGGACTCCGCATCGAGGTCGCCGGCGATCGCTTGCTGCGCCAGCCGACGCTCTTCGTCGCCAACCACATCTCCTTCCTCGACATCGAGATTCTGGGATCGCTGCTCGAGGCGTCCTTCATCTCCAAGGCCGATGTCGCGCGCTGGCCGCTCATCGGCTGGCTCGCCAAGCTGCAGCGCACCGTCTTCGTCGATCGCCGGGTGAGCAGCACGCATCACCAGCGCAACGCCATTCGCGACCGGCTCGACCGGAGCGACAATCTCGTCCTCTTTCCCGAAGGCACGACCGGCGACGGCAACCGCGCACTGCCCTTCAAGAGCGCCCTCTTCAGCGTCGCCGACTATGTCGGGCCCAACGGACCGCTCGCCGTGCAGCCGGTCTCGATCGCTTACGTACGGCTCGATGGCATGCCACTCGGCCGCTTCTACCGGCCTTTCGTCGCCTGGTATGGCGACATGGAATTCGTGCCCCATCTCTGGACCATGCTCGGGCTGGGCCGGGTCGGGGTCGAGGTGACATTCCATCCCCCGGTGAGCCTTGCCGATTTCGGTTCGCGCAAAGCGCTGGCCGAGCATTGCTACCGAGTGGTTGCGGCAGGCGTCGCCAGCGCCGTCGCCGGGCGGCCGCAGGCCTGGCCCGCGCCGCGGCCGGCCGCGGCGCAAGTGGCGGCGCAGTAAACGGAGCGTAGGCGCTTGGCGAAGAAGCTCTATATCAAGACCTATGGCTGCCAGATGAACGTCTATGATTCGGCGCGCATGGCCGATGTGCTGGCGCCGCTCGGCTACGCGCCGGCCGAAAGTGCCGAGGACGCCGACATGGTGATCCTCAACACCTGCCACATCCGCGAGAAGGCGGCGGAGAAGGTGTTCTCCGAGCTGGGCAGGCTGCGTCCGCTCAAGGCGGAGAAGCGCGAGCGCGGCGAGGCGATGCTGCTGGCGGTCGCGGGCTGCGTGGCGCAGGCCGAAGGCGCGGAGATCCTGGCGCGCGCGCCCTTTGTCGACATCGTGCTGGGCCCGCAGACCTATCATCGCCTGCCGGAGATGGTGGCGCAGGTGGCGCGCGCCGGCGGCCATGTGCTGGACACCGAGTTCCCCGCCGAAGCGAAATTCGACTTCCTGCCGGAAGGCTCGGCCGAGCCGGGGGTCTCCGCCTTCCTCGCGGTCCAGGAAGGCTGCGACAAATTCTGCAGCTTCTGCGTCGTGCCCTATACGCGCGGCGCGGAGGCGTCGCGCCCCTCCGCCGCGATCCTCGCCGAGGCGCGCCGCCTCGTCGCCCATGGGGCGCGCGAGATCACGCTGCTCGGCCAGAACGTCAATGGCTGGCACGGCGCCGACGGCGCCGGGTTCGGCGCGCTGCTGCGCGCGCTCGGCCAGATCGAGGGGCTGAAGCGGCTGCGCTATACGACCTCGCACCCGCTCGACGTCGATGACGGGCTCATCGCCGCGCATCGCGATCTCGCGACACTCATGCCCTTCCTGCACCTGCCGGTCCAGTCGGGCTCGGACAAGGTGCTGGCGGCGATGAACCGCCGCCATGACGCCAACGCCTATCGCCGCATCATCGTCCGGTTGCGGCAGGCGCGGCCGGACATCGCTTTCTCCTCCGATTTCATCGTCGGATTTCCCGGCGAGAGCGACGCCGATTTCGCCGCCACGCTGGCGCTCATCCGCGAGATCGGCTTCGCCCAGGCCTTCTCGTTCAAATACAGCCCGCGTCCGGGAACACCGGCGGCGGGCCTGCCGCAGCAGGTGCCGGAGCGGGTCAAGTCCGAGCGCCTGGCCGAGCTTCAGGCGCTCATTGCCGAGCAGCAGCGCAGCTTCAACGCCGCCGCGGTCGGGCGCGAGATGCCGGTGCTGTTCGAGAAAACGGGACGGCATGAGGGGCAGCTCGTCGGCCGCACGCCCTATCTGCAGCCGGTCCATGCGACGGCGCCCAGGCGCCTCATCGGCGAGACGCTGCCGGTGCGGATCACTGCGGCGCTCGCCAACAGCCTCTCGGGCGAGGTGAGCGCATGAGCGCCGACGGCGCCGAGGCCCGCGTGCAGATGCAGTTCGACGACAACACGCTGCTCGCCCAGCTCTTCGGCGAGCGCGACGAGAATCTCGATCGCATCGAGCGGAAGCTCGGCGTCTCCCTGGTCTCGCGCGGCAACCGGCTCGCCATTTCCGGCCCGAGCGCGCGCACCGACATGGCGCGCGCGGCGCTGACCGCGCTCTATGAGCGGCTTCAGCGCGGTCTCGAGGTGGACGGCGCGGCGGTCGACGCCGCGCTGCGCCTGGCGCAGAGCCGCCCCGGACATCGCGAGCTCTGGAGCGAGGGCGACGAGATCCGCACGAAGAAGCGCCGCATCTCGGCCCGCAGCCCGAACCAGGCGGCCTATATGCGCGCGCTGCGCGAGCACGAGCTGGTGTTCGGGCTCGGCCCCGCCGGCACCGGCAAGACCTATATCGCCGTCGCCACCGCGGTCGACATGATGATGGCCGGCTCGATCGAGCGCATCGTGCTGTCTCGACCGGCGGTCGAAGCGGGCGAGCGGCTGGGTTTCCTTCCAGGCGATCTGCGCGAGAAGGTCGACCCCTATCTGCGCCCGCTTTATGATGCGCTTTACGACATGCTGCCGGGCGATCAGGTGATGAAGCGGCTGACGAGCGGCGAGATCGAGATCGCGCCGCTCGCCTTCATGCGCGGCCGCACGCTGGCCAATGCCTTCGTCATCCTGGACGAGGCGCAGAACACGACCCCGGTGCAGATGAAGATGTTCCTCACCCGGCTGGGCGAGAATGCGCGCATGGCAGTGACCGGCGACCTGTCGCAGATCGACCTGCCGCATGGCGCGAAATGCGGGTTGCGCGATGCGCTCGAGACGCTCGACGGCGTCGAGGGCGTGTCGGTGGTCGAGTTCACCGAGGCGGATGTGGTGCGCCATCCGCTGGTCTCGCGCATCGTGCGCGCCTACGACCAGCGCGACCGCAAGGGCGACGGGCGCGCAAGGAAGAGCGATGAGCGGCGATCCTGACCCCGCCGAGGCCATCGAGATCGACGTCGCCGAGCACTCGCCGCTGTGGCGCGCGAGCCTGCCCGAGGCGGAGAGCGTCGCAATCCGCGCCGCGCGCGCGGCGCTCGCCGGGTCCGGCCGCGCACCCGGCGGAGCGGGCGAACTCGCCCTCGTCCTTGGCGACAACGCGCTGCTGCACGCGCTCAACAAGGCATGGCGCGGCCAGGACAAGCCGACCAACGTGCTCTCCTTCGGCAGCGAGGGCGGTGCGACGCCGGCCGGCGCGCCGCGCCTCCTCGGCGACGTCGTGCTTGCCTTCGAGACCATCGCCGCCGAGGCGCGCGAACAGCAAAAGCCGCTCGCCGATCATCTGGCGCATCTCGTGGTCCACGGCGTGCTGCATCTCCTGGGCTTCGACCACGAGGCCGCCGCCGAGGCGGCGCGGATGGAGGCGATCGAGACCGAGATTCTCGCCGGGCTCGGCGTCGCCGATCCCTATCGCGTATGCGAGGCGTCCCATGGCTGAGCCGCCGCTGGGCGAGGAAGGGCCGCTGCAGGGCCTGCGCAACTGGCTGCGCCAGCTCGTCGGCCAGCGCAACGGCGAGACCTCGTTGCGCGAGGAGCTCGAGGAGCTCATCGAAGAGCACGAGGAGGAGGAGCCGATCGATGCGCATGAGCGCACCCTCCTCACCAACATCCTCAAGCTGCACGAGCTCAACGCCGCCGACATCATGGTGCCGCGCGTCGATATCGTTGCCATCGAGATCGACACGCCGTTCGCCGAGGCGGTGAAGCAGATGGTCGAGCACGGCCATTCGCGCATGCCGCTCTACCGCGAGACGCTGGACGACGTGGTCGGCATCGTCCACATCAAAGACATGCTGCCCTACGCCGCCGACGGCAAGGCGGTGCCGCTCGGCAAGATCTCGCGCAAGGTGCTGTTCGTCGCGCCCTCCATGCCGGTGCTCGACCTGCTGCTGCAGATGCGGCTCTCGCGCGTCCATATGGCGCTCGTCGTCGACGAGTTCGGCGGGATCGACGGGCTCGCCACCATCGAGGACGTCATCGAGGAGATCGTCGGCGAGATCGAGGACGAGCATGACGATGCCGACCAGCCGAAGCTGATCGATCGGCCGGACGGTACGCTCATCGCCGATGCGCGCACCAAGCTCGAGGCGCTCAAGGGACGCATGCCGGCAACGCTGCTGCCTTCGGCCGAGGATGAAGGGATCGAAAGCCTGGGTGGGCTCGTTACCGCGCTTGCCGGCCGCGTGCCGAGCCGCGGCGAGGTGGTGCGTCATCCGAGCGGCGTCGAGTTCGAGGTCCTGGACGCCGATCCGCGGCGGATCAAGCGGATCAGGCTGCGCGGCCTGCCGCAGGCGGCGGCGTCGGATGCCTGAGGCGCGCGCCGGCGCGGTGCTGCGTGCCGCGGGCCCGCTGGCGCCGCTGCAGCGCGCCGCGCTGTGGCTCGCCGAGCTCGACGGCTGGCGCCGCTACCTGGTTGCGGCGCTCCTCGGCGTGCTCGCGGCGGCATCGTTCTCGCCGGTCGATCTCACGCCGGCGCTCCTCTTTGGCATGACCGGCCTCGTCTGGCTCGCCGACGGCGTCGAGACGCGCCGCGCGGCGCTGCTGCTCGGCTGGAGCTTCGGCTTCGGCTTCTTCCTCGCCGGCATCTACTGGATCGCGGCGGCCCTTTTCGTCGACATCGACCAGTTCTGGTGGCTGCTGCCTTTTGCCGTGCTGGCGCTGCCGGCCGGGCTTGCCATCTTCCCGGCGCTGGCGCTCCTCGTGACGCATGAGGCGCGCGAGCGGCTGCACCTCTCGGGCACGCCGCGCATCCTCGTCTTCTCAGCCGCCTGGTGCGCGGCCGAATACGCGCAAGGCCACCTACTCACCGGCTTTCCCTGGAACATGCTGGGCTATGCCTGGGCGGGCGCGTTTCCAGGCGCCCTTGCCGTGCTGCAATCGGTGTCGCTCTTCGGTATCTACGGGCTCAGCCTCGCCACCGCTCTGATGGCGACTCTGCCGGCACGACTCGGCGATCTCGACCGTCGGCGCTGGGAGGCGCCGACGGCGGCGCTGCTGATCCTGATCCTGCTCGGCGGCTTCGGCGCCTGGCGGCTGGCATCGGCGCTGCGCGACATGGTGCCAGGCGTCGAGCTCAGGCTCGTCCAGCCCTCGATCCCCGAGCGGATCAAGAACGATCCGCAGGCACGGGCGCGCAACTTCCGCAGGCTGCTCGAACTCAGCGCCGAGCCGGGCGTGCCGCCTCCCACCGACATCATCTGGCCCGAGGCGGCGGCGCCGCCGCTGCTCGAACGCTATCCGGAACTGCGCCAGGCGATGGCACGCATCATCCCGCCCGGCGGCTTGCTGCTTACCGGAGCCGAGCGCGCCGAGCCGCTTGCCGGCTGGCCGCCGCAGCATGTGTGGAACAGCCTCGTCGTGCTCGACGGCAAGGGCGATATCCGCGCCACCTTCGACAAGTCGCACCTGGTGCCTTTCGGCGAATACGTGCCGCTGCGCAGCATCCTCCCGATGGACAAGATTGCGCCGAGCATCGGCGATTTCTCGCGCGGACCGGGACCCCGCACGCTCGATCTCCCGGGATTGCCGCCGGTCTCGCCGCTCATCTGCTATGAGGCGATGTTCCCCGGCGCGGTGATTGACGATGCGCACCGTCCGCAATGGCTGCTCAACATCACCAACGACGCCTGGTACGGGGTCACCTCGGGGCCGTTCCAGAATCTCGCGATCGCGCGCGTGCGCGCCGTCGAAGAGGGACTGCCGCTGGTGCGCGTCGCCAATAACGGCGTATCGGCGGTGTTCGATGCCTATGGTCATGTGATTGCGCGGCTCGATCTCAATGCAATCGGCGTGCTCGATGCGCCGCTGCCCGCCGCCTTGCCGCCGACCCTTTATGAACACGGCCGGGACCGATTGTTCTGGGGGATGCTGCTCGCCGTTCTGGCGATCTCCGCAGCCGTTTCTCTGATTAATCGCCGCCGGCGGCCCTAAATTCAATTCGTCTTAAATATTTCGCGATGCGACCCTCGCAGCGGTTGACCGCATACCATAGTGTGAATTATCTAGGCGTAGTATCTCCACTGTCGAAGGCGACGATGCAAGAGCCCGCGACCACGCGCCGACGCAGGCGCAAGTCGGACAAGCCCAACCCGATCGACGTCCATGTCGGCTCGCGGGTGCGGCTGCGCCGCACCCTCCTCGGCATGAGCCAGGAGAAGCTGGGCGAAGCCATCGGCCTCACCTTCCAGCAGGTGCAGAAATACGAGCGCGGCGCCAACCGCATCGGCGCGAGCCGGCTCTATGACCTGTCGCGCGTGCTCGACGTGCCGGTGTCGTTCTTCTTCGACGATATCGGCCCCGAGAAGGCGGATGGACGGGATCCTGGCGCCGTGCCGGTCGACGGTGCGGCGCCGCCGGGCGAGCCCGACCCGATGATGCGGCGCGAGACGCTGGAGCTGGTGCGCGCCTATTACCGCATCCCCGACGCGCAGATCCGCCGCCGGCTCTTCGACCTCACCAAGGCGATCGCCAACGCCTGCGCCAACGAAGGCTGAGCTGGCGGGGTAGGCCGTCCGCTATCGACAAGACCTCCCTAAAGTTGCGTGAGCGAGACCACTCCATTTAGCTCTGGTTGCGCCTGGCTCTCGCCTAAGGGCTAGCGTTGGGTTTGCAATCGCGCGCATTCCCCCTTGTGGGGGGAGAGCAGCAGTGTGTCAGCGCGCGGGGCGACCGGGACAACCTTGCGTCGTCATGACCGGCCTTCGGCTTTCAAAAAGCGGTTGACGGGGAGCGCCCGTCCTTGCCACATGTCGCAGCTTTCCGCCGCCCTCCGAGGCGGCGGGAGCGGTATAGCCGACAAGGCGTTCACCGCCGTCGAGGCTGCCCGGCCGGGCTGCCAGCAAGGGAAGGGATTGACCGTGGCCAAGCACGATTATGTTTTTGCCAGCGAATCGGTGTCGGAGGGCCATCCCGACAAGGTCTGCGACCGCATTTCCGACGCCGTGGTGGACACCTTCCTCGCCGCCGAGCCGCATGCGCGGGTCGCCTGCGAGACCCTGGCCACGACCAATCGGGTGGTCATCGCCGGCGAAGTGCGCGGGCCCGACGCGATCACGCATGAGCAGCTCGTCGAGGTGGCGCGCCATGCGATCAAGGATATCGGCTACGAGCAGAAGGGCTTCCACTGGAAGAACGCCCAGATCGACTGCCTGCTGCACAAGCAATCCTCCGACATCGCGCAAGGCGTCGACGGCATTGGCAACAAGGACGAGGGCGCGGGCGACCAGGGCATCATGTTCGGCTATGCCTGCCGCGAGACGCCGGAGCTGATGCCGGCGCCGATCTTCTACGCGCACGCCATCCTGAAATCGCTGGCCGAGGCGCGCCATTCGGGCGCCGCGCCGCTGCTCGGCCCCGATGCCAAGAGCCAGGTGAGCCTGCAATACGCCGCCGGCAAGCCGGTGCGCGCCACCTCGGTCGTGGTCTCGACCCAGCATGACGGCTCGCTCGACCAGACGGAAGTGCGCGAGATCGTGCGGCCGCATGTGCTCAACGTGCTGCCGGACGGCTGGATGTGCGACGAGGAGCATTTCTACGTCAATCCGACCGGCCGCTTCGTCATCGGCGGGCCCGACGGCGATTGCGGGCTCACCGGCCGCAAGATCATCGTCGACACCTATGGCGGCGCAGCACCCCATGGCGGCGGCGCCTTCTCCGGCAAGGATCCGACGAAGGTCGACCGCTCGGCCGCCTATGCCGCGCGCTACCTCGCCAAGAATGTCGTCGCGGCGGGACTTGCCGAACGCTGCACCATCCAGGTCTCCTATGCGATCGGCGTGGCGAAGCCGCTCTCGGTCTACATCGACACCGGCAATACCGGCCGCGTCGATGAGGACAAGCTGTCGCGCGTGCTGCAGGAGCTGCTCGATCTCTCGCCGCGCGGCATCCGCACCCATCTCGGCCTCAACAAGCCGATCTATGCGCGCACCTCGGCCTATGGGCATTTCGGTCGCGCGCCCGAAGCCGATGGCGGCTTCTCCTGGGAGCGGCTCGACCTGGTCGACGAGCTGCGCCGGGCGTTCTGAGCACAAGGAGCCTGTCTGGGAAATAGCGTGGGGCTGCGTTGCACGAGGACGGGGCGATGTTAGGAGCGAGGCCGCCGGCGATGCGGGCCATCGGCAAGGCCGAGCGACGCGGCAGCGCCCCGTCCTCGTGCAACCCGAAGGGACATCGTCCTTTGCCCCCGGGACTGCGTCGCT
>DATNDG010000187.1:0-32591 GCA_035553515.1 Allostellaceae bacterium | reverse complement strand
CTGCTCGATTGCGGCGAGGATTCGCGACGCTGATTGCTTGGACTGGACAGACGGCGGTGCGTCCTTCGACTGCGAGCTTCGCTCGCGCTCAGGGTGAGGCAAATTCTTTGTGCCACAAAGAACCTACCTCATCCTGAGCTTATCGAAGGACGCAGGGCGGAACTGCAACTGATCGCTTCGTCACACGTCTTTCTCAGCGCCGGGCGACGAGCATCTTCTTGATCTCGCCGATCGCCTTGGCCGGGTTCAGCCCCTTGGGGCAGGTGCGCGTGCAGTTCATGATGGTGTGGCAGCGATAGAGCCGGAAGGGGTCCTCGAGCTGATCGAGGCGCTCACCGGTCTTCTCGTCGCGGCTGTCGGCAAGCCAGCGATAGGCCTGCAGCAGCACCGCCGGGCCCAGATACCGGTCGCCGTTCCACCAATAACTGGGGCAGGCGGTCGAGCAGCAGAAGCAGAGGATGCATTCCCAGAGCCCGTCGAGCTTGGAGCGCTCCTCGACCGATTGCGCGCGCTCGCGGTCGGGGGGCGCGGTCTCGGTCTGCAGCCAGGGCTTGATCGAATGGTATTGCGCGTAGATATGCGTCAGGTCCGGTACCAGATCCTTCACCACCGGCATGTGCGGCAGCGGGTAGATGCGAACGTCGCCCTTCACCTCGTCGATGTATTTGAGGCAGGCGAGCGTGTTGGTGCCGTCGATGTTCATGGCACAAGAGCCGCACACCCCCTCGCGGCAGGAGCGGCGGAAGGTAAGCGTCGTGTCGATCTCGTTCTTGATCTTGATCAGCGCGTCGAGAACCATCGGCCCGCAGGAATCGAGATCGACCTCGTAGGTGTCGAGCCGCGGATTGGCCTTGGTTTCCGGGTCCCAGCGGTAGACGTTGAGGCGCTTCACGCGCTTGGCGCCGTCGGGCGCCTTGTAGGTCTTGCCGGCGCCCACTTTGGAGTTGGCGGGCAGGCTGAATTCGGCCATGGGCTGAAATTCTCCGCTTGCTGCTCAGTAGACGCGCGCTTTGGGCGGCACTACCTGCACTTCGTTCGACAGCGTGAACATGTGCACCGGGCGATAATCGATGGCCACCTTACCGGTGCGGTCGAACCGCACGACCGTGTGCTTCATCCAGTTCTTGTCGTCGCGGTCGGGAAAATCCTCGCGTGCATGGGCGCCACGGCTCTCAGTGCGCCGCTCGGCCGAATGCATAGTCACCACCGCCTGCGCCAGCAGGTTGTCGAGCTCCAGCGCCTCGAGCAGATCGGTGTTCCAGATCATCGAACGGTCGGCGATGACGATATCCCGCATCGAGGCCGCAACATCGTCGATCTTGTGCACGCCCTGCTCCAGCGTCTGCGAGCGGAAGATACCGCAATCGCGCTGCATGGTGCGCTGCATGGCGAGCCGCATCTCGCTGGTCTTGATGCGACCCTTGGCGTTGCGCACGCGGTCGAGCCGCGCCAGCGCCTGGTCGCCGGCCGAAGTGGCGAGCGGCTTGTGCGGCGTGCCGGGCCGCAGCTGATCGGCGATGCGGAGCGCTGCGGCGCGGCCGAAGACGACGAGATCGAGCAGCGAGTTGGTGCCGAGCCGGTTGGCGCCGTGGACCGAGACGCAGGCGGCCTCGCCGACCGCCATCAGCCCCGGCACGATCCGCTCGGGATCGTCGGCGGTCGGATTGAGCGCCTCGCCGTGATAATTGGACGGGATGCCGCCCATGGCGTAATGCGCGGTCGGCAGCACCGGGATGGGCTCGCGCGTCACATCCACCCCGGAGAAGATGCGCGCCGTCTCGGAGATGCCGGGAAGCCGCTCATGCAGCACCTTGGGATCGAGGTGCTCGAGATGCAGCAGGATGTGATCCTTGTGCTCGCCGCAGCCGCGCCCCTCGCGGATCTCGATGGTCATGGCGCGGCTCACCACGTCGCGCGACGCGAGATCCTTGGCATGCGGCGCATAGCGCTCCATGAAGCGCTCGCCGGCGCTGTTGGTGAGATATCCCCCCTCGCCGCGCGCACCCTCGGTGATGAGGCAGCCGGCGCCGTAGATGCCGGTGGGATGGAACTGGAAGAACTCCATGTCCTGCAGCGGCAACCCTGCGCGCAGCACCATGGCGTTGCCGTCGCCGGTGCAGGTATGCGCCTGGGTGGTCGAGAAGAAGGCGCGGCCATAACCGCCGGTCGCCATCACCACCCTATGCGCGCGGAAGCGGTGGATGCTGCCATCCTCCAGGTTCCAGGCGATGACCCCGCGGCAGGCGCCCTCATCGTCCATAATCAGGTCGAGCGCGAAATACTCGACGAAGAACTCGGCGTTGTGCTTGAGGCACTGCTGATAGAGCGTGTGGATCATCGCATGGCCGGTGCGGTCGGCTGCGGCGCAGGCGCGCTTCGCCATCGCGCCCTCGCCATATTCGGTGGTGTGGCCGCCGAAGGGCCGCTGATAGATCTTGCCGTCCTCGGTGCGCGAGAAGGGCACACCGAAATGCTCGAGCTCGATCACCGCCGGAATGGCGTTGCGGCACATGTATTCGATCGAGTCCTGATCGCCGAGCCAGTCCGACCCCTTGACGGTGTCGTACATGTGCCAGCGCCAGTCGTCGGCGCCCATATTGGCGAGCGCCGCGCTGATGCCGCCCTGCGCCGCCACGGTGTGGCTGCGGGTCGGGAAGACCTTGGTGATGCACGCCGTCTTGAGGCCGGCCATAGTGGTGCCGAGGGTGGTGCGCAATCCGGAGCCGCCCGCTCCCACCACCACGACGTCATAGGTGTGGTCGACGACCTCGTAAGCCTGGGCCATTGTCCCTCAGCCTCCGAAAGCGATGCGCAACACGGCGAAGATGCCGGCAGCGGCGAGCACGAATGAGATGAGGCGCATCACCAGCAGCGAGAAGAGCTTGAGCCATTCCGAATGGACATAGTCCTCAATCACCACCTGCATGCCGAGCGCCGCGTGATAGAAGACGACGGCGAGCAACAGCACCATGAGCACCGCCGTCACCGGCGCATGCAGCCAGTGCACCACGGCGGCATGATCGGCACCGGCATGCGCGATGAGCGCGGCCACGAACCAGAGTCCGAGCAGGACCAGCGCCATGGCGCTGACGCGTTGCGCCCACCAATGCTGGACGCCCTCCTTGGCGGAGCCGAGCCCGATGGCGCGGCCAAGCGGCGAGCGGAGCTCGCGGCGGCCCATCACTGGCCCCGCATGAGGAGGCCGGCGACGAAGCTCAGCACGGTGAGCACGCCGCTCGCCGCGACGACGGTCCAGCCGGTCGCGTAGGTGGTGCGAAGATCGAAGCCGTAGCCGGCATCCCAGCAAAGATGGCGGATGCCGTTGCAGAGATGGAAGAAGAACGAGAAGCTCCAGCCGAAGAGCAACAGCAGGCCAAGCCAGGAGCCGAAGAACCAGCGCGCCGTCGCGAACGCATCGCCGCCGGCCGCTGCGGCGGCGAGCCACCAGACGAGAAAGATCGTGCCGACGCTCAGCGCGAGGCCCGTCGCGCGATGGCCGATCGAAAGCACCGAGGTGAGTTGCGGCTTGTAGACTTGCAGATGGGGCGAGAGCGGCCGTTCGGCTTGCGTCATTTGCGGGAGCCTTGCGCGAAAGCGCGGCGCAAGCGCCGCCCGCATCATGTAGCCCTCGCCCCGCCGGCAAGTCAACGTCGCCCCCTGCATGCCGGGACGTCGCCGCGCGAGGAACGCGGCGGCGGTGCGGGCTCGCTAACTGTGGAAAAGCCTGGGGATCAGACAAGGACAAGCTGTGCGATTCGCGAAATTTTATGCACAGAAATCTTCGTCTTGCGCAAGAAAACACCTTGCCGCACAACCGGATTCTGCGATCATCGACGCATGGCTCGCGAGAGCGCCGATCCTTCGATCGGGAGCGGCAGACTCATCTGGCGGTGGGTCGGCAGCAAGAGATCCGGGAGGTCGCGCGCAAGCCCGCCGCGAGGCGGGCTCTCCGGGCGATGCGGCCGGCGTCTTGCGGCGCCGACCGTGTCGAGGCGGGCGCTCCCATGCCCTGTCTCGGACGCCAGGCGACGCCGACGGCCGATGAGGCTGAAGCTGCGGCGCCAGGCCGGAAGCCCGGTCTTCGCGGACAGGGCTTGCGGTGGGCGAGCGAGGCGATGCGCGGGGATGCGCGCCAAGCCGAGCCCTTCACCGGGCTCGCACCGGAGGAAGGCGACGTCCCGCCCGGACGTCGCAGGCGGTGGGGCAAGCCCATCCGCTCGCGGGTCGGGGGCCGGCAGCGGCTCCTTGAGAGGCGTCAGCGGTGCCCGCGAGGGTGCTCTGGCGCCTCTCGCCTTTTCCGGGCCACCTGCGCACGACGAGACCGGTTGAGCCGCAGCAGATCGCCCGCACCTCATCCTTTCGACGCCGGTCCGAGGAAGGTGTCGATCAGGTTGCTCACGCGGTCCTGGGGGAAGGCTGTGCTGGTCATCAAGCGACAAAAGAAGATCGCCCCGAGGAGCGAAAACGCCGCGAGTTCCGGGTCGATGTGGGGCGGGAACTCTCCCTTGGCGACGCCGTCCGAGAGCAATTCGAGCAGCGGCTTGCGAGCCGCTGCCTGAAAGCGATGATGAAACCTCCGCAAGGCGCTATCCCGCTCCGCACCCTCGACGAGAGCCGGAAGACAGGACGAAAACGGTGAGTCCGCAAGAATGTCGGCGACGTGGCCGAGAATGCGCTCGAGCTTCTCGCGTGACGATCCGCCGGAAAGGTCCGGGTCCCGCTCCTGCTGCAACATCTTGAACGCATCGGCAATCAACGCGAGCTTTTCAGGCCAATGGCGATAGATCGTCGCTTTGCCGACACCGGCGCGCCGGGCAACCGCTTCGATGGCAAATGCTCCGTAGCCGACTTCGCCGAGCTCTTCGAGCGCCGCCCGCAGGATCACCTGTCGCGAGCGCTCGATCCGCGGATCGATCCTGGTTTTCGGACGCGACGCGTTCATTCGGCGATTTGCGTGCCTAAAGGCGCGCGCCCCGCGCACTGCTCAATGCGCGCCGGCTCTGGTCCCGGAACCCGGTGCCCGATATTCCGACGTGTTCGGCTGGAACAGCTCAACGAGATTGCCGGAAGGGTCTTCCAGCAGAGCCTGGTTACCGCCGACACCCTGGACCGCTTCGTTGCGGAAGTGGCATCCCGCCGATTTGAGTGTGGCGATCGTGCGCTCCAGGTCGTCGACGACGAGATGAATGCGGTTCCATCCGCCGGGCTTCTGTTGTTCTCCCGAAGGCATGGACGCACCCCCACCCATGCGGGAGGGCTGCGTGAGATAGAGGTGCATGTCCCCGCGCGAGATTTCCGCAAAGGGCGGCGCAGGGTGCATCTCGAGCTTGAACCCAAGGTGCTTCGTATAGAAGTCGAGCGCAGCGCTCACGTCGTTCACGATATAGCGGAAGCACGCAGCCATGGTCTTTCCCTCCCGGCACCGTCTTTGCGGGAAAGATATAGAACGTAATCGTATCGTAGCGATACGTCAACGTCTTATAGAAGCGCCGGATCAGGTGGCGGGCGCCACCGAGAGCCCGCGGACCTTGTGCCGCTCGATCAACAGCGCGACGAGGCCCGAGGCTTTCGCCTCCTCGACGAAGCCGCGGAGGAAACCGGCACCGGCGCGGTTCTTACGGGCGGTGCCGACCGCCTGCTGCACGGCGGTGAAGCGTCCGTCGAGGATCCGCGCGCCGGGCAGCTTCTCGAGATCGGCAAGGAGCCGCGGCTTCAAGCCGGCAAGCGCCTCGAACCTGCCCGAGACGAAGGCCTCGAAGGCGCTGTCGAGCGTCCCGGTGCGCACCAGCTCGGCGCGCTTGATGTTGCGGTCGAGCCAGAGGCCGTAAGCGCTACGGCCGGTGACAGCGATGCGGATGCCGGCGGCGTCGACGTCGGCGATGCTCTTCAGGCGCGAGCCGGCCGGCACGAGATAGGTGGCTTCGATCTCGGCATAAGCGGCGGTGAACGCGATGGTCTCGGCGCGCTGCGGCTCGGCGCCGATGAGGCCGATATCCCAGACGTCGCGGCCCGCCTGGTCGGCGAGCTCGCCCGGCGTCTTGAAGGGCACGTAGGTCACGGGGACGCCGAGGCGCTCGGCGATCGCGCGGGCCATGTCGGGCGCGACGCCCGCGGGATCGCCCGCCGGAGTTTTTCCGGTCACCAGCAGGAAGTTCGAGAGATTGATGCCGGCGCGCAGCACGCCGGTCGGCGCGAGCTCGGCGAGGATCTCCGGTGACATGCGATCGTTCCTCCCAGGATTGTACGCGGTGATCGGATCAGGCGCGCGGCATCAGCGCCCAGTAATCGAGATCAAGCACGACGGCAGGGTGATACGCCTCGCCCTGCCGGCCGGGAAAGTCAGCGCAGGGATGGTCCTTGGCCGCCACCAGGCGAAGCCGCAGCGCACCGACATCGTCGCGGCCGGCGACCGGTCGCTTCTCCAGCACCTCACTCCAGGCATAGAGCGTGTCGCCGGCGAAGCAGGGCGCGACATGGCGCCCGCCATTAAGCGCCGCGATGCGGAAAGCATTGGCGAGGCCATTGAAGGAGAGCGCGCGCGCCAGACTGATGACGTGGCCGCCATAGATGAGCCGCTTGCCGAAGCGCCCCTGCGCCTCGCTGTGCCGGTTGAAATGGATCTTGGCGGTGTTCTGATAGAGGCGCGTTGCCATGGCATGCTCGGCTTCCTCGATGGTCATGCCGTCGACATGGTCAATGCGCTCGCCCGGCGCGTAATCCTCCCAGCCCTGCCGCGCGCCGGCGAGGATGCGGTCGTAGCCCTGGAGATCGAGACCCGGCGGCACGACCAGCGCGGCGGGCGACACGGCCTCCGGCAGCTTCGGCACGACCGGCGTCGGCGCGGGCGCGGCGGCATCACGCTTCCTCACCATCACCCAGCGGACATAGTCGACGAGGCTTTCGCCGTGCTGGTTGAAGCCCTCAGAGCGCACATAGACGGTGCCGGTCTGCCGGTTCGAGTTCTCGCGCAGCCCGATCACCTCCGAGCGCGCGGTGACGCTGTCGCCGGGATAGAGCGGCGCGCCGAACACGCCGCCGGCATAACCGAGATTGGCGACAGCGTTGATCGAGACGTCCGGCACCGTCTTGCCGAAAACGATGTGGAAGGCGAGGAAGTCGTCGAGCGGCGCGCGGCGGAAGCCCAGCGCGGCGGCAAAGGGATCGGCCGAGTTGACCGCAAAACGCGTGCCGGTGAGCGCGAGGTAGAGGGTAGCATCGGCCTCGCTCACGGTGCGCGGCGTCGCATGAGCGAGCACGTCGCCCAGGCGGAAATCCTCAAAGAAGCGGCCAGGATCAGTCTTGTCGCTCATCGGCTGCTTATCCCCCGTGCTGCATCTCGGCGATCTGCTCGGCGAGCGTCACGATGCGGCGCGCATCCTCGACATGCAAATTTTCGATGAGCTTGCCATCGACCAGCACGATGCCCTTGCCGGCGCGCTCGGCCTCCTCATGCGCGGCGATGATCCGGCGCGACCATTCGACTTCCCCCGCATCGGGCGCGAAGGCGGCGTTGGCCGCCTCGATCTGCTTGGGATGGATGAGCGTCTTGCCGTCGAAGCCCAGTTCGCGCCCCTGGCGGCAGGAAGCGGGAAAACCCTCGTCATCGGCGAGGTCGAGATGGACGCCGTCGAGCACGGCGAGCCGGAAGGCGCGCGCCGCGAGCAGGCAAAGGCCGAGCGCCGTCAGCATCGGCAGCCGCTCGCGCGTGTGCCGCGCGTGCAGATCCTTGGCGAGATCGGAGGTGCCCATCACGAGGCAGGCGACGCGCGGGCTCGACCCTGCGATCTCCTCGGCATGCAGCATGCCGAGCGGCGTCTCCATCATGCACCAGAGCGCGAGGTCCGGCGGCGCTCCGGCGGCGGCGAGCACCGCTTCCGCCTGGCGTACACCGTCGGCACTCTCGACCTTGGGCAGCAGCACGGCGTCGAGCCGCATGCGCGATGCTGCCGCCAGATCCTCGTAACCCCAGGGCGTGCCGAGGGCGTTGACACGCAGCACGAGCTCGCGCTTGCCGTAGCCGCCGGCGGCAATGGCCGCAGCGATGTTGGCGCGCGCCGCGGGCTTCGCATCGGGCGCCACCGCATCCTCGAGATCGAGGATGAGCGCATCAGCGGTAAGCCCGCGCGCTTTCTCCAGCGCGCGGGTATTGGCGCCCGGCATGTAGAGGACGCTGCGGCGCGGGCGCGGCGTGGCGGCCATGTCGTCGATCTCCCTCGCGAGCTGGCAGGGCCGGCACTATAGCCAGAAGCGCTGCGCGAAGTCATGATGGCGCGGGGCATCGGAGGGAGGAAGCGATGACCGAAGCGCTGCGCACGCCGGAGGACCGCTTCAGGGATCTGCCGGGCTTCGGTTTCGCGCCGCACTACGCCGAGGATCTCGCCGGATATGCGGGGCTGAGGCTCCATTACCTCGACGAGGGGCCGCGCAGCGCGCGCCGGGTCTTCCTCTGCCTCCACGGCCAACCGACCTGGAGCTATCTCTATCGGAAGCTCATTCCCTTCGTCACCGCCGCGGGACATCGCGCGGTGGCGCCGGACTTCTTCGGCTTCGGCCGTTCCGACAAGCCGGTCGAAGACGCGCTCTACACCTTCGACTTTCACCGCAACGCGATCATCGCCTTGATCGAGCGGCTCGATCTGCGCGACATCACACTGGTCTGCCAGGACTGGGGCGGGCTCATCGGGCTCACCCTGCCGATGGACATGGCGGAGCGCTTCACCGGCCTCCTGGTGATGAACACCGCGCTCGGCACCGGCGACCGGCCGCTGACGGAGGGCTTCATCGCCTGGCGCGCCTGGTGCGCGGCCAATCCGGACATGGCGGTGGCGAAGCTGATGGCGCGGACCTGTCCGCTGCTCTCTTCCGCCGAAGCGGCGGCCTATGAGGCGCCCTTTCCCGATATCCGCCACAAGGCGGGGGTGCGGCGCTTCCCGCAGCTCGTGCCCGATGCGCTCGATTCCGGCGGCGCGGCGCTGTCGCGGCGCGCGCGCCAATGGTGGCGCGAGCGCTGGTCGGGCCGGACCGCCATGGTGATCGGCATGACCGATCCGGTGCTGGGGCCGCCGGTGATGCGGGTGCTGGCCGAGACGATCCGCGACTGCCCGCCGCCGATCGAGATCGCCGAGGCCGGGCATTTCGTCCAGGAATGGGCGCCGCTTTTCATGCCGCGCGCACTCCAGACGCTCGCCTGACGCGACCTTGGCGATCCTCTCGATCCAATCCGCGGTCGCCTATGGCCATGTCGGCAATTCCGTCGCCGTGTTCCCGCTGCAGCGGCTCGGGTTCGAAGTCTGGCCGGTCGATACCGTGCAGTTCTCGAACCATACCGGCTACGGCGCCTGGCGCGGCCGCGCCTGGGAGCCCGCCGCCATCGCGGAGGTGATCGCCGGCATCGGCGAGCGCGGGCAGTTCCGGCGATGCGAGGCGGTGCTCTCGGGATATCTGGGCGAGCCCGCGCTGGGGGACGCAGTGCTCGCCGCTGCCGCTGCCGCCAAGGCCGCCAACCCGGCCGTGATTTATTGCTGCGATCCCGTCATCGGCGACGATCACAGCGGCATCTTCGTGCGGCCTGGGATCGCCGAGTTCCTGCGCGACCGTGCGCTTCCCGCCGCCGATATCCTCACGCCGAACCGCTTCGAGCTGGCGCTGCTGGCAGAGCGCGAGGTGGCGAGCCTTTCGGACGCGCTCGCCGCCGCAGCGCTGTTGCGCGCGCGCGGACCCCGGCTCGTGCTGGTGACGAGCCTCGCGGGTGGAAGCGAGAACGAGATCGCCATGCTCGCCGCGAGCGAAGCGGGTGCCTGGCGGGTCGCGACGCCGCGCCTGCCGATCCTCGCCAATGGCGCCGGCGATCTCACCGCGGCGCTCTTCCTGGGATTCTTTCTGCGCCGCGGCGATGTCGCGGCCGCGCTCGGCGCCACCGCCGCTGCGGTCTATGCGGTCATCGAAGCGACGCTTCGCGCCGGCGAACAGGAGCTGCAGATCGTCGCCGCGCAGGCGGCGCTCGAGGCGCCGCCGCGGCAATTCGCGCCGGAGCGCGTCGGTTGAGCTTGCCGGTGGGCGGGCGCGCGGCTGTGGCATAATGCGCGGCCGAGACGTGGAGCCTTTGGTGATGCGAGCACGGGCGCGGGCGCCATCGCCTGCGGAAGCGAGAGCGGAACGGGACGTCGCCGCGGTCGAACTGGCCGCGGTCATCGTGGCCGTGACCGGCGATGAGGCCCGCGTGCTCACTCTCGAGGAGGGCAAGGCGCTGCCCTCCGGGCCGCTCGAGAGCGGGCACCGCACGCTCCAGACCGGGCTGCGCAGCTGGGTCGAGCGGCAGACGCACCATCCGCTGGGATATATCGAGCAGCTCTATACCTTTGCCGACCGCGACCGCGGACCGAGCGGCCGGGTCATCTCCATCTGCTATCTGGGCCTCACCCGCGAAGCACAGGCCTCGGGCGATCACGATGCGCGCTGGCGGGGCTGGTACCGCTATTTCCCGTGGGAGGATTGGCGGGCCGGCCCGCCGCCGGCGCTGCAGCAGGTCATCCTGCCGCGGCTCCATGGCTGGGCCGATGGCACCGGCGAGAGCGCGCTGAAGCGCGAGCGGCGGCAGCGCATCGAGGTGACCTTCGCCGAGAGCGACCGAGGCTGGAACGAGGATCTGGTGCTGCAGCGCTATGAGCTGCTCTATGAGGCGGGGCTCCTCCCCGAGGCGGGAAGCGACCGGCCCGCAGCCCCGGGCGAGCCGATGATCTACGATCATCGGCGCATCCTCGCCACCGGTATCGCGCGGCTTCGCGCCAAGATCAAATACCGCCCGGTGGTGTTCGAGCTGATGCCGCCGAGCTTCACGCTGCTGCAGCTTCAGCGCGCGGTCGAGGCGCTGGCCGGACGCAGGCTGCACAAGCAGAATTTCCGCCGGCTCATCGACCAGCAAGGGCTGGTCGAACCAACCAGCGGCGTCTCGACCGAGACCGGCGGCCGGCCGGCGAAGCTCTTCCGCTTCCGCCGGGACGTGCTGCAGGAGCGCGCCGCCGCCGGCACCAAGCTGCCCCTCTACCGCCCCGGCTGAGCCGCGCGCAAGGCCGCGCCGCCTGCCCGCTTTCCCGCTTGACTCTCATTATGCTCACACTTAGCATAATAAATGACCGGGCCGCGCGCGGCCCGTTTTACCGACCCCTTAAATGCTCAAAAAGAGCATAAATCGGGAGAAACCCATGCAGCCGACAGCGCCTATCGCCGACCCCGTCGCCCGCACGCGACCGCTCTATGACAAGGTGAAGCGCGTCATCCCGCCGATCGAATGGCCGGCCTTTGCCGGCGATATCGACGCCATCCTGCGGCTGAAGCGGGAGCGCAACGCCGTCATCCTCGCGCACAACTACCAGACGCCCGAGATCTTCCACTGCGTTGCCGATATCGTCGGCGACAGCCTGGCGCTCGCCCGCGAGGCGATGAAGACCGAGGCCGAGATCATCGTCCTCGCCGGCGTCCATTTCATGGCCGAGACGGCGAAGCTGCTCAATCCGGGAAAGCGCGTGCTGATCCCCGATGCCGAAGCCGGCTGCTCGCTGGCCTCCTCGATCACCGCGGCGGATGTGAGGCTGCTGCGCGAGCGCCATCCCGGCGCGCCGGTGGTGAGCTATGTCAACACGTCGGCCGCGGTCAAAGCCGAGTCCGACATCTGCTGCACCTCGGGCAACGCCAAGAAGGTCGTCGAATCGCTCGGCGCGGCCCGGGTGATCATGCTGCCGGACGAGTATCTGGCGCGCAACGTCGCCGCCGAGACCGGGGTCGAGATCATCGCCTGGGCCGGCCATTGCGAGGTGCATGAGCGCTTCAGCGCCGCCGAGATCCGCGAGCTGCGCGCGGCGCATCCCGGCGTCGTCGTGCTGGCGCATCCGGAATGCCCACCCGAGGTCGTCGCCGAAGCGGATTTCGCCGGCTCAACCGCGGCGATGGCAGGCTATGTCGATGCCAAGCGGCCGCGCCGCGTCGTGCTGGTGACGGAATGCTCGATGAGCGACAACATTGCGGTCCAGCACCCAGAGATCGACTTCGTCCGACCCTGCAATCTTTGTCCGCACATGAAGCGGATCACGCTGTCGAAGATCCGCCGCTCGCTCGAAACGCTGGAGCGCGAGGTCACCATCGACCCCGCCGTCGCCGATCGCGCGCGCCGCGCGGTCGAGCGCATGCTCGCGGTCTGAGGCCGTCATGAACTCCGCTTCGCACCTCGCGGGCCAACCCGTCGTGATCGGCGCCGGCCTCGCCGGGCTGATGACCGCACTCCACCTCGCGCCGGAGCCGGTGACGGTGCTGGCGAGATCGCCGCTCGGCACCGGCATCGCCAGCGGCCTTGCCCAAGGCGGCATCGCCGCGGCGCTGGCCAAAGACGACACGCCGGCGCTGCACGCCGTCGATACGCTGGCCGCCGGCGACGGGCTCGGCGATCCGCGCGTCGTCGAGCGCATCACCGCATCGGCGGCCGGCGCGATCGAAGCGCTGATCCGACAGGGCGTGCGCTTCGATGGCGACGAAGACGGCCCCTTCTTCGGGATGGAAGCGGCGCATAGCCGGCACCGCATCATCCATGCCGGCGGCGATCGCAGCGGCAGCGAGATCATGCGCGCGCTCGTCGCCGCGGTGCGGCGCACGCCGTCGATCACCGTGCTGGAGGAGGTCGAGGCGCGGCGGCTCATCATGAAGGATGGCCGGATCATCGGCGTACTGGCCGCGGGTCCGGCGGGTACGCTCGCGCTCCAGACCGATCGCGTGGTCATCGCCACCGGCGGGCTGGGCGGTCTCTTCCGCCACACGACCAACCCGCTCGGCGCACAAGGCCAGGGTCTGGCGCTCGCCGCCCGCGCCGGCGCGGCGCTGGTCGATATGGAATTCGTCCAATTCCATCCGACAGCGCTCGACATCGGCCGCGATCCGATGCCGCTGGTGAGCGAGGCGGTGCGCGGCGAGGGCGCCGTGCTGATCGACGAGACCGGGAGCCGGTTCATGGCCGGCCGCGGCCGCGCCGAGCTCGAGCCGCGCGACCGCGTGTCACGAGCGGTGTGGGAGCATCAGGGCCAGGGACATCGCGTCTTCCTCGACGCGCGCGCCGCGCTCGGCGACCGCTTCGCTCAACGCTTTCCCGCCATCGCGGCGGCCTGCCGCGCCGCCGGCATCGATCCCGCCACAACGCCAATTCCGGTGCGGCCCGCGGCGCACTACCACATGGGCGGCATCGCCGTCGACGGCTCCGGGCAGAGTTCGATCGAGCGGCTCTGGGCCTGCGGCGAAGCCGCGGCGACCGGGCTGCACGGCGCCAATCGGCTGGCCAGCAACTCGCTGCTGGAGGCGGCGATCGCCGCGCGCTGGGTCGCCGAGAGCGTCGCCGGCGCGCCGGCGGCGCGGCCGAGGCCCGTGCCGCCGCTCGCCGTGCCGCCCACGCCAGAAGCAGGTCCGGTGCGGCAGATCGCATCGGCCGGCCTCGGCGTGCTGCGCGACCGCGCCGGACTTGCCGCTGCCATCGAGGCGCT
This sequence comes from Allostellaceae bacterium, assembly GCA_035553515.1. Classification (GTDB taxonomy): domain Bacteria; phylum Pseudomonadota; class Alphaproteobacteria; order ATCC43930; family CGMCC-115725; genus DAHUYF01. Next base: position 19,074 of record DATNDG010000187.1, on the reverse strand, counting down.
GCGCCCGCTCGCCTTCAGCGACCATGCGGCGGCCGATCCCGCGGCTGTGGCACTGCTCGCCGCCAGTGCCGCGCTGCTGCGCGAGGAGAGCCGCGGCGCGCACTGGCGCACCGATTTTCCCGCGCGCTCGCCCGCCTGGGGATGCCGCCTGGTGCTGCGCCTCGGCACGGACGATGTCAGGAGCTGCCGCGCGACGGTCGGCGACACAAGCTTTGCCCTAGGAGCCTGATCCCATGATCGTTCCCCCTTTGCCGCGCCTTCTGCTGGAGCCGCTGGTGCGCAACGCGCTGGTCGAGGATCTCGGCCGCGCCGGCGACATCACCACCGATGCGATCGTGCCCGCCGAGGCGCGCGCCGAGACGGCGCTGGTGGCGCGCCAGCCCGGTGTCGTCGCCGGCATCGACCTGGCCCTCCTCGCCTTCCAGCTGATCGACGGCACGATCGAGATCGCGATTGAGCGTCGCGACGGCAGCCCGATCGCGCCCGGAGACACCATCGCCACGGTGGCGGGCCCGACGCGCGGCATCCTGACCGCCGAACGGGTGGCGCTGAACTTTCTCTGCCATTTGAGCGGCGTTGCCTCGGCCACGGCGTCGATCGTCGCGGCGCTGCGCGATCAGCGGACGCGGGTGACCTGCACGCGCAAAACACTGCCCGGCCTGCGCGCCGTACAGAAATATGCGGTTCGCCTCGGCGGCGGCGCCAATCACCGTTTCGGGCTCGATGATGCCGTGCTGATCAAGGATAATCACGTCGCCGCCGCAGGCGGCATCGGACCGGCGGTCGAGCGCGCCCGCGCCGCGATCGGCCATCTGGTCAAGATCGAGGTCGAGGTCGACACGCTCGCGCAGCTCGAAGAGGCGCTCGCCTGCAACGTCGATGCGGTCCTGCTCGATAATATGAGCCTCGAGGAGCTGCGCCGCGCGGTGCGCATGGCGGCGGGCCGCGTCATCACCGAGGCTTCCGGGCGCATCACGCCCACCACCGCGCCGGAGGTGGCGGCGACCGGCGTCGACCTCATCTCGGTGGGCTGGCTCACGCACAGCGCCGCCACGCTCGATATCGGCCTCGACTACCGGCGCTGATCGAGAAGCCGCAGATCGTCGCAGCGCAGGCAGCGCTCGCTACGCCCGAGCGCTTCGCCTGAGCCGCCGTCTCAGCCGCCTACGACCTCGACCTGCACATCGACATTGCCGCGCGTTGCATTCGAGTAGGGACAAATCTTCTCGTGCGCATCGCGCGCCAACGCCGACAGCTCCGATTGCGGCAGGCTGCGATCCTCGATGCGGAGCCTCACCGCCAGGCCGAAGCCGCCGGCCTCGCGCGGGCCGATCGACACCTGGCACGTGACCTTGGCCTTGCTCGCATCCTTCTTCTGCTGCTTGGCGACGAAATCGAGCGCGCCGCCGAAACAGGCGGCGTAGCCGGCGGCAAAGAGATGCTCGGGCGTGGTGGTGCCGGGCTTGCCGGGTCCGCCCATCGCCTTGGGGACCGAAAGATCGGCGCTCACCGTGCCGTCCTCGGCCGCGGTGTGGCCGTTGCGGCCGCCGGTCGCGGTCGCGGTCGCGGTGAAGAGCGGCTTGATCTTGTCCATGAGCGCCTCCGATCGGCTGGGGAAAAAATCGCCCGGGTCGGCCGCTACTGCGCCGCGGTCTTAGCGGCGGCGAGATAGTCGCGCGCCAGGATCTCGGCGATCTGCACGGCGTTGAGCGCCGCGCCCTTGCGCAGATTGTCGGCGACGACCCAGAGGTTGAGCCCGTGCGGCACTGTCGGGTCGGTGCGGATGCGGCTGACGAAGACGGGATCCTCGCCCGCCGATTCCTGCGGCGTCACATAACCCTCGTCGACGCGGTGGTCGACGACGCTGACGCCGGGCGCGGCGCGGAGCGCTTCGCGCGCCTCGGCCTCGCTGATCGGCCGCTCGAACTCGACATTGACCGCCTCGGCGTGGCCGATGAAGACCGGCACGCGCACGCAGGTGGCGGTGACGGCGATGTCGGGGTCGAGGATCTTGCGCGTCTCGGCCACCATCTTCCATTCCTCCTTGGTCGAGCCGTCCTCCATGAAGACGTCGATGTGAGGAATGACGTTGAAGGCGATCTGCTTGGTGAAATGCTCCTTCTTCGGCGGATCGTTGACGTAGATCCCGCGCGTCTGGCTGAAGAGCTCGTCCATCGCCTCGCGACCGGCGCCGGAGACGGATTGGTAAGTCGCGACCACGATCCGCTTGATGCGGGCAAGGTCGTGCAGCGGCTTCAAGGCGACCAGCATCTGCATGGTCGAGCAGTTCGGATTGGCGATGATGCCGCGCTTCTTGTATTGCGCGATCGCCTGCGGATTGACCTCGCTCACCACCAGCGGAACGTCCGGGTCCACGCGGAATTGGGAGGTGTTGTCGATCACCACGCAGCCCGCCTTGGCGGCGCGCGGCGCATGGACGGCCGAGACCTTGGCGCCCGGCGAGAACAAGCCGATATCGACGCCCTTGAAGTCGAAGCGGTCGAGGTCCTGCACCTTGAGCACCTCGTCCTCGCCAAACGACACCTCGGCGCCGGCCGAGCGCTCGGACGCCACCGCATAGACTTCGGAAACCGGAAAATCGCGCTCGGCGAGAATGTTGAGCATCTCATGGCCAACCACGCCGGTGGCGCCGACCACCGCTACCTTGAACCCCATACCATCGCTCCCGGGAAGAGGGAAATTGCCCCTGTGGGGCGTTCACTTACGCTCTCGCTGCGCGATTGACAAGGGGCGGCGCCCGGTCAAATTGGTAAAGACGCGCGCTTGCGCGGGGAGGAGACGATGGCCGGCCGGTACCGGAGCTTCGCCGAATTCTGGCCCTTTTACCTGCGCGAGCACGCCGCACCCGGCACCCGGGCGCTCCATTATTTCGGCACCTCGCTCGCCATCCTGCTGCTCCTCGCCTGGGTGGCCGAGGGCGATTGGCGGCTGCTGGTGGCCACCCCCATCGCCGGCTATGGCTTCGCCTGGCTCGCGCACGCGCTAATCGAACGCAATCGCCCGGCCACCTTCACCTACCCGCTCTGGTCGCTGATGGGCGATTTCTACATGCTCTTTTGCTGGGCGACCGGCCGGCTAGGCGCCGAGCTCGCCCGCGCCCGACCCGCCTGAGCGCCGCGGGTCGCCTAGCCCTGCGCTCTCAGGCGCGCGCCGGCTCGCGGGCCGGGGGCGTGCCGGATTCGCGCTCGAGATCCTCAAGGCCGCGCTTCGCCGGCTCGATGCCCCAGAGCGCCACCACGGCGATCTGCACGACGAGGAGGCCGATCATCAAACCGAGCACCCCCGGCACGCCGAAGCCCTTGAGCAGCGCCACGACGAAGAACGGCGTGAACACGGTGAAGCCGCGGCCGAAGAAATTGCAGATTCCGTTGGCGCGCAGCCGCACCTCGGTCGGGAAGAGCTCGGCCGTGTAGACGCCGTAGAGCATCGCCGTGAGCACGTAGATGCCGATCATCAGCAGGAAGCCCACGCCCAGCACCAGCGCCGGCTCCTTGACGAAGGGATAGATCGCGCCGAAGACGATCGCCCACAGCGAGGCGCCGATGATCGAGCGGCGGCGGCCCAGCGTATCGGCGCCGAAGGCGCCGATCGCGCAGCCGATGAGCGAGCCGCTGTCGATGAAGAAGGTGTACCAGAAGGATTTGGTGACGCTCATCCCCTGCTGCAGGAAGAAGGTCGGGATCCAGTTGACGAAGCCGAAGATGAGCGTGTTGATAGTGATGAGGGTGACGGCGCCCACGATCATGCGCGGCAGCAGCGTAGGGCCGAGGAGATCGCGCCAGTCGAGCGGCGGCAGCGTGGCGGTCGGCAGCGGCGGCGGTAGCGGCTTGCCGGCAGCGACTTCGCGCTCGATCGAATGCAGCAAAGCGTGGGCTTCGGCGCCGCGGCCATTGGCCTCGAGCCAGCGCGGCGATTCCGGCAGGTTCTTGCGCAGGTACCAGACGATGAGCGCGCCGACGCCGGCAATGATGAACATCGGCCGCCAGCCATGGGTCGGAATGATCAGGCTGGCGAGCAGTGCCGTCACCGGTAGGCCGGATACGACGACGAAGGCCATGAATGCCATCCACTTGCCGCGCGTCCGCGGCGGGATGAACTCGGTCATGGTGCCGTAGCCGACGACGATCTCGGCACCGAGGCCCATGCCCATCACGAAGCGCAGCAGGTTGAGCGTGAACGCGTCGGTCGCGAACGCCGCGGCGAGCGAGGCGAGGCCGAAGATCATCAGGTTGAACTGATAGGTGAAGCGACGGCCATAGCGGTCGCCGAGCACGCCCGCCAGCACCGAGCCCAGGGTCATGCCGACGAAGGTGAGCGAGACGAACCAGCGGGCGGTGTCGAGCGTCGCAAAGTGGCTCTGCACCGTGGCGCCCACCACGGGCGCCTGGATGTAGAGGTCGTAGCCGTCGAAAAACATGCCGGCGGCGATGAGGAAGAAGATACGGTAGTGGAACGAGGCGATGGGCAGCCGGTCGAGCCGCGCGCCGGCGCTGAACGTAGTGGTGGCCATCCAGTCTCCTCCCCCGCAAGGATCGTTCGGGCCCGCGGCCCTTGGTATTTGGCCGGCCAGTATGGCCGGGACCGCGATCGGCGAGTAGCGGAAAATTGCGGCGCAGCGCGGCGGATTCGTGTATCTCCGTCGGATCTCCTGGGTCCGCGACGAGGAAAGATGCCCGCCCAACCCGTCGATGCCGAGAGCCTGGCGCCGCTGTTCCGCCCCACCTCGATCGCCGTCATCGGCGCCTCGACCGACGCCACCAAGCTCGGCACCATCCCGCTCCTGCATATGAAAACGAGCGGCTTCAAGGGGCCGCTCTATCCGATCAATCCGCGTGCGGCCGCGGTGCTGGACATTCCGGCATTTCCCGGCATCGGTGCCGCGCCTGGGCCCGTCGACCTTGCCATCGTCGCCGTGCCGCAGGCGCATGTGGCGCAAGCAATGCGCGACTGCGCCGCCAAGGGCGTGCGCGCAGCCGTGGTCTTCACCTCCGGATTCGCCGAGGTGAGCGAGGCGGGCAAGCGCGCACAGGAAGAGGTGAAGGCGATCGCGCGCGAGGGGGACATGCGCCTCCTCGGTCCCAACTGCATGGGCCTGGTCAATTTTGCGAGCGGCGTGGTCGCGACCTTCCACCCGGCTTTCGGCCCCGGCCTCGCGCCCAAGGGCCGCATCGGGCTCATCAGCCAGAGCGGCGCCTTCGGCGGCCTCGCCTATCAGGTGGCGCAAGATCGCGCTCTCGCCTACAGCCTCATCCTCACCACCGGCAACGAGGCCGATGTCGACGTCGCCGACGGCATCACCTATCTCGCCGATGATCCCGAGACCTCGGTGATCATGCTCTATGTCGAGGGTTGCCGCGACGGCGCCAAGCTTGCCGCGGCGCTGGCGCGCGCCCGCGCGCGGCGCAAGCCCGTGGTCTGCCTCAAGGTTGGGCGCACCGAGGCCGGCATCGCCGCCGTCGCGTCGCACACCGCCGCGCTCGCCGGCGCGGACGAGATCTTCGACGCGATGTTCCGCCAGCACGGGGTCTATCGCTGCAGCACGATGGAGGAGTTCTTCGACATCGGCTATGCCGCATCGCAAGTGCTGGAGCCGCCGGCGGAGCGCCGCGTCGGCATCATCACCGTCTCGGGCGGTGTCGGCGTCCTGATGGCCGATCATGCCGCGGCGCGCGGCCTCGACGTCGCGCCGGCACCGCAGGCGCTCCAGGACGGCATCCGCGCCATGGTGCCTTTCGCCGCAACGCGCAACCCGATCGACGTCACCGGGCAGGTGGTGAGCGATATTGGCGTCCTCGAACGGACCATCGAGATGACGCTCGCGCAAGGCGGCTACCAGGCGCTTGCCTGCTTCGTCGGCTCGGTCGGGCGTTCGCCGGTGAACGGCCCGCGCTTCATGGAGCTGTTCACGCGCTTGCGGCGCCACCATCCCGAAACGCTGCTGGCGGTCGCCTGCTATCACACGCCGCAATTCCGCGCCGCGCTCGACGCGGCCGGTTGCGTGCTCTTCGACGAACCGACCCATGCGCTCCGCGCCGTCGCCGCGCTGAGCGGATTCCGCCGCGCCTTCGACGCCGCACCCGGAGCGGCAGCGCCGTTGCCTGCGCCGGAGCCATTGCCGCAAAGCCCCGTGGACGAGGTGACGGCGCTCGGCATTCTCGCCCGCGCCGGCATTCCGGTGGTGCCGCACCGCCTGGCGCGCAACGCCGCCGAGGCGGCAAAAGCGGCGGAGGCTCTGGGATTGCCGGTGGCGCTCAAGATCGTTTCGCCGGATGTCACGCACAAGTCCGATGTCGGCGGCGTGGCGCTTGGCCTCGCCACGACCGACGCGGTACGCCGCGCTTTCGATGAGGTCAGCGCGCGGGTCGCGCGGGCGGCGCCCGAGGCGCGGCTCGGCGGTTGCCTCGTCGCGCCAATGGCGAGGAGCGGCGTCGAGACCATCCTCGGCGTGCAATGGGACCCGGTCTTCGGCCCAGTGGTGATGCTGGGGCTGGGCGGCATCTTTGTCGAAGCGCTGAAGGACGTGACCTTCCGCCTCGCGCCCTTCGATGAGGCGGAGGCGCGGCGCATGATCGCCGAGCTGCGCGCGATCCGGGTGCTGCAAGGGATGCGCGGCCGGCCGCCGGCCGATCTCGACGCGCTGGCGGCGGCGCTGGCGCAGCTCTCGCGCTTTGCCGCGGCACAGGGTCCGCGCCTCAAAAGCCTCGACATCAACCCGTTCCTGGTGCTGCCGGAGGGCCAGGGAGCGCTCGCGCTCGACGCCGTCATCCTGCCGGCCTAGGACTTTGTCGCTCGTCGCTCACAATGCCACGGCATCGCTGCGCTCCTCGCTCCTACCCCGATGCCAAAGGACAGTGTCGCAGACCCGTGCTATTTCTCAGACAGGCTCCTAGAGGAGACCGTCATGTCCGAGAGCCCGATGGCGCCGTTCCGCGACGCCGCTGGCAAGCCGCCGGAAGAGGCCAAGTTCTTCTGGACGGGCGGGCCGGTCGAGGTGGCGCAGCGCACCTGGTTCCAGTCCTGGCTGAGCGGCGTCACCGGCTTCGAGACCGACGAGGGGCTGGTGCTGGTCGATGCCGGGCTGCGCCAGTTCGGCGCGATGCTCGCCGGAATGCTGCGGCAGCGGACGCAAGCGCCGGTTCACACCGTCATCTTCACGCAGGGGCACATCGACCACGCTTACGGGCTCAAGGACTTCCTCCTGCCCGGCCAGGCACGGCCACGGATCGTCGCCCATCGCGCCATGCCCGAGCGCTTCCGGCGCTACGAGCGGACCGCGCGCTTCAACGCAGCGATCAATGCGCGCCAGTTCGGCGGCAGCGTCCGACCGGCCGAGACGACGGAGGCCTTCGACAATTTCCGCGCGCCAGAACTTGCGCCCGACACGCTCTATGACGAGCGCCTCGTCCTGACGATCGGCGGGCTCACCTTCGAGGTGCATCACTGCCGCGGCGAGACCGACGATCATTCCTGGATCTGGTGCCCGGAGCGGCGCGTTCTCTGCCCCGGCGATCTCATCATCTGGGGCGTGCCGAATGCCGGCAATCCGCAGAAGGTGCAGCGCTATCCGTGGGACTGGGCAGCCGGCCTGCGGCGCATGGCGGCGCTCGACGCCGAGAGCCTCTGCCCGGGGCATGGCGGGCCGGTGGTCGCCAACTCGGCGCTGATCCGGCGCATCTTGCTCGAAACCGCCGACTATCTCGACAGTCTGGTCACACAGACCATCGCCGCGCTCAACGACAGCGCGCCGCCCCATGTCGACATCGTCCGCCGCGTAACACCGCCGCGCACGGCATCGCCCTGGCTGCAACCGGTCTATGACGAGGCCGAATTCATTGTCCGCAACATCATCCGGTACTACGCCGGCTGGTGGAGCGGCAGGCCGAGCGAGCTCAAGCCGGCGCCGCGCACCGCTCTCGCGCGCGAGATCGCCGCTGCCGCCGGCGGCGCCTCCACGCTGCTGGCGCGTGCCGAAGCGCTCGCCGGCACGGATCTGCGCCTTGCCTGCCACTTGGCCGATTATGCGCTCGAAGCCGCACCGGCCGACGCCGCCGTGCAGAGCGGCGTCGCGGCGCTCTACGAGAAGCGCGCGGCGCAGGAGACCAGCCTGATGGCGCGCAACATCTTCCGTTCCGCCGCGGTCTACGCGCGCGAAGGGCGGCCCTTCGCCTGACGCTCAGGCGCGCTCGATACGCCAGAGACTCTCGCCGCCGCTGCGACTGACGAGCTGCCAGCGCAGCCTTCGGTCATGCGCGGCGAGCGCGCCTTCCCAGAGCCCGTTCCAGGCCAGAAAACCGTCCTCGCCGTCCACCGGGTCGGGCTGCAGCCGCCAGCCGCGCTGCCGGACCAAGAGCCCGGCGCCTTCTGCCGCGATCTCGACCGCATCGCCTTGCGCCACAGCGAGGCGGCGGAAGAGCTCGGCAAATCCCGCGGCGCCCGCGCCGATGCCAAGCATCGCCTTCACCTCCTCGCCGAATTGCAGGCCGACGAGATAGGCGGAGCGACCGGCAAGGAACCGCGCCTCGGCGGGACCGAAGAGCCCGACGAGTTCCGGGAGCGCGCTCCTGACGTATTCGATCGCGTAGTTGCGCGCGGCCTTGGCGACGCGGTCGGGCGACCAGACGCCGCCCGGAAGCCGCGGCGCCAGCGCAGGATCGAAGAGCGGCGCTGCCTCGTCCGGCGCAAAGCGCAGCCGCTCCTCGGCTGCGAGCTCGCGGCCATAGTCGAGGAAATAGCCTTCGAGCGCGTCCTGGCCGTCGACCGTCTGCTTGGTGCAGACGAAGCCCAGGCACGGATTGCCGAGCGAGACGCCGTTCTCGGCATGCCAGCCGCGCAGCATGGCGCGCGACACATCGCCCGGCACAGCACAAATCGCGGTCCCCTGCCACATCCAGCGCGGTGCGGGATAGCGTATCCAGGCCTTGCGCTCGCTTTCCGGAATGTACTCGACCCGAACGCCGCCGATGAGATTGGAGAGGTAGTGATATTGCGCCGAAGCCACCGCGTCGGGCAGTCCGGAGAGCCCCAGCTTCTCGATCCCGGAGAGGAACTTCTCGCGATGCTGCCGGCGGAACAGGCGAAAGACCAGTTCGGCCGCCGCGTCGGTGCCGCGGCGCGTCACCACGAACAGGATGAGCCCGGTGATCCAGGCATGATAGAGCCGCGCCACCGCGGCCCAGCCGGCTTCCATGCCACGCATGGGAGCATCCCCGGGCGCGTCGGGCAAGCCGGAAGGCGCCGGTCGCGCGCAGGCAGGGTGCGTGAAACATGGGGAAAATGTTTCACGGGCGAGCGAGACGCGCGCGCCTTGGTGCGGGAGGGGTGCAGGTTTAAGCTGTCGGGGAGCGCGAAGTGCGAGCGGGCGCTCCTCGCTCAGACGAGCTTATCGAGCTCCCGCAGCACCGTGTCGCCCATCACCGTCGTCGAGACGCGCGCCGTGCCCTGCTGCATGATGTCGTTGGTGCGCACGCCGCCCTTGAGCGCGTTCTGCACCGCGCGCTCGACGAGCGTCGCCTCCTCGCCGAGATCGAAGGAATAGCGCAGCATCATGGCGAAGGAGAGCATGCAGGCGAGCGGATTCGCCATGTCCTTGCCGGTGATGTCAGGCGCGCTGCCATGGACGGGCTCGTAGACCGCCTTGCGCCGCCCGCTCGAGTCCGCCGCGCCGAGCGACGCCGAGGGCAGCATGCCGAGCGAGCCCGTCAGCATCGCCGCGCAATCCGACAGCAAGTCGCCGAAGAGATTGTCGGTGACGATGACGTCGAACTGCTTCGGATTGCGCACCAGCTGCATCGCGCAATTGTCGGCGTACATGTGCGAAAGCTCGACATCCTTGTAGTCGGCGTCGTGCAGCTTCTGCATCTCCTCACGCCACAGCACGCCCGATTCCATGACATTGGCCTTCTCGACCGAGGTCACCTTGCCGCGGCGCTTGCGCGCGAGCTCGAAGGCGACACGGCCGACGCGGATGATCTCGGGCGTCGTGTAGACCTGAGTGTTGAAGCCCCGCCGCGTGCCATCCGGCAGGGTCTCGATGCCGCGCGGCTCGCCGAAGTAGACGCCGCCGGTGAGTTCGCGAACGATCATGATGTCGAGGTCGCGAACCACCTCGGGCCGCAGCGTCGAGGCGCCGATCAGCGGCTCGAACACCATCGCCGGGCGCAGATTGGCGAAAAGCTCCATATCCTTGCGCAGCCGCAGCAGGCCGCGTTCAGGCTTCAGCGCGAAGGGCAGGGAGTCCCAATTCGGCCCGCCGACCGCACCGAACAGCACCGCATCGGCCGCCATGGCGGCCTTGAGCGTGCTATCGGCGAGCGGCGTGCCATGCGCGTCGTAGGCCGCGCCGCCGACGAGATCCTCGCTGAGCTCGAAGCTCGCGATGCGGCGGCGGTCGAACCATTCGACCACGCGATAGACCTGACGCATCACCTCGGGCCCGATGCCGTCACCGGGCAGGACGAGAACTTTCTTGTTGGACGCCATCACGCTCCCCATTATTCCGTGCCGCTCAGAGCCAGGGCTGGCTCAGCCGCCGCTTCTCCTCGTAGGCGCCGATGTTGCTCTCCTTCTGCAAGGTGAGGCCGACATCGTCGAATCCATTCAGCAAGCAATGCTTGCGGAAAGGATCGATCTCGAATTTGACGACGCCGCCATCGGGCCGGGTGATCGTCTGCTTCTCGAGATCGATGCTGAGCCTGGCATTGGCGCCTTTCCTTGCATCGTCCATGAGATCGTCGACGATCTCCTGCGGCAGCTTGATCGGCAGGATGCCGTTCTTGAAGCAGTTGTTGTAGAAGATGTCGGCGAAGCTCGCCGCGATGACGCAGCGGATGCCGAAATCCATCAGCGCCCAGGGCGCGTGCTCGCGCGAGCTACCGCAGCCGAAATTCTCGCCGGCGACCAGGACCTTGGCATTGCGATAGGCCGGCTTGTTGAGGATGAAGTCGGGATTCTCCGAGCCGTCCGGCCGGTAGCGCAGCTCGTCGAACAGCACCTTGCCGAGGCCGGTGCGCTTGATCGTCTTCAGATGCTGCTTCGGAATGATCTTGTCAGTGTCGATGTTGATCATCGGCAGCGGTGCGGCGATGCCGTCCAGCGTGGTGAACTTGTCCATGCTCTCCTCCCTCAGCCGAGGTCGCGGACATCGGCGAGCGTGCCGCGCACCGCGGCGGCCGCGGCCATCGCCGGGCTCACCAGATGCGTGCGACCGCCGCGACCCTGCCGGCCCTCGAAATTGCGGTTCGAGGTCGAGGCGCAGCGCTCGCCGGGCTCGAGCTTGTCCGGGTTCATCGCCAGGCACATCGAGCAGCCGGGCTCGCGCCATTCGAAGCCTGCCTCGACGAAGACGCGATCGAGCCCCTCCTCCTCGGCCTGATGCTTCACGAGGCCCGAACCCGGCACCACCATGGCGTTGACGCCCGCAGCCACCTTGCGCCCCTTGGCGACGGCGGCGGCAGCGCGAAGATCCTCGATGCGGCCATTGGTGCAGGAACCGATGAAGACGCGCTGCACCGGCACCTCGGCAAGCGGCGTGCCGGGCGTCAGCCCCATATAGTCTAGGGAGCGCTGCATTGCGGCGCGCTTCGCCTCATCCGCAATTTCGGCCGGGTCCGGCACCTTGCCGGTGATCGGCAGCACATCCTGCGGGCTGGTGCCCCAGGTGACCTGCGGCGCGACCTCCGCAGCCTGAAGCATCGCTTCCTTGTCGTACTGTGCGCCCGGATCGCTTGGCAGCGTACGCCAGAAAGCGAGTGCCTGCTCCCACGCCCCGCCCTTCGGCGCGAAGGGCCGGCCCTTCAGATAGGCGAAAGTCGTCTCGTCCGGCGCGATGAGGCCGGCGCGCGCACCGGCCTCGATGGTCATGTTGCACACGGTCATCCGGCCCTCCATGGAGAGCTTGCGGATCGCGCTGCCGGCATATTCGACGACATGGCCGGTACCGCCGGCGGTGCCGATCCTGCCGATGATGGCGAGGATCAGATCCTTGGCGGTGACGCCGAAGGGGAGATCGCCTTCGACCTTGATCAGCATGTTCTTCGCCGGCTGCTGGATCAGCGTCTGCGTCGCCAGCACATGCTCCACCTCGGAAGTGCCGATGCCGAAGGCGAGCGCGCCGAAAGCGCCATGCGTCGCGGTATGGCTGTCGCCGCAGACGATGGTCGTGCCGGGCTGCGTCATTCCCTGCTCGGGACCGATGATGTGGACGATGCCCTGGCGAATGTCGTCGACCGCGAAGTAGGGCACGCCGAACTCGACGACATTGCGCTCCAGCGTCTCGACCTGGAGCCGGCTCTCGGGCTCGGCGATGCCGCGGCTGCGATCCGTGGTCGGCAGGTTGTGATCGGCCACCGCGATGGTGAGGTCGGGGCGGCGCACCTTGCGGCGGTTGGCGCGCAGGCCTTCGAAGGCCTGCGGGCTCGTCACCTCATGCACGAGGTGTCGGTCGATATAGATGAGGCAGGTGCCGTCCGGCTGCCGGTCCACCACATGGCTGTCCCAGATCTTGTCGAAAAGCGTGCGCGGCTTCGCCATCACGTCATCTCCTGTCCGACCGTCGCTCGAGGCAAGGCTGCCCGAGCGCCTACTCCTGGCGGCCGCCGTCGGCGGCCGCATCGCCGGTCTCGCGCTCGCGCTCGGCAATGCGCGCCGCCTTGCCGGTGCGGCCGCGCAGGTAGTAGAGCTTGGCGCGCCGCACCGCGCCCTTGCGCACGACCTCGATCACCGTGATGCGCGGCGAGTAGAGCGGGAAGACGCGCTCCACGCCCTCGCCATAGGAAATCTTGCGCAGCGTGAAATTCGAATTGATCCCGGCATTCTTGCGCGCGATGCACACGCCCTCGAAAGCCTGGGTACGGCGATGCGGCTTCTCGTCCTTCGCCTTCTTCTCGCCCTTCTCGGCCTTCTCGGCCGCGCGGTCCTCCTCGACCACGACGGTGACGCGCACCGTGTCGCCCGGTGCGAATTCCGGCACCGGCCGCTTGGCGAGCAGCTTCTTGATCTCTTCCTGCTCGAGCGTCTGCATAACGTTCATGGCAGCACCTCCGACCTATGAACCGGCGCGGTCCGGCCGCGCGCGGTAGCGTTCCCACAAATCCGGGCGGCGCTCGCGCGTCGCCTCCGCTGCGCGCGCTTCGCGCCAGCGGCGGATCTCCTCGTGATGTCCCGAAAGCAGCACCTCCGGGACGGCGCGCCCCTGCCAACTCTGCGGCCGGGTGTAGTGGGGATATTCGAGCAATCCCCGCGCGAAACTCTCTTCTTCCAGCGTCTCGGCCGCGCCGACGACTCCAGGCAGCAGCCGGACGCAGGCATCGATCAGCAGGATCGCCGCGGGCTCGCCGCCCGACAGTACGAAGTCGCCGAGGCAGACTTCTTCCATCGCCCGCGCCTCGATGACCCGCTCGTCGATGCCCTCGAAACGGCCGCAGAGCAGCCGCACGCCGGGACCCGACGCCAGCGCCTCCACCCGCGCCTGATCGAGCGGCCGGCCGCGCGGCGAAAGATAGATCAGCGGTCCCGGCGCATCCGTGCCCGCGATGGCGGCATCCACCACGTCGGGTCGCATGACCATGCCAGGGCCGCCGCCGAAAGGCGCGTCATCGACGGAGCGGTGTTTATCGCGCGCGAAGTCGCGGATGTCCACCGTCTCGAGCCGCCAAAGCCCGTCATGCAGCGCCTTCCCGGCAAGCGAATGGCCGAGCGGCCCCGGGAACATCTCGGGGAAGAGGGTGAGCACGGTGGCGGTCCAGGGCGTCGACGAAGTCGCGCTCATTGCGGCTTCTCCTCGTCCTCGAGCTCCGCCTCGACCGGCCTGTTGTCGAGCAGGCCCGGCGGCGGATCCACCACGAGACGGCCGCCGGCGATATCGATCTCGGGCACGATCGTCTCGGTGAAGGGGACCATCACAGTGCCGCCATCGGGCTTCTCTACCTCGAGGCTGTCGCCGGCGCCGTAATCATGCACCGCCCGCACCCGGCCGAGCTCGCCACCCTGCTTCAGCACGGCGGCAAGGCCGATGAGATCGGCGTGGTAGAACTCGTCCTCGCCCGGCTTCGGCAGCGCCGCGCGATCGAGAAAGAGTCCCGTGCCGGCGAGCCGCTCGGCGGCGTTGCGGTCGGCGATACCCGGGATGCGCGCGATCAGCATGCCGCGCACGGTGCCGGTGAGCTCGAGCGCAAAGCGGCGCGCGCCCCACTCGTCTTCGAGCGGACCGTATTCGGCTATGGCGGCGGGCTCGGCGGTGAAGCTCTTCACCCGTACCTCGCCCTTGACGCCATGCGCACCGGTGATGATGCCCATCTGCACGCGCTGTCCCTTCGCCTCCGCCAAAGGCTAGGCCTGCGCCGGTTCGCCCGCCGCCGCCTCGCCGGCCGCTGCCGACGCCTTGGCGCGCTCCTGCGCCTTGGCCTTGGGCGACGACTTCTTGGGCGTCTCGCGATATTGCGGCTTGGGTGCAAGGCCGGCATCGCCGAGGAAGCGCTGCACCCGCTCGCTCGGCAAGGCGCCGACCTTCAGCCAATGCTGGATGCGCTCGGACTTCAGCACGACGCGCTCGGCATGTCCCTTGTCGAGCATCGGGTTGTAGGTGCCGAGCTTCTCGATGAAGCGGCCGTCGCGCGGGCTGTGCGAATCCGCAACGACGATGCTGTAGAAGGGCCGCTTCTTGGTCCCGCCGCGGGTCAAACGGATCTTGAGTGCCATGAGTCTCCTTTCACGCAGGAACTTGCTGCAAAGCTGTAATTCGCACCGAGCTCGCGATCATCGGCCGAAGCCGCCGCCGCCGCCCGGCAGCAAGGCCGAGATGCCGTGGCGCATCAGGCCCTTCTTTCCGAGCTTGTTCATCTTCTTCATCATTCCCGCCATGTCCTGATACTGCTTCAGCAGGCGGTTGATCTCGGGCACCGAGGTGCCGGAGCCGGCGGCGATGCGGCGACGGCGCGACGCGTTCAGCAGCTTCGGATTGCGCCGCTCGTGCTTGGTCATCGAGGAGAGGATCGCCTCCTGCCGCTTGATCATGCCGTCGTCGATCTTCGCTTCCTCGAGCTGCTTCTTCACCTTGTTGACGCCGGGCAGCATGCCCATGACGCCGCCCATGCCGCCCATCTTGCGCAGCTGCTTCAGCTGCTGCGCGAGATCGTCGAGATCGAAGCCGCCTTTCTGCAGCTTGCGGGCGAGCTTCTCGGCCTCCTCGCGGTCGACCGTCTCGGCCGCCTTCTCGACCAGGCTCACCACGTCGCCCATGCCAAGGATCCGGCCGGCGACGCGCTCGGCATGGAAAGGCTCGATCGCGTCGAGTTTCTCGCCCGTGCCCATGAACTTGATCGGCCGGCCAGTCACCTGGCGCATCGAGAGCGCGGCGCCGCCGCGCGCATCGCCATCGACCCGGGTGAGCACGATGCCGGTGACGCCGACCCGCTCGGTGAAGGCCTTGGCGACGTTGACCGCGTCCTGGCCGGTCATGGCGTCGGCGACCAGCAGCGTCTCGTGCGGATGGGTCGCGTCGCGCACCGCCGCCACCTCGAGCATCAGCGGCTCGTCGATGTGGAGCCGACCGGCGGTGTCGAGAATCACCACGTCGTAGCCTTCGCGCCGGCCGGTATCGAGCGCACGATGCGCGATCGCCACCGGCTTCTCGCCGGCAACGATCGGCAGCGAGGTCACCTCGACCTGACGGCCGAGCACCGCGAGCTGCTCCTGCGCAGCCGGACGCTGCACATCGAGCGAGGCGAGCAGCACTTTCTTGCGCTGGCGCAGGCGAAGGAGGCGGGCGAGCTTCGCCGCTGTGGTGGTCTTGCCCGAGCCCTGCAGCCCGACCATCATCACCACCACCGGAGCCGGTGCGTCGACGTCGAGCGGCTCGGTCTCGACGCCGCCCAAGGTTTCGATGAGGTGGTCGTGCACGACCTTGACCACCATCTGGCCAGGTGTCACCGAGCGCAGCACCTCCTGGCCCACGGCCTGCTCGCGCACGGCGTTGACGAAGTCCTTGACCACCGGCAGCGCCACATCGGCCTCGAGCAGCGCGACGCGGATTTCCCGCAGAGCGATGGCGACGTCGTCCTCCGACAAGGCGCCGTGGCGACGCAGCCGGTCGAAGACATCGTTGAGGCGGTTGCTCAGGCTCTCGAACATGACCATCCCGCAAAACCATGCGGGCCAGTGCGCGACACTCGCGGACTGGCCGGGCCCCGGAGGGGCATAACAGGCGCTTCAAAGCGGAAGCGCGCGGAAACTAGGCGGGCGCCACCCGCTTGTCAATCGCGCCCCGCTTGCCCCGGATCGGCGGAGATGCTTTACCAACTGCCTTTCTCCGCGAATACTGCGCCAGGGTCACTGACCTAATCGGGAAAGCCGCAGACCGCATGGATACCGACAAGGCCGTCAACATCGACGATCTCCGGCGCATGGCGAAGCGCCATCTGCCGCGCATCTGCTTCGACTTCATCGAGGGCGGACTCGAGGACGAGCGTGGGCTCGAGCGCAACGAGAGCGCCTTCGACCGCTTCGCGCTGGTGCCGCGCTATCTCGTCGACGTCGCGAAGCGGGACAGTTCGACGATGCTGTTCGGCCGGCGCTATGCGCTCCCCTTCGGCATCGCACCCACCGGCATTGCCGGGCTCTTCCGCCGCGGCGCCGATTTGATGCTGGCCGAGGCCGCCAAGAACGCTGACATTCCCTTCATCATGTCGGGCACCAGCACCGGCTCGATCGAGGCGCTGGGCAAAGTCGCTCCCGAGCATGGCTGGTACCAGCTCTACGGCGCGCGCGACCGCAAGATCTCGGAGGACATGATCCGCCGCGCGCGCGATGCCGGGCTCTCGACCCTGGTGCTGACCGTCGACGTGCCGGTTGGCTCGAAGCGCGAGCGCAACATCCGCAACGGCTTCATCCGGCCCTATAAGCTGAAGCCTTCGGTGATGCTCGAGGCGCTCCGCCATCCCGCTTGGCTCAAGGATTATTTCAGCCATGGCGGCATGCCTTATTTCGACAATTGGCAGCCCTACGCCAAGCCCGGCGCCCGGGCCGAGGAGGTCGCCGACCTCCTCTCCTCTCAGACGCCGACCTTCCAGACCTGGCAGGATTTCGAGGCCTATCGCCGGCTCTGGCCCGGCAAGCTCGTGGTGAAGGGCATCATGCATCTGGAAGATGCGCGCCGCCTCGCCGAGATGGGCGTCGACGGCATCATGGTTTCCAATCACGGCGGCAGGCAGCTCGACCGCGCGCCATCGCCGCTCGAGGTGCTGCTGCCGATTACCCAGGCGGTCGGCAGCCGCGTCACGGTGATGTTCGACAGCGGCGTGCGGCGCGGCTCCGACATCGTCATCGCCCGCTGCCTCGGCGCGCGCTTCGTTTTCGTCGGTCGCGCCACGCTCTATGGCTGCGCCGCGAACGGCATCGCCGGTGCCAAACGCGCCATCGACATTTTGCGCGACGAGATCGATCGGGCCTTGGCGCAGATCGGCTGCCCAAGCTTCGATCAGCTCGGCCCGGATTGGCTGCTGGGGCAAGCCTAGCCGTCCCAGAGCCGCGTCCGCCAAAATTTCGCCACGAGAATATCACGAGCTTGCCGCGGACTAGCGCCGCGGTCGCGCCCGTTCTCCTCGCGCGCCTCGTTCCGGAGGCGCGCAATGACGGGATTACAGCACCATGCACAACAGAGTGTCGCACCGGGCGCGCGCCGCCGCGGTGGCCGGAATGCTCGCCTTCGCCGTCGCGTTGCCGGTTGTCGCACAGAGCGCGACCGCGCCGGCAATCGACGCCACCGCCGCGGCCGTCAAGCCGGCGCCGGGCACCGCGCATACGCCTGAAAACAAGGCCAAGAAGAAGGTCGTGGCGAAAAAGCAACCCAAGGCGCACGAGCAGACGGCGCAAAAGCCCGCGGCGCTCAAGAAGGTCGAGCCGGCCTCGCCTGCCGTGAACGGCGGGACCGGCAAGTAGCCGGAGCACCTTTCGGCCCCGCGGCGCGCGGCACGCGCCGCGGGGCTGGTTCTTGGCGAGCCGTGCGGCGTGGACAGCCCCGCCCTCGCCGCTTATATACCGCGCCATGCGCGGCACGCCCTTCATCAAGATGCACGGGCTCGGCAACGACTTTGTCGTGCTGGACGCGCGACATCATACAATCGCGATCGACGAGAAATCGGCGCGCGCCATCGCCGACCGCCATCGCGGCGTCGGCTGCGACCAGCTCCTCATCCTGGAGAAGCCGCGTGCTGCCGGCGCCGACGTCTTCATGCGCATCCGAAACGCCGATGGCGGCGAGGTTGGCGCATGCGGCAACGGCACGCGCTGCGTCGCCGATCTCGTCATGCGCGAGACCGGGCGCGATCGCGTCCTGATCGAGACGGCAGCGGGGCTGCTCGAGGCGCAGGGCAGGCCAGAACAGCTGGTCAGCGTCGATATGGGGCCGGCGCGCACCGGCTGGCGCGACATCCCGCTGGCGCGTGAATGCGACACGCTGCATGTACCGGTATCGCTGGGGCCGCTGGTCGATCCCGTTTGCACCAGCATGGGCAATCCGCACGCAACCTTCTTCGTCGCCGACGCCGAAGCGATCGACCTCGCCGCCCTCGGGCCGCGCCTCGAGCGCGATCCGATCTTTCCCGAGCGCGCCAATATCGGAGTGGCGCAGCTTCTCTCGCCGACGCGGTTGCGTTTCCGCGTCTGGGAGCGTGGCGCCGGCATCACGGTCGCCTGCGGCACCGGCGCCTGCGCGGCGCTGGTGGCGGCGGTGCGGCGCGGCCTCGCCGAGCGCAAATCGCAGGTGCTGGTCGACGGCGGACCGCTCGAGATCGAATGGCGCCACGACGGGCATGTGCTCATGACCGGCGCCGTGGCTCAGAGCTTCTCCGGGACGCTCGACCCATCGCTCCTTGCCTGACGCCATGCTCGAGGTCATCACCTTCGGCTGCCGGCTCAATGCCTTCGAATCCGAGGTGATCCGCCGCCGCGCTACGGAAGCGGGGCTCGCCGACGCGGTGATCGTCAACACCTGCGCCGTGACGAACGAAGCCGAGCGCCAGGCCCGCCAGGCGATCCGCCGCGCGCGGCGGGAGCGCCCCG
>DATNDG010000186.1:0-4864 GCA_035553515.1 Allostellaceae bacterium | reverse complement strand
GCGCCGGCCCAGATCATCTTGGCCGCGACATAGAGGATGACGAGGAGGCCGAGATAGGCGATCCAGCGGTGGCGCAGCAGCAGCGAGGCGAGGAGCGCCGCCGCGCAGCCCATGAGCAGCACCGAGATGACGAGGCCGATGGCGAGGAGCAGCGGGTGGCCGAAGGCGGCGCCGGCGACAGCGAGCGCATTGTCGAGCGACATGGAGACGTCGGCGATGATGATCTGCCAGAGCGCGCCGGCGAAGCTCTTGTGGGCAGCGCGCTCGGCATCCGCGGCTTCTTCGGCCGAGAGCTCACGCCAGAGCTTCCAGGCGACCCAGAGCAGCAGCAGCCCGCCGGCCAGCAGCAGACCCAGAATGCGCAGGAGGGTGGTGGCGACGAGGGCGAATGCCAAGCGCAGCAAAGTTGCCGCGCCGATGCCGAGCCACAGCGCCTTGAGGCGCTGTTCCTGAGGCAGGCCGGTGACGGCAAGCCCCACGACGATGGCGTTGTCGCCGGAGAGCACGACATTGATCAGCACCACCTGCCCCAGGATGGTGAGGGCCTCGACGGTGGCGTGATCGACGACACCGCCCATTTCCCAGCTCACGCCTCTCCGTCCGCCACGCTGCGCCGGGCGTCAGCCTAGCGGAGCGCGCCCCGGCGCTTCAACCGGAGCCGGCGGATTTCCTCAGGCGTGGTAGTCAGCGGCGGCGGTCTCGTCGAAGGCGGCGCGCGCGGACCCGGCGGCATTGAAGACCGGGGTCAGCACGATTGCCACGATGAGGTTCAGGATCACCGTGTAGAGCGCGGTGTAGCCGGGCAGGACGAAGCCCGCGATGTGCAACGGAAAGGTCGGCGTGAGATGCGCCGCCGCGGCCATCCAGGTGCCGGCCACCATGCCGACCGCCCAGCCGATCAGCAGCGCCCAGTCGTTGAACCAGCGGGTGAAGACGCCGAGCATCACCGCGGGCAGCGTCTGGATGATCCAGATGCCGCCGAGGAGCTGCAGATAGATCGCGTATTGGGTCGGAATGAAGAGGGTGAAGACCAGGGCGCCGAACTTGACGATCAGCGACACCCACTTCGCCATCTGCGCTTCCTGCTTGTCCGTCGGGTTCGGGTTGATGAACTCGCGATGGATGTTGCGGGTGTAGAGACTGGCGGCAGCGATCGACATGATTGCGGCCGGCACCAGCGCGCCGATGCCGATCGCCGCGAAGGCGATGCCGACGAACCAGGATGGAAAAGAGTGTAGCATCAGCGCCGGCACGGCGAAGCTGTTGCCGAACTGCTTGAAGCCGGCGGCGAATTCAGGAAGCGTCGCGACCCCGGCGGCGATGGCGAAGAATCCGACCAGCGCCAGCAATCCCAGCATCAGCGAATAGCCTGGCAGCAGCGCGGCATTGCGGCGGATGGCATGGCCGCTGTTCGCGCTCAAGATGCCGGTGATCGAGTGCGGATAGAGGAAGAGCGCCAGCGCCGAGCCGAATGCGAGCGTCGCATAAGCGCCGTAGGCGCCGGTGGTGCCGGGGCCCGGGACAGCGAGCAGCAGCTTCGCCGGCGGCACGGCGGCGAAGATCCTGCCGTAGCCGCCGAGCTGGATCGGCACGATGATGACCGCGGCCAAGGCGGTGATGTAGATCAGGATGTCCTTGACGATGGCGATCGAAGCCGGGGCACGCAGGCCGCTCGAGTAGGTGAAGGCGGCGAGGATGATGAAGGCGATGATCAGCGGCAGGTCGCCGGCAAGCCCGTTGCCGTAAATGCCGAGCCCGCCGATCACGACCTGCAATCCCACGAGCTGCAGTGCGATGTAGGGCATGGTGGCGACGATGCCGGTGAGCGTCACGGCCAGCGCCAGCCAGCGATTGCCGAAGCGGCCGCGCACGAAATCCGCCGCGGTGATGTAGCCGTGTTTGCGGGAAACCGCCCAGAGCCGCGGAAAGACCAGGAAGAGAATCGGATAGATCACGACCGTATAGGGCACGGCGAAGAAAGCGACCGCGCCGGCGCCGAAGGCGAGAGCCGGCACCGCGATGAAGGTGTAGGCGGTGTAGAGATCGCCGCCGATCAGGAACCAGGTGATGAGCGTGCCGAACCGCCGGCCGCCCAATCCCCACTCATGCAACAGGTTGAGATCGCCGCGCCGCCATCTCGCCGCGACGAAGCCGAGCCAGGTGATGAACGCAAAGAGCAATACGAAAATGACGAGAGCGGTCCAGTTCACGCCCTGCACGATGTTCCCCCCTTACTGACCCGATGTGGCGCAGCGCTGCCGTCCGACACGCGCGCGGCTCAACCTTCGGTGGCGAAATAGACGATGGCGGTGAGCACCGCGCCGATGATCACCCAGAGCAGCTGATACCAGTAGAAGAACGGAATGCCCTGCCAGTAGGGCGCTGCCTTGTTGAAGAAGGGCGGCCAGAGCACGGCCACGCATTGGATAAGAAAGAGCAGGTACCACCAGCTCCAGCCACGCCGCTTGCCGCCGCTTTCCGCCATCGCCGTTTCCCCCGAATGAACGTCGCGCATTCCGACCGCCGCCTTGCCAGGCGAGCCGGCCACCCCCTTACATCACAAAAATTCCACTTTCGGCGGAACCGGTCAAGTCGAACGCGCGCCGGGTAGTGTCTCAGTTTGAAATCCGCCCCAGCGTGAAGCGCGGAAGCCGGATCATGTAGTAGACGATCAACGGCACCCCGATCAGGCTCGGGATGAACCAGAACGCGACTTGGGGCAGTTCCCGCCATAGAGGCAAGTTCTTCCCATTGTCTACATAGAACGCAGTAAGCATCAGGATATAGGACGGCCCATGCCGGTCAGATGCCAGCGCAGCAGACGATGACGGATAGCCGTTCGGCCAAGATAGGCAGACGCAAAGGCGAGCGCGCCGAGAATGAATAGCGGATAGTCCTCGGCCCATCGCACTATCGACAGGATGCCCATCGTGACGAACACGCCGAACAGGCTCCAAAAGTATATCGTGCCAAACTGCGAATGCCTGCCACGTCCCTTCTGCCGCAGCATCGCGCCGAGTCCAGAAAGCACGGCGACTAACGCGAAGGCGATGTGTGCGCCCACAATTCCAAGAAAGATCGGCTCGGCTGAGGGAATGGAAATACCGAGAACTTGGGTCGTATCTGCTCCAGTCATGCTGCTGCACCTGCGCGTTGCGGCGCGATATCAGCGCGAAAATCCGGCCGAGATTTCAAACCGAGACGCTACCGCGCGCCGCGGCTCAACCCGCGAGCGCCGCCTCGGCGGGATTGTGCGCCAATCCTAGCGCCGCAGCCACCGCCGGGTGCGTGACCCGCCCGGCGGCGATGTTGAGCCCGGCGCGCAGATGCGCATCGTCGGCGAGCGCCTGACGCCAGCCCTTGTTCGCCAGCGCCAGCACGAAAGGCAGGGTGGCGTTGTTGAGCGCGAAGCTCGAGGTGCGCGCCACCGCGCCTGGCATGTTGGTGACGCAGTAATGGATGACCCCCTCCTCGACATAGGTGGGCGCCGCATGGGTGGTGGGCCGGCTGGTCTCGAAGCAGCCGCCCTGGTCGATGGCGATGTCGACCAGCACCGAGCCCGGCAGCATCGCACCTACCATGGCGCGGCTCACCAGCTTCGGCGCCGCAGCACCCGGCACCAGCACCGCACCGATGACGAGATCGGCCGAGAGCACTTCGCGCTCGATCGTCTCCACCGTCGAGAACAAGGTGTGAAGCTGCGAGCCGAACTGCATGTCGAGCTCGTAGAGCCGCTGCAGCGAGCGGTCGATGACGGTGACATAGGCCTCCATGCCCATGGCCATGCGCGCCGCGTTGGTACCGGCGACGCCGCCACCCAGGATCACCACTTTGGCCGCGGCGACGCCGGGCACGCCGCCCAGCAGGATGCCGCCACCGCCCTGCTCCTTCTCCAGGCAATGCGCGCCGACCTGAATCGACATGCGGCCGGCCACCTCGCTCATCGGCGCGAGCAGCGGCAGGCCGCCGCGCTGGTCGGTGACCGTCTCATAGGCGATGCAGAAGGCGCCGGAACGCAGCAGGGCTTCGGCCTGGGCGCGATCGGCGGCGAGGTGCAGATAGGTGAAGAGCACCTGTCCCTGCCGCAGCCGGGCGATCTCGGGCGGCTGCGGCTCCTTCACCTTGACGATCATCTCAGCGGCGGCGAAGACCGCGGCGGCATCGGCGGCGATCCGCGCGCCGGCGCGGCGATAGGCGTCATCGTCGAAGCCGATGCCGGCGCCGGCGCCGGTCTCAACCAGCACCTGATGCCCGTGATGAACCGCCTCGCGCACGCTGCCGGGCAACAGGCCGACCCGATACTCGTGGGTTTTTACCTCCTTGGGCACGCCGATGAGCATGATCGCACCTTTGATTCCCGCTGGAACCCTAGCAAAGGATTCACCTTTCGCTAACCATGTTCGGCCAGTGTCGAAACGGCACTGCGTTGCGGGGGCGTTCGATGGCGAATATCACGATCCTTTTGATGATGTATGTGGCGGTGGGGGCCGCCCTCTTCGCCCAGCCCGGCCCGGGCGCGGCCGAGCCCGCCGATTTCATGCCGCGCCGCCAGGGCCAGATCTTCCGCGAGAGCCTGCCGGCAGTGCTGCTCTGGCCGCTCTTCCTCTGGCGGCGGCGCGGCGACTGACCGCCTGTCGCTTCGGCCACCGGCCTGCCATAGTGGGCCGATGCAACGCCGTTCCCTGCTGCTCGCCCCGCTCGCCTGGCTCATCGCCCGCCCGGCGCTCGCCCATTCCTTCAAGCTCGGCACGATCGAGATCGGCCATCCCTGGGCGAAGCCTGCGGTCACCGGAAAGGCAGCGGTCTTCCTGGCGCTCGCCAATGAAGGGCCCAATACCGACCGGCTGATCGGCGGCAGCTCGCC
>DATNDG010000185.1:0-8122 GCA_035553515.1 Allostellaceae bacterium | reverse complement strand
CGATCCGGAATTTCTGCATCAGCATGAGCACGATGAACGCCGGGACAGTGCCGAGATAGCGTCGCCACAGCCGCCGCGGCTCGGTCGCCAAGCGGAACAGCCATTCGAACCCGCTCCGCTGTATCCAATAGGGAGCCTGGCGCTTGCGGCCGGAGTGAAAATCGAAGGCTGCACCGACACCGATCAGGACGGCGGCCTCCATCCGTTCGACGTGGTCTGCCATCCAAAGCTCCTGTTTCGGCGTACCAAGGCCGATCCAGACGATGTCGGCGCCGCTGTCGCCGATGCGGCGCACGATCTCGTCGTCCTCCTCCTTGGTCAGCCGGCGAAACGGCGGCGAGAACGTCCCGGCGACCGCAAGCCCGGGAAAACGCCGGCTCAACCGAGCGGCCAGCTGTTCGGCAACTCCCTCACCGCCTCCATAAAAGAAATGACGGTATCCGCGCGCGAGCGAGTGCTCGCACAACGCCAGCATCAAATCCGGCCCGTAGACGCGCCCGACATCTTGGTGTCCGGCCAGGCGGCAAAGCCAGACCAGCGGCATTCCGTCCGGCGTTACCAGCCCTGCCCGATGTTGGATGGCGCGCAACCGCTCATCACGGTGGCCGGCCACGACGCCATGCGCATCGGTGACGCAGACATAGCGAGGCGCACGCTCCTGGATCCAACCGTCAATGATCGCGAGCGCTTCCGCCATGTTGATGGCGCTGACACCGACACCAAGGATGTCGACCCGCGGCGGCGAGCGCGGCATGCTCGCCGCCGGCGCGGCCGCGACGAGATCGAGCGGGTGCGGGCTAGCGAACATTCTCTATTCTCGATTCCGGAGAATAGGTATTGAATGGAGCGCGCGGCTGAGGCGAAGGAGCGCCCTTATCCGGGGCGGAGCCGGTGCGATGGTCGAAGGCCGAGTGCCAACATTGCCTTCCCGGCTGGCGGTCGCCGCCCTCTCGCTGGCGCTGGGCGGGGTCATGCTCGCGCTCGCTCTGCCGCGCATCGCCGCCGAGCTCGCAGCCCTTCCGGGAAATCGGATCGAGGCCGCGGTGGAGCACGGTCAGCTTCCCGGCGATGCCGAGCTCGCCCTGCTGGTCCAATCCCGGGAAGGGAGCCTCGCCTGGCTCGTCTCCGGTCGCACGGAGATGGAGCTCGCCGTGGCGGAGCTGCTGCTGGCGCGCGACGATCTCGGCGGCGGCGAGTGGAACCGCAGCCGCAGGGCGCAGGCGGAGGCGATGTTTCGCGCCGGCCTCGCGCGGGCTCCCGCCGATCCCTATGGCTGGGCCCGCCTCGCGCATCTCTCGCTCATCGAAGGGGCGCCGCCGCGCCAGGTCGTCCCGCTCCTCGAGATGTCGCTGCGCACGGCACCTGTCGAGCCGCCGCTGACGCTCGCCCGGCTCGAGCTCTGTCTCGTCGAATGGAATTACTTCGACGCTTCGGCCGCTCCGCAGCTCGAGGCACAGCTTCGCCTTGCGTGGGCGGAAGCCCCGGACGCCCTGGTGCGGCTCGTGCGCGCGACCGGTCGCGTCGATCTGCTGCAGAGCGCGCTGCCGCAGGACAAGCAGGCCGCGCTCCAGCGGCGCCTTGCCGCTTCGCCCTGATCCCGCGACGGCGCGCGCGTCATTCATGGGCCACCACCTCCTCGGTTCGCCAGGATTGCGCTACCGCCACGCCCATGATCAGCGCATAGGTCGCGGCGATGGCCGGGATCGCCAGGCTGAAATCGACCAGAGAGTGGACGGCCACCAGAATGGTGGCGCCGACGCCGACACAGGAATAGACGCTGTCGCGTCGCCGGTCGCGCACGCCTTTCGCGCAGCGCAGGAGCATCGCCGCTAATCCCGTCAGGAGAATCAGGGTCGCGGGAATGCCGAGCTCGAGGGCGTCCTCGATGTAGGTGTCGTGCGCCTTGTCCCAAAATCCGTGAATGCGATCGTCGCGATCGAACCGGAAGGCCTCGGCAAAGGTGCCGAGCCCGGTTCCAAACCCGGGAGATCGATCGATCCCCTTGAGAGCGAGCTCATAGACGATGGCCCGCTGTTCCGATTGCGGCGTGGTGTCGGCGAGGCGCAGCTCCACCTGCTCGCCGCTCCAGGCGACGAGCCCGAGCCCGCCCAGGACGATCGCCGCTGCGGCAAGCCGCGCGCCCGCCCGGCCCGGCTTCGGCCTGGTCCAGATCGCGGCCAGGAAGGCGGCGAGGCCGACTAAGCCACTGACCACCCCGCCCCGGGAGTCGGTGAGCAGGAGCGCGGTCAGCAGCACGGCCCACCCGGCAACCAGCAGCACGCGCCCGCCACCAAGCGCCTCGATGAATTGCACGGCGCGGAATCTCCCGCTCGCACGCGGCGACGCCGTCTCCTCCGACAGCTTGACGATCAGACCAGATAGGCAAAGCAAGCCCAGCCCCGCATAGGTCGCAAAGCTGTTTCGATTGACGAAGGGACCAGTGACCGTGTCGCGGTACGCGGTCTTCACGTACCATAAGACCATGTTCGCGCCGCTGAATTTGTCGACAAGGCCGTAGGCCGCATAGGCGATGCCGGCAACGCTCAAGCCGATCAGCGCCATCGCCGCGCGCTCGGGACGGCGCCCCAGCTGCAGCGCAAGCCAAAAGATGCCGCCATAGCAGAGAAGGCGGAGGAGAACGAAGGCGGTCTCGCCGGGGTCTACCGAGACTGCCCCGGCGAGGGGCTCGCGCAGCGCCGCCCCGGCCTCGCGCCAGAGCGGATGGTGCCATGAGGCGGGCGTCCAGGGCGTCGCTTGCAGGCCAGCCCAGGCGAGCACCAGCAAGAAGGGAAAGATGATCGGCGAGAGCGGACCGAGCGTCTGCGTGAAGACGCTTCGTCGCCGGGCGAGCGCGGCGGCGTGCAGCACGAGAAGAACGCCGACGGCCAGCGCCAGCACGGCGGAGGCCAGCGGATAAACGGAGCCCAAGGGCAGCGGCGCGAGCGCCACCAGGATCAGCAAGGCATAAAACAGGATGTCGTCGATCCGCGAGCGGGCGTGAACAGCGCCGGCTTGCCTTCCCGATCGCGCCTGAGCGCCGCGGCGGTCCGACGTTCGATCTCGCCCGTCGGGCCGCCGTCCCCCCATGAGAAGCTCCTCGAATGTCGCTACGGCGTCGTGGGACTCACGCTCTGTGGATCGCGGAAAATGAAGACGGGTGTAATTGATCCGACGGGCGTCGCCGCTCCAATGCTGGTAGCGGGATTGGTGATGCCACCCGCAAAACCGACCAGCGCCAACATATCGGTTACCTGGGTCAGCACGGACGCGCGCAGATCGCTTCCGGGAACCGTGCCGCCGGCGGATCCCGCCCCGACGGTTACGAAATCGCCCGCCTCGACGGTGCGCGTCCCGTCCGCACCGGTGATGGTCGCTCCTCCGGAGAACGAGCCGAGGCTCGTGCTGCAAAGGCCGTTGTCGCAACGGACGGCGATATAGATATCCGTGCCGCGCACGCCGATCGTGCCATTGGGCGTCGTGATGGAATAGGCTTTATGGGCCAGGCTGCCGGTGATGAAGCGAAGCACGCCCTCGGTCAACGTCAGGAAAAACGCGCCGCGCGAGGGATCGGGGTCATAGACGAATTTATCGAGGGTGATGCGCGCATGCGGACCGAGAGTGAGCCTCGTCCCATCGTCGAAGACGATCTGCGACGCCCCGTCGAGCGAGGTCTCTATCCGCTCGTTCTGCAAGACATCGTCTCGTACCACGAGCGTACGAACCTTCTGCTCCAGCGTTCCGGTAACGGTTCGCACGATTACGGTGGTGTTGCCGACGCGCGTCGTCGCGCCCGCCGGAGCAACGGCAGCCAGGATGACGAAAAGAACGATCGAGAAAAGCGCGCTGTTTCGGGCGATCGGCGACATGTTCACCGTCCTCGCGTCTGCGCCGCTGTCGAGGTGTGGACATCCTATTCCTATTTTCGCATCTCTCAAACGCAGAACTGCTCGCGGGAAAGTTCATCAATCGCACAATCGCGTAACCGCTGAGCGAGACGCGCAATTTAATCGCGGCGGGCCCGCGATTTCCTTGTATGATCGCGCGGTCGCTCATGCCGCATCGCGATGGAGGGCGCGGATGTCCGCGTGGCGCAATGCCGGGCTCTCGACAGCGGTCCTCATCCTGGGTCTTTTCCTCTACGTGCTCGATCCGCCGATCCTGCGCGAGCTGCAGGGGCGATTTTTCGACGTTCTGCAGGAATTGAAGCCGCGGGAATACGTTCCGCTCCCGGTCCGGGTCGTCGATATAGACGATGCCAGTCTCGAGCGAATTGGCCAGTGGCCCTGGCCGCGGACCGTCCTGGCGGAGCTCGTCGATCGCTTGCACGGGCTTGGCGCCGCCGCGATCGCCTTCGATCTCGTTTTCGCGGAACCCGATCGCACCTCGCCCGCGCGCGAGCTGCAGCATCTGCCGAACGCGCCCGACGCGGTCTCGGCATGGCTGAGCGCGCTTCCCGACAACGATGCGAGCTTCGCCAGCGCGATCGCCGAGGCATCGGTGGCGACCGGCTTCGTTCTGACGCCGGCGGGCGGCGGACACGCACCGCTTCTCAAGGCAGGCTGGACGGAGGCCGGCGACGATCCAGACCGGTTCATTGAGCGCTTTCGCGGTGCTGTCGCCAATCTGCCGGCGATCGAAGCGGCCTCTGCCGGCAATGGCAGCCTCAACGTCACGACAAGCCGCGCGCATGTCGTGCGTCAGGTCCCGATGATCGTTGCCTATGGCAACACGATCTATCCGTCGCTTCCCGCCGAAGCCTTACGGCTCGCGCGACATTCCGACAGCTATGACGTGAAGGCGTCAGGCGCGAACGGCGCCACCGCCTTCGGCAAGAAGACGGGAATTTCCGAGATCAGGATCGGCGATCTGGTGACCGAAACCGATCCTTCGGGCGCGATCACGCTTTACGATACGGGCGTGGTGCCGCGGCGCGCGCTGCCGGCCTGGCGGGTCCTCGAAGGCCGCGTCGCACCACAGGAACTCCGGGATGCGATCGTGTTCGTCGGCATCAGCGCTTCCGGGCTCGGCGATCTCCGACCAACCCCGGTTGCCCGGGCCATGTCCGGCGCCGAAATCCAAGCGCAGATCGCCGAGCAGGCGCTGACGCAGGTCTTCCTGCGCCGGCCGGACTGGGCGCGCGGCGCAGAGCTCGTTTATCTTATCGCGCTCGGCGGCCTGCTGATTTTCGCGCTGCCCCGCATCGGAGCCGGCTGGGGCGCGCTCCTCGCCGGCGCGGCGGTGGCCGGCGCCTTCGCCAGCGCCTGGTATTCTTTCGCCGCGCTGGGACTCCTCTTCTCCCCGGTCTACCCGACGATCGTGGCGCTTTGTGTCTACACCACCTCGTCGCTCGTCAGCCAGATGGACACCGAAGCCGAAAAGAACCGCATCCGACACGCCTTCGGCCAGTATCTTTCGCCCGTTCTGGTCGAGCAGCTGGCGAGCGATCCGAGCAAGCTGCGGCTCGGGGGCGAGCTGCGTCACATGACTTTTCTGTTCTCGGACATCCGCGGCTTCACCTTCATCGCCGAGCAGTGCAAATCCCGGCCCGAGGAGCTGACGGAGGTGGTGAACCGCTTCATGACGCGGATGACCGACGCAATCCTCCGGCACCGCGGGACCATCGACAAATATATCGGCGACTGCATCATGGCGTTCTGGAACGCACCCCTCAGCGAGCCCGACCACGCGAGCCGCGCCTGCGAAGCGGCGCTTGCCATGCGGCGCGAACTGCAAGCGCTCAATGCCGAGCTTGCCGAAGAGGCGAAAGCCGCCGGACTGCCTTCCGAATTCCAGCTCGAGGCGGGCATCGGCATCAATACGGGAGATTGCATCGTCGGCAATCTCGGCTCGCGCCAGCGCTTCGACTACTCGGTGCTGGGCGATGCCGTCAATCTCGCCGCGCGGCTCGAAGGCGAATCGAAGAACTACGGCGTGCCGATCATCATCGGCGAGACCACGGAGAGGCTTGCGGGTACCTTCGCGACGCTCGAGCTGGACATCGTCGCGGTCAAGGGGAAGCGCGATGCGACGCGCCTCTTCGCCCTGCTCGGCGACCATGCCGTGGCGGACGATCCCGCGTTCCGCCGGCTGCGATCACGGCATATCGAGATGCTGACGGCGTTCCGGCAGGCCGAGTGGGGTCGTGCACGAGCGCTGGCCCAGCTCTGCCATGGCGAAAGCGGCGAGCTTGCCGGGCTCTACGATTTCTACCTGGCTCGCATCGGCGCCGGCGAGCGCATCCAGAGCCAGGTGATCACCGCAGATACCGCGCCGCATCCTGCGCCGCCGCCCGCGACCGCACCTCTTGGGCAAGCGGTCTGGCAGGTTTCTCCCGCCGGCGAGGCCTAGCGAGCCGAAGCAATTTCGGCCGCCCGCATCGGGCGCCGCCGGACAGGATCGCCCGCCCCGCCAGTCTCCGCCGCTAACTTGGTTGCCTTGCTATAATAGTTTATTAAAGCAACTATTTCTTAAACCCGCGGGCACAAGAATTTTCCTCGCGAAGCGCAGGTTTCCGCCCGGCGGATGCAGCGGCGAGGAGATGATCAGTGCTGTCACGTCTATCGATCCGACACCTCATTGTCATGTCGGGCGCCTTGGGAGCCATCTGCGCCTTCATCATGGCGGGCGCGGCGATCGTCGAGACCAGTCGCTTGTCGGATGCGATGCAGCGGGTGCTTACGGTGTCGGCGGCGCTGCGCAATCACGCCGACGCGGATACGCGCATGGATTCCATGCGCACCGACGTGCTGCAGGCGATCGAGATCGGCTCGGGCGTGGGCAAGCAGGACAAGGCGGATGTGCTCGACGACGTCCACACCGCCGGCAGCAGCATTCACCGCCGCATCAACGAGAACCTGCAGGCCGATCTGCCGGCCGACGTCCATCAGGGCTATGTCGAGGTCGATGGCGATATAGACGGCGTTGCCGGTGCAGCGCAGGCGGCGGTCGATACCGCCCTCAAGGATCCTGACGCCGGCGCCGCGGCCTATGAGAAGTTCCGGCCGGCGTTCGACAAGCTCGAAGACACCATGGACCACACCGATGATGCCTTGCGCGATGCCGTCAAGACGGCCGACGGGCAGAGCCGGCAAATTGCCCGGCATACCAGGACCCTGGTCCTGTCGGTCGCGACCGCGACCGCGCTGATCATCGGCCTGCTGCTGGTGGCGACGACCCGGGTCACGCTCGGCCTCCTGCGCAGCATGACGTCGGTCATGCGACGTCTGGCCGGCGGCGATACCGACACGCTTCCCGCCGGCCTCGAGCGGCGCGACGATATCGGCGAAATGGCGCGGGCGGTCGATGTCTTTCGCCAGAATGCGATCGAAAAGACCCACCTCGAAGCCGAGCAGGCGAATTCGAGGCAACGGGCCGAGAACGAGCGCAAGGCGACGCTGGCGCGGCTCGGCGGCGAGTTCGAGGCGAAGATCGGCGGCCTGGTGAAGGCACTCGCTGGCGCCGCGACCGAGATGCAGGCGACGGCAAACGGGATGGCGGCGGCGGCCGACCAGACCAGCCGGCAATCGAGTGCGGCAGCGAGCGGCGCGCAAGCGGCGGCGGCCAATGTGCAGACGGTGGCATCGGCGACCGAGGAGATGGCCGCCTCGGTGCGCGAGATCGGCCAGCAGGTCGTGACCTCCCGCGACATCGCCAAGAAGGCGCTGGCGGATTCCGAGGCGACCGGCGATACCGTCTCGGCGCTATCGGACGGCGCCGAGAAGATCGGCGAGGTCGTTCAGCTCATCGCCTCGATCGCCTCGCAGACCAATCTCCTGGCGCTCAACGCCACCATCGAGGCGGCGCGGGCCGGAACCGCCGGCAAGGGCTTCGCGGTCGTGGCCGCGGAAGTGAAGAGCCTTGCCAACCAGACGGCGCAGGCGACCGGCGACATCGAGGGACGCGTGGGCGAGATCCAGGCGCTCACCGGCAAGACGGTGGCGGCAATCGAGAGCATCCGCCGCACCATCGCCGAGATGTCCGATATCGCCATCGCGATCGCCTCGGCGATCGAGGAGCAGTCGGCCACCACTCGTGACATCGCGCGCAGCGTCGGCGACGCGGCCAAAGGCACCGAGGAGGTTTCGGGCAACATCGCCGGCGTCCACCAGGCATCGGGCTCGGC
>DATNDG010000184.1:0-4142 GCA_035553515.1 Allostellaceae bacterium | reverse complement strand
CCTCGCACGCCTGCTCGGCGCGGCGCCCGATGCGCTGGTCGGCGCAGCCAAGCTCGGCGACAATCTGCTGCGCGCGATGCTCGACAAGGGGCTCGAGGCGCAAGCGCAAGACTATGAGGATTTCCAGGACCGGCCGCGCCGCTAGCGCCTCTATTTCTTTGTGCCACAAAGAACTTACCTCATCCTGAGCTTGTCGAAGGACGCGCGGCGAAACGGCAATCCGATCGGTTGTCTCATGCGATTTCGCTAACACCCCACCTCACCCCAACCCTCTCCGCCCCACTGGGGCGGAGAGGGAGGGGCCCGCGTTAGCGGGAGGGTGAGGTGGGGCGGTGCCGTCACCGGGCATCCGCATTGCCGACAACTCCGCTACGTGGCCGTCTCCTCGATCAAGCCGCGCTGGCGCAGCAGCGCGTCGATGGCGGGCTCGCGGCCGCGGAAGGCGATGTAGAGCTCCATGGGATCGCGCGTGTCGCCGGCGGCGTAGATCGCCTTGAGCCGCGCCGCCAGAGCCCGATCGAACACGTCGCCCGCCTCGCTGAAGGCCTCGAAGCCGTCGGCATCCAGCACCTCGGCCCAGAGATAGGCGTAGTAGCCGGCGGCATAGCCGCTCCCGGCAAAGAGATGCTGGAAATGGCCGGGGCGGTGGCGGACGGTGATCTCGGGCGGCATGCCGATGCGGCTCAGCGTCTCGCGCTCGAGCCGGGCCACGTCGAGGGTCTCCGGCGCGGGATCGGTGTGGAAGGCGAGATCGAGCAGCGCCGCCGCGGTGTACTCCACCGTGGCGAAGCCCTGGTTGAAATTGCGGGCGGCGATGAGCCGCTTCATCAGCGCCTCCGGCATCGGCTCGCCGGTCTCATAGTGCCGGGCGTAGCGCCGCAGCATCTCGGGCGTCGACATCCAGTGCTCATAGACCTGCGACGGGAACTCGACGAAATCGTGCAGCACGCTGGTGCCGGATTGGGAGGGGTAGCGCACGCGGCTCAGCAACCCGTGCAGCCCGTGGCCGAATTCGTGGAACAGCGTCTCCGCCTCGTCGAAGCCCAGCAAGGTGGGCGCGCCCTTGGCGAAGTTGTTGTTGTTGACGACGATGGGAAGAATCTCGCCGTCGAAGCTCTCCTGGTCGCAATAGCTGCTCATCCAGGCCCCGGACCGCTTGCCGGGGCGCGCCAGATTGTCGTGCAGGAAGAGCCCGATCGCCCCGCCGCCGGCATCGCGCACCTCATAGGCGCGGACATCCGGATGATAGGCGGCGAGGTCTTTGCGCTCGTGGAAGCTCACGCCGAAGAGCCGACCGGCGGTGTCGAAGGCGGCGCGCACCATGTTGTCGAGCACGAAATAGGGTTTGAGCTCGGATTCATCGAGATCGTAACGGGCGCGCCGCACTTTCTCGGCGTAATAGCGCCAGTCCCAGGGCTCGATCGGCCCGTTGAGCCCCTCGGCGCGCGCCAGAGCCTGCAGCTCGTCGCGCTCGGCCGCCGCCTTGCGCCGCGCCGGCTCCCAGACGCGCGTGAGCAGGCGCTCGACCGCGCCGGTGTTCTTGGCCATGGAATCATCGAGCTTGTAGGCGGCGTAGCTCGCAAAGCCCAGAAGCCGCGCCTGCTCGGCACGCAGCGCGACGATCTCGCGGATGAGCGGCGTATTGTCCTGCGCGCCGGGGCGCGATCCCCGTTCCGTCCAGGCGGCGAAGGCCTGCTGACGCAGGTCGCGGCGCGCCGAGAAGGTGAGGAAGGGCTCGATCGACGAGCGTGCCAGCGTGACGACATAGCGATCCGCGAGCCCCTGCTCGTGTGCCGCCGCCTTCGCCGCGTCGCGGGCGAAGTGAGGCAGGCCGTCGAGCTCACTCTCGCTCAGCACGAGGCGCCATTCCTTCTCGTCATGGAGCACATTCTGCCCGAAGAGGGTGTGCAAGCTGGCGAGGCGCTCGGAAAGGGCGGCGAAGCGCGCCTTCTCTTCCGGCGCCAGCAGAGCGCCGTCGCGGACGAAATCGGTATAGCGCTGCTCCAGCAGCCGGCGCTGATCGGGCGCCAGGCCGAGCGCGTCGCGGCGCGCATGAAGCTCGGCGATGCGGCGGAAGAGATCGGCATTGAGCGCGATCTCGGCGTGGTGGCGGGCGAGCTTCGGCGCGTAGTCGAGGGCGACAGCCTCGAGCGCGTCGCTGGTGCAGCTCGAGTTCAGATTGAAGAAGACACGGCTTACCCGGCCGAGCAGCCTGCCGCTCCGCTCCATGGCCTCGATGGTGTTGGCGAAGCTCGGCGGCTCGGTGGCTCCTGCGATGGCGGCGATCTCTGCGGCTTCTTCCGCCATGCCGCGGTCGAAGGCCGGCGCGAAGTGCTCGACCCCTATGCGCTCGAAAGGCGGCAGGCCGAAAGGGGTGGT
Source organism: Allostellaceae bacterium (assembly GCA_035553515.1). Lineage (GTDB taxonomy): Bacteria > Pseudomonadota > Alphaproteobacteria > ATCC43930 > CGMCC-115725 > DAHUYF01. The sequence goes on along the minus strand of DATNDG010000184.1, from coordinate 1,763 downwards.
CCAGGTCTCGAAAAACGGGTTCTCGGTCATCGGGTGCTTCGGCAACTCATGGCGCGATGCAGCACAAGGTGCGACGTCGCCCGCCCGACGGCAAGAGGCCGGGCGCGCAAGGCGTGGCAGCGCGGCAAGGCCCATGTAATCGGCGGCTTGAGTGCAATGAGCCCGAGAAATTCTCGCGCGGTGACTTGGAGCTCCCCAATAATTTCCTGCGCTGCACAATCGAGGCGTCCCGGCCGGCAGGCGCCTTAAGCAATAATTAAGCGAGATAAACCTATGCTATAGCTCGGGCATCGCATGGGATGATGCAAATGTTCTCGCGGCCGTCCTCCTCTTCCGCGTCGGATCTCGCAAAGAAGCGCGAGCTCGAGCAGAAACTGCTCGAGCAAGCGATGGCCGAGTGCACCAAGATCACTGACTCGATGCGCGATCTGCAGCCGCCGGCGGCCGAGCGCGTGCGCCAGCGGCTCGACAGCTATCTCAAGGACCACCCGAAGATCCCGCTCGATTTCAAGCGCAAGGTGACGGCGCAGGCGCGCGCGCATGAATGCTCGGCAAACATGCGCGCGGCCGATGCGGCGCTGAAGAAGGCGCTTGCGGATGCGCGCCACGACGCCGTCAAGGAACGCAGCCGGCTCATCGGCGAGGCACGGAATTTCGCCAGCAAGGCCGCCTCGCTGGGTGCCGACGAGGAATTCAAGGCGGCTGTCAAGCGCAAGATCGAGATCATCATGCTGACCGGCGGGGTCGAGCATGAAGGCCCGACCGTCGCCAAGCCGCTCGACAGGGCGCCCACGAACCCGCACCACGCCAAAGGCTAGGCTTCCTCGACAGGCCTACCAGCCGGGCGGGCGGCTGCCGGGCTGATAGATCTCGTTGGCGAGAGCATCCTGCGGGCCGTGATCGCCGATCAGGTCGCGGTGTCCATTGACCATCGGGACGGTCGAAGCGACGCGAGACGGGTAGTCCCTGAGCACCATCAGAGGCTCGGTGGTCTGTCCGGCATCGAAGGAGCTTTCCTCGCCCGTCCGATACTCGCTCTGGAGCGGCGCACGCTGATTGGCGGTCAATCCCGGGCTTCGCGCCGAGCGCGCAGCCCGGATCGAATAGTCGTGCTGGGCGCCGAAGGCATCGTATTGGCCGGTGTGATAGATCTGCTGCAGCTGCGCTTCCGAGGGCTGCGCGAAGGCGGCGGATGACGCCGGCGCCGCGAAGGCAAGCGCGAGCGCCGCGCCCGCCAGGGCGGTCTTCAGATCGAAACGGGTCGACATGGCTTGATCCCCTGCTGTTTCGAGCGTCTTCGGTCGAAGCCGACCGTGCGCTCCATGCGGGGTAGATGAGCCTTATGCGGGGGAAGATAATCGGCCCCGGCAGGAATGGACTCTTTACCGCTCCTGAATAGTCGAGCGCCGCGCGGCGCGCCAGGATTAGCCCGACACTGCGCGGTCGAGCGCGGTCGCCTCCTCCGCGGTAGCGGCGGCTCTCCGGTCCATCACGGACGCGATCAGCGCCGCGAGCTTCTCCAAGCGGTAGGGCTTGTCGATGCGCGGGATGCTGGGATCGCGGCTCGCCGGGACATCGGCATAGCCGGTGGCGAGGATGATCGGCACGTCCGGCTTGAGGGTGCGGATGCGCGCGGCGAGCTCCATGCCGTTCATGCCGGGCATGGCGTGATCGGTGATGACGAGATCGATCCGCGGCTCGAGGCGGATCACATCGAGCGCGAGCGAGGCCGAGGGCGCGACGAGCACGCGGTGGCCAAGCTG
>DATNDG010000183.1:0-13992 GCA_035553515.1 Allostellaceae bacterium | reverse complement strand
GCGTTGGCCAAAAGTGCCTTCGCCCCCGCCGGTTCAACGCAATGATAACTGGCTCGATCACCGAGTCCGGTCCTCATTGGCTCAGGGATTTTTTCCCTGGCAATTTTGCCATCGTGATGGGGACCGGCATTGTCGCCGTGGCAGCGCGGCTGATCGGTCGCGAGGCTGTGGCGTGGCCGTTGTTTGTCTTGAGCCTGATCGCCTATCCGCTGCTGTGGGCGATTCTGCTCGCCCGCATCGCGCGGTTTCCCATTGCCGTGCTGGCGGACTTCACGAGTCATGAGCGCGGGCCATCCTTTCTCACGATCGTCGCCGCCAACGGCGTGCTCGGCAGCCAGTTCATGGTGTTCAACCGGCTGACATTCCTGTTGCCGGCGCTGTTCTGGTTCTCCCTCGCCCTGTGGGCGCTGCTCGTCTATGGCTTTCTCACCGCCGTCACGGTCAGCATCGTCAAACCGGACTTGGCGCACGGGCTGAACGGCGCCTGGCTGCTTCTCGTGGTGGCGACGGAATCGATTGCGGTGTTAGGCGGTCTTTTGGCACTGCGCACCGGGGCGCCACCGCCGCTCGTGTTCACGGCGCTGGCTTTCTATCTGCTTGGCGCGATGCTCTATGTGCTGCTCGCGGCCCTGATCTTCTTCCGGTGGGTATTTCGCCCGATGGATCCGGCGGAGATGGGTGCGCCTTGGTGGATCAACGTCGGTGCCGTCGCGATTGCAACACTCGCCGGTGCGCGGCTGATGGCGTTACCCGGCGACGATCCCAATCTCCTTCTGCTGCAGCGCTTCGTTACACCCTTCACCGTGCTGTTGTGGGCCACCAGCACTTTTTGGATTCCTTTGCTGGTGATTCTGTTTCTGTGGAAGGAATTGCGGCGCGGTCCGCACGGTTATGAGCCGGGCCTGTGGTCGGCCGTGTTTCCGCTCGGCATGTATGTCGCGGCGACACACGACTACGCAACCGAGGCGCATCTGCAGTTCCTCGACGTCATTCCGCATGTCGTGTTCTGGGTGGCGCTTCCCTACTGGGCGCTGACCTTCGTGGGCATGTGGGTAGGGCTGTTACGGCCGTTGTTCTTCCTGCCCCGCGGGCGGTTTTACCAAGCGCGACGGCGGTGAGACTCTGGGACCGAGGTGCGATCAATGTCAAAAGACTGAGGTGCGATCATGTCAGAAGCAATCCTGGTTCTTCTGCGCCACCCCGAGGAGGCGCGCTCTCTGCTCGGTGCCGCCGCGGGCCTTGCGGAAACGATGGGCGGCGCTCGCGTCAATACCCTGGCGGTTTGCGAGACCGATCGGATCGCCCCGTCATTTTCGGCAACGCTGGCCGAACGAGCCGCAGCCCTGCTTGACGCCAAGGAAGAAGAGCACGAGAGGGTCGTAGCCTTGCGAGGGTTATGCGATGCATGGACCGCGCGTGCCGTTCGACCAACCACTGACCTGCACTGGTTCGAGGCAGAGGGAAGCACGACGGACATCGTCACTCACTGGGGGCGACGGGCCGACGTCATCGTTGCGGGACGGCCCTCGCCGGGAGACTGGCTGGGTCAACAGATGTTCAAGTCCGCATTGCTCGGCACAGATCGGCCGGTTCTGATGGTGCCGTTGGAGCCCGCAGTGCCGGCGACGGGCGCCGCATCAGGTCGCTCAGACGAGCCGATGGCGCCATCGGGAGCAGCATTGCCGGAGATGCGCGCAGCATCGGGTCGCCCGGGCGATCTGATGGTGCCGCAAGAGCCGGCATTGCCGGAGATGAGCGCGGGATTCGGCGGCTCGATTGCCATTGCGTGGAGAGACGAGAAGCAGACGCTGAGGGCGGTGCTTCCGGCGCTGCGTTGGCTCACAAGCGCCAGGGAAGTGCACGTGCTGGTCGGAGTGCACGATACCGCGCAATCCCCAGAGCTCCCCCCTGTCCTGATGGAGCACGGCGTCAGGGCCAACCTTCATGTGCTGTCGCTTGATCGAAGTCCGTTCGGCCAGACGCTTCTCGCCGTCGCACACGATCTCGGCGTCGACCTGCTGGTTATGGGCGCCTATGTCCACAGCCCGCTGCGTGGCCTGATCTTCGGTGGCGTGACGCGCCACATGCTCGCCGCGGCCGACTTGCCTGTGCTGATGCGGCACTGATTTTAGAAAGCCGGGTCCCTCGCCGCCGTCGGCACGACGATGCTGAGCGTCCGAGTCGCCGACGAGGGAGTTGTGTCCGATCTGGCGCGGGGTTCCGGGTTTCGATTACGATGCGCCGCGACGGCCCGGGGGCGGGCGCGAGGGAGAGCGAAGATGGGGAAGACGAGACAAGCAATCGTGGCGGCGGCGCTGGCGCTGACGCTGCTGCCCGGGGCGGCCCTTGCCGCGGCCAAGGACACGGTGGTCCTCGGCATGACGCTCGAGCCGCCCGGCCTCGATCCCACCAGCGGCGCCGCCGCGGCGATCGGCGAGGTCACGCATTACAACATCTATGAGGGCCTCGCCAAGATCGAGGAGAACGGCAAGGTGACGCCGCTCCTCGCCAAGAGCTGGACGGTCTCGCCCGATCAGAAGACCTACACCTTCAAGCTGCGGCCCGGCGTCAGCTTCCAGAACGGCGAGAAGTTCACCTCGGCCGACGTGAAATACACCTTCGAGCGCGACGCCTCGCCCACCAGCACCAACAAGGACAAGAAGTCGGTCTTCGCCAATTTCGCCGCGATCGACACGCCCGACCCGCTCACCGTCGTGCTGCACCTGAAGGAGCTCGACGCCAACCTGATCTTCGAGCTCGGCCAGAACACGGCGGTGATCCTGGAGCCGAAGAGCGCCGCCACCGATGCGACGAAGCCCGTCGGCACCGGCCCCTACAAATTCGAGAACTGGGTCAAGGGATCGAGCATCACCCTGGTCAAATGGGCCGGATTCCGCGATGCCAGGAAGGTCGAGATCACGAAGGCGACCTTCCGCATCATCAACGACCCGGCAGCGCAGGTAGCGGCGCTGCTCGCCGGCGATGTCGACGCCTTCCCGCGCTTCGGCGCGCTCGACAGCCTGAAGCAGCTGCAGAGCGATCCGCGCTTCACCGTCGCCATCGGCTCGACCGAGGGCAAGACCATCGTCGCCATCAACAACAAGCGCAAGCCCTTCGACGATGTGCGGGTGCGCCGCGCGCTCGCCTACGCCATCGACCGCAAGGCGGTGATCGCCGGCGCCTCCAACGGGCTCGGCGTGCCGATCGGCAGCCACTACACGCCGAACGATCCCGGCTATATCGATCTCACCGGGCTCTATCCCTATGACCCGGCCAAGGCCAAGGCGCTGCTGAAGGAGGCGGGGGTCAAGACGCCGCTCAGCGTGACGCTGAAGCTGCCGCCGCCGCCCTATGCGCGGCAAGGCGGGCAGATCGTCGCCGCCGAGCTCGCCCAGATCGGCATCAACGCCCGGATCGAGAATGTCGAATGGGCGCAATGGCTCGACGGCGTCTACAAGAACAAGAATTTCGACCTCACCATGATCAGCCATGTCGAGCCACGCGACCTCGCGATCTACGCCAATCCCGACTACTACTTCCAATATGATTCGCCGAAGTTCCGCCAGATCATGGCCAAGGTGAACGCCACGCCCGACGGGCCCGAGCGGCTGAAGCTCCTCGGCGAGGCGCAGCGGCAGATCGCCGAGGATGCGGTCAACGTCTTCCTCTACGTCCTGCCGCAGGTCGCGGTGTCGAAGAAGGACCTGCACGGCGTCTGGCACAACTCGCCGATCTTCGCCAACGACCTCGCCGCACTCCACTGGAAATAGCGGAACGCGCGCGCCGGACCTCGCGTTTCCGCTCGAAAGGAGGCGAGAGGCATGGCCGCAGCAAGGAGAAAGCCCCGAGCCGCACCGCGCAAGCGGCGCTATTGGTCCGACACTGTCACGCGCAAGAGCGATGCGCTCGATCTCGATCGCGACGTCTTCACCTGGCGCGATCCGCGGCGCATCGCGCTCTCGCTGAAGCGCTCGGCCGAGCACAGCCGGCGGCGCAAGGCCGAGCCCTATCGCTCGGCCATGTCGATGCTGACCTTTTATGTGAACCGCGCCGGGCATAATCTCCCGGCCGGGCGCAAGCGCGTGCTGGAGCGCGCCAAGGGCGAGCTGCGCCGCCTCTTCGGCCGGGAATAAGCAAGCCGGGCATTCTCGGCGATCCCCCTTGCCAAGCGCCGCGGGGCGCGAATACCATCTCGTCCCGCGGGAATCCCCGGGACCTCATACCCTCGGGATTCGCGGCCGGCAGCAGCCGGCGGACCAAGGGGGTCCTGACATGACAGACACGGTACTGCCGGCGGAGCCGCCGAAGCTGCGCGTCGGCGCGGTGTTCAACCGCGCCTTTTCCCTGCTGTTCGGCGATTTCCTTAAATTCTTCCTATTGGCCTTGCTGGCCTGGGTCCCGCTCCTGGTGGCCCTTCTGATCGTGGGCTTCCGCTTCGCCAGGGTCGGGCCGAACGGCTTTCCCGGGCCATCCGGCGTGTTCGTCACCGGCGCCATCGTGGTTTCCATCCTCACCGGCTTCTGCGTCGTTCTGAGCCAGGCGGTGATCCTCTATGGCGCGTTCGAGCGGATGCGCGGCAAGGCCTTTGCACTGGGCGAATCGGTGAAGCGCGGCGTGGCGCGGGTTCTGCCGATCTTCGGCATGTATATCCTGATGGGGCTCGCCGTCGGCATCGGTTTCGCTCTGGTGATCGTGCCCGGCCTGATCCTGGCGGCGATGTTCAGCGTGGCGCTTCCGGCCTGCGTCGTCGAGAAGCTCGGCCCCTTCGACAGCCTCATCCGGAGCGTCGAGCTCACCAAAGGCAATCGCTGGCGGGTCTTCGGCATCGTCATCGTGCTCTATGTCGCCAATGTTCTCGGCCAGGCGCTGGTCAGATTCCTGCTCCTGGCGATCGGCGGCCCCGCCCTCTCCGGCATCGGCGCCTTTCTCTGGACGGTGCTGATGGGCGCCTACTGGGCGATCGCCGTCGCGGTCATCTACCACGATCTCCGCGCCGCCCGCGAAGGCGTCGACATCGAGCGCATCGCCGCCGTCTTCGACTGAGCGGCGCCGGCAGGCGGCGGGCCGAGGAGCGCCTGCATGACGGATCAGGCTTTGACGGCGGCCCCGCCGCGGCTGCATGTCGGCCACGTGCTTGCGCGATCATTCGAACTCCTGTTGCGCGATTTCGGCAAGTTCTTCCTGCTGTCCGCGATCGTCTGGCTGCCGACTTTCGGGTTCAGCATCGCGACCCGCCTGTCGACGCGGCCGAACGGCTTTCCCCTCAGCGAAAACGCCATTGGCGCGTGGTGGATCGTCACCTGGCTGATCCTCTCGGTCTTCGGACACGCGGTCATTCTCGATGGCGCGTTCCAGCGCCTGTGCGGCAAGAGCTTCGCGCTCGGCAGGTCGCTGAGACGCGCGGTCGCACGCTTCTTCCCGATGATCGGCGTGATCGTCTGCTATTCGCTCGGCGTCGGCTTCGCCAGTCTGCTCCTCGTCGTGCCCGGCATGATTGTCTTCCTCATGTGGTACGTGGCCGTGCCGGCCTGCCTCCTCGAAGAGCTTGGACCAATCGCCAGCCTTCGGCAAAGCCGCGCGCTCACCAAGGGGAACCGATGGCGGATCCTCGGCCTCACTTTAATTCTCAGTCTTGCCGGCGGGGGCGCGGGGTTGATCCTGGCGCAATTCGGCTTCGCCGTCTTCGACACGGGCACCGGGACGCCTGTCGTCGTTTTCCTGAGCCAGACAATATTGTCCGCCTATCGGGAGATCGCTCTCGCCGTCATCTACCACGACCTCCGCGTTGCGCGCGAAGGCGTCGATCTCGAGCGCGTGGCCGCCGTCTTCGACTGAGCGTCTCGTTCCCTCTCCGCGCGAAGCGGGGAGAGGGAGCGATCGCATGCGATCGCTCCCGTGGCTCGCAAGAGCCACGGGGAGGGTGAGGTGTCTCACCCGCGGGACGAGCGCATTCTCCATCGACACCCACCTCACCCGGCTCGCTGAGCTCGCCACCCTCTCCCCCCGCTTGCTGCCGCAAGCGGGCGGAGAGGGACTATTCAAAGCTTCCCGTCCGTGCCGCCGGCGTGCTTGTCGGCGCGCACGCGGCCCATGAGCTGCTCGCGCTCGAGGAAAGCGCGCTCGGCAATGTAGAAATCGCGCAGGAAGCGCTCGACCTCGCGCTCCGTCACCGGCTCGGACCAACCGATCCGGCGGCAGATCCGCTCTGCGATATCGCGCAAGCCTGCCCGCGCCTCGCCGCCGCCGGGGCGGCGCAGCACTTCTTCCAGGATCTGCAGCTCGAAGGCGCCGTAGGCGCCGAGCTGGCGATCGGTGAAGCGATAAGCGGGACCGGCTTCGACGAGATCGGCGAGCAGCATGCGGCGCGGCAGCAGCACGACCATTGTGCCGCCGATGAGATCGCCGGCACGGAGCCGCTCGCGGTTGAAGAGCGGCAGCAGCGTGAAGAGCAGCAGCCACAGGCCCAGCGACAGCCGCTCCCAGCCGGAGCCGGCGCCCAGCGAGAGCAGCAGGCTTAGCGGCAGGAACGCCTCGATCTCGCGCGTGAGGTTGCGCGCGACCACCGCGCTCGGCCGCAGCGGGCCGCCGCCGCGGTCGATGACGCGCAATCCGAGGAGGCGCTTGCCCGGCGTCGCCCCGCGCCAGGCGAGCTCGAAATGCATGAAATAGAAGTTGCGCGCGAGGAAGCTCGCGAGCAGCAGCCCGCCGAAGAATATTCCGATGAGAGCAGCCGCGCCGTGGTGGAGGAGCCGCGTGACGAAGGCGAGCAGCAGCACCCCGGCCAGCATCAGGACGATGCTGGCGCCGAACCAGATCGCGAGATCGACCAGGAAGGCTGCCGCACGGTCGCCGAATCCGGCGATCTCGACCGGCAGCGCCACGCCTTCGGGCGTGACGATGTCGCGGCGCCTGCGGCGCCCGCCGTCGAGAAATTCGGCGACGCGCTCCTCGGCCGCGGTCATCGCCGCCGCTCCCGCCCGGCAAACAGGAAATAGAGGAGCCAGAAGGCGCCGGCAGCGCCGCCGATGGCGAAGCGGAGATCGGTCTCCTGCACGAGCTGGCGGAAACCGCCCTCGAGGATCGCCGCGATGAAGAAGAGCAGCACGGCGCCGAGCATGATCTGCCCCGCCCGGCGGCCATGAAGCGCCAGGCTTTCGAGCCTGGCGTAGCGGCCCGGAAAGAGCAGCGTCTCGGCGATCACCAGCCCGCCCGCGCCGCAGAGCAGGATGGCGGTGAGCTCGGTCGTGCCGTGGATGGCGAGCCAGCCGAGGAACTCGACGGTGAGGCCGCGATCGGCATGGAGCGCGAGGAAGGCGCCCAAGGTCATGCCCTGATAGAGCAGCAGCAGCAGCGTCGGCACGCCGCCGGCAATGCCGAGCGCAAAGGTGGCGAGCCCGATCAGCGTGTTATGGCTCAGCAGGAAATTGCCCATCAGGGCGAAGGCTCGGAAGGCGCCCGGCCAGGGCGCGAAGATCTCGCCCACAAGGAGCTGCTGGCGCGTGCTCAAGGGACCGCGGCCGCCGGCAAGCCCGCCCGGCACGAGCGTCTGGAACCAGGCGGGGTCGCCCGCGACCAGCAGGAATCCTGCCGCGACGCCGGCGAGCGTCGTCAGCAGCGCCACCAGGAAATGCCAGCGCGCGGCGCGCACGGCGGCGGGGAATCCCCGGCGCAGGAAGCGCCCGAGGCCCTCGAAGAACCCGCCGCGCGGTCCATAGATCGCCAGGAAGGCGCGGAAGGAGAGGTTCTCGAGATAGAGCAGCAGATTGCGGTCGAGCGCGATGCTGCGCGCCACCGAGAGCGAGGAGAGCGCGGCGCGGTAGAGCAGCGGCAGGCGCTCGAGCTCGTCGGCCGTGAGCGCGCCGACGCCGCGCTTCTCGACGCGGCCCACCAGCGCTTCGAGATCGCGCCAGCTGGCCTCGCGCAGGCGGCGGAATTCGCTGCTCTTGAGCCGGAGCGGCGGCGGACCGGCAGGCGCGGCGGGCTCTCGCTCGGCAAGGCTCACAGCAGTCCGCGCTCCTTGATCGCGAGATAGCGATTGACGAGCGCGACCGAGAGACCGCGGCTCGGCACGTCGAGACAATGGATGCCGAGCCGCATCAAGCGCTCGAAGACGATGCTGCGCTCGCGCAGCAGGTCATGTGCCACCACCGCTTCGGCCACCTCGGAAAAGCGCGCGGGCTCGCGGTCCACCGTCTGCTGCAGCAGCGAATCGCGCAAGGTGACGAAGACCACCAGATGCCGGCTCGTCATGCGCCGGAGGCTCTCGATCAGCAGCTCCGCCGTCACCGTGTCGACGAATTCGGTGAAGAGCACGATGAGCGAGCGCCGCTTCAACCGCGCACCGAGCTCGGCGAGGCCGAGCGTGAAGTTCGTCTCGTCGCCATGATAGTCGAGCGCCGCCACCGTCTGTTGGAGGCGCGGGAAACCCGCGGCGCCGCGCACCGGCGCCAGATATTGGCGCACCGCCGCGTCGAAGCCGAAGGCGCCGACGAGATCGCCGCCCTGTAGCGAGACCCAGCCGAGCAGCAGCCCGGCATTGATCGCATGGTCGAGCCGCGGCACGCCCTCGATCGGCTCGCGCATGAGATAGCCGGTATCGAAGGCAAGAACGATGGGATTGTTGCGCTCGGTGCGGAACTCCTTGCAGAGCAGCCGGCGATGGCGCGCCGAATGCTTCCAATCGATGAAGCGGGTATCGAAGCCCGGCGCGTAGTCGCGCAGCGCCTCGAACTCGCTGCCCTCGCCGCGCTGCGCCTGAGGCTTCACCCCAAACACCGCCTCCTGCGAGAGGAAGCGCAGCGCCGCCCGCTCGACGCCGCGAATGTTGGGCAGCACATCGATGGCGCGGAAGACCGGCTCGATGCTGAGGCGCTCGATGAGGCCGAGCGGGCCCTGCCAGCGCAGCCAGATCCGGTCGAGCTGGACCCGTCCGCGCCGGCGCGGCAGCAGCCTCAGCTCGGTCACGGCCTTGCCGCCCGGCGGCAGGAGTGTTGCGACGATCTCCGGCGGATCGAGATCGCCGCGCTGCTCGGCGAGAAGCTCGATCGGCACCGCGCGCGGATGACGGCCCAACGCCCTGAGCGTGACGCGGACGGCGCCAGGTTCACCGACATGGAGCCGCTCGGGCGCCGCCACCTCGAACATGAGGCGCCGGCGCGGCAGGCTCAGCGCCGCATCGCTCGCCATCGCCAGCAGCACCAGCGCGGCATAGTCGAAGGCGATCGCCCACCACGCCGGGTCCCAGACCACCAGCAGGAGCGCCAGCGGCACCGCCGGCACAAAGAGCAGGATAGCGCGGCGCGTCGGCCTCATCGCGGCGCCGCGACCTGGTCTAAAATCTCGCTCAGCACACGGTCGGCGCCGATCCCTTCGATCTCGGCGCCGGGCGAGAGCATCACCCGGTGCCGCATCACCGGCAGCGCCAGCATCTTCACATCGTCGGGAATGACGAAGTCGCGGCCCTGCAGTGCCGCGAGCGCGCGTGCAGCGGCGGCCAGCATGTTGGCGGCGCGGGTCGACGCGCCGATCTCGAGCGATTGGTGCGCGCGGGTCGCGCGGACGACATCGACGATATAGTCGATCAGCGCATCGGAGAGGCGGATGCGCTCGACCGCCTGCCGCACCAGCGCCAGCGCGTCGCGGGTGATCGCCGGCGCGAGGCCGAAATCCTGGAGCCGCGGCATGGCCGAGCGGTGACCGTGGCGACGGACGATCTCGCGCTCCTCGTCGCGCGACGGATGGGCGATGACCAGCTTGAACAGGAAGCGGTCGAGCTGCGCCTCGGGCAACGGATATGTGCCCTGCTGCTCGACCGGGTTCTGCGTCGCCACCACCATGAAGTCGTCGCCCAGCGCATGATCGCGCCCGTCGATCGTCACCACCCGCTCGTTCATCGCCTGCAGCAGCGCCGCCTGAGTCTTGGGCGGCGCGCGGTTGATCTCGTCGGCGAGCAGCAGCTCGGTGAAGATCGGGCCCTTGGTGAGCACGAAGGCGTTGGTCTCGAAATTGAAGAGATTGGTGCCGAGCACGTCGCCCGGCATCAGATCGGGCGTGAACTGGATGCGGCCGAAATGCAGCGAAAGCCCGGCGGCAAACGCCTGGGTGATCAGCGTCTTCGCCGTTCCCGGCACGCCCTCGAGCAGCACATGGCCACCGACCAGCAGCGCCGTCAGCAGCAGATCGATGACCTCATCCTGACCGACGACCGCCTTGCGCACTTCGCGGCGCAGCCCGTCGGCGAGCGTTCGGATCTCCTGGAGCTCCATCGACGATTTCCCCCTTCCATTGATGAATGGCGCGCGCCAGCGCCGTCAATCCCGGCCCGTCGGCGATGCTTTCCGCCTGCCGCGCCAGCGCCACGCAATCGCTTTGCACGCCACGGGCGTGAGCCAGCCGGGCGAGCCAGTCGAGCAGTGCGGCGCCGGCAAGCTCGCGCGGTGCGTGAAGGCGCTGCGCCGCATCGCGCAGGCTCGCCTCGACATAGCGCCGCGCCACCGCGCGCCGGTGGCCGGCGAAGTCCAGGAGATCGGCGGCATTGGCGATGAGGCCGCGCTTCCCCGCGGCGAGCGCCGGCGGCGCCGCTTGCGGCACGCCGAAGCGCCCGAGCGTCGCCCAGAGCAGCAACAGGATCGCCAGCGCGCCCAAGCCGGTGGCGATCACGAAGGGAAAGCGGAAGAGCAAGAGCCAAGGACTGGCGGGCGGCGCCGCAAAGCCGTGCAGCGTCTCGTCGAAGACGAGGCCGCCCCGCGCCGGCGTGCCGGCAAGCAGCGCGCGCGCCAGAGCCACGGCGAACGCGGCGTTGGCGGGGCTGCCGAGCCCGTGATTGTCGAGCGCCTCGGGATCGGCCAGGACCCAGAGGCGCCGCCCCTTCTCGGCGAGTTCGCCCAGCAGCATGCCGTCGGCGCTGCCGACCAGCGGCTTCAGCCGGTCGGAGACGACGAGCTGCACCGGCGCGCCGAGGCTGGGCGAAAGACCCAGCGTATTGGTGGTCCAGGCGCCGACCTTGTCGACGCGCTTCACCGTGGCCTTGGGCACCGCGACACCGAGCACAAGCTGCGGCACGAGTTCCGGGAGGAGCGCGGCCTCATCGATCCAGCCCTTATGCGCCCGGCTCGGCTGCCCCTGCCATTTCGGCAGGATCAGCAGGACCTTCGGCGCCTGCAGCAGCGACCCCGCGCTTTCGAGCCAATGCGCGTCGAGCGGCGGCTCGGCCAGCACCAGCACGCCGCCCGGCCCGGGGCGCGGCGGGTCGGTGCGGCTCTCCGCCACCGGGATGCCGAGCCGGCGCAGGATATCGGCCATGCCGGCATAGCCGATCGCCGAGCGCGAGAAACCGCTCGGCCCCGTCGTGTCGGGATGCATCACCCCGCCGCCGCCGTTGCCGAAATAGAGCGACGCGCCGAAGGTCAGCAGCGCGGCGGCGATCCAGGCCGCGAGCAGCCGCGGCGAGAAGACCGAGCCGTTCACCGGCCGCCCCCGGTCGCGAGCGCGGCGGCGAGCCGGTCGAAGCTTTCGCGGCAGGCGCTGTAATCGGCAGCCCCCGCCGGGTGCTCGCCGAAATAGCTCCATTCGACCCGGCCGACGATTTCGCCGAGCGACGCGCGGGCGACATCCGGCAGCGGCAGATGGCGGAGGATCTCGCGGCTGGTCAGCGACTCCGCGATTGCGGCGCCGCCGCGGCTGCGGATCTCGGCGAGGCCCTGCAGCAGCAGCGCATGCATCGCCTCGACGAAGCGGCCTTCGCGCGCCAGCGCATCGGCGGCCTGCACCGGCGAGGCGGCGGGCGGCCCCTCGCCCGCGGTTCCCGCCACGCCGTCCTCGCCGCCGGCGCGCCGCCCGACCAACAATCCGGGCAGCACGTCCCGGGCGATGAAATAAAGCACCACCGCCGCGCCCAGGATGACACCGCTCCAGACCAAAGCCGCCGGCAGGTGGAAATGCCAGCTCCAGGTCTCCGCCTCGCGCGGCAGGTCGAGCTGCAGGTCGAGGCGTTTGATCGCCGCCTCGGTCACCTGCCGGATGGTGTCGTCGGGAGCGGCCACCCCGGTGTCTCAGCGTCCCTTGAAGCTCGGCTTGCGCTTGGCGTGGAAAGCCTCGACCCCCTCGCGGAAATCGTCGGAACTGCGGAGCCGGCTGTAGCAATGGCCTTCAAGCTCGATGGCGGTGGAGAGCAGTGCGTCCTCGGTGTCGTTCAGGAGCTTCTTCGCGGTGCGCTGGGCCAGCGGCGCGAAGCCTCGGAGCTCGTCGACCAGCGCGTCGGTCGCGGCTTCGAGCTTGTCGTCGGCGACGCAGTCGACGGCGATCCCCCAGTCATAGGCCTGCCGCCCGCCGATGCGGCGCGAGCGCATGACGATGTCCTTGGTGCGCGCGATGCCGATCATCTTCTGCAGCCGCGCCGAGCCGCCGGAGCCCGGGATCTGGCCGAGGCGCTGCTCGGGCAGCGCGTAGAGGCAGGTCTCCGACGCGATGCGGAAATCGCAGGCGAGCGACAGCTCGAATCCCACGCCGAAGCAATAGCCGCGATTGGCGGCGATCACCGGCTTGCCGCAGCGCGACGCCGCGGCGATGTTCCAGGCGAGCTTCGAGACATGCTCGGGCGAGGCTTCGAGGAAGCCTTTGATGTCGCCGCCGCTGGAGAAATGCTCACCCACCGCGCGCAGCACGATGACGCGCACGCGCGGATCGGCGTCGAGCGCCTCGAAACTGGCACGCAGCTGCTCGCGCTCGGGCATGACGATGACGTTGAGCGGCGGGCGGTCAAGAACGATGTCGGCGCGCTCGCGCGCGGCATCGATCTCGATGCGGAAGCCGTCGGGGTTCTCCGGCAAGATGCTCATGCAAATTCCTCTCTCAGGGGGTCACTCGGCCTCGTATTCGCCGGCGACCAGCTTCCGGCGCAGGATCTTGCCGACCGGCGATTTCGGCACCTCGCGCAGAAAGACATAATCGCGCGGCCGCTTGAAATCGGCGAGGCTGGACTTTCGGCACCAGGCATCGAGCTCCGCGGCCTCAACGGCCCGCACGCGTTTGACGAAGGCGGCGACGCGCCGGCCCCAGCGCGGATCGGGCAGCCCCGCCACCGCCACCTCGGCGACCGCGGGATGGAGCGAGAGCACGCTCTCGATCTCGCCCGGCGAGACATTCTCGCCGCCGGTGATGATCATGTCGTCGACACGCCCGGTGACGAAGAGATCGCCCGCGCGATCGACATAGCCGGTGTCGCCGGTGAAGTACCAGCCGCGCCGGAGCGCCTTGGCGTCGGCATCGGGCCGCCGCCAATAGCCCTCGAAGGCCTCGTCGCTGGCGCAATCGGCGATGATCTCGCCTTCCTCGCCCGCCGCCGCAACCCTTTCGGGATCGCCGCTGCCGAACCGCGCCACGCGGACGCGCTGGTTGAGCCCGGCCTTGCCGGCCGAGCCGGGCTTCTGCGCCGCTTCGGGCTCGATGGTGAAGGTGTAGATCTCCGACGAGCCGTAGTGATTGACGAAGAGATCGGGCCGGAACGCCTCGGCGACGCGCTTCAAGAGACCGTCCGGCATGGCGGCGCCGGCGAAACCGAGCTTCCTCGCCGAAGAGATGTCGGTGCGGGCGAAGCGCTCATGGCTGACGAGGTCGTGGTAGAGCGTCGGGACGAGATAGAGCGCGGTGATGCGCTCTTCGGCGATCAGCTCGAGCGCCGCCGGCGCGTCGAAGCGCGGCATTGAGACGAAGCAGCCATCGACCAGCGCCATCGAGAGCAGCGAGCGGACGCCCATGGTGTGATAGAGCGGCATGACGCCCAGCGTGCGCTCGCCGCGGACGTAGAGGTTCTGCGCGACATGCGCCACCGCCGCGGCGCGCTCCTGCCGGTGGCGGCGCGGCACGCCCTTGGGCCGCCCGGTGGTGCCGGAGGTGTAGAGCATGAGCGAAACATCCTCGGCCCCGGCCTCGGGCTCAGTGGGCGCGAGGCCGGCTTCGCCGAGCGCGGCGAAATCGATCGTGCCGCCCGAGGCG
>DATNDG010000182.1:0-27042 GCA_035553515.1 Allostellaceae bacterium | reverse complement strand
GCCGCCGCCATCACCCGGGCAGCCGGAAGCAAGATCGTCACCCTGGTGCCCGTGCCGGGCGCGCTCTCGATGGTGAGCGTGCCGCCATGCATCTCGACCAATTCCTTGGCGATCGGCAGGCCGAGCCCGGTTCCCTCGTATTTGCGCTGCAGCCCGCTATTCACCTGGCGGAAGGGTGTGAGCGCGATCGGGATCTCTTCCGGCGCCATGCCGATGCCCTGGTCGGCCACCGAGATGGCAAAGCCGCCACACACGTCGAACTCCGAGCTCACCACCACGCTGCCGCCGGCCTCGGAGAACTTGACCGCGTTGGCGAGCAGATTGATCAGCACGCGCTTTAGCGCCGTCTCGTCCACCTTGATCGCGACGTCGCCGTGGCGGTGGTCGTAATGGAGGCTGATCCCGGCATCGTCGGCGCGCGGCTTCACGAGGCGGAGCGCCGAGGCGATGACCTCGCGCGGCGCAACGATCCCTTCGTGCAGCCGGAATGAGTTCGCTTCGATCTTGGCGAGGTCGAGAATGTCGGTGATCACCGTCAGCAGATGCCCGGCGCTGTGACGGATATCGGCGACGTAGCCGTCGTACTTGGCGGTGCCGAGCGGCCCGAAGAGTCCCGCCTGCATGATCTCGGAGAAGCCGATGATGGCATTCAACGGTGTGCGCAGCTCATGGCTCATATTGGCGAGGAGCTCGGTCTTAGCGCGGCTCGCCGCCTCGGCCGCTTCCTTGGCGCGGCGGATTTCCTCCTCCGCTCGCTGCTGCTCGGTGACGTCGAGGGCAGCCATGATCGCCGCCTGGTGGCCCTGGAAGTCGAGCCGATGCGAGATTGCGTCGACGCTGATCTCGCTGCCGTCGGCCTTGCGATGGCGGCGAATGCCGAGCCGGCCGAAAGCCGGGATCGCCTGACGGCGCGGAAATCCGGCGGGCGCGGCATCGGGCGGGGCGATGTCGTCGACGGTCATCGCGAGGAAGGCCTCGCGCGAGTAGCCATACTGCTCGACCGCCGCGTTGTTCACCTCGAGGATGCGCGAGGTCCCCACCTCATAGGCCCACATCGGAATGGGATTGCTGGAGAACAGCAGGCGGAAGGTCGCCTCGCTCTGGCGCAGCGCCTCCTCGAGACGACGGCGCTCGGTCACATCGCGCAGGATGGCGACGAGGCGGCGCTCGCCGCTGATCTCGTCGGCGACCGGAACGGCACCGACATCGGCCCAAAAGCTCGAGCCGTCCTTGCGCCGGCAGGGCAGTTCGAGCCGCGCCGACTGGCCGTCGCCCAGCATCGCATAGAGCCCGGCCAGACCCGCGGATTGCGGCTCGGGATTCCAGATCAGGCTGGGCGGCCGGCCATAGAGCTCTTCGAGGCGATAGCCCGTCATGCGCGTCATCGCCGGGCTGGCATAGACGATGCGCATCCCGGCCGCGTCCTCGAAAGCGGTATCGATCTCGACCACCATGACCGCATCATCGGCGTGCAGCACCACCGATTGCAGCAGATTGATCCGCTCTTCCGCGAGCTTGCGCGACAGCACCGGCCGGACCTTGTCGGCAAGCTCCTCGATGCGGTCGGCGACTTTCTCCATGTCGTCGGGCGCACGCTCGAAGAGGAAATTGAGCGCGAAATTGCGGTTGTTCTGGCGCACCGGCACGCAAATGGCGGCGTGCAGGCCCGAAGCGACGGAATCGCGCATCGCCGGGTACCTGCCGCGCACGTCCTCGATCTCCGGCACCAGACGGCGCTCGCTGTCGGACAGCACCTGGCCGATCAGGCTGTTGGTGAGTGTCAGCGGTGACCTGCGGTGCTGCTCGAGTCGTCGGCTCCATTCGGAGCCCTGTCGCCCCCAGGCGGCGACAAGCTGACAATGACGGCCGCGGCCCACCATCGTCCAGGCACGGCCATGGGCAGCCCCTACCGCGCGACAGATTACGCTGAGCGACGTCTCGAGCGCCGTGTTGACGCTCGGCGCCTCGGCAATCGCCAGCATCAGCTCGTTCACCAGCGTGAGGTCGCGCTCGGCCTGGCGGCGCGCGCTCAGCTCGAGCTTGAGCTCGAGCGCGTTCATCACCATCTGGGCCAGCGTCTCGAGCTGCTTGCAGTTCTCCTCGGAGAAGTCGGTGCGCGGCTTCGTATCGATGAGGCCGAGCACACCGACGCGGTGGCCTTCCGGCGTCGATAGCGGCGCACCGGCGTAGAAGCGGATGCGCGGCGTGCCGAGAACATAGGGGTTGTCGCGAAAGCGCTCGTCCGCCAGCGTGTCCGGCACCAGCATGACCTTGCTGCCGAGAATGGCATGGGGGGAAAGCCCGGCGCCGCGCGATGTTTCGCTGACGGCTAGGCCGACGCGCGACTTGAACCACTGCCGCTCGGCATCGATGAAGCCGATGAAGGTGATGGGGGCGGCGAAGAGCGAGGCAGCGAGTTGGGTTACCCGGTCGAAGGCTTCCTCGGGCGCGGTGTCGAGAATTGCATACCGATGCAACGCCGCGAGGCGTCCGGCCTCATCCGTCGGAAGCGGAAACAAAGCGCCCATCTCACCGAAAGCTGGTGTCCTGCCCCGGAAGTATTAACTTTAGGTGGTAAAGTTTTCATTAACTCTACCATTGCGCGCGGTCAGGCGGCCGCGAGGCGTCAGCCGGCCTCGAGGAGGTGGACGCTGAAGAGCCCGTTCCGGTCCGTCCAGTGCTGCCCGGGGTGGAAGCCCGCACGCGCCGCAAGCCGCTGGAATTCGGCGATGGAGTACTTGCAGGAATCCTCGGTGTGGATGCGCTCGCCCGCGGCGAAGCGGACTCTGCGCCCGGCGACGGTGACGATCTGATCGGCGAGGCTTCTGATGTAGATCTCGATGCGCCCGGTCGCCTCGTTGTAGAACGCTTCGTGCTCGAAGCGGTCGAGGTCGAAATCGGCATCGAGTTCGCGGTTGACCCGCTCGAGCAGGTTGAGGTTGAACGCGGCGGTGATCCCGGCGCGGTCATTGTAGGCGGCATCGAGCACCGCCTTGTCCTTTTTGAGATCGACGCCGATCAGCAACGCGCCGCCGCGGCCGATCACGCGCCGGCAGCCGGCGAGAAACTCAGCTGCCTCTTCGGGCGTGAAATTGCCGATGGTCGAGCCCGGGAAGAATCCGAGGCGTCTGCCCTCGCCGCGCGCCGGCAGGGCCGGCAGGCGCAGCGGCTCGAGATAGTCGGCGCAGACGGCGACGACCGGAACCTCCGGGAACTCGGCGGCGACCTCCTCGGCGGCACGACGCAGCGGCTCGCGCGAGATGTCGATCGCGACATAGGCGGCGGGCTCGTCGAGGGCGTCGAGCAGCAGCCGCACCTTGCGCGAGGCGCCGCTGCCGAACTCGATGAGCTGTGCATGGCGTCCCGCCCGCGCCGCGATTTCGGGCGCGAACTCGCCGAGGATCGCCATCTCGGCGCGCGTCAGATAGTACTCGGGGAGGTCGCAAATCCCCTCGAAGAGCGCCGAGCCGCGCTCGTCATAGAGAAAGCGGCAAGGGATCGATTTGGCGCGGCGGCTCAACCCCGCCAGCACCGCATCGCGGAAGCTCTCCTGCGCCGGGGCGAGATCATGGAATTCGGCAAGCTCACCACCTCGTCTCATGCATCCTCCGCCAGCCTGATGCCGCCGAAAGCCCAGCGCGAGGCCGGCGGAAAGAAATTGCGATAGCTGAGCCGCAGGTGGCCGGGCGGCGTCACCGCCGCGCCGCCGCGCAGCACCATCTGGTTCGACATGAACTTGCCATTGTATTCGCCGACCGCTCCGGCGGCCGGGTGAAAGCCGGGGTAAGCGACATAGGGGCTCGCCGTCCACTCCCAGGCATCGCCCACCATTTGCTCGAGTGACCCGTCGCCCCGCGCCGGCAGGGGATGCAGCACGCCGCGATCGGCAAAATTGCCGGCAAGCGCGACCTCGGCCTCGACCGCCGCCACTTCCCATTCGGCCTCGCTTGGCAGGCGCTTGCCCACCCAGCGCGCAAACGCATCGGCCTCGTAGAAGCTGACATGCACCACCGGCTCGGCCGGGCCGATCGGCCGACTTCCGGCGAGCGTGAAGATCGACCAGCCGTCTTTCTCTTGCTGCCAGTAAAGCGGTGCCGTCCATCCTTGCTGCTGCACCAGAGCCCAGCCCTCGGAGAGCCAGAACTCCGGCCGCCGATATCCGCCGGCGGCGATGAATTCGGCATAGTCGCCGCTGGTGACGAGGCGCGAGGCGAGGCGGAACGGCTCGAGCCAGATTTTGTGACGCGGCGTCTCGTTGTCGAAGGCGAAGCCGGCGCCGGCATGGCCGATCTGACGCAGGCCACCCGCAAAGGCGTGCCAGGTGAGTGGCGGCGGCGCGCGGCGCGGCGGCGGTGCCGCGCGGCGATAGGCAGGCTGCAACGGATTGACCGAGAGGACATGCTTGATGTCCATCAGCAGCAACTCCTGATGCTGCTGCTCATGATGGAGGCCGAGCTCGGCCAGCCCCGCCACCGCTGTCCAGCACGCCTCGTCGAGGGTGGCGAAGAGCTCGGTCATGCCGGCATCGACATGCGCCCGGTAGCGCGCGATCTCGGCAATGCCCGGCCGCGACAGCAGGCCGCGTTCAGGCCGAGGATGCCTTGCCCCCACCGCCTCGTAGTAGGAATTGAAGAGATAGCCGTAAGCCGGGTCGAAGACCTGGTAGCCCGGCAGCGAGGGCACGAGCAAAAAGGTCTCGAAGAACCAGCTGGTATGCGCGCGGTGCCACTTCGCCGGGCTGACATCCGGCATCGACTGGACCGTCTGATCTTCTGCCGAGAGCGGCGCTGCCAGCGCTTCAGTGGCGGCGCGCACCGCCCCGTAGCGCTTGGCCGCTCGCGCGCGCTGCGCATCGGCCGGAACGCTCTCCCGCGTGATCGGCCTCATGCCTCCCCTTCCCGCCACGGCGCCGCCGTTATGCCTTGAACGAGCTACCCGACGCAAAGTTGCCCTGCCGCTGCGCCGCCTCTCGCACATTAGTCCGCGCGGCGCCCGGCCAACAATCCCGCCCGCCTCCAGGTGGGAGCCGACCGGCCGCTCAGCAAGTCTGTCAGGATCCGCCCGGAGGGCTCATCCCGCCGCACCGAGAGCGGTGCGCACTTCGGCTGCGATCTCGTCTGGCCGGTAGGGCTTCTGGATCAGCTTGCCGTGGAGCTGGTCCGCGGCGCGGCGCGAGATATGCGAGAAGCCGGTGGCGTAGAGCACCTTCAGCCCCGGCTGCAGGCCCTTGGCGCGGTCGGCGAGCTCGAAGCCGTCCATCGCGCCCGGCATGACGATGTCGGTGAAAAGCAGGTCGAACCTCACCTGCTCCATGAGGATCTGCAGCGCCACTTCGGCATTGGGTACGGACAGCACGGAGTACCCACGGTTGCGCAACGAGGTCGATACCAGCTCCCTGACGTCATCTTCATCTTCGACCACTAAGATACTGAAACTCATACCCACGTCCCCTGCGCGCGCTCCGCATGGTCCCCCAGGAATCAATTTGGTCCCACGCGACTTTCTTGGCGATAACTCCTTTGGGTCTATCGGGACGCATTATGCGCGATTTTTCGCGGCATTTCGAGGTTGCAACCCAGGGTTTCCATACACTTCCTGTCAGTGCCAGGAAAAACACAGCTGAAACCCTGCCTATCTACAAAAATCTGCTGTTCTTCTTCCTGTCCTAGTGCCACCGGACGCAGGCAGTCCGGTCGATGCGCAGTACCGCCTGCTGTTGGAAGCGTTGCTTATAGCCGTCGATCACCGCGGCAAGCCGCGCTTCGAGGTCCGGCGCCGGCGGGGCCACGATCAGCAGCAGCTTCGTCCTTTCGCGCTGCACCGTATCCCCGTCCCGCCACTGGCCCTCGGCGTCCAGCACGGTGAGTCCATCGGGAAAGCGCGGCGTCACCGCCTCGTCGAGAAAGCGCTGCCAGTCCCGCTCGCTCACCATTCCGCCGCCGGGCAGGCCTCGCCCGAAGAAGAGCTCGACCTCCGGCATAGCGCGCGCCGGCGGCGCACAGTCCGGCGCCGCGTGGCTGGCGCAGCCGGCCAAGGCCGCAGCCAACAGCACCGCTCCCATTCGCGCGCGCCGCACCGCGCCTGCCGCTCCTTGACGCATCCGGACGAGTATAGGACGCTCGCCGCACGGGAGGAGTACACATGGGGTTCGCAAGGATTCTCTTCGAAGAGGCCGATGGCGTCGCGACCCTGACCCTCAATCGGCCCGACCGGCTGAACAGCCTCACCGCCGAGATGCACGAGGAGATCGCGAAGGCAATCGGCGTCGTCGAGAGTGATCCCGCCATTCGCGCGCTCCTCGTCACCGGCGCCGGGCGCGGCTTCTGTGCCGGGCAGGATTTGAACCTGAGCGAGGCGGCGGCCGGCGGCGAGTTCGATGCCGGCGCCGCGATCGACCGGTATTACAATCCCCTGGTGCGGCGGCTCAAAGCGTTGAAGAAGCCGATCATCGCCGCGGTGAACGGCCCCGCCGCCGGCGCCGGGGCCAACCTCGCGCTTGCCTGCGACATCGTCATCGCCGCGCGTTCGGCCACTTTCCTGCAGGCGTTCTGCCGCATCGGCCTGATCCCGGACACGGGCGGCACCTGGTTCCTGCCGCGCCTTGCAGGCTCGGCGCGCGCCATGGGCATGATGCTGCTGGGCGAACCGCTGTCGGCGGCGATCGCGGCGGAATGGGGCCTCATCTGGAAGGTCGTCGAGGACGACAAGCTGATGGAAGAGGCGCGGAGCCTCGCAGCAAAGCTCGCGCGCGGCCCCACGGTCGGGCTCGGCCTGATCAAGGAGGCGCTCAACCGCTCGCTCGAGAGCACGCTCGAGGCTCAGCTCGACACCGAGCGCGACCTGCAGCGGATCGCCGCACGCTCGCCCGACTTCCTGGAAGGTGTCGCCGCTTTTTTGGAGAAGCGGCCCGCACGGTTCACCGGCCGATGACGGGATCTCCGGCTGCGGCGCAGCGCCTCGCCGAGGCGGTGGCGAAAGCGATGCTGGCGCAGGATAACGCCTCGCGGGCGCTCGGCATGGTGATCGAAGAGATCGGACCCGGCCATGCGCGTCTTTCCATGCCGGTGCGCGACGACATGATCAACGGTCACGAGCTCTGCCATGGCGGGCTCATCTTCACTCTCGCCGACAGCGCGTTCGCCTTCGCCTGCAACGCGCGCAACGAAGTGACCGTCGCCGCCGGCGCCGAGATCCACTTCGTCAGCTCCGCGCGCAAGGGCGAGACGCTCGTCGCCGAGGCGCGCGAGCGTGCTGCGATGGGCAAAAGCGGCATCTACGATATCGAAGTCTCCGACCGCGGCTCGGGACGGGTGGTGGCGCTCTTCCGCGGCCGCTCGCTTCGCCTCCAGGGTAACGTCATCGCGGAGGGGAAGATTTGAACGCGGGTCTGCCGCCGCTGGAGCCGCCCCGGCGCGACGAGCTCGAGCCGATCGAGATCGCGAGCCGCGACGAGATCGCGGCGCTGCAGCTGCAGCGCCTCAAATGGACGCTCAGCCACGCCTTCGACAATGTCGCTCATTTCCGCGCCAAATGCGCCGCGGCCGGACTCCACCCCGGCGATCTCAAGCGGCATGAGGATCTCGCGCGCTTTCCCTTCACCACCAAGGCGGACCTGCGCAAGACCTATCCCTTCGGCATGTTCGCCGTGCCGCGCGACAAGCTGCTGCGACTGCATGCCTCGAGCGGCACCACCGGAAAGCCGACGGTGGTGGGCTACACGGCGCGCGATCTCGACACCTGGGCCACGCTGGTGGCGCGATCGATCCGCGCCTCCGGTGGCAGGCCCGGCGACCTCGTCCACATCGCCTACGGCTACGGGCTCTTCACCGGCGGGCTCGGCGCGCATTATGGCGCCGAGAAGCTTGGCTGCACGGTGATCCCGGTCTCGGGCGGCATGACCGAGCGGCAGGTGCAGATCATCGAGGACTTCAAGCCTGGGATCATCATGGTGACGCCGTCATACATGCTGGCGATCGCCGACGAGTTCGAGCGCCAGGGGCTCGATCCGCGCGCCTCGTCGCTCAGGATCGGCATCCATGGCGCCGAGCCCTGGACGAATGCGCTGCGTAGCGAGATCGAGCGGCGCATGAACATGCACGCGGTCGATATCTATGGCCTCTCCGAAGTGCTGGGCCCCGGCGTCGCCAATGAATGCGTCGAGACCAAGGATGGGCTCCATCTCTGGGAGGATCATTTCTATCCCGAAGTCATCGACCCCGCGACCGGCGCCGTGCTCCCAGATGGCGAGGTGGGCGAGCTGGTGCTCACCACGCTTACCAAGGAAGCACTACCGATGGTGCGCTACCGCACGCGCGACCTGACGCGGCTCCTCCCCGGAACCGCGCGCAGCATGCGGCGCATGGAGAAGGTGACCGGCCGCAGCGACGACATGCTGATCATCCGCGGGGTCAATCTCTTCCCGAGTCAGGTCGAGGAGCTGATCCTCAAGCAGCCGGCGCTCTCCGGCCATTACCTGCTCGAGGTCAGCCGGCCGCACCAGCTCGACGAGCTCAAGGTGGTGGCGGAGCTGCGGCCCGAGGCGACGCCCAACAGCGCCACCGGCGAGGAGCGCATCGCCGCCGCGCTGCGGCACGACATCAAGTCGCTGATCGGGATCAGCGCGCAGGTCGAGATCGTGCCGGTCGGCAAGATCGAGCGCTCGATCGGCAAGGCGCGCCGGGTCATCGACCTGCGCCCGCGCGGCTGACCGCCATCTTGTATCCGCGGTTCCGGCACCCGACATTTAGGGCGCATTTGTCGCTATCTTCCGACGGGAAACCCATGGCGAAATGGCGGAACTTGGCGCTGGCGCTGCTCTGCGCGCTGACGCTCCTCACCCCGAGCCTCGCTGAGGCGCGCGCCGGTGGCAGCTATTCCGGGGGCGGCATGAGCTATGGCAGCCAGGGCAGCTTCGGCTCGCGCACCTTCAACTTCAATGGCGGCCAGCCGATCGGGCGCAGCATGACGCCTTACGCCGATCGCAGCGCGCCCTATTACGGCTACGGCAACCAGTACAATAACGGCTTCGCCCGCCATCCCTTCCTCACCGGGCTGGGCGGCGCCTTCCTCGGCTCGTGGCTGGGCTCGCTGCTCTTCCCGCATTGGGGCTACGGCTATGGCGGCTACGGCTTCGGCTCGGTCTTCGGCTCGCTCTTCTCCTGGATCTTCATCATCTTCGCGATCTCGATGCTGTTCCGCGCTTTCCGGCGCAGCCACGGGCCGATGACCATGCCGCCGCTGGGCGGCATGGGCTATGGCGGCAGCGGACCGGCGCAGAGCTATGGCGGCGGCTACGCCACCGCGGCGAGCCGCGCGATTCAGGTGAGCCCGACGGATTACGCCGCCTTCGAGGCGATCCTTAAGGCCGTGCAGGGCGCCTGGAGCGCGCGCGACCTGCGCACCCTGTCGCATTACGCGACGCCCGAGATGCTCTCCTATTTCAGCGAGGAGCTCTCCGAGAACACCAGCCAGGGCGTCGAGAACCATGTCGAGCAGCTCGAGCTGGTGAACGGCGATGTGCGCGAGGCCTGGGAGGAAGGCAATCTGCAATACGCCGCCTGCCTCTTGCATTGGCGCGCGCTCGACTACACCGTGCGCGGCGACCGCGCACCGGGGTCGCCGGGCTGGCTCGCCGAAGGCGATCCGCAGCATCCGAGCGAGACGCAGGAGCTCTGGACCTTCGCCCGCAGCCGCGGCGGCCACTGGCTCCTCTCGGCAATACAGCAGGTCTAGGCCCAGCCTTGCATCGGCGCACCGGAGCCGCCATGCATCGGCTCCGGGAGGATCGGGCATGATCGGGCTTTCCGCCGAGCAGCATCGCATTCGCGACGCCATCGCGCATCTCTGCCGTGGTTTCGGCGAGGAATATTGGCTCGAGCGCGACCGCAAGGGCGGCTTCCCCGAGGAGTTCTACGCGGCGGTGGCGCGCGACGGCTGGCTCGGCATCGCCATGCCCGAGGACTATGGCGGCGCCGGGCTCGGCATCGCCGAGGCGGCAGTGATGATGCAGGCGGTGGCGGAATCGGGTGCCGGATTCAGCGGCGCCTCGGCGCTGCACATGAACATCTTCGGCCTCAATCCCGTGGTCAGGTTCGGCACCGAAGAACAGAAGCGGCGCTTCCTGCCGCCGCTGATCCGCGGCCAGGAGAAAGCGTGCTTCGCCGTGACCGAGCCCGATGTCGGGCTCGATACCACGCATCTCAAGACGAAGGCGGTGGCGAGCGGCGATCACTATCTCGTCTCCGGCCGCAAGATCTGGATCTCCACCGCGCAGGTCGCGCATAAGATGCTGCTGCTGGCGCGCACCACGCCGATCGAGCAGGTGGCGAAGCCGACCGACGGCATCAGCCTCTTCTATACCGCCCTCGATCGCGCCGCCGTCGAAGTGCGCGAGATCGCCAAGATGGGCCGCAAGGCGGTCGATTCGAACATGCTTTTCATCGACGGTCTCAAGGTGCCCGGCGCCGACCTCATCGGCGAGGAGGGCAAGGGCTTCCAGCAGATCCTGCACGGCATGAATCCCGAGCGCATCCTGATCGCCGCCGAGGCGGTGGGGCTGGGCCTCGCCGCGCTCAATCGCGCCGCCGCTTATGCGCGCGAGCGCATCGTCTTCGGCCGTCCCATCGGCCAGAACCAGGGCATCCAGCATCCGCTCGCGCAATGTTGGGCGGAGCTCAAGGCGGCCGAGCTCATGGTGCGCCAGGCGGCGGCGCTCTATGACGCCGGCGAGCCCTGCGGTGCCGAGGCGAATGCCGCCAAGTATCTCGGCGCCGAAGCCTGCTGGCACGCTTGCGAGACCGCGATCCTGACCCATGGCGGCATGGGCTATGCGCAGGAATACCATGTCGAGCGCTACCTGCGTGAAGCGCAGATCGCCCGCATCGCGCCGGTGAGCCCGCAGCTCGTCCTTTCCTTCATCGCCGAGCGGGTGCTGGGCCTGCCCAAATCCTACTGACTTGGCGGGCGGCTCCGCCAAGGGCTATCCTTCGGTGAGAAGCCATCGCCTGGAGGAAGGCATGCCGCTCACCCAGCTCAACCATGTCACCGTGCGCACCGACGATCTCGAGGGGACGCGCGATTTCTACGCCGAGGCGCTGGGGCTCCGGGATGGCTTCCGCCCGCCCCTCGCCTTTCCCGGCTATTGGCTCTATTGCGGCGAGCAGGCGGTGGTGCATCTGGTGCCGCGCAGCGGGCAGATCGGTGCCGGGCCAGGCGACACCACCGGCAATTTCGACCATGTCGCCTTCATCGGCGAGGATTTCGGCGCCATGCGCGACCGGCTGAGCCGCATGGGCCTTACCTTCCGCGAGAACGAGGTGCCCGGCATCAGACTGCGCCAGCTCTTCGTCCAGGACCCCAACAAGGTGATGATCGAGATCAACTTCCCTCAGCCGCAAGGCTGAGGACGCCCACCCTTTCGGGCGAGAGGCGGCCGGACGGCCGGCAAACTTCCGCCGCGATCAACCTCGACGGGACAAAACCCATCGGCGAGACGTTAGCGGCTTCGGGAAGTACCGGAGGCCGAGAATGTCGGATGTCGGATGGGCGATCTTGCTCGTGGGTCTCGGATTGTCGGCGGATGTAGCCTGGGCGGAGTTCCGCGAGTGGAAGAGCCGCCGTCAGGCGGCGCGGCGCGGTCGCACCGTGACCGCGCGCTTCAGCCTGCGCCGGTACTGAGCCGGATCCCGTCGCGGCGCCGCCCCGCTCAATAGGAGCGCGGCAGCCCCAGCACGTGCTCGGCCAGATAGGAGAGGATGAGGTTCGTCGAGATTGGCGCGACCTGGTAGAGCCGCGTCTCGCGAAACTTACGCTCGACATCGTATTCCTCAGCAAAGCCGAAGCCGCCATGCGTCTGAATGCACATGTCGGCCGCCTGCCAGGAGGCGTCGGCGGCGAGCAGCTTCGCCATATTGGCCTCCTTGCCGCAATTCTGCCCCCGCTCATAGAGCTCGGCCGCGCGCTCGACCATCAGCGCCGCCGCCTCGCTCGCCGCATAGGCGCGGGCAATCGGAAACTGGATGCCCTGGTTCTGCCCGATCGGCCGGCCGAAGACGACGCGGTTCCTGGCGTAGTCGGTCGCCTTGGCAATGAACCAGCGAGCATCGCCGATGCATTCCGCGGCGATCAGGATCCGCTCGGCGTTCATGCCGTCGAGGATGTAGCGAAAGCCCCGACCTTCCTCACCGACGAGGTTGCCGGCCGGCACTTCGAGGTTGTCGAAGAAGACTTCCGTGGTGGCGTGGTTCATCATCGTGCGGATCGGCCGCACGGTGACACCGCGGCCGCGCGCCTGGCGCAGATCGACGAGAAACACTGAAATCCCGTCGGTGCGTTTTGACGCTTCGCTGCGCGGCGTGGTGCGCGCCAGCAGCAGCATCAGGTCCGAGTGCTCGACGCGCGAGGTCCAGACCTTCTGGCCGTTGACGATGTAGCGGTCACCCTCGCGCCGTGCCGTGGTGCGAATGGCGGTGGTGTCGGTGCCGGCGCTCGGCTCGGTCACGCCGAAGGCCTGCAGCCGGATCTCGCCTGCGGCGATCTTCGGCAGCCACTCTGCCTTCTGCGCCGGGCTGCCATGCCGCAGCAGCGTCCCCATGATGTACATCTGCGCATGGCAAGCGGCGCCGTTGCAGCCGCTCTTCTGCACTTCCTCCAGGATGGCCGCCGCCGCGGCAATGCCGAGCCCGCTGCCGCCATATTCCTCGGGAATGAGGCAGGCGAGGAAGCCGCCCTCGGTCAACGCCTGGACGAACTCGCGGGGATAGCCCCGCTCCCGATCGAGCCGCCGCCAGTATTCGCCGGGGAAGCGGGCACAGAGCGCGGCAACGGACTGGCGGATGTCGGCGATATCGGCGGTTGCGGCCATGATCGGAACCTCGGTCGGATGGCGTTGAAACTGTTGCAGCATCGGCGTCCTAGCCCACCCACGCCCGGGAGGCGAGCCCGGAACGGCGCGGCCAAGCCTGTGTTTTCACCAGCAGCAGCGCGCTCAACCATCCGTCCTGTCCCCATCATCTCTCTCTGCGAGGAAACGCCATGGCCGCCCAGACCGCCTCCGACATTCTGGTCGATACGCTCATCGATTGGGGTGTCGACACCATCTTCGGCATTCCGGGTGACGGCATCAACGGCATCATCGAGGCGCTGCGCCAGAAGCAGGACAAGATCCGATTCATCCAGGTGCGCCATGAGGAAGCGGCGGCCTTCGCCGCCTGCGGCTATGCCAAGTTCACAGGCAAGCTCGGCTGCTGCATCGCTACATCCGGACCGGGCGGCATCCACCTGCTCAACGGGCTTTACGACGCCAAGCTCGACGGCGTGCCCGTGCTGGCAATCACCGGGCTGCAGTTTCACGATCTGCTCGCCACCCACACGCAGCAGGATGTCGAGCTCGACAAGCTCTACATGGACGTCGCCAAGTACAATGTGCGGGTGATGGGACCGGCGCATGTCGAGAATGCCGTCGAGCTCGCCTGCCGCACCGCTCTCGCCTATCGCGGCGTGGCGCATGTCACGATCCCGGTCGACTTCCAGTCGATGCCGATCAAGAAGGCGATGCGCTCGGCTCGCAACCTGCCGCATCACGTCTCCGAATTCTGGGCGGACAGTGCGCATATTCCGAGCGAGGAGGCGCTGCGCCGCGCCGCGGCGCTGCTCAACGCCGGCAAGAAGATCACCATCCTGGCCGGTCGCGGCGCGCTCGGCGCCCATAAGGAGCTCGAGGAAATCGCGGAGGTCCTCGGCGCGCCGATCGCCAAGCCGGTGCTCGGCAAGGCCTGCGTTCCCGACGGGAGCCCCTACACGACGGGCGGCGTCGGCCTCCTCGGTACGCGCGCTTCTCAGGAGGCGCTCGAAGGCTGCGACACGCTGCTCATCGTCGGCAGCAGCTTCCCCTATATCGAATTCTATCCCAAGCCCGGCCAGGCGCGCTGTGTGCAGATCGAACTCGATCCGCAGAAGATCGGCTTGCGCTATCCCGCCGAAGTCGGCCTCGTCGGTGACAGCATCCGCGTGTTGCGCCGGCTCATTCCGCTGCTCGACCGCAATGCCGATCGCGGCTGGCTCGACAAGGCCCGTAAGGCCAAGGACGAGTGGCAGAAGCTGATGGAAGAGCGCGGCACGCGGCGCGATATGCCGATGAAGCCGCAAGTCGTGGCGCATGAGCTCGACAAGGTGCTCGCCGACAACGCCATTATCGCCACCGATTCCGGCACCATCACCACCTGGGTGGCGCGGCATGTGAATATCCGCGCCGACCAGATGTTTTCGCTCTCCGGCAATCTCGCCACCATGGCCTGCGGTCTCCCCTACGCCATCGGCGCGCAGACGGCATATCCCGACCGCCAGGTCATCGCCTTCGTCGGCGATGGCGGCTTCACCATGCTGATGGGCGAGATCGCCACCGCAGTGAAGTACCAACTGCCGATCAAGGTCATCATCGTCAAGAACAACAGCCTCGGCCAGATCAAATGGGAGCAGATGGTCTTCCTCGGCAATCCCGAATATGTCTGCGACCTGCACCCGATCGACTTTGCCGCTTACGCCCGCGCTTGCGGCGCCAAGGGTTTCACCGTCGAGCGGCCGGAGGATTGCGGCCGAGTGCTGCACGAGGCGCTGACGACGCCCGGCCCGGTGGTGGTCGAGGCAGTCGTCGATCAGAACGAGCCGCCGATGCCGCCCAAGATCAAGGCCGAGCAGGCGATGCATTTCGCCGAGGCGCTGGCTCGCGGCACGCCACAGCGCGGCAAGATCGCGCTCACCGTCGCGTCGGATACGGTGCGCGAGCTGGTCTAGAGGGAGCACTCATCGCACTGAACGCGCCCCACCTCACCCTCCCGCTCCGCGGGCCCCTCCCTCTCCGCCCCAATGGGGCGGAGAGGGAGGGGTGGGGTGATAACAGCAAGGCGACCACGGGAGGGCTGCATGGCCGTCGATGTCATCCAATATTCCGATGCCCGGCCCGCCGGCCGAGCCAAGCTCAAAGCCTCGGAGAGCGGGCGCGAAGCGGCGGAATTCGTCGCTTATCCCGAACGCCGCGCCGCCGCTCTTGCGCGCGCGCTGCGCCGGAGCATTGCCGGCGAGGTGCGCTTCGCCGCCGGCGACCGTGCGCTCTATGCCACCGACGGCTCGAATTACCGGCAGGTGCCGATCGGCGTCGTCATCCCACGCAGCATACAGGATGTCATCGCCGCCATGGCGGCCTGCCGCGAACACAGCGCGCCCTTCCTGTCGCGCGGCGGCGGCACCAGCCTCGCCGGGCAATGCTGCAACACCGCCGTGGTGGTCGATTACACGAAATACCTCAACCACATTCTGACCGTCGACCCCGAGCTCCGTCTGGCCTGGGTCGAGCCCGGCACCGTGCTCGACGATCTGCGCAACGCCGCCGAGCGCTACCATTTGACCTTCGGCCCCGATCCATCGACCCACAATCACAACACGCTGGGCGGCATGATCGGCAACAATTCCTGCGGCGTCCATTCGGTGATGTCGGGGCGGACCGCCGACAACGTGCTGGAGCTCGACGTGCTGACCTATGATGGGCTGCGGCTCAGGGTCGGCCCGACGAACGACGAGCAGCTGCAGCAGATCATCGCCGAGGGCGGCCGCCGCGGCGACATTTATCGCCGGCTCGACGAGCTCCGCCGGCGTTACGCCACGCTCATCCGGCAGCGCTTCCCGCAGATGCCGCGCCGCGTCTCCGGCTACAATCTGGATGAGCTGCTGCCGGAAAACGGCTTCAATGTCGCGCGCGCCCTTGTCGGCAGCGAAGGCACCTGCGTCGCCGTGCTCAAGGCCGGGCTCCGCCTGGTACCGAGCCCGCCCGAGCGGGCGCTGGTGGTCGCCGGCTTCCCCGACATCTTCCGCGCCGGCGATGCGGTGCCGCTGGTCCTGTCGCATGAGCCGGTGGGGCTCGAAGGGATCGACGAGCGTCTCGTCGACTATATGAAGCTGAAGCATGCGCATGACGAGGCGCGCCACTCGCTGCCCGAGGGCTGCGGCTGGCTGCTTGCCGAGATGGGCGGGGACACCGAGGAAGAGGCCGTCGCCCGGGCCGAGGCGCTGATGCGCGACCTGAAGCGCGACCACGACGTCGCCGATGTGCGCGTGATGCGCGACAAAGCCGCGCAGAATCGCATCTGGGAAGTGCGCAAGGCCGGTCTCGGCGCCACCGCCTTCGTGCCCGGCCATCCCGATGCGTGGGAGGGCTGGGAGGACTCCGCCGTCCCGCCGGCGCGCGTCGGCGACTATCTGCGCGGGCTCGACACCCTCTTCAAGAAATACGAGTACGAATCCTCGCTTTACGGTCATTTCGGCGATGGCTGCATCCATTGCCGGATCGATTTCGGGCTGCGCAACGAGGCGGGCATCGCCAAATGGCGCCGCTTCCTCGACGAGGCGGCCGACCTGGTGCTGAGCCATGGCGGCTCGGTTTCGGGCGAGCATGGCGACGGCCAATCGAAGGCCGAGCTGTTGCCCAAGATGTACGGGCCCGAGCTCATCGAGGCTTTCCGCGAGTTCAAATCGATCTGGGATCCCGACGGCCGGATGAACCCCGGCAAGGTGGTCGATCCCTACCCCATCACCTCCAATCTCAGGCTCGGCCCGGATTACCGGCCGCCCAAGCTCGAGACGCATTTCCACTTCAAGAGCGAGGGCGGCGGCTTCGATCGTGCCGCGATGCGCTGCGTCGGCATCGGCGAATGCCGCAAGCACGAGACCGGAAGCGGCGTCATGTGCCCGTCCTACATGGCGACCCGCGAGGAGCGGCATTCGACGCGCGGGCGCGCGCATCTGCTCTTCGAGATGCTGCATGGCGGCGCGATCGACAAAAGCTGGAAGGATCCCGCCATCGAGGAGGCGCTCGATCTTTGCCTCGCCTGCAAAGGCTGCAAGCAGGATTGCCCGGTCAATGTCGATATGGCGACATACAAGGCGGAGTTCCGCTCGCATTACTACGAGGGCCGGCTGCGACCGCGCGCCGCCTATTCGATGGGGCTCATCCATCTCTGGTCGCGGGTCGCAAGCCTCGCGCCGGGCCTCGCCAACTTCCTGACGCAGACGCCCGCGCTCGGCGGCCTCGTCAAGCTTGCCGGCGGCATTGCTCAGGAGCGGCGCATGCCGCCCTTCGCCGCGGAGACCTTCCGCGACTGGTTCGCGCGCCATGAGCCGCGCCATCCGAACGGGCCGGAGCTCATCCTTTTCCCGGACACCTTCAACAACTTCTTCCGGCCTGCCGCAGCAATCGCCGCCGTCCACGTGCTGGAGGCGGCCGGGTGGCGCGTGACGATTCCGCAGCGCCTCTTGTGTTGCGCCCGCCCGCTCTATGACTGGGGCATGCTCGACCGCGCCAAGGCGTTGGTGCAGGAGTTGCTCGGCACGCTCGGCCCGGCGCTTGCCCGCGACGTTCCCGTCGTCGGTCTCGAGCCCGCTTGCGTCGCCGCCTTTCGCGACGAGGTGATCGGCCTCTTTCCCGACGACGAACGGGCGCAACGGCTCAAGCAGCAGAGCTTCCTCTTCACCGAGTTCCTCGACCGGCACTGCAGCGACTTCGAGCTGCCGCGCGTCTCCAAGCGCCCGGCGCTGGTGCAGATCCATTGCCACCAGCACGCGGTGCTCGATCCCGAGGCGGAGAAGCGGATGCTGAAGCGCCTCGGCCTCGATGCCGAGATCATGCCGAGCGGCTGCTGCGGCATGGCAGGGTCCTTCGGCTTCGAGGCCGAGAAATACCACTGGTCGCGCAAGATCGCCGAGCACGCCTTGCTGCCGCGGCTCGACAGCGCACCGAAGGACGCCCTGGTGCTCGCCAACGGCTTCAGCTGCCGAGAGCAGATCGAGCAGGAGGCCGGGCGCAAGACCACCCATATCGCCGAGCTGATCGCCGAGGCGCTGGGCTTCGCGAGCGATGAGGAGCGCCACGCGCCTTCCGGCAACGCTACCCTTGGCAACGCGCCGCTCATCGCAGCCGGTGCGCTGCTCGCCGGCGGGCTGTTGATCGGCCTCGCACTGGGTCGGTCCCGCTTAAGAGCGCGCGACGAAATTGCATGAGGTAGACGATCGCCTGCAGCTTCGCCACGCGTCCTTTGACAAAGCTCAGGATGAGGCGGCCTCATCCTGAGGGCGAGCGCGGCGAGCAGTCAAAGGACCTCCGATCCTCTGCCTCGGTGTTTTCCTTGCACGCTCTTAAGACGCAAGCAGTCGGCGCATCGCTGAACTGCGTCCACTCAGCAGAGCGGCGGCGGCGAGCGCGGCAATGCCGACGCCGCCGGCCAGCAGCAGCGCGCGCTGCTTCACCAGCCACAGCTCAATACTGCCGCGCTTCGCTTGGGCGTCGAAGCGGCCATGGGCGCCGTGGTCGCCGGGCACCGGAGTGAAGAGATTATCGGGCGCGTCTGGCGCCGCCGGATCACGGGCGAGCTGTCCGCCGACGGCGCGGCGCGCGAGGACGCGGTCGAGCAATCCCGGCACCACCTTATTCGCCAGGATCGCCTCGACGGTGGCGCTGCCGACATAGATCTCCCGCCGGCCGGCATGGGCGCCAAAGACGATGGCATCGGCGGCGACCTCGGGCTCGTAGATCGTGCCGAGGGGCTTGGGCCGGCGTGGCATCTTGTTACGCGCCCAGTCGAATTGCGGCGTGTTGAGCGCCGGCATCTGCACCATGGTGAGCTTGATGCCGCTCTTCTCGTGCTCGAGTTCGGAGCGCAGACTGTCGGTGAAGCCGCGGATCGCGTGCTTGGCGCCGCAATAGGGCGCCTGCAGCGGCACCGAACGATAGGCCAGCGCCGAACCCACCTGCACGATGGTGCCGCGGTTGCGCGTCCGCATGCGCTTCAGCGCTGCCATGGTGCCATAGACGAAGCCGAGATAGGTCACCTCGGTCGCGCGGCGATATTCTTCGGGCGAGATCTCATGCAGCGGCGCAAAGATGGTCGCCATCGCGCAATTTATCCAGATGTCGATCGGGCCGAATTGCCGCTCGACAGCGGTCGCCGCACTCTCGACCGCATCAGCATCGGCGACATCGGTGGGCAGCGCCAGCGCCTCGCCCCCCGCCTGCTGCACTTCGGCCGCCGTCGCGTTGAGCCCGTCGACGCCGCGCGCCAGCAGCCCGATGCGCGCGCGGCGGCAGGCGAAGGCCCGCGCGGTGGCGCGACCCACGCCGGCGGTGGCTCCGGTGATGACGACGGTCTCTGCGGGCATCGAAAGGCTCCCAATCAAGGCATATCGAGGACGGAGCGGCGGGACGAAGCCAGCCGCCCGACGCGCAAGGTGCTCTTGAGCTTGGTCCACAGCGCGCCCGGCCCGACCGCCTTGTCGATGTGGCGGCGCGCGCGATCCGCATGGCTGCCGAAGAGTGCCGCGCGGCCGTGGCGATGATAAAGGCGCTGGCGCTGCGCGCTGTGAATCAAGGCGAGATGAACGAGAGCCTGCGGCATGTTGCCGAGAAAGGCGTGCGAGGAAGGATCGATTTCCTCCGAAAAGAGACCGACGTCATTGGCCTTCCCGACCAGCGACTCGAGAAGCGTGCGCGAGGCTTCCGGCTGATCGAGCATGAGCAGCGCGTCAGCGAGCCAGAAGCTGCAGAGCAGAAACGCGCCCTCCTTGCCCTGGAGCCCGTCGAAGGAGACGTAACGCCTCAGATAATCGCCGTCGCGCAGCTCGGCGAGGATTGTCTGGACCGTGCGCCTGAGCGCCTCCTCGGAAAGCGGAAATCCCAGCCACGGCACCATGAGCAACGCCGCGTCGGCGCAAGGCCGGGCGAAGGCCTCGATCAGCGCGCCGTTTTCGTCGACGCCGTCCCTGAGCACGGTCTCCTCGATTTCGCGCCGGGTCCGCTCCCAGAGTTCGCGCGTGCCGAACAGCTTGATGGCGCGGTCGACCGCCACCCAGCACATGATCTTGGAATGGACGAAGTGTCGTCTCTCGGTGCGGACTTCCCAGATGCCGTTGTCCGGCTCGCGCCAGCGTGCGGCGGCCCGGTCGGCGAGATGTACCAGCGCCGCCTGCGCCTCCGCATCGATCGTGCCGCCGAGGCTCACATAAAGCAGCGCCAGATCCAGCAGCTCGCCATAGGCATCGAGCTGAAGCTGCTGATGCGCGGCGTTGCCGACGCGCACCGGCGCGCTGTCGCGGTAGCCGGCGCAGTCCTTGATCTCCTTCTCGCGGAGATCGGTTTCTCCGCCGATGCCGTACATCAGGTGAAGCCCGCGCTCGACGTGGCAGTCCTTCACGAATTCCACGAAACGCCGCGCCTCGCCGACGAAGCCCAGCGCCGCCAGCGCATAGAGCGCGAAGCAGGCATCGCGGACCCAGCAGAAGCGGTAATCCCAGTTGCGCCCCTCCCCCACCGCCTCGGGCAGCGATGTCGTCGGCGCCGCGACCATGGCGCCGGTGGGGGCATAGATCAGCAGCTTCAGCGTGATCGCGCTGCGCCGCACCGCCGCGACATAGGGCCCGTCATATTGGCAATAGGCAATCCATTCATGCCAATAGGCGGCGGTGGTATCGAGCATCCTGAGCGCAGTCGATCCGGGTTCGAGCCGGGCCACCGGCGCGCGCGTCAGGATGAAGGAGCGCGTTTCGCCGGCCGCGACGGTGAATTCGGCGAGCGCCTCGTCCCCCTCGATGCGGAACTCGGCCTCGCCGCGGAGCGCCGGCATCCCCTCGCCCGTGATGGCGCTATCCACGACGCCAAGCGCTGCTGAGCCGTCATCGAGGCTCCGGCACGGCCGGTAGACTGCGCGGAAGGGAAGCTTTCCCGCCTTCCCCCGCACGATGCGGATGATCCAGCCCGGCGCATTGATGCTCGTGTAATCATGCGGCCCGGTGCCCGGGCGGCAGCCCATCGGCATGAAATCGACCACCGTCGCCTCGCCTTCCGCGGCGACGAAATGGGTGACCAGAATCGCGGTCTCCGGCAGATAGCGACGGCGGCTGCGCGCTTCCGTCGCCGGCGCCAGCGAGAAATAGCCGCCGCGCTTGGCGTCGAGCATCCGCGTCAGCACCGGCGCGGCGTCGAATCGGCCGAGGCAGCACCAGTCGATACTGCCGTCACGGCAGACCAGCGCCGCGCCATGGCCGTCGCCAATGAGCGCATAGTCTCGCAGGGGCGGATAAGGCTGCTTCGCACGGCCGGCGATCCGATCGGGGTCAGGAGCCCGCCGCGTCCGTCTCAGCGCCGCGCTCGCACGATCCGCCACACGACTGATGCTGCTCGTTGCCTCACCAATTTGCGGCAATTCTTTGCTCCCGGGCGGCGCTTTGGCGTTCGATTTCTCAACGGAACGGCCCGATGTTCGTTCCGCCGCGGCGGCGTTGCCGGGGACGCCGGCATGCGCCATACATCTCGGCGGCAACAGCGCGGCGAGCTCGGCCATGGAGGCGCGGCTCAAGACGAAAGTGCAGATCATGGCGGCAGTGCGGCTTGCCTCGCTCCATGCGATTCCGATCGCCATCGCGCGGCGCGGCGACGAGGATGCCGGCACCATTCTCATCAAGCTCAACCAGCTCGAGCACGGCTTTACCGTGCTGGCGCAGACGCGCACGCCGCAGGGCGATCTCGCCTGGCTGCGCGCGACGGGCAGCGCGCCGGTCGACGAGGCGGCAGCCGAGGCCTATATCGCGCGTCAGGTACAGCGCGATCCCGACCTCTGGGTGGTCGAAATCGAGGACCGCGAAGGCAGACAGATATTCGCCGGGCGGATTCTTTAGGAAAGGAAAATCGATTCAGCCGCCATTGGCCAGCGCGCGCGCGAGCTGGCTCAGCGCCTCTTGATGGCGCTCATTGGTGATCCCGGTGAAATTGCGTGCGATCTCCAGCACCATCCGCTCGCGAGACGTGATCGGCCTAGGTTCCTCTTCGCCGACCCCTTCGTAGAAGTAGCTCATCGGCACGCTCAGCACTTTGGCGATCTGAAACAATCTGCCGGCCGATACGCGATTGACCCCGCGCTCGTATTTATGCGCCTGCTGATAAGTGACGCCGATCAGCTCCGCGAGCTGCTGCTGCGTCAATCCCAGCATGATGCGCCGCTCGCGGATGCGTGCGCCGACATGCCGGTCGATCCCGGCAGTCGACTTGCCGCGCCTAGGTTTCGACCCGCCTTCCACCCGATCTGACATTCCGGCCCTCCTTGCCGCAGGCCTCTGCGCATGCGGAGTCACCAATCCTCTGTCACTAACAGCAGCAATGCATAATGATCCCGGCCGCTTCGACTTCAGCGTTAATTCACCGGCCAAACCAGAAGGATGAGCGGCGCGCCACACAGCACAACCAGAAGGGATAGTGGCAGTCCCAACCGCCAGTAATCGCCAAACCGATAGCCGCCCGGACCCATCACCAAAGTGTTGCATTGGTGCCCGATTGGGGTGAGGAAATCGCTGCCCGCTCCCACCGCGACCGCCATCAGGAAGGCGTCCGGATGGAGGCCGAGCCGCGCGGCCAGGCTCGCCGCGATCGGCGCCATGACGATCACCGCTGCGGCGTGATGCATCAGCGGCGTCACCAGCATGGTGACGAGGATCAGCGCCGCCACCACCGCAAGCGCCGGCAGATGGCTCGCCAGCGGGAAGAGCCATTGCGCCACGAGCTGCGACCCGCCCGTACTGTGCACCGCCTCGCCCACCGGGATCAGCGCGCCGAGGAGCACGAGGATCGGCCATTCGATGCCGTCATAGGCTTCGCGCACCGTGAGCACGCCGAACACCACCGGCACCAGCGCCGCCCCGGTGAAGGCGATCGCCGGCGGCACCAGCCCGCCGGCGGCGAGCACCACCGCCGACGCTAGCGCTACCAGCGGCACCACGGCATTACGCGGCCGGCCCAGTCGCAACCTGCGCTCGGCCAGCGGCAGGCAGCGCAGCGCCGCCAGCGTATCCGGCATGGCCGCTGCCGAGCCTTGCAGCACCACCACATCCCCCATCTGGAACTTGGCCCGACGCAGCCTTGTCACAAGCCGCCGGCCGCGGCGGCTGATGGCCAGCAGGCTCACCCCATAGCGTTCGCGCAGCCTGAGCTCGATCGGCGAGGCGCCGATGAGCAGCGAGCCGGCGCTGATCACCGCCTCGACCGGCACCACCTCGGCCGAGCGCAGCGCCGCCTCGTCGACCCCCTTGCTGCCGACCAGCTCGAGCTGCGCGCGCGCCACCAGAGAGTCGATCGCCGGTGGATCGCCCTCCAGCACGAGCACATCCTCGGCGAAGAGCGCCCAGTGGCCGGACGGGACATAGCGGCGATAATTCTCGCGGATGATGGCGGCGACGGTGATATCGCCCTCGGCCACATCCTCGAGCGCGGCGACGGTGCGGCCGACGAAAGGGGAATCCGGCGGCAGACGCGCCTCGGCGAGCACATCCTCGATGCGGAACGCCGCCTCCGGCGGCCGCGTGCCCCGCCGGTCGCGCGGGATGAGCCGCCAGCCGAAAGCGAGGAACAGCAGCCCTGCCGCGAAGAGCCCGGCTCCCACCGGCAGGAAATCGAACATGGCGTAGGGCCGGCCTAGAAGCTGTTGGCGCATGCTCGAAATGATGAGATTGGGCGAGGTGCCGATCAGCGTCATCATCCCGCCCAGCAGCGAGCCGAAGGCGAGCGGCATCAGCAGCTCGGAAGGGGATCGGCGATTGCGCTCGGCCGCTTGGATTGCGACCGGCAGGAAGATGGCGAGCGCGCCGACATTCTTCATCACTGCCGAGAGCACGCCGACCGCGCCGGTCAGCACGAAGACCGCGCGGTTGCTCGAGCGCAGCAGCGGCGCCATCACTCTCAGCAGCCGCTCGACCGCACCCGATTTCGCCACCGCCGCGCTCACCACCAGTGCCGAGGCGATGAGGGGCAGCAGCGGATTGCTGAAGCCGCTGAACGCCCGATCGGCCGGCACGATGCCGACGGCGACTGCGGCGAGGAGTCCGATCAGTGCCACCACGTCGTAGCGCCAGCGGTTCCACACGAACAGCACCAGCAGGAGACCGATGACGGCGAAGCTCAGCGCCTGCGGCAGGGTCACGTCAGCGGGGTCCGGCACCGGTCGGCGAGGCGGCGCTTGCGCGCTCGAGATCGCTCTCGGCGAACATGCCGATCATGCGCCCCTCGGCATCGACCACCGGCATGCGGCGGATCTGGTGCCGTTCCATCTCGCGGCGGACCGCCTCCACCTCGTCCTCGGCGCGGCAGCAGATGAGGTCGCGCGACATCACTTCCCCGGCGCGTGTCGTCCGCGGGTCGCGCCGCGGCGCCACGACCCTGAGCAGGATGTCGCGGCCGGTGAGAATGCCCTCGGGGACCGACTCCGCCTCGCCCACGGGCAGCGCGCCCACGTCGAGATCGGCCATGATCTGGGCCGCCGTATCGATGGTGGTATCGGTGGAGATGACGGTCACATCCGTCACCATCACCTCGCGCACCAGCATTTTGCTCTCCCTGCCGTCATCCCGTGGAGCACCAACGAGGGGGCAAGCGGGGCGTTCCGTCGCCGTGGCAGGCGCAGAATGGCTGGGGTAAACCCGATCTTAAGGATGACGCGGCAGAGTGGCCGGGATGACCGCTGCTTCCGCCCTCCCTGCTCCCGCCGGCGCACCGCCGGAAAGCGTCATCGCCTCGCTTGGGCGGCTCGCGTCGCCCATCGACATCGACCGCTTCGGCGCCTCCTTCGGGCTCGGCCCGGCGCGGGCCTCGGGGGCGCTCAAATTCCGTTTCTGCTTCCAGGAAGTGCCGTTTGCTGCGGAGACCGAAAGGCGGCGGGAACGGACGGTGCTGACCCTCACCGGCGATTTCGGCTTCCTGCCTTTCAGCGCCGAGAACGCACGCCGGCGCCGGCGGCTGCGCGCGGTGCTGGCGGCGGCCCGCCAGGCCTCGGGCCTCTCCTGGGAGATCGGCCAGGACCACCATATCCGCGCCGGTGGCGAGATCGATCTGGTGCCGCC
The DNA here is from genome assembly GCA_035553515.1 of Allostellaceae bacterium. Classification (GTDB taxonomy): domain Bacteria; phylum Pseudomonadota; class Alphaproteobacteria; order ATCC43930; family CGMCC-115725; genus DAHUYF01. Next base: position 2,124 of record DATNDG010000182.1, on the reverse strand, counting down.
GCTCACTCCCACCACGGTGATCGCCGGCGCGGCCACCCTGTTGCTGCGCAGCCGCCCCTATCTCGAGCTCGTCATCGCCGTCGGCAGCGAGCCCTAATCCTTCTTGCCCGCCTTGCCCGCCGCGTTGTTCGGCACCGCGAAGACCTGGCCGGGGTAGATCAGGTTGGGGTTGTGGATCTGCGTGCGGTTCGCCTGATAGATCTCGGTATAGCGCAGCCCTTGGCCATAGGAATGCTGGGCGATCCGCCAGAGATTGTTGCCCGGCAGGATGTCGACGGCCATGGCGCCTTCCGGCGGCACGACACGGGTGAAGGCCAAGGCGAGTTCGGCCAGCTTCGCGCCCTTGGCGTCGAAGGCGTCGAGGCGGAGCTGGTGCTTGCCCTCGGCGACATCGCCGTCGAGCGTCACGATCCATTCGCCCGTATTCGCCGTCGTGCCGCCGCCCGCCTGCCTGTCATCGATCGCGGCGGCAATGCGCGCGCCTGGCGGAGCGCGGCCCAGCAGCTGCACCTTCCCCGCCGCATCGTATTCGATGACGTCGAGCGCGAGCTTCCGGCCGCGCGGCAGCTGCAAGGCCTTGGCGGCGCCGCCGCCGCGGCGCGGCACCAGCACCGCCACCGCACCGTTTTCGGGCGTCGGCTGCGTTCCCGGCGGATGCTCCGGCACAACCATGGCGACGACGCCCTGGGAGCTGCTCTCGCTGCCATCCTTGTTGCGCGCGGTGAGGCTCAGCTGGTGCTGCCCGGGCGCTAGTGGCTCCTGCGGCAGAAATACCCATTCGCCGTTCTTGTCGGCGGTGACCTTGCCCAGCACCTTATCGCCGTCATGCACGGTGACCTCGGCGCCAGGCGCAGCGCGGCCCGCGATCACCGTGCCACCCTGCGGATCGACGCGCACCACGTCGAAGCTCGGGGCCGGCGCCGTGGGAGCCCCCGGCGCCTTTGCGGCAGGCGGCGCGGTGCTCGCCTGCGGCGCTGGCGGTGCCCCAGCCCGCTCGCTCCAGCGCCAATAGGCAATGCCTGCCACCACCACCACGAGGACCGCGATGCCGACGACCACGAGCGCTCGTTTCATGCGTCCTTATCGACCCTTGCCAAGCTCAGCTGCTCCTGCATTCTAGCCCGTCCCGACAACCGGGCGAAAGCGGCACGGAATGACAGCCATCAAGCGGCTTTGCGTCTATTGCGCATCATCGCGCGGCGTCCAGGAGAGCTATCGCAGTGCGGCCGTGGCGCTCGGCACCAGCATCGCCGATGCCGGCATCGAGCTCGTCTATGGCGGCGGGCGGGTTGGATTGATGGGCCTCATCGCCGATGCCGCGCTCGCGCGCAACGGCCGGGTCACCGGCGTCATCCCGGGCCATCTTCACGACCGCGAGGTGGCGCATCCCAATGCGCGCCTCGTTGTCGTCGCCAGCATGCATGAGCGCAAGCAGCGCATGTTCGATCTCGCCGATGCTTTCGTCGCGCTGCCCGGCGGTCTGGGGACGCTCGACGAGACCATCGAGATCGTGACCTGGAAGCAGCTCGGCCTGCACGACAAGCCGATCGTGATTCTCGATATCGAGCGCTATTGGGCGCCGCTGCTGGCGCTCGTCGAGCACACTATCGCCCATGGCTTCGCTGCGCCGGCCGCGCGCGACTTCTTCCGCCGGGTGAGCCGCGTCGAGGAGGTTCTGCCTTGCCTTGGCACCATGCCCGAACCGAGGATCGCTGGCGACAGCCGGCTCGCCTGAGCGGCCGCGCGCGCTTGCGTCCGGCAAGCTCCGTGCTATGGTCGCGCCGCCTCACGCGTCCCCTCCTGCAAGGACCTGTCGCCCATGACAAAAATCAAGGTGAAGACCCCTGTCGTCGAGCTCGATGGCGACGAGATGACGCGGATCATTTGGCAGTTCATCAAGGACAAGCTGATCCTGCCCTATCTCGACATCGATCTGAAATACTACGACCTCGGGGTTGAGCACCGCGATGCGACCGACGACCAGGTGACGATCGACGCCGCCAACGCCATCGCCAAGTATGGCGTCGGCGTCAAATGCGCGACGATCACGCCCGACGAGGCGCGGGTGAAGGAATTCAATCTCAAGAAGATGTGGAGGTCGCCGAACGGCACCATCCGCAACAT
>DATNDG010000181.1:0-80024 GCA_035553515.1 Allostellaceae bacterium | reverse complement strand
GTCGCCGTGCCGGACGAGCGGCTCGAGATCTGCGCCAAGCTCGGCAAGTCGGCGAAGATCGTCCCGACGCAGCTCGAATTCGTCGACATCGCCGGGCTGGTGCGCGGGGCCTCGCAGGGGCAAGGGCTCGGCAACCAATTCCTCGGCCATATCCGCGAGGTCGACGCGATCGCACAGGTGCTGCGCTGCTTTGCCGACGAGAATGTCGTGCATGTCGAGGGTTCGGTCGACCCGATCCGCGACGCCGAGACGGTCGAGACCGAATTGATGCTGGCCGACCTCGACAGTCTCGAACGGCGCGAGATCGCGGTGCAGAAACGGGCGCGCGGCGGCGAGCGCGAGGCAAAGCAGCAACTCGCGGTGATCGAGCCGGTGCTGGCCGCGCTGCGCGATGGGGTTCCGGCGCGACAGGTGCCGCTCGACGCGGATCAGCGTGTCGTCCTACGCTCGATGCAGCTTTTGACGGCGAAGCCGGTCCTCTATATCGCCAATGTCGACGAGGATAGCGCCGCCGAGGGCAACGATGAAAGCCGCCGCGTCGCCGCCTATGCGGCCGAGCGAGGCGCCGGCTCGGTGGCGATCTCGGCGGCGATCGAGGCGGAACTCGCGGCGCTTCCCGACGCGGCCGAGCGGCGCGAGTATTTGGCGACGCTGGGCCTCGATGAAACCGGACTCGACCGCGTGATCCACGCGGGATACGCGCTATTGAGCCTCGTCACCTTTCTGACCGCGGGCCCCAAGGAGGCGCGGGCGTGGACGATCCGGCGCGGCTTCAAGGCCCCGCAAGCCGCCGGCACGATCCACACCGATTTCGAGAAAGGCTTTATCCGCGCCGAAACGATCGCCTACGCCGACTTCGTCGCCTGCAACGGCGAGCAGGGCGCCAAGGACGCCGGCAAGATGCGGCTCGAAGGTGCGGAATACACCATTCAGGACGGCGACATCCTGCATTTCCGCTTCAATCTCTAGGCCGGCGGCGCAATCCGCTGAACCCCTCTTCGACTTTCGACGAAGGCGGAATTCCCGCCCTCCCTTGCCCCCGCTCGCTCGATCCCTATGATCCGCCGCCAAGAAGAGGCGCCAAATGACAGGAGAGGAGACGGCTTTCATGGGGCAGAACATCACGCTGACGGCGAAGGACGGGCACAAATTCGCCGTCTATCGCGCCGATCCCTCGGGCAGGCCCAAAGGGGCGCTCGTCGTCATCCAGGAGATCTTCGGCGTCAACCACCACATGCGAAACGTGACCGACAGCTTCGCCCGCGAGGGCTATGTGGCCGTCTGCCCCGCCCTCTTCGATCGCGTCGAGCCCGGCATCGAGCTGGGCTATGACCAGAAGAGCATCGAGTCCGGGCGCGACATCCGCGCCAAGGTGCCGCTCGACGGCACGCTCGCCGACCTCCAGGCGGTGATCGACTATGCCAAGCAGTTCGGCAAGGTCGGCGCGGTGGGCTATTGCTGGGGCGGCGGGCTCGCCTTCCTCGCCGCGACGCGGCTGCCCGGCACTGCCGCAGCGGTAGGCTATTACGGCGGCATGGTGGCGGCGCACGCGGGCGAGAAGCCGAAGGTACCGGTGATGCTGCATTTCGGCGATCAGGATCAGAGCATCCCGATGAGCGACGTCGAGAAGGTGAAGGCAGCGCGGCCCGATGTCCCGCTCTATGTCTACAAGGCCGGGCACGGCTTCAGCTGCGACGAGCGCGGCAGCTACAACGCCGAGGCCTCCAAGACCGCGCTCGAGCGCACGCTCAAATTCTTCAAGGAACATATCGGCTGAGTCCCGCCCCGCTCCCTACCGGGAGCGGGGTTCCATCCTCAGGAGCGCCGGCGCGGCTTCATCTCGCCGAGCGCGTAGAAATGCGTGCTGTTCTCCGGACCTTCCTCGATGAAGCGGCCGATCTTGTTGATCGGCATGGTCACATGACCTTCGGCCACCAGCACGGCACAGGTTCCGAGCCCTTCCGGAAACACCGCCATCATCTGCGGGTATTTCGGAAAATGGTCGTGATAGTTGACCCAGCGGAAGGTCAGCTCCGAATTGCGGCGGATGACCTCGCCGAGATAGCAGCCGGCAGCAAGCACGGTGTTCGTCTGGTCCTGCCACTCGATCTCCCGGCGACGCGTGTGAAGGAGCTGCAGGTACTGATCGAGCCGGAGCAGCGAGTCGATCGAGTAGTCCATGCGCGGCCGTTCGATATAGTCGCTGAAGGCGATTCCGCCTTCCTCGAAAGGCAGACCGGCAACGAATGATTCGCAGAAGCCGGGCACCAGGCTGACAATGTCGTAGGCCATGGGTCCTCCGTGGTCGGAGCGCCTCAGCGCTGGATCACCAGCAGAGCGCCGTTCGCCTCCTCTGGCGGCACCAGTAGCGTGCCGCCGGCAAGCTCCTCATAAGCGACCTGCCATTGCGTCAGATGGTCGGCGGCGCGCGGGAGGTCGCGGCTGCGCAGGTTCAGCGCGACCATGGCCGGGAGAGCGCGGTCGAGATCGAGCTCGGCCTGGGGATAGAGCGCCGAGACGTCGTCTGGGGTCGCGAAGATGAGGCGATGCGGTCCGACATGCACGGTGAGCACGTCGTCCGTGGTATTGACCCCGGAGCCGAAGAGCCGGTCATAAGCGTCACGCAGTGGCTCCGTCGCCTCGACCATGATGGTGACGCCGGCGATGGCGGTAACGCCGTTGGGATGGGCGAGCCATTGCGGCCGGCGCACCAGCTCCGGCGTCAGGTGCTGGCAGATGAAGGCGGAGAGCGCCGGCATCTCCTCGGGAGGCAGCGAGGTGAGCTTGAAGCGCGGCAGCACCGAGCCTTCCGGCAGCTCCAATTGCCGCGCGAGGTCGCGCGGCGGCGTCGGATGGAGACCGCGCCGCGCCAGCTCTGCCGCGGTCGCTTCGCCCGAGCGGGTGGCAAAAGCGAGGCCGCGCAGCCCTTCGCCCTGGCGCAGGAACGCATCGAGCCCGCCCGAGGTCTGGGCGGCATCGACAGCACCCAGCAGCTCGAGATAGTCGCGCTCGAACATGATACAGTAATTGCCGGTGCCCTGCTGCAGATGGCGGCCGCGCGGCGTCAAGGTGAAGCCGAGCCGGGTCCAGGCGAGGCGCGCCCGCTCGAGATCCTCGACGGCGATGATGACATGGTCGATGCCGGAGAGAGGCGGCGCCGTCACCGGAGGCTCGCCTCGATGTTGCCGCCATCGACGGTGAGGATGGCGGCGGTCGTAGTGCGCGCCTCGGCAAGGAAGACGAAGGCCTCGGCCACATCCTCGGCCGTCACCTCGCGCCCGAGCAGATTGCCGCTTATATAATCTCCCGGCGCGAGACCGCGGGCGCGGGCGCGCTCGCCGATCATCGCCTCGGTCAGCAGGCCGCTGCGGATGCGGTCGGCGTTGACCGCGTTGGCGCGGATCCCGTCGCGCCCGTGATCGAGGGCGTATTGCTTCATGAGGAAGAGCGTCGCCGCCTTGGGCAGGCCGTAGGGGCCGAAATCGCGCCCAGGATTGACCGCCTGCTTCGAGACGTTGAAGAGCAGCGCGCCGCCCGTGCCCTGGGCGCGCATGAGGCGCACCGCGTTCTGCGCCACATGCTGATGGCCGAAGAAATTGAGCTCGAAGGAGCGGCGCAACACCGCCTCGTCGACCTCGCCGATCCTGCCTTGCCAGGCGGCTCCGGCATTGGAGACGACGATGTCGACGCCGCCAAAGGCGGCCGCGACGCGGTCGAAGGCGGCGCGCACCGCGCCGGCATCGGTGACGTCGCAGGACAGCGCGAGCGCCGCCCCGCCGATGGCACGGGCGGCCTTTTCGGCGGCAGCAGGATCGCGATCGAGCAGTGCCACCTCGGCGCCGGCGCGCGCCAACGCCTTCGCCGTGGCGGCACCGATGCCGCCGCCACCGCCGGTGACCAGCGCCACCTGCCGCGCGAGCGGCCTCTCCGCCGACTTCCCGAGCTTCGCCTGCTCCAACGACCAGTACTCGACATCGAACATGTCGGCTTCCGAGACGCATTCATAGCACCCGGTCGCCTCTGCATCGGTGATGACGGCCATCGTGTTCTCGGCGATGTCGGCGGCGATCGCTGCATCCTTGGCCGAGGCGCCGAGTCCGAAAAGGCCGAGCCCCGGCACCAGCACGACGCGCGGCAATGGGTCGAGCTCGGTCTTGGGCCGGACTTGCGCCGCATTGTGGCGGGCAAAATAGGCGTGGTAGCGCTGCGCATAGGCGTCGATCGCCGCCGCGACACCCTGCCGCCAGAGATCGAGCGCGCCCGCCTCCGGCGCAGGCACGACGAGCGGCCAGTTCTTGGTGCGGATGGTATGGTCGGGCGTCACCACGCCCACTTGCGAATAGCGGGCGAGCTCGGCGCCGCCGACATAGTTCAAGATCTCCGGCGAGCGGCGGAAGGAGAGGAGCTGCCGCCTGGCGAGGCCGGACGCCCGGTCGTTCGCGATCGCGACGAGGCCGCGCAGCACCGGCGCCACCTCGGCGAGCGGCGCAAGCGCGGGCGGCAGCGAAACAGCGGCGAAGACATTGCGCCGTCCACGCGCGAGCCGCACCTCGGCGAGGCTCACCATCTCGATCATGCGCTCATAAGATTGGCGCGCATCCTCGCCGAAGGTGAAGATGCCGTGCTTCAGCAGGATCATGCCCTCGACGCCGGGATCGCGCTCGTAGACCTCGGCCGCTGCCTTGGCGAGAGCAAAGCCCGGCATGATGTAGGGCACAAGCGCGAGGCGCCCGTCATAGACCTCGCGGCAGAGCGCCTCGCCCTCGGGCTGGTCGGTGAGTGCCAGCACTGCGGTCGAATGAGTGTGATCGACGAATTTCTGCGGCAGGAAGGCGTGGAGCAGCGTCTCGACCGAGGGGTTGGGTGCCGCGCTGTCGATCAGGTTGGCGCGTTGGGCATTCACCATCTCCTCGTCGGAGAGCCGCTCCAGCCGGCGCAGCAGCCTGAGCGGCTGAAGCCGCACCGCGGGCAGGCCCGCGGGCTCGATGTTGCCCATGTCCCAGCCCGAGCCCTTGACGCAGAGCACTTCGACCTCCTCGCCGAGGACGTCGCGCATCCCGGTCTTGACCGAGCTGTTGCCACCGCCATGAAGGACGAGCTTGGGATCACCGCCGAGAAGCCGCGTTGTGTAGACGCGCAGCGCCAGATCACGACCAACCCCGCGCTCGGCATAGCGCGCAACGAAGGCTTCGGCATCCCTGTCGGACCAGAGGCTTTTCATGGCAGCGCGCCGCTCATTCGCCAGCGAGACGCTGGCGGCGCTCGGGGAAGAGCGCCAGCAGCCCCTCGCGCGAGGCGGGACAGACGCCGCGCTCGGTAATGAGGCCGGTGACGAGCCGCGCCGGCGTCACGTCGAATGCGAAATTGGCGGCGGGGCTGCCGTCCGGAACCAGGCGCACGCGCACGGCGCCGCCCGAGGCGAGCCGGCCGGCGATCTCGGTCACCTCGGCGGGATCGCGCTCCTCGATCGGGATATCGCGAACGCCGTCCTCGATCGACCAGTCGATGGTGGGCGAAGGCAGTCCCACATAGAAGGGGACATTGTTATCCTTGGCCGCGAGCGCCTTCAGATATGTACCGATCTTGTTGGCAACCTCGCCAGACGCCGTCGTGCGATCGGTGCCGGTGATGCAGAGATCGACGCGGCCATGCTGCATAAGGTGGCCGCCGGCATTGTCGACGATGACCGTATGCGGCACGCCATGCTGCAGCAGCTCCCAGGCGGTAAGGCTCGCGCCCTGATTGCGGGGCCGAGTTTCATCGACCCAGACGTGGATCGGGATGCCCGCTTCATGCGCGGCGTAAACCGGCGCCAGCGCCGTTCCCCAGTCCACGGTCGCAAGCCACCCGGCATTGCAATGGGTGAGAAGCTCCACCCTCTCCCGCTTTCCCTTGCGCGCCCAGGCCGCCTCTATGAGCGGCAGCCCATGCCGGCCGATGGCGCGGTTCAACGCGACGTCCTCGTCGGCGAGCTCACCGGCGCGGCGCCACGCCGCGGCGGCGCGCTCGCCCTGAGACAACGGCCGCAGCAGCGCCGCCATCTCTTCGATCGCCCAGCGCAGATTGACCGCGGTCGGTCGTGTCGCCAGCAGCAGCGCCGCAGCGCCGTCGAGCGCCACGTCCGAGGTGTCCTGGCGCATCGCCAGCGCTACGCCATAAGCGGCGGCGGCGCCGATCAGCGGCGCGCCGCGCACCAGCATGGCGCGGATGGCATGCGCCGCCGCCTCCACCGTCTCAAGCCGCACCAGTTTCAGTTCGTGCGGCAGCAGCGTCTGATCGATGATGCCGACCGTGCCGTCGGGCTCCGGCCAGATCGTCCGCATCGGCTTGCCTGCGACCTTCATCGACCGGCACTCACGGCTTCAGCACGCGGCCTGCAACCGCGTCGAGCTTCGCCATAAGCACGGCATCGCGCGCTTCCGGCGCGGTGATGAGGGCATTGTCGAGCGCATGCTGGCAGCCCTGCGGGCAGGGCTCGCGCCGGCGGCCGAGCAGCGGCACGACCGATTTCACCAAGGCGCGGGCGCGGTCGGCATTGGCGAGCAGCACGCCGACGATCATCTCGACCGTGACATGGTCATGGTCGGGATGCCAGCAGTCGAAATCGGTGACCATGGCGACTGTGGCGTAGCAAAGCTCCGCTTCGCGCGCGAGCTTGGCTTCGGGCATGTTGGTCATGCCGACCACCGAGGCATTCCAGCCGCGATGGGTGTGGCTCTCGGCAAGCGTCGAGAATTGCGGCCCCTCCATGCAGACATAGGTGCCGCCGCGATGCAGCGGCAGGCCGATCTCCGCGCCAGCGGCGGCGAGCGCACCGACGATCCGGCCGCAGACCGGATGGCCGAAGGCGACATGGGCGACGAGACCGGTGCCGAAGAAGCTTTTGGACCGGGCATATGTGCGATCAATGAACTGATCGACCAGCACGAAGGTGCCCGGCGGCAGCTCCGCCTTGAGGCTGCCCACGGCGGAGAGCGACAGGAGCTCGGTGGCGCCGGCGCGCTTCAGCGCATCGACGTTGGCGCGGAAATTGATCTCGGAGGGCGGGATGCGGTGGCCGCGGCCGTGGCGCGGTAGGAAGATGACGCGCGTGCCGGCAAGCGTGCCGAAGCAGAGCTCGTCCGACGCTTCGCCAAACGGCGAGTCCACGCGCCGCCATTCGACATTCTCGAGCCCGTCGATCTGGTAGAGCCCGCTGCCGCCGATGACGCCGATGACCGGAGTGGATGCCATGGCCGAAACGCTCCCGCTCGCCCGCAAACCGCCAGTGTTCCAGCCGGGCCGCGTCAGGGCAACAGGGAAGTGGCCGCCCGCTTCCGGGCGGCCTTACTCAGTGGATTTCGGCCCAGATCTGCCGCTTGGCGGCGTAGAGCACGGCGGTGAGAGCCAGCAGGAAGATCAGCACCTTGACGCCGGTCCGCTTGCGCTCCTCCATCATCGGCTCGGAGGCCCAGGACAGGAAGGTCGCGACGTCATGCGCCTCCTGCGGCAGGGTCGCGTGCGTGCCGTCGGCGAATTTCACGTCGTTGCCCTGGAGCGGTTGCGGCATGGCGATCTGATCGCCGGGAAAGTAGACGTTGTAGTTCATGTTGGGCGACATCTTGAAGCCCTTGGGGGGCTGCTTGAAGCCCTGCAGCAGCGCATCGACATAATCGGCACCGCCGGTGATGTCCTTGACCGGGCTGCTGTCGGCGCGCGCCTTGATGATGAGCGAGAGATCGGGTGGCAGCGCGCCGTTGAGCGCCGCGCGCGCGGCCTTCTCGTTCGGGAAGGGCCGCACGAAAGCGTCGGAAGGACGGCCCGGCCGCTGATACATCTGGCCCTCGTCATTGGGGCCGTCGGTGACCTGATGCTGGGCCGCGATCGCCGCGACCTCCTCCTCGGTGTAGCCGATGCCGCCGCCGGGCCCGTTCGGCCCGAGATCGCCATAATGCAGCAGGTTCATCGAGTGGCAGTGCGAGCAGACTTCCTCGTAGACCTGGAAGCCGCGCTGCAGCGAGGCACGATCGAAGGTGCCGAAGGGCCCGGCGAACGACCAGGATTGCGACGGCACCGCCTCCTGGGCCGCGGCGGGCGCCGCGACGAGCGCGAGGAGAGCCAATCCGGCGAGGGTGACAACGGGCTTCAGCATCAGTGCTTCTCCATCGGAGCGGTAGCGCCGGCCATTCCCGCGCCGCTCCTGCGAGTCACTGCGGCGCTGATGCTGGTAGGCAGCGGCAGCGGCCGCTCGAGCCAGCCGATCACCGGGAAGAGCACGATGAAGTGAATGAAGTAGTAGAGCGTGGCGACGCGGCCGATGACGATGTACCAGCCTTCGGGCCGATGCGCGCCGACGACGCCGAGCGCCAGCACGTCGAGCACGAGCAGCCAGAAGACCCATTTGTAGATCGGGCGGAAGCGCGCGCTCCGCACCCGGGAGGTGTCGAGCCAGGGCAGGAAGAAGAGCACTGCGATGGCGCCGAAGAGGCAGAGCACGCCAGCGAGCTTCGCCGGGATGAAGAGGATGTCCGGCACCGAGCGCAGGATCGCGTAGAACGGCAGGAAGTACCACTCCGGCACGATCTCGGGCGGCGTCTGCAGCGGATTCGCCTGGACGTAGTTCTGCGTGTCGCCGAGCGCGTTCGGCAGATAGAAGATGAAGACGCAGTAGATGATCAGGAACACGCCGAGCCCGAACATGTCCTTGATCGTGTAGTAGGGATGGAAGGGAATGCTGTCCTGCGGTCCCTTCCGGTCGATGCCGAGCGGATTATTCGAGCCGTGCTGGTGCAGCGCGATCAGGTGCAGCACGACCACGCCGAGGATGACGAAGGGCAGCAGGTAGTGCAGCGAGTAGAAGCGGTTGAGCGTCGGATTGCCGACCGCGAAGCCGCCCCAGAGCCAGGCGACGATGTCGCCGCCGATCACCGGGATTGCCGAGAAGAGGTTGGTGATGACGGTGGCGCCCCAGAAGCTCATCTGTCCCCAAGGCAGCACGTAGCCCATGAAGGCCGTCGCCATCATCAGCAGCAGGATGATCACACCCAGCATCCACAGCAACTCGCGCGGCTCCTTGTAGGAGCCGTAATAGAGTCCACGGAAGATGTGGATGTAGACGACGATGAAGAAGAAGGATGCGCCGTTCATGTGGATGTAGCGCATCAGCCAGCCGAAATTCACGTCGCGCATGATGCGCTCGACGGAATCGAAGGCGAGGTTCACGTTCGGCGTGTATTGCATCGCCAGGAAGATGCCGGTGACCATCATGATCACCAGCATGATCCCGGAGAGTGAACCGAAGTTCCACCAGTAGCTCAGGTTCCGCGGCGTCGGATACTCGTGCAGCTCGTGCTGCATGAAGGTGAAGATCGGCAGGCGATGGTCAATCCACCGGACGAGCTTGCTTTGGCCTTGGGTGGCGGGCGCGTTCATGGCTTTGCCCTTCTTAAAGCTGCTCGACGGAATTCAGGTCGAAGGTGGTGCCGGACGGATTCTCGCCGATCCGGACCACCGTATCGCTGACGAAATTGTAGGGCGGCACCGGCAGATTGTAGGGCGCCGGAACGCCGCTGAACACGCGGCCCGCCAGATCGTAGCGGGAGCCGTGGCAGGGGCAGAAATAGCCGCCCGGCCAAGCCGGGAAGAGCGCCCCCGGTTCAGGCGTGAAATTCGGGATGCAGCCGAGATGCGTGCAGATGCCGACCAGCACGAGATATTCGGGCTTGATCGAGCGGTGCCAGTTCTTGGCATAGGCCGGCTGCTGGTTGGTCTCGGAGCCGGGATCGCGCAGCTGGCTGGTTACTTGCTGCTCCTGCAAGGTCTTGAGCTCGGCCGGCGTGCGGTTGACGACGAAGATCGGCCGGCTGCGCCAGAGCACGACAATCTGCTGACCGGGCCGAAGATGCGACACATCGACGTCGAGCGGCGCACCGGCGGCGAGCGTATCGCGCGCCGCGTTCATGCTGTCGATCAGCGGCCAAGCCGCGATTGCCGCGCCGATACCCGTCATCGCCGTGGCGGCTATCTGCAAGAAATCGCGCCGCGTCGCCGAATCGTGCGTATGCGCACCCATCGGCTTCGGTTGCGCCGTATCCGCCATCGGGCCACCTCTCCAAAGACCTTACCTGCCTGGCCGAAATCCCCCGCCGGGCAGGATGTAGACGGCGCGCAAGCTATACTGTTGAACGCTCGCCGCTATGCGACATCCTGCCGCAGAACCGGTGGAATCCCCGCATTGCTGAAGGGGATGGCGCGGTATAGTCGATTGGCGCGAAGCGTGCAAAGCAGGTGCCATGCGGCTTGCCCTCTACGAGCCCGACATTCCGCAGAACGCCGGCGCCCTGCTACGGCTCGGCGCCTGCCTGGGCGTCGGCGTCGACATCATCGAGCCGGCGGGATTCATCCTCGGCGAAAGGCGGATGAAGCGCGCCGGCATGGACTATCTCGCCGCCGTCGAGTTGGCGCGGCACGAATCCTGGGCGAACTTCCGCGCGCGCCATAGCGGACGCCTCGTGCTGCTCACCACTAAGGCGAGCCTCGCCTATCATCGCTTCGCCTTCCGCTCCGACGACACGCTGCTGCTCGGACGCGAGAGCGCGGGCGTTCCCGACGTGGTCCATGACGCCGCCGATGCACGGCTGCGCATTCCGCTGCGGCAGGGCATGCGCTCGCTCAACGTGGCGCTTGCCGCCGCCATGGTGCTGGGCGAAGCGCTGCGGCAGACCGGAAGCTTTCCGGAGGAGACGCCGTCATGACGGCCGCCAGCGACGAGGCGGAATCGCCTAAGGCACGCGCCGCCCAGTGGTTCCGCGAGCTTCGCGACCGCATCTGCGCCGCCTTCGAAGCACTCGAGGACGAGCACGCTTCGGCGCTGCCGGGCGGCACGGCCGCCGGCCGCTTCGAGCGCCGCGAATGGCAGCGCACGGGCGGCGGCGGCGGCGTTATGTCGCTGATGCGCGGCCGCGTCTTCGAGAAGGTCGGCATCAACATCTCCACCGTCTGGGGCGAGTTCTCGCCGGAGTTCCGCGGCCAGATTCCGGGCGCATCCGAGGATCCGAGCTTCTGGTCGAGCGGCATCTCACTGGTGGCGCATATGAACTCGCCGCTGGTCCCGGCGGTGCACATGAACACGCGCCATATCCGCACCACGAAAGCGTGGTTTGGCGGCGGCGCCGATTTGACGCCGATGTTTCCCAATGCCGAGGACGCTGCCGACTTCCACGCCGCGCTCAAAGCCGCCTGCGACGCGCATGATCCGACCTACTACCCGCGCTACAAGCAGTGGTGCGACGAATATTTTTTTCTGCCGCACCGCAACGAGCCGCGCGGCGCCGGCGGCATCTTCTACGACTATCTCGAAAGCGGCGATTGGGAGCGCGATTTCGCCTTCACCCGCGCGGTGGGCGAGGCCTTCCTCGCGATATATCCGCGCCTCGTGCGCCGTCACATGCGGGAACCCTGGACCGCGGAGCAGCGCCGGCACCAGCTCATCCGCCGCGGCCGCTATGTCGAATTCAATTTGCTCTACGATCGCGGCACCGCGTTCGGCCTCAAGACCGGCGGCAACGTCGAGGCGATCCTGATGTCGCTGCCGCCCGAGGTGACCTGGCCCTGAGGCAAATTCGCAAAGCGAATTTGCCGCGCAGTTGCGGCTGATCTCGCGAATTCGTCGATCCGTTCCGGATAGAGTGCGTCCCTTTTCCGACGCATGCTTGCGCTCGCAACGAGCGAGGAGCAGGCGATGGCGCGAGCCTATTACAGCACGGTCTTCCCGCAGAACGCCGACAGGGTGTGGGCGGCGTTGCGCGATTTCGGCAATTACCGGCTCTGGGTCGACGAGGTCGATGAGAGCGAGGTCGAGGATGGAAGATCCGGCCAGGAAGTCGGCGCGGTGCGCCGCGTCCGCATCGGCAACACGCTGATCCGGCAGGTCCTCCTCGCCCATTCCGACATCGAGCGCAGCTACAGCTACGCCTTCTGCGGCGCGCCGCGCTTCCCCGTGCGCGACTACGTGGCGACGATCCGCGTCAACCCCATCACCGACGGCGGCACCGCCTTCGTCGAATGGTGGGCATTTTTCGACTGCGCCGCCGAGGAGCGGGAGCATTGGACGCGGTTCTTCGCCGAGGGGTTCGCCACCTGGCTCGGCTCGCTGCGCTGGCGGCTTGCGGCATGAGCCGCGCCGCTTAGGGCCTCCCCTCCCTTTCTTCCGGAGGCCGGCGATGGCGGAACATGATGAGCAGCAGCAGGTCATAGACCGCTTTGATCGCTCCCGCGGCGACCAGCGGCCAGCCGAAGCTCGAGAGCGTCAGCATCCAGCCCGCCGCCACCGGACTCGCCGCCGCTGCCAGGCTGCGCGGCACCGAAGTGACGCTCGCCGCCGCAGCGCGCTCCTCCGGCGTCACCACCGCCATGACGTAGGAGGTCCGCGTCGGCACATCCATGTTGGAGAGCGCGCTGCGCAGCAGCAGCAGCGCGAGCGCGGCGCCGAGGTTCGGCGCGAAGGGCACCAGCGCCAGCAGCAGGTTCGACGGCAGATGCGTCCACACCATGGTGTTGATAAGGCCGATACGCCGGGCAATGCGCGCCGCGGCGAGGTATGAGGCGGCGGCGAGCAGACCGCTGCCGAAGAAGAAATATCCGGCGGCGGCGACGCTGAGACCGAAGCGGTCGAAGAGCCAGAGCGCCAGCAGCGACTGCACGATGAAGCCGCCGCCGAAGGCATCGAGGCTGAAGAGACCCGCCAGCACCAGCACGATGCGTCGCGAAGGGCCGAGCGGCCGGGCGGGCGAGGCGCGGCGATGCACGGTTTGCCCGGGGAGCCGGCGATAGAGCAGGTAGGTGGCAAGGCCCAAGAGAGCATAGAGCGCGAACATCGCCTGAACCGATTGCAGCAGGCCCAGCGGCGTCAGCGCGTCGATGATCTCAGGGAGGCCGGCAGCGAGCGCTCCGAGTGCGGCTAGCAGGGAGCCGGTAAGGCTGTAGGCGGCGAAGAGCGCGGTGCGCGAGCGGTCGGGCGTGACGTCGGCAAGCAGCGCCTGCTCCAGCGGGAGGAAGAGACTGACATCGCCCGAAGACGGGTTCAGCGTGCCGAGAAAGCCCACCAGCAGCAGCGGCCAGAAGCGCGTCTCGAGCGCAAAGCCCATGCCGGTTCCGATCATCAGCAGGGTGGCGCCGAGCAGCAGCAGGCGATGGCCGTAGCGCTGCGCGCGGAATCCGACGAGGAGGGTCAGCCCCGCCGAGCCGGCGAGCGTTGCCGCCGTGAGGATGCCGATCGCGAGGTCGTGGAAGCCCAGGAGTTTCAGGTAGAGCGGCAGGATGAGGCTCACGAAGCCGTCGCCGAAGGCGCGCAAGCCGCGGCCAAGGAGCAGGAGCCGCGCCTCGGGTTGCGCATCGGGCGGCAGCAGGCGCATGGGCCCTAGCCGCACTCCACGCCTCCACCACCGCCCCGTCGGCGCCAAGTCTCGTACACCCTCGCCTCTCGGGCCGCCATCACGCTCGCTTCGCCATAGCGAGCGCACTCTATCCCGCCGCCGCCACGCTTGACTTTCAAAGTACTCTGCAGTATAGAGCGCATGGGCGAGCCGTACAGCACCGCCGTCGGGGATCAGCCCGCGGTCCGGTTGAGCCGGGTGGAGAAAACCTACCGCACGGGAACAGTGGCGGTCGCCGCGCTTCGGGGCATCAGCCTCGACATCCCGCGCAACCGCTTCACCATGATCATCGGCCCCTCCGGCAGCGGCAAGACCACGCTGCTCAATCTCATCGGCTGCATTGACGCCCCCACCTCCGGCAGCGTCGAGGTCGGCGGCCGGGCGATCGGCCGGCTCGGCGACAACGCGCTCGCCGATTTCCGCGCGCGCAACATCGGCTTCATCTTCCAGGGATTCAACCTGATTCCGGTGCTCTCGGCCTATGAGAATGTCGAGTATCCGCTGCTCCTGGTCGGCATGAAGGCGGCGGAGCGGCGCCGGCGCACTCAGGCCATGCTGATCTGGATGCTGGGGCCGCTCACGCACCGCCAGCTGGGCGCCTTCTGGCCAAGCCTCGTCATGTTCTGCCATGTGCTGATGGGACTTTGGCTCGGCGCGTTCTATATCGTCGTCGGCATCACGGCGACCGTGCTCATCCTGGCGGGATATTTCTGGGCGGGCGAGTGGTATCCGCTTTGGCTCGCGGCGACGGTGGGCGGCGGACTCTTCGCCAGCGGTCTGTGGCTGCGCCGTCAGGGCTAGGCTCCTAAATGAACGGATTGAACGACGTCATCCACCAGGCGGTGCGGCTCAAGATCATGGCGGCGCTCAACGTGCTCGCCCAGGACGCGGCACTCGAGTTCACCCGCCTCAAGAATCTCGTCGGTGCCACCGACGGCAATCTCGGTGCACATCTCGACACGCTGGAGAAGGCCGGCTACGTCGCCATCGAGAAGCGCTTCGTCGGCAAGAAGCCGCAGACGCGCATCCGCCCGACCCCCGCCGGGCGGCGCGCCTTTGCCGAGCATGTGGCCTATCTGCGCGAGATCATCGACTCCGGCAGCCCGCCGGCGTAAGAGCGGGGAGACGAGGCGACGATTGACCGCGCAAAGACGAAAGGAGGCCTGCTCATGCTGTCCTTGATCCTGGCCGCGATCTTCTTCGTCGCCATCCATCTCGGCATCGCCGGCACGCGACTGCGCGATCGCGCGGTTGCGGCGCTGGGCGGGAAGGGCTATCAGGCGGCGTTCTCAGTCGCGTCGATTGCGGGGCTTGCCTGGCTCGCCCTCGCCTATCGTGGTGCGCCCTACCTGCCGAGCTGGGGCTTGCTGCTCTGGTGGAAGCCGGTCGCGGTCGCGCTGATGCTGCCGGCAACGCTGCTGGTCGTGATCGGCCTCACCACACCGAGCCCCACCGCGGTCGCGCAGGAAGCGCGCCTCGCCCAGCCGGCGACGGGCATACTCCGCGTCACCCGCCATCCTTTCCTGATCGGCACCGGCATCTGGGCGCTGGTGCATCTGATCGGCAATGGCGACGCCGCCTCGCTGGTGCTCTTCGGCAGCCTCACCCTCGTCGCCTTCGCAGGCACTCTCTCGATCGACGCCAAGCGCCGACGCGGCGCGGGCGCGGCCTGGGAGCGCTTCGCCGCGGAGACCTCGATTCTGCCCTTCGCCGCCATCGCGCAAGGCCGCAACCAGTTCTGCCCGGGCGAGATCGGCGCCAAGCGCTGGCTGGCGGGGCTTGTCGTCTATGCGCTGCTGCTCGGCGCGCATGGCCCGGTGATCGGCATCTCGCCCTTTCCCTAAGCGCCGCTATTCTGCCGCTCATGCGCGGCACCCCGCTCACCCTCTGCATGAGCTTCTGCTTGCTCGTGGGCATTCTGCCGCTTGCCACATTCGCGGCGCTGCTGCCCGGCTTCACCGCCGACTGGGGCCTGAGCAACGCCGAGGCCGGATGGATCAGCGGCATCTATTACGTCGGCTACGTGCTCGCCGTGCCGTTCATCATGAGCACCACCGATCGCTACGATGCGCGCCCAGTCTATATCGCCGGCACCGCGCTCTCGGCCCTTGCCACCTTCGCCTTCGCCGCGTTCGCTGCGGGATTCTGGTCGGCGCTCTTCTGGCGCGCCGTCGCCGGCGTGGGGCTTGCGGGCACCTATATGCCGGGACTCAAGGTTCTCACCGACCGCAGCCGCAACCGCGACGCCTCGCGCGCCGTGGCGGTCTATACCGCCTGCTATTCGTTCGGCACCGGGCTCTCCTTCCTGCTCGCCGGCTGGGTGGAAGCGCTCTACGGCTGGCGCATGGCCTTCGTCGCCGCGGCCTTGGGCCCGGCGGCGGCGATGCTGCTCGCCGCGACCCTGGTGCGGCCCGAGGCGCCGCTGCCGCGCCCGAGGCGCAGCAGCATCGTCGGCGATTTCCGCCGGGCTGCACGAAGCCGCGCCGTCATCGGCTACATCCTCGCCTATTCGCTCCATAACTTCGAAGCGCTGGCGATGCGCTCCTGGGTGGTGAGCCTGCTCGCCTTCGCCGCGGCGCGCGCCGGCACCGCTGCCTCCGCCTGGACGCCGACCGAGATTGCCACCGCCGCGACCCTGGTGGGCGTTCCCGGCACGGTGCTCGGCAACGAGCTCGCGTTGCGCATCGGCCGGACGCGCGCCGTCACCCTCATCATGCTGAGCTCGGCGGCAGTAGCGGCCGGCGTCGGCTTCGCGGCCAAGGACAGCTATGCTTTGCTGGTAGCGCTGGTGGTGCTGCACGGTTTCGCCATCCCCGCCGATGCCGGCGCGCTCATGGCCGGCACCGTCGAGACCGCGCCCGCCGAGGTGCAGGGGGCGAGCCTCGCGCTGCAGGCGAGCGCCGGCTTCGGCGCCTCCTTCGTCGGGCCGCTGGTGGTCGGCATCGTCCTCGATCTCGCCGGCGGGACCGAGAGCACCGCCGCGTGGCGGGCGGGCTTCCTCACGATTGCTGCCTTCGCCGCGCTTGGGCCGCTGGCGCTCAGGCTCGCCGCAGCACCTCAGCGATGACCGTCGGGCGAAGCGGGCGCGTCCTGCTGATCGGGCTCGGCACCGCCATCGTGCCGCTCGACACCGCGGTCAACATCGCCTTCCCACCGATCACTAGCGCCTTCGCCCTGCCGCTGGCGGAGATCCAGTGGCTGGTAGTTGCCTATACGCTCACCTATGCCGCGCTGCTGCTGGCGATGGGGCGAATCGGCGATCTCGCCGGGCATGGCACCATTTTCCGCGCCGGCCTCGTCTGGAGCGCGGCGGCGCTCATTGCCTGTGCAGCGTCGCCAAACTACGCGCTGCTGCTCGCCGCACGCTTCGCGCAGGGCATCGGCTCGGCCTTGGTGCTCGCCTGCGGACCGGCGCTCCTCATCGCCCTCTATGACGAGCGCGAGCGCGCCCGCGCGCTTGGTCTCTATACGCTGATGTTCTCGCTCGGCATTGCGCTCGGCCCACTGCTCGGCGGCGTGCTCATCGCGCGCTGGGGCTGGCCTGCGGTGTTCTGGTTCCGCGCGCCGCTGGCGCTCGCCGCCTTCCTGCTCTACCGCGATGCCGCGCCGGCGAGGCGAGGCGAGGCCGCGGGCGAGCGCTTCGATTTCGCCGGCGCGGGTCTGCTGGCGCTCGCGCTCGCCGCGCTGCTGCTGGCGATCCATCGCTTCGGTGCCGGCCGGGCGGCCGATCCCTGGGCGCTGCTCTGCGCCGCGGGTGCGGCCGCCTGCTTTGCCGGATTCATCCGGCAGGAACGGCGGACGCGCCATCCGATCATCGATCTCTCGGTATTCCGCCGACGCGGCTTTGCGCTCGTCAATGGCGGCAGCGTGCTGGTCAACCTCGCGAGCTTCGCCGTGCTGCTGCTGGTGCCTTACGAGCTCGCGCGGGTGGCGAAGGTGCCGGACGCAGCGGCCGGCGCTGTGCTGGCGATCTCGGGCTTCGCTACGGTGGCGGGTTCGCCCTTGGGCGTAGCGCTCGTGCGGCGGCTCGGCGCGCGCAGCGTCACGACGCTGGGCGCGCTCCTCACCGCCGCGGGGCTCGCGCTCATCGCAGCCTACGCCGGCGCGCTCGGCGGACTCGTCCTCGGCCTTGCGCTGCAAGGGCTCGGCCTCGGGCTTTTCCAGTTCGCCTATATGGAGGTGGTCACCGGCAGCATCGCGCAGAGCGCGCGCGGCGTCGCCGGCAGCCTCGCCCTCCTGACCCGCACCATCGGCATCGTCGTCGGTGCGTCGCTGCTGAGCGTCGCCTACGCCCGCTTCGAGGCGCACGCGCTTGCCGAGGGCAGCGCCGCCCTTCCCGCCTTCCTCGACGGCTTCCGCCTCACCCTCGCAGGCGCCGCCGCTCTGGCGGCGCTTGCGGCCGCGGCGGAGGCGGCACTGCTACTGCGCCGGTGAGCAGCGCTTGAGCCGCGCTTCCTGCCGCCCGATACTGCGGACGGGGGTCGGAAAAGCGGGGTCGCCATGGATTTCGGGCAGTTCAACCTGATGAGCTATCGCACGCCGGGGACGCCGGCTGAGCGGCTCTATGACGAAGCGGTCGCGCAGGTGAAGGCGGCCGAACAGGCGGGCTTCGCCATCTCCTGGTTCGCCGAGCATCACTTCTCGAATTACTGCGTCTGCCCTTCACCGCTGATGATGGTGGCGCGGCTTGCCGGCGAGACGAAGCGGATCAAGCTGGGCAGCGGCGTGGTGGTGGTGCCGCTTTACCATCCGGTCCGCCTCGCCTCCGAAATCGGCATGGTCGATGCCCTCACCCATGGCCGACTCGTGCTCGGCATCGGCAGCGGCTATCAGCCCTACGAGTTCGAGCGCTTCGGCGAATCGCTGGAGGACTCGGCCGACAAGCTGATCGACTTCGTAGCGCTGCTCGAGAAGGCGCTCACCGAAGTCAGCTTCCGCCATGAGAGCCCGCGACTGAGCCTGCCGGAAACGCACATCGCGGCGCAGAGTCTGCGCGGCGTCCCGGACATTTGGATGGCCGGCGACAATCCGCGGCTGCAGCGCATGGCGGCGGCGAAGGGCTATGCGGTCATGGTGACGCCGCGCCATTTCACCGCCGAGATGCTGGCGGCCGCGCGCCGGCGTTACGAGGAGATCTATCGCCAGGAAGGCCAAGATCCGGCCCGGTTGCGCTTCGCCGTGCTGCGCCATGTCTGTGTCACCGAGGACCGCGCCGTCGCGCGCGACTTCCTCGAGAATGTCCGCCACCAAATTCGCCTGTCGCAGAGCCTGCGCCATCGCCAGCAGGCGATAGCGGGCGGCATGCTGTTGGAGAAGCCCTGGGAAGGCGAGATGAGCCTCGACGAAATGGCGCGGCACATGCTGGTGGGTAGCGCCGAGCTCATTGCCGAGCGCATGGCCGAGGAGGTCCGGCGCGCCCAGCCCTGCCACTACCTGCTGCAATTCCAGGCCGGCGATTCGACGCTCAATCTTGCGCTTGCCTCGATCGAGCGCTTCGCCGCCGAAGTGCGGCCGCTGCTGGAAAAGGCGGTGGGGCCGCTCGAGCGCATCGGCGTCGAGACGGCCGCGCCGGCCTGAGGCGCTTCAGCGGCGCGAGTGAGCGGCGAGCCGCGCCTCGACGAGCTGCCGGTCGCCGCGCGAGGCCTGGCGGAAGCGGCGCGGCGAAAGACCGGAGGCGCGGTGGAAGCTGCGCACGAAGTTCGAGAGATCGCCGAAGCCGACCTCGAAGGCGATGTCGGTGATCGACTTCTGCGGCGCAGCCAGCAGCCGCGCCGCGCGACGGAGCCGCGAGCGGACCAGATATTGATGCGGCGTGATGCCGATCACGGCGTGGAAGAGGCGCAAAAAGTGGAAAGGGCTGAGCCCCGCCTCAGCGGCGCTGCGCGCAAGATCGAGCGGCTCTGCGGCATGGGCATCGATCCAGAGCGCCGCCTCGACGGCACGACGGCGGTCGCGCGCGGCAGGCGCCGCCGCTCGCCGCTCGCGCGATGCGGAAAGCGCCACGAAGCGCAGCGCGAGCGCGATGCCGGCTTCGTCGAGGCCGATATCGCTTTCGCCCGAGGCCGCCCCCTGCGCCAGCTCGCCCCACACCATCAGCTCCGGCAGGGGCGGCAGCGCAACGGCGCGCCACGCCGCATCGGCGCCGCCGAGCGCCTCGACCAGCGCCGGCGCGAGCTGGAAGGAGAGGCATTCGTCGCCCACGACGTGGTCGTGGCTGCAGGTGTACTCGTCGCCCGGATAGCCGATCAGGAGGGAACCGGCGACCAGCTCGAAGGAGCGACCTCGGCTGCGGCAACCGAAGCTGCCCTTGCGCACATAGGAGAGCGAGTAGCCCCCATGGCACTCGACGAAAAGCGGGTCATGCGGCTTGGCGGTGCAGCGGTAGTCGATGGCGGCGAGCAGCTCCTGCCGCAGCAGCGAGGCGATGGGCATGAGCGCCGTCCGCGAGGCTACTGCTTTGGACCCCAGAAGCTACACCAGCCCTGCGGGCTGATCTTGCCCTTGACCAGCTTGCAGGAGGATGGCGGTGTGAACTGCAGGCAGGTAGCGCAGGACTGCGCGCCCTTGGGCGTCGGCTGATACTCGGCGTCCTTCTGCGACATCTTCTCGTCGGCGAAACTCTCTTTGGCGCCAAGCCCGAGCAACGGCGCGGCCGCAGCGACAAGCGCCGCGCGGCGCAGCATCGCCCGGCGGCCAACAGCGCGCTTCACCCGATCATCGTCCTTCATCCGCAAGACCTCCTTCGTGCCAAACACGCAATTTCGCGATTTGCGGCGAACCTACCACGATAAACGGCGGATATTCGACAAGCGTTCGCCGCGCGTCGCCGGCTCAGCCTGCGCGCCGCTTCAGCTCGACCAGCGCCGCGCGACGATCGGCTTGGAAATCGCCGGCGATCCACCACTCCTCGACTTCCTTAAGCAGCCGGCCGATTTCGGGGCCGGCGGGAAGGCCAAGTGCCGTCACGTCGCGGCCCTGCAAGGGAAAGCGCAGCGTGCGGCATGCTTCGGCGAGCGCGAGCAGATGGCGGACGCGTGCCGCATCGCCCCCTTCCGCGGCGATCAGCAGCACCGCATCGCAATAGAGCTCGGCGCCGAACCGCCAAGCGAGACGCCGCTGGGTGCGGTCGTCGGTGGCGAGGTCGAGCGGCGGCGCCGCTTCCAGCGCCAGCAGCCGGTCGCGGTCGGCGGCGGAGAGCTTGAGCCGCTCGGCAGCCGACGCCGCATCGCCCGCAAGCAACGCCGCAAGCCGACGGATCGCATCGGGCGCTTCTTCCAAGCGGATCAGTCCTTCCAGCCGCTCGAGCCGGCGGGCTTGGGGCAGCAGCACACCAAGCACGCCGTCCTGCTGCATCAGCCGCAGCGTCGGCACCGGGTCGGCGGCCACCAGCAGCTTCAGGAACTCGCCAGCGACGCGCTCGCCCGAGAGGTTGGGCAGCAGCGACGCGAGTGCGCGGCACGCATCGCGTGCGGCTCTATCTGCCTCGCCGCGACCGTAACGCGCCTGGAAGCGATAGAAGCGCAGGATGCGCAGCACATCCTCGCGGATGCGGGTCGCGGCGTCGCCGACGAAGCGCACGCGCCCCGCTTGCAGATCCGACAGACCATGAACGGGATCGAACACGTTCCCCTCTGCGTCGAGGAAGAGCGCGTTCATCGTGAAATCGCGACGCATCGCATCTTCCGCCCAATCGACGGTGAAGGCGACGCGCGCATGCCGGCCGAAGGTCTCGACGTCGCGGCGCAAGGTGGTGATCTCGAGCCGGCGCGGCGGCACCACGGCAGTCACCGTGCCGTGGGCGAGCCCGGTCGGGACCGCCTTGATCGCCGCCGCCGCGAGCCTGCGCATCACCTCGCCCGGCGGTAGCGGCGTCGCGAGATCGATGTCGCCGATGACGCGGCCGAGCAGCGCATCGCGCACGCAGCCGCCGACGAAGCGCCCGGCGCCGCCCAGTGCCGTCAGCACGGCACGTACCGGCGGCTCCTCCATCCAAGGTTGCGGGACGATGCGCCAGGCCGGCGCTTCGGCGTCATTAGCCGGCATCGGGTGGCGCCGGCTCGATATGACCAGGGACGATCTTACCGCCTTCCCAGCGCGGCGGCACATAAACACCTTGGGCGGAGCCGCCGATCTGTACGCCAATGAGGTAGATCACCATCACCGCCAGCACGACACCCGCCGCGGCGAGCCAGGGCCAAGGCAGCGTCCGCGACGGCCCCGCATCAGCTGGCCTGAGATGCCGCGCCGCAGCGATCCACAGCAGGTAGAGCGCGGTCGGCAGCAGCAGCGGCAGGACGATGGTGAGAAGGATGCGCAGCATCAGCTCAGCCGGTCAGCACTTGCGCGAGATTGACCAGCATGCCTGCCGTTGCACCCCAGATATAGCGCTGCTGATAGGGCAGCACATAGAAGACGCGTTGCCTCCCTTTGAACTCGCGGCTGTCGCGCCGGTGATTGACGGGATCGACGATAAAGGCGAGCGGCACCTCGAAGATCTCGGCGACCTCGACCGGGTCGGGACGCGACGGATAGGGCGCGCGCACCAGCCCCACCACCGGCGTCACCTCGAAGCCGGTACTGGTGACATAGGTGTCGAGCCGGCCGATCACCTCGACATGATCGCGCGGCAGCCCGACCTCCTCTTCGGTCTCGCGCAGCGCGGCGGCGACGGAATCCGCGTCTTCGGGCTCCTGCTTGCCGCCGGGAAACGAGATCTGCCCGCCATGGGCGGCGAGGTGCTGCGTCCGCTGGGTCAGCAGCACGGTGAGCCCTTCCGGGCGCATGACCAGCGGCACCAGGACGGCCGCTGAGGTCAGCGGCACCGCCGGGGGTGTGCCGCCGGGCACCAGCGAATGATCGCCGCGGACCGCTGCCAGCGTCGCGGGATCGCTCGAGCGCCAGCCGGACACCGAATGCGCGAGCCGGCGGCGCACCTCGTCGGGCGTCAGGCTTCCAGGCGACCCAGCGGAAAGAAGGTTCCCTTGCTCCATACACCGAACAGGGTCGCGTCGCCGACCCGCTCCTCTCGCCCCAGCTCCACCAGCTCGTAGAATACCGGCCGGTTGATCCGGGCTTCCAGACCGTCTCGCACGAGAATGTAGGGGCTGGGCTCGCCGGTGGCGAGATCGTTGACGACACGTAACGGATGCTCGCGATCGGCCGCCACAGTATCGTCAATATTGGTGCGGAAGATCAGCTCCTGCTGCGGGCCCTCGCCTCGCCGCGTCAGTTCGACAGCGACAAAGGGCGCGTCCTCAACAGTGATCCGACCCCGCTCCGCCGGCGTTTGCAGCCAGAAGCCGCCATCGGCCTCGCGCCTGAGCACGGTGCTGAACAAGCGGACGAGCGGCAGGCGGCGAATGGGAGATCCGCGATAATACCAAGTTCCGTCGCGCGCGACGGTGATATCGAAATGACCGCAATCGACGAGAACACGCCCGGGCGCCGCGGCGGGCTCTCCGCTAGGCGAAACGAGCCGGCCGGCGAGATCGTCGAGAGACTTTGAAGGGGCCGCCTTATCCGTCATGATCACCCCTATATGTAGCAAGAGGAGCCGCGCTCGTGAGTGTCACTGAAAACCTGGCGCAGACCGGCGGCCCCGCCGACCTCGTCGCCGAGATCGACGCTCTGGGTCAACGCTTGGCGCAGGTGCGGGAGAGGATCGGCCGCGTCATCTTCGGCCAGCGCGAGGTGGTCGATCAAGCGTTGATCACGCTGCTCGCGGGCGGGCACGCGCTGCTGATCGGCGTGCCGGGCTTGGCGAAGACGCGGCTCGTCGAGACGCTGGGCACGGTGCTCGGGCTCGAGGACAAGCGCATCCAGTGCACGCCCGACCTGATGCCGGCGGACATTCTGGGATCGGAGGTACTGGAGGAGAGCGAGAGCGGCCGCCGCTCCTTCCGTTTCATCCCGGGGCCGGTGTTCTGCCAGCTCCTTATGGCAGACGAGATCAACCGGGCCAGCCCGCGCACGCAATCGGCGCTGCTGCAGGCGATGCAGGAGGGCCGCGTCTCGGTCGCGGGCCAGTATCATCCGCTACCCCGCCCCTTCCACGTGCTGGCGACACAGAACCCGCTGGAGCAGGAAGGGACATATCCGCTGCCGGAGGCGCAGCTCGACCGCTTCCTGCTGCAGATCGATGTGGGTTATCCCGATCTGGCCTCCGAACGGCAGATGCTGGTCGCCACCACCGGCGTTGCCGAGGAACAGGTGGGCGCGGCGCTTTCGGCCGGCGAGCTGCTCGCGGCGCAACGCCTGGTGCGCCGCGTGCCGGTGGGCGAAAGCGTGGTCGAGGCGATCCTCGCGCTGGTGCGCTCGGGACGCCCGGAGGAGAGCGAGATCGCCGAGGCGCGCCAGCACATCGCCTGGGGCCCGGGCCCTCGCGCGAGCCAGGCGCTGATGCTCGCCTGCCGCGCCCGCGCGCTGCTCGACGGCAGGCTCGCGCCGTCGGTCGATGATGTGGTGGCGCTCGCGCCGCCCGTGCTGCGCCATCGCATGGCGCTCAATTTCGTGGCCCGCGCCGACGGCGTCACCATGGCCGCCATCATCGACCGCCTGATGGCGCCATTGCGCTGATGGCGGAAGCGGCGCTCCAGCACCGCGCCGAACAGCTCGCGGCGACGCTGCCGCCGCTGCTGGTCGAGGCCGAGCGTGTCGCGACCACCGTGGCGCAGGGCGTGCACGGCAGGCGGCGCGTCGGCACTGGCGAGACGTTCTGGCAATTCCGCCAATACCAGCCGGGCGATCCGGTACCGCGCATCGACTGGCGCGAGAGCGCGAAATCGATGCGGCTCTACATCCGCGAGACGGAATGGGAGGCTGCCCAAAGCGTATGGCTGTGGCGCGACGCCTCGCCCTCGATGGACTATACCTCGCGAGCGGAGCTGCCGACGAAGCGCAATCGCGCCGATCTGCTGCTGCTCGCGCTTGCGGCGCTGCTCATCCGCGGCGGCGAGCGTGTCGCGCTGCTCGGGTCCGGCCTGCCACCATCGACCGGCCGCGCGGTACTGAGCCGGCTCGCGCTGACGCTGGGACGACCGGGCGAGCCAGCGGGACTTCCGCGCTTCGAGCCGTTGCCGCGCCACGGCCAAGCGGTGATGATCAGTGACCTGCTGGCGCCGCTCGACGAGATCCACGCGCTGGTCGGTCGCTTTGCCGCTTCGGGACTGCGCGGGCATCTATTGCAGGTGCTCGACCCGGCCGAGGAGACGCTGCCTTTCGCCGGCCGCGTGCGCTTCGAGGGGCTCGAACGCGAAGCGCCGCTGGTGATCAGCCGCGTCGAGACGGTGCGCGAGGCCTACACGCGGAAGCTCGCGACGCATCGGGAAGGGCTCGCCGCGATCGCCCGCGCCACCGGCTGGAGCTTCGGTATGCATCGCACCGACCGGCCGCCGCATACGGCGCTGCTCGCGCTCTACGGCACGCTGGCCGAGCCCAGGCGAGGATAGCGGGCGATGCTCTCGCTCGGCGCCCTCGCCTTCGCCTCGCCCTGGCTGCTGCTGGGTCTCGCGGTACTGCCGGTGCTGTGGTGGCTGCTGCGCGTGACCCCGCCGGCACCACGACGCATCCGCTTCCCCGCCCTTCGCCTGCTGCTCGGCCTCACGCCCAAGGAAGAGACCCCGGCAAAGACGCCGCTCTGGCTCATCCTTTTGCGCATGGCGCTGATCGCGCTGGTCATCCTCGGTCTGGCGCAGCCGCTGCTCAATCCGGGTGCGGCGCTGCCGGGTAGCGGGCCACTGGTGCTCGCCATAGACAATGGCTGGACCGCCGCACGCCACTGGGATGAGCACAGCGCCGCGGTCGACCGCCTGATCGACCATGCCGAACGCGAAGGCCGGCGCATCGTGCTGTTCGGCACCGCGCCGCCCCCGGGCGGCCGGGCGGCGCCGGCCCTCTCGGTGCTGAGGCCGAGCGATGCGCACGCCGCGGCAGCGGAACTCGTGCCCGAGCCCTGGCCCGAGAACCGCAAGGCAGCGCTGGAACGGTTTGCCAAACTCGGCATCGGCAGCGCGGCGAGCGTCGTCTGGATCAGCGACGGCATCGACCAGGGCGACGCCGCCGATTTCGCCGCGGGACTGCAGCGCTACGGCAGCCTGCGCATACTCGCCGATCCCGTCAGTGACTTGCCGCGCCTCCTTGCTCCTGCCGATACCGATCAGCCGGACCTGACGGCGACCGTGCGGCGCGCCGATGCGAGTACGCCCGATCGGTTCTTCGTTCGCGCCGTCGGCGATGACGGGCGGCTCCTCGCACGCCAGGAAGTCGCGATGGCGCCCGGTGTCGATCGTGTCGTCGCGCATCTCGCCATGCCGAGCGAGCTGAGGAACCGCGCCACTGCGATCAAGATCGAGGGCGAACCCTCGGCCGGCGCGGCGCTGCTGCTCGACGAGCGCTGGCGCCGGCGGCCGGTCGGTATCGTCGCGCCCGGACGCGGCAGCGCGCCGCAGCCGCTGCTGAGCGGCGCCTATTACCTGGAGCGTGCGCTTGCGCCCTTCAGCGAAGTGCGCCGCGGCGACGTCGCAACCCTGCTCAAGGGCGACATCGCAGTACTGGCTCTACCCGACGTGCCGCCCTCGGGAGCCGAGGAAAAGGCGGCGCTTGTCAAATGGATGGAAGGCGGTGGCGTCATTCTGCGCTTCGCCGGTCCGCATCTGGCCCAACAGACCAGCGACGATCTGCTGCCGGTGACGTTGCGGCGCGGCGGGCGTACGCTCGGCGGCGCGCTCTCCTGGGAGAAGCCGGCGAAGCTGGCGCCATTCAGCGCCGGCAGCCCGTTTGCCGGACTGGGGATCCCGCCCGACGTAACCGTGTCGCGCCAAGTGCTGGCCGAGCCGACGATTGATCTCGGCGGCAAGACCTGGGCTCGGCTCACCGACGGCACACCCCTGGTCACCGCCGCGAAGCGCGGCAAGGGCTGGCTGGTGCTGGTGCATACGACCGCCGATCCGGAATGGTCGAACCTCGCCATCTCCGGCCTCTTCGTCGATATGCTGCGCCGGATCGTGGCGCTGAGCCAGGGCGTTTCCGGCAATGCCAAGGTCGCCCTGCCGCCGGTCGAGGCCCTCGACGGCTTCGGCCGGCTGCAGCGCGCACCGGCGACGGCGGAGACCATCGCCGCCGGTGCGCTTGCCGCCACGACCGCTTCGCCGAGCCATCCGCCGGGGTTCTACGGTACGCCCGATGCGCGGCGCGCGCTCAACCTCTCGGGGGCGGTGACGCGCTTCGGCGCGCTGGGAGCATTGCCGGGGGGCGTCACGCGCGAGGGCTATGCAAGGAGCCCCGAGATCGACTTCCGGCCGTGGCTGCTCGGCGCGGCGCTGGCGCTGGCGCTGATCGACCTCGTCATCGCCTACGCGCTGCGCGGACTATTGCCGGGGGCCGCACGGCGCCGAGCCGGGGCAGGGATCGGTGCAGCCTTGCTGCTGGTCACGCTGGGCGCGCTGCCGGCGCATGCGCAGGACCCGGACGACAGTTTCGCGATCCAGGCCACGAGCGAGCTCCACCTCGCCTATGTGCGCACCGGTATTCCCGATATCGATGCCGAGTCTAAGGCCGGGCTCACCGGGCTTTCCAACATTCTCAATCAGCGCACCGCGGCCGAGGTGGCAGCGCCTATGGAGGTCGATGTCGAGCACGACGAGTTGATCTTCTTCCCGCTGCTTTATTGGCCGGTGGTGGAGGGGCAGGCGCTGCCCTCGGCCAAGGCGATCGAGCGTGTCAACCGCTATCTCGCCACCGGCGGTACGATCCTCTTCGACACGCGCGACCAGGGCGAGCATACGGCCTTCTCCGCCGGCGCGGCGCAGCAGCGTCTGCGCCGCCTAGCCGCCGGACTCGACATCCCGGCGTTAGTGCCGGTCCCGCCCGATCACGTGCTGACCAAATCCTTCTACCTCATGCAGGATTTCCCCGGCCGCTGGGATGGCGGCGGGGTCTGGGTCGAGCCGGCCAATGACCGCGTCAATGATGGCGTCTCCAGCGTCATCGTCGGCAGCAACGAGTGGGCTGGCGCCTGGGCGATGGACCAGAATGGCAATCCGCTCTACCCGGTCGTACCAGGCGGCGAGCGCCAGCGCGAGCAAGCCTATCGCTTCGGCGTCAACCTGGTGATGTACGCGCTGACCGGCAATTACAAATCCGACCAGGTGCATGTGCCGGCCATTCTCGAGAGGCTGGGGCAATGACCGTCGCCGGCTACAGCCTCGCCTTTTCGCCACTGTTGCCCTGGGCTGCGATCGCGGCTTTCGCCGCGTTTGCGGCGATCGCGCTTGCCTTCGGTGCCTGGCGCCGTGCGCGCGGGCTGGTCTGGCGCACGCTGGGCCTCGCGCTGCTGCTGCTCATCCTGGTCGACCCGTCGCTGATCGAGGAGCAGCGCCAGCCGCAGCATGACGTGGCCGCCATCGTCGTCGATGACAGCCCGAGCATGCGCATTGGCGACCGGCGTCACAATGCCGAGGCGGCGCTGAAGGAGCTCACGCAGCGCCTCAAACGGTTCAAGGATCTCGATGTCCGCATCGTCCATGCCGGCGCCCCCGATCCCAACGCGGCGCTCGCCGACACCGGCACCGAGCTCTACACCGCGCTGAGCCGCGCGCTTGCCGACGTGCCGCGCCAGCGCATCGCCGGGGCGGTGATGATCACGGACGGCGAGGTGCACGACATGCCGCCGCCAAGTCGGCTTGCCTTCAAGGCGCCACTGCACGTGCTACTGACCGGCAATCCGGGGGAAGCCGATCGCCGCCTCGTCGTCAAGAATGCGCCGAGCTTCGGTCTCGTCGGCAAGGAGCAGCAGGTGGTCGTGCGGGTCGAGGACTTGCCGCAGGGCGCGCCTGGCGAGGAGGCGCGGCTCACGCTGCGCAAGGACGGCGGGCCGCCGGTGACCAGACTCGTACCGGTGGGCAGCGACATTCCGCTCAAGGTCGCAATCGACCATGGCGGCCCCAATGTCTTCGAAGTGTCGGTCGATGCGGGTCCGCATGAGCTCACCCTCGACAACAATCGGGCCGCATTCGTGGTGAACGGCGTGCGCGACCGGCTCAAGGTGCTGCTGGTCAGCGGCGAGCCGCATCAGGGCGAGCGCACCTGGCGCAACATCCTGAAATCCGATCCTTCGGTCGACCTCATCCACTTCACTATCCTGCGCCCGCCGGAGAAGCAGGACGGCACTCCGATCCGCGAACTGTCGCTCATCGCCTTCCCGATCCGCGAGCTCTTCGACGTCAAGCTGCACGAGTTCGACCTCGTCATCTTCGATCGCTATCGCCACCGCAGCATCTTGCCGCCGGTCTACCTCGACAACATCGCACGTTATGTCCGCGATGGCGGCGCGTTGCTCGAGGCGGCGGGCCCGAGCTTCGGCACGCCGCTCAGCCTCTACCGCACGCCGCTCGGCGCGGTGCTGCCGGCCGAGCCCACCGGCAATGTCTATGAGCAGGGCTTTCAGCCGCGCATTACGGCGGTCGGCGAACGCGACCCTGTCACGGCCGGCCTGCCCGGCGACCCCGGCGACGGCAACGCCCCCAAATGGGGCCGGTGGTTCCGCTATGTCGAAGCCGAGCCGCATCGCGGCGTCACCGTGATGAGCGGCTATGACGGAAAGCCGCTGATGGTGCTCGATCACGAAGGCAAGGGCCGCGTGGCACAGCTCCTCTCCGACCAGATGTGGCTCTGGACGCGCGGTTTCGAAGGCGGTGGGCCGCAGGCCGAACTGCTGCGCCGCGTGGTCTATTGGCTGATGAAGGAGCCGGAGCTCGAGGAGAACGATCTGCGCGCCAGGGTGCAGGGCAACCGCCTGGTGGTGACGCGCCAGTCGCTCGAGCCGGACGACCGGCCGGTACAGATCGTCGGGCCCGGCGGCAAGCTCGAGACGCTGAAGCTCCAGCCGACGCATGGCGGGCAAAGCAGCGGCAGTCTGGCGATCAGCGAAAGCGGCCTCTATCGCGTCAGCGACGGCACGCACACGGCGCTTGCCGCGGCCGGCGCGCTCAATCCGATCGAGTTCGCCGACGTCCGCACCACGGATCAGAAGGTGAAGTCGGACGTGCAGGCGACCGGCGGCGGCATCTTCTGGGTCGGCTCGGGCGCCGTGCCGGAGCCGCGGCGGATCGACCCCGATCGCAACGGCGCAGGCCGCAATTGGATGGGATTCCGCGCCAATGGCGACTACGTCGTCACCGGCGTGCAGGAAATCCCGCTGCTGCCGGGGCTGGCGGCGTTGCTGCTGGCGCTCGGCCTTTTCGTTGCCGCTTGGCGCCGCGAGGGGAGATAGCGCCGGGAAAGCGCGGAACCGGCACCGACGCTTTGCCTCCCGCGCGACTTTTCCGCTAGTTTTGCTGCGCCCGCAAAGGAGGCGGGAAGCGTGCTGAGACAGGTTCTTGCCCCGATCCATCCCGATGGCTGGCGCTTCATCGCCATCTCTGCAGTGTTGACCGCGCTGCTGTTCTGGTTGGCGCAGCCGCTGGGCTGGCTTGGCGTCATCGGCACGCTCTGGTGTGCCTATTTCTTCCGTGATCCCTGGCGTGTGACGCCGTTGCGCGACGGCCTGGTGGTCGCACCCGCCGATGGCCGCGTCGTGTCGACAGGACCGGCACTGCCGCCGCCGGAGCTCGGACTGGGCGATGCACCGATGACGCGGATCGGCATCTTCCTCAACGTCCTCGACGTCCATGTCAATCGCGCGCCGATGGCCGGACGCGTGGTGAAGCGTGCCTATCACGCCGGCAAGTTCTTCAACGCCAGCCTCGACAAGGCGAGCGAGGAGAATGAACGCATGGCGATCCGCCTCGCCACCACCGAGAGCGCCGACATCGCCGTGGTGCAGATTGCCGGCCTCGTCGCGCGGCGCATTGTCTGCACCCTGGCCGAAGGCCAGGAAGTCGCCGCCGGGCAGCGCTTCGGCCTTATCCGTTTCGGCAGCCGCACCGATGTCTACCTGCCCACAGGCTGGGCGGTGCTGGCGCTTCCCGGCCAACGGGTCGTCGGCGGTGAGACGGTTATCGCCGATGCACGCTCACAGGAGCCGCCGCGCCGCGGGGTCAGCCACTGATGCGCCGCTCGCGCCGTATCCGCGTCCGACCGATCACCAGCCTGTCGCTCAACCGGATGATTCCGAACATCCTGACCTTGCTGGCGCTTTGCGCTGGGATGACGGCGATCCGGTTGGCGGTGACCGGCAAGTACCAATCTGCCGCCGCCGCCATCATCATCGCCGGCGTGCTCGACGGCATCGACGGCCGCATCGCGCGCCTGCTCAAGGGGACCTCGCCCTTCGGCGCACAGCTCGATTCGTTGTCCGATTTCGTCAGCTTCGGCGTGGCGCCCGCGGTGCTGCTCTACGCCTGGACGATGGTGAAGCTGGCGAGCATCGGTTGGGTGCTGGTGCTGCTCTTCGGCGTGTGCTGCGCGCTCCGCCTGGCGCGCTTCAACACCCAGCTCGGCGCGGAGCTACCGCCCTACGCTTATAATTTCTTCACCGGGGTTCCCGCCCCGGC
The DNA here is from genome assembly GCA_035553515.1 of Allostellaceae bacterium. Lineage (GTDB taxonomy): Bacteria > Pseudomonadota > Alphaproteobacteria > ATCC43930 > CGMCC-115725 > DAHUYF01. The sequence goes on along the minus strand of DATNDG010000181.1, from coordinate 49,123 downwards.
GGGCGCCGGGCTGGTGATGATCCCGATGTTCGCCAGCTTCGAGTTCGAGGCCGAGTTCTTCCGCTCGCCCTATCTGAGCGGCATCGTGCTGGCCGGCGTCGCCGTGCTCATGGTGAGCCGCGTGCCGACCTTCTCCTTCAAGCGCTTCCGCGTGCCGGGCGAATGGGTACTGCCGATGCTGCTCGGGATTGGCGCGCTGGCCGCCTTTCTCACCACCGAGCCCTGGGGCACGCTCCTCGTCATCGGCGCGCTCTATCTCGCCTCCATTCCGCTCAGCGTGCGCTCCTACCGCAAGCTGCGCGAGGCGGCGGAAGAGCTGCGCGCCATGCCGCGCCACGAGAGCGAGGCGGAAATCGCGCCGGGCACCGGCCACCACCGCTGAGCATAGCGGCAAGAGATCGCCAGCAGGGAACCGCGACGCGTCGGTGTTCAAGGCGCACCGAGCGCCGCTGCCGATTCGGATTGCGGCGCGCCGGACCCCGTGGGCTGCCTCTCGCGCAGACTCGGCAGCAGGACGAGCATGGTGGTGCCCCGGCCGCGTTGGCTGTCGATATCGAGCCGGCCGCGATGCAGATCGATGATCGCCTTGGCAAGCGGCAGGCCCAGCCCAGTACCCTCGTAGCGCCGCGCCATCTTGCTGTCGACCTGGCCGAAGGCGGTGAGCGCGATCTCAATGTCCACGTCGCTCATGCCGATGCCGGTATCGCTGATCGTGACCGAGACATGATTGTCGTCCCGCCGTTCGGCGCGCACCGTCACTTTGCCGCCCGCCGGGGTGAATTTCACCGCATTGGCGAGCAGATTGATGAACACCTGCTGCAGCATGCGGGTGCTGCCGCTGACGGCGGGAAGCGGCCCCACGAAGTCCAGCGTGATCGCGATGCGTTCGGCCTCCGCCTGGGACTGCACCATGCGCAGCGCCGCTTCGATTGCAGGCACGAGCTCGACCCGTTCCTCCCGGTCAAGCGTGGCCTTGCCCGCTTCGATCTTCGACAGATCGAGAATGTCGTTGATGATGCGCAGCAGATGGCAGCCGCTGTCATAGATATCCTTGAGGTAATCGCGATAGCGCTCGTTGCCGATCGGGCCGAAGGTCTCGTTGCGGATCACTTCGGAGAAGCCGATGATGGCGTTCAAGGGCGTGCGCAGCTCATGGCTGGTATTGGCGAGGAAGGCGGACTTCGCCCGGTCGGCGCGCTCGGCATCCTCCTTGGCGAGGCGCAGCTTCGCCTCGGTGAGGCGGTGGCTGTCGACCTCGTGCTCGAATTCCTGCTGCTGCGCCACGACAATGCCGGCGTAATAGAGCGCCATCAATGCGACGAAGAAGCAGGTGCAGAGCGCCGAAATAACACCGATGCCGGATAGCGCCGAGAGCGGCACGTGCTGGGGCATCGGTACGCCGGACTCGATGATCGCGTAGAAGACCAGCACCTGAACGAAGATCATCGCCAGGGTCAGCAGCCGTAACCGCGAATGGCCGCCGAGATAGAAGGCGCCGGAGAGCGGCACCACGCCGATCCAGGTGAGGAAAGGCGAGCTGACGCCGCCGTAGCTGAAGGATCCGAACAGGATCAGGAAGGTGAGATGCTGCACCGAGAGCGGCGCCAGCAGGGTCAGCCAGCCGGTGGCGCGCAACACGAAGGGATAGACATAGAAGCCCACCATCAGTCCGACGATCGCCAGATAGGCGGCGCCCGGGTGCGGATCGATAAAGGCGAGGTAGGCCGCCAGCGCCAGGCCCAACGGTGTCCCCAGGACATGGGCGATGACGTACATCCGCGCCCGCCGGTGGACGGTGGGGTCACGTTGCAACGCCCTCGGGATGAACCAGTCGAGCAGCGGAAATACGGCTGCCGCCTCGACGCCGGGCATGGAGGTGCGAACTCCGAGCTGGGACACGGTCTGGCTAGGAGCCGATCATACCTTGGAAAAGTATCAAACGGGAATTACCGTCGCCGAGCCAGCACCGCGTCCGCCACGAAGGGGTTGTCGCGCCGCTCCTGGCCAAAGGTCGAGAGCGGGCCGTGCCCCGGCACGAAAGTCACGTCATCGCCCAGCGGCCAGAGCTTTCCGGTGATCGAGCGGATCAGTTCGGCTCCGTCGCCACGTGGGAAATCGCTGCGCCCGACCGAGCCGCGGAACAGCACGTCGCCGACGAAGGCAAGCTGCGATGGCGCGTGATGAAACACGACATGTCCCGGCGTATGGCCTGGGCAATGATGGACTGAGAGGCTCTGCGCGCCGATGGTGACGCCATCGCCCTCCTCGAGCCAACGGTCGGGCGTGAAGGGCCGGCAGCCGCTCATGCCGTAGCGGAGACCAGCCTCGGCGATGCCATCGATCCAGAACTGATCCTCGCGCTGCGGCCCCTCGATGGGAACGCCAAGCTCCCCGGCAAGGTCGGCGACCGCACCGGCGTGGTCGAGGTGGCCATGCGTCACCAGAAGCTTCTCGATCACCACGCCCTGCGCCTCGGCTGCGGCCAAGATACGATCGACCTCGCCGCCGCCGTCGACGACCGCGGCGCGCTTGGTCTCGTTGCACCAGACCAAAGAGCAGTTCTGCTGAAACGGCGTTACCGGAATGATGACGCCGCGAAGCGGAGGAAGCGTAGTCACGGCACCCGAGGGCGGATGGAGTTCGAGCCGAGCTTTAGCAAATCCGCCCTCTCCTGTCCTGCGGCGACTCCGGCTACCGGCCGGCGGCCCGCCAAGCCAGCCGGCAGAGGCGCGTCGAAGCCAATCCCGGGCTTGAGCGCTGCCGGTCGTTCGCCGGGTGCGGCAACGCCGGCCCTCGCGGCGCAGCCGGGGTCCGATGCCGCTCGGCACGAAACAGCGCTTGGGCGAGCTGCGTCGAAAGGCCCGGCGCCGACTGCGCTCGGGTGATGGCGTCAGAGCCGAAGGGATGGCCGAAGCCGGAATTTCCCTCCATGCGGGTCTCTCCTGTCTTTTAATCTTGCGACGGCGAGGCCGAGCCTCGCGCCGGTCGTGCAGGAGAGATGTGCTGCAGTGCAGCAGTCGGCAATGCAGCGCACCGCGAATAGACTATTTGCTCCCGGTAGCCAATCACATGTTGGCGGCCTTCGGCAGCATCGGCGCCACACGTCCCGGACACAGGCGCTCCACAAGGAAGTCGAGGAAGGTGCGGACCTTCACCGGGACGTGCCGACCGGGTGGGTAGACCGCCTGCACCACCACCTCGGTAGTGCGATAATCGGGCAGCAGGCGCACCAGATGCCCTGCCTTCAAATCCTCGCTGATATTGACCATCGGCAGCAGGCAGATGCCAAGCCCCGACAGCGCTGCGGCGCGCAACCCTTCGATGCTGTTGCTGCGGAGATTGCCGGCGACCTCCACCTCATGTTCGCCATCCGTCCCGCTCAGATGCCAGCGACCCTCGAGCGGCGAGTGGATGTAGATGAGGCAGTTGTGCTGCTTGAGGTCTTCCGGCTGCTGTGGCCTGCCGTAGCGCGCGAGATAGTCAGGCGAGGCACAGAGCGCCAGCCGGCCGACGCCGAGGCGCCGCGTTCTCAGGCTCGAATCGGGCAGCGGCCCGCTGCGCAGCGCCAGATCGAAGCCTTCCTCGACCATGCCGATCATCTGGTCGGTCATGACCAGTTCGAACACCACCTCGGGGTAGAGAGCGACGTAGTCGTTGATGAGCGGTGTCACGAGCCGCGCCAGCGAGACCGAGGTGTTGAGGCGCAGCGTGCCACGAGGCGTCGATTGCTGCGCGCTCGCCGAGCCTTCCGCCTCATCGATCTCGGCCAGGATGCGGCTGGCTCGGTCGTAGAAGTCGCGGCCGATCTCCGTCAGATTCACCTTGCGCGTGGTGCGGTTGAGGAGCTGGACGCCGAGCCGCTTCTCGAGCGACTGCACATGCCCTGTGACCACTGCCGGCGAGACACCAAGCCGCCTCGCAGCGCCGGAGAAGCTCCCGCTGTCGACCACCTGAACAAAGGCCTGCATGCTCATGATGCGGTCCATGCGCGCTACCTCCGGACACACACCGCCTCTAAGTAGGAACCCAGACGGCCATGGCCAAGCCGCGACGGCGTGTCGCACCCGCCGTCAGCTGCGCTGAAGGAGGCCGAAGACCTCTGCCAGGAGCTGATAAGAACGCAGCCTTGCAGCAAAGTCATAGCAGATCGTCACGACCACGAACTCGCTGACGCCATAGAGCGCGCCGAGCGTCAGGAGCTGCTCCTTGACCTGCTCGGGGGCGCCGACGACTTGGCGCCGGCGGTTGAAGGCGAGGCGCAGGCGGTCCTCGCGGCTATAGGGATGGGCTTCCGCCTCCTCAACCGACGGGAACGGCCCAAGCTCCCCGCGATCGAGCCGGAGCCGCCAGAGATCGCGGGAGAGTGCCAGGCGCTGCGCCTCCGCCTCGCCGTCGGCGCAAAGAACGAAGACGCCGATACTGCCCTGAGGCGCGGCGAGCCAGGGCGAGGGGCGGAACATCTCGCGATAGGCCGCCATGATCGCCGCGCCGCCCTGATCGGTGATGAAATGCGCGAAGGAAAAGGCGCAGCCGAAATGCGCCGCATAGGCCGCGCTCTGATCGCTGGAGCCCAGCAGCCACAGCTCCGGCGCGCCGGGGCCGCGCGGCTGCGCATGGACGGCGGCGAAGGGATGTCCCTCCGGCAACGTGTCGCGAAGATAGCCGACCAAATCAGCGATTTGCCCGGGAAAATGCTCGATGCCGAGAGCGCCCGGCCCGTGCTGCAGCGCCCGGGCGGTGAGGTAGTCGCTGCCGGGGGCGCGGCCGATGCCGAGATCAATCCGGCCGGGGTAGAGCGCCTCCAGCACGCGGAACGTCTCGGCCACCTTGAGCGCGCTGTAATGGCTCAACATGACGCCGCCCGTGCCAATGCGCATGGCCCCGGTGGCAGCGGCCAGCCGGGCCACGAGGATCTCAGGCGCCGTGCCGGCAAGCCCGGCGGAGGAATGGTGCTCGGCAACCCAATAGCGGTGGTATCCGAGGCGCTCGGTGGTGCAAGCGAGTTCCACCGTCTCGGCGATCGCCTGCGCAGGGCTGCCGCCGGCGCGAATCGGCGACTGGTCGAGGACGCTCAGGGTGATCTCCGTCGGCACGCCAGCAGGTGTAACCCGGAATTCTCATGCGGTCACGTGCTGCGCATGACCCGCCGGGAGCCGCCGGTCGCAGTGCGCGACGCTCACCAGTCGATGGTGAGGACCCGGTCGCGAATGCTGTAGCCGCTGAGCCGATCAAGAAAACTCATCCCGAGCAGCGAAACCGGCATGGACTGCTCCATCACCACCGCCGGCACCTCCGTGACCTCGAACTGGCCGAGGCGCAGGCTGCGCAGCCGCACCGGCGCGGCGCGGGCGACACCGTTGGCGGTGTTCATGGTCTCGCTGAAGCGGAGATCACCCGGCGCGATCCCCACGGCGCGCGCATCCTCGGGCGAGAGCGCGACCATGCTGGCGCCGGTGTCGAGCAGGAAGCGGATCGGCGCTCCGTTGATCGAGGCATCGATGAGGAAATGCCCATGGGCGTCGGCCCGATAGACGAGTCGGTTGGGAACGGGCCGCGCGGCGAGCGCTCCGCCGGAGCTGGCCGGCCGCGAAATCCCGGCGAGGCCGGCAGCGCCGAGCAGGGTCGGCAGGGCGAGGCGCGAGGCGAGGCCGAGCGCCAGCGCGAGGGCGACGAAGCTGCCGACGATAATCAGCGTCGACTGCAGCATCCCGCCGCCAGGGCGGTGACGAGAAGTGGCGCCGTCTTCCGCCTGGTCCGGCTCGTCCAGGTCGCGCGAGCGCAGCGCCGTCATTTCGTCAGACGCAGGCTGTTGAGCGAGATGGCGATCTCCTCGAAGGCAGACGTCAGATCGGCCGCAGTAGGCGCCGCGTAGAACGCTCCCGGCGAGGGCCCGGCGCAGCTCTGAAGCTGCGTATTGGTGGCGCCATCGCCGAGTCCGATGGTGTAGATGATGATGCCGGCCGCCTTCATGTTGTTGCAGACGGTGGTCAGCCGGTTCTGCATCGAGGTGAGCGCAGCGCTCGCCGTGGTGACGCCGAGGAGACCGTCGCGGATGTAGCCAAAGCCCGTGTAATCCGGATAGTCGCCGGTGTCGTTGTCGCCATCGGTCTCGAGCACCACCGCCTTGATCAGGCTCGGCGTGCCATAGGGCTGGCCGTCCGAGAAGGGCGGATTGGGCGACAGCGCTCGCCAACCCCAGATCATGCCGACGTCGATCGCAGTGCCGCTATTGGCGCGCGACGCCATACCGGTCGCGGTGTTGTCGAGCTGAGACTGATCGTTGGTGAGCCGCACCATGGGCATGGGACAACCGAGGTTCGGCCCATAGGACTGGTAGTAGGCGCCTGAGCTGGTGCTGGCGTAGTTGCCATTGTCGGTCTCGACATACTGCGCTTTGGCCGGCTTCGACGACGGTACCCAGACGTTGTCGGAGCCGCTGTAATTGGTGCCGCTCTGGCTCACCCAGTAATAGGGCGTCCAGGGTCCGACCCAGCCGCCGGACGGCTCGGTGGTGTCGACGTTGCCGCCCGTGGGCTCGACGGCGCAGCCGACCCATTCAAGCGAGGTCTGACTCTGCGTCGAATCATAGGTGATGTTGAAACCTGAAGCGTCGAGGATCGGGTTGCCCTTGTAGTCCAGATAGGCCGGATTGCCTTTGGAATCGACATAATTGGTCCTCTGGCCCCTGCTGTTGGTATAGGTGCCGCTGGTCTTCATCACCATGTGGGAGTTGAGATTGGCGCCCATGGCCGGGCCGATATTGACCGAGGTCACATAGGGCACCACCGCGATCTTGAGCTTGCTCGTATCGGTGCTCGCCGCAAACAGCGTGTCGATGATCTGCTTGGCGTCGGTGCGCAGCGTGTCCATATGCGTCGGCGGCACACCTTGCGCGCAATTGCTCATCATGCCGTCACCGCACATCATCGATCCGGTGTTGTCGAGCACCAGCGCGAGCTCGAGCGAGTTCGTGCCGCGGGTAATCTGGTTGCTGACGGTGACCGGAATGGTGTTGACCTTCATCAATTGGAGAAAGGTCGTCGGAACCTCGACCGAAGCGGTAAGGTTGATCACCGGCTGCGTCGGATCGGTCATGGTGACGCTCAGATTCGTCGTCGTCGCCATCGATGGATCGTTGGCGTCGAAATAGCTCTGCAGCCGGGTCTGCAAGGCTTCGGCATTGAGCGTCGTGCTCGAGGCAACGGCAAGCGCCGCCGAATCGAGAGCTGACTCGAGCTCGGAGCGCACCATGTAGGCTCGTCCTGCATCGATGGCGATGCCGGCGCTTACGACGACCGGAATGGCACAGAGGGCGAAGATCAGCGCCACGTTGCCCTCGCGGCGCCGGACCAGCCGGCCGAGACGCGCGAGCGAAGCCTTCATCAGATGAGGCATGCTGGGAGCTCCTCGTTTGTCTTCTTCGGCGCTCACGGGCACTTGCTGTTGTTGTCCAGAAAGCTCGGCACGCACACGACATAGCGCGGCCGGCCATACGCGATGCTGGAAAGGGGATATGTCGCGTTCAGCACGTAGCTGATCGGCGAGGTATAGGTGTAGGTGGTGCGGACGACGAGCACGCTGTCGGTCGAGCCGTTGGTACCGAGGCCGCTTGCGACCGACTGCAGGCTGATCGGCGCGGCTCCATTCACCTCGTAATGCCAATCGAGCACCGGCGCGCCGGAATTGTAGGTGACGCTGGCGTAAGCAAGTTGCAAACCGGCGGTCGGCAGCGGCGTCATCACCTGGATCGCCGCTTCGTCGAAGTTCGTGAAGTCGGCGGTTTGAAGGACGTTGCCCGCCTTGGTCTGGCCGATGAGATCGGCTGCCGTTTCAGTGGCGTCGACGAGCTTGATCTCCGCCAGGAGCAGATTGCTCGCCTCGAAACAACCTAAGAAGAGCGTGAGCAGGATCGGCAGAAGAAAGGCAAACTCGACCGCTGCGGTGCCGTTCGCATCGCGGCAGAAGCTCCGCCAGATGAGTGCCGCGCGCCACGTTTTCATGGGAAGGGCTCGTTCTGGAAGACCACCGTAGACACCAGGTTGGCGGTGTAGGAGTTGGCCAACGCGGTCTGCTGGCTGCCAAGGCCGAGATAGCAGCTGCCGACGGTCAAGCAGCGCCCGACCCAAGGGATGATGAAGGGCCGTGCATAACTGACCCGGACGCCGACCACCTCGCCGCCCGTGCCCGGCGAGAAGGGACATGCCGTGCCCGTTCCCGCCTGGTCGGCGTTACGGGTGCAGGGCGGAAAGGCGATCGAGGCGAAGCCGTTCGGAAAATCCTGCACCTCGAACAGCACGTTGCCACTGTCGCAGGAAAGCGTCGGTATCACGCTGTTCAGCTCCGCGCAGAGCTGGTTCTGGAAGGCGGTAATCGGGCTACCCTGCGCCTGCACCTGACCGGTGCGCACGAGACGCGCCGCGCTGCGCGTCGCGCCGTCGAGCGTGAACTGCGTCAGCATGGTGAGCCCGAGCTCGATGATCGCCAGCAGCAGCAGCACGAACATCGGGGCGATCAGCGCGAACTCGATCAGGACGTTGCCGCGATCGTCCTGGGCAAAGCGGCGTGGCCAACGCATTGGCACCCTTCCGGCGGCAGCCCTTCCGGCAGCCGCAGCTAAACATAGAAAGGCACAATGAGTATTCGGGCACGCGCGCGTCGGCAACAAAAGTCGCCAAGGAAATTAAATAAATACGCACAGCAGTGCGCAGAGGTCTCGAGAATTACTTGCTATTTATCGGGAAATCCGGGGAATTGCCGAAAGCCACGCAATCCCAGACTATTGAGCGACACCCAGCGCCTGCTCGCGGGTCGCGGTGAAGCGGAGCGCCGGCCACTCGCGGATGGTCGTGTTGAGATCCCAGGCGTTGCGCGCAAGATAGACCGGTGCCTGGTCGTGATCCTCGGCGAGCGCGGAGCGGTTGGCGTCAGTGAAGCGCTTCAGCTCAGCCGGCTCGCCCACGACCCAGCGCGCCCCTTCATAGGGCGCCGGCTCGAAGCGCACGCCGAGCTGGTATTCGGTCTTGATGCGGGCGGCGAGCACGTCGAGCTGCAAGGCGCCGACCACGCCGATGATCCAGTCGCCGCCGGTGAGCGGCTTGAAGATGCGGGTCACCCCTTCTTCCGCGAGTTGCTCGAGCGCGCGGCGCAGGTGCTTCGATTTCAAGGGATCGTCGAGACGCACGCGACGCAGGATCTCCGGCGCGAAGTTGGGAATGCCGGTGACGCGAATGTCCTCCCCCTCGCTCAGCGTGTCACCGATACGCAGTGTGCCGTGATTGGGTATGCCGAGGATGTCGCCCGGCCAAGCCTCCTCGGCGAGGTTGCGCTCGCGCGCCAGGAAGAAGACCGGGTTCTGGATGCTCATCAGCCTGCCGCTGCGGCCGTGGCGCAGCTTCATGCCGCGGCGGAATCGGCCCGAACAGACGCGCAGGAAGGCGATCCGGTCGCGATGCTGCGGATCGATGTTGGCCTGCACCTTGAAGACGAAGCCGGTGACATTGGGCTCGTTGGGCTCGATCGGGCGGGGCTCGGCCGGCTGCGGCCGCGGCGACGGCGCAAGCTCGCCAATGCCGCGCAGCAGCTCGCGTACGCCGAAATTGTTGAGCGCGCTGCCGAAGAACACCGGCGTCATGTGGCCCCCGCGATAGGCGTCGCGCGAGAAGGTCGGGCAGAGGCCGCGCGCCATCTCGACTTCTTCGCGCAATTTTGCGAGCGCCGCCGCGGGCAGCAGATCCGACAGCTTCGCATCGTCGAGCCCGGCGCAGCGCACCGGCTCGGTAACGCGCTCGCCCTCGCCGCGGGCGAAAAGCAGCAGCGCGTCCGCGAAAAGATCGTAGGTTCCGAGAAAATCTCGACCCATCCCGATCGGCCAGCTCGCGGGCGTCACCTCGAGCGCGAGCCGGCGCTCGACCTCATCCATGAGATCGAAAGGGTCGCGCCCCTCGCGGTCCAGCTTGTTGATGAAGGTGATGATCGGTACGTCGCGCAGCCGGCAGACCTCGAAGAGCTTCAGCGTCTGCTCCTCGATCCCCTTGGCCGCATCGATCACCATCACCGCGCTATCCACCGCCGTGAGCGTGCGATAGGTGTCCTCGCTGAAATCCTGGTGGCCCGGCGTGTCGAGCAGGTTGTAGGCGAGGCCGCCATGCTCGAAGCTCATCACGGCAGAGCTCACCGAGATGCCGCGCTCCCGCTCCACCTCCATCCAGTCCGAGCGCACGCGCCGCCGCTCGCCGCGCGCCTTCACTTCTCCGGCGAGCTGGATGGCGCCGCCGAACAGCAGCAGCTTCTCGGTGAGCGTGGTCTTGCCGGCGTCCGGGTGGGAAATGATCGCGAAGGTGCGCCGTCTGGCGATCTCGGCGGCGGGCTGTTGCATGGCGGCTGAATAGAGACCCTGGCGGGCGAATTCAATCGATTCCGCCGCGCCGGTTCACGCAACCGTCACGAACAAGTGAACAATTACCGACGGCCGCTATCCCCGCGTGCGTGCTAGAGAGGATGCCCGGGAGGGTCATCCGATGAGGCCGATCACGCTGGTTGCCGGAGCGTTGTTTGCGCTCCTCACGGTGCCTGCACTGGCACAACAGGGCACGCCGACCAATATCCGCGGCACGGTCGCCAGGGTCGAGAGCGTGACGCTTGTGGTCAAGTCCCGAGAGGGCGGAACCGAGCGCATCGCGCTCGCGCCCGGCTTCGCCGTGCTTGGAGTCGTAAAGCTCAAGCTCGCCGATATCAAGCCAGGCGATTTTGTCGGCATCGCCGCCGCCCCCGGCCGCGACGGCAAGTTGCACGCGCAGGAGGTGCTGGTCTTCCCGGAGGCTGCCCGCGGCACCGGCGAAGGCCATTACCCCTGGGATCTGCGGGGCAAGGACGACACCATGACCAACGCGACGGTGAGCGGCATCGTCAGCCGGTCGGGCGACCGCTTGTTGAAGCTCGCCTACAAGGGCGGCGAGCAGGAGATCGGCGTTTCGGCCCGCACGCCGGTGGTCACCTTCAAGCCTGCGCCGATGACCCTGCTAAAGCCCGGCGCCGCCGTCTTCCTGCGCGCCCTGAAGCAGCCGGACGGCGCCCTCTCGGCAGAACATGCCATCGTCGAACAGCACGGCGTCAAGCCGCCAATGTGACCGGCGCTCGTCCATCCAGGCGCTAGCCACGCATGCGAGAAACGCCACAAACGAATCTGGTGCAAGACGCAACAAACTTTCACGCTTCCTGCCTTGATCGGCGCCGCAGCGCGCCTACCTCTAAAGAAGGCGCAATATGTGCTGGAGGGTGCCCAATACGCATGACTCCACCGGATCATTGGTGACCAGCGCCGGAACCCAGGCTCGGTCGCGTGACCGGGCGGTGAGCTCACCGAGCCACCCAATATGAACCCCGCCACTCCCCTGGATGGCGGGGTTCGCGCATCGAGTTCGGTTGGCGGCGTGACGCCTCGGCGTCGCCGGGTCCATGCCCTCGGCAACTATAGGCGATTGAAGCTTTTTTGCGACTTTGCGAGGTTTTTTGGCGCCGGCTGCAACCTTTGGCGGGGCCGGCTGTTCAACCTCGGCGTAGGCCCGACCGGGCAGCCTTTCGCCTCCTGGTCGGGCGCGAGGACATCTCCTTCCATCGGTTTGCACCGCATGCCCAATCCAAAGGACTGGTTTCGACGCCGCCGCATCCCGACCGCCGAGGTCGAAGAAGACGCAGATGCCGATCCCTTCACCACGGAGGGGGTGCTTGATCTCGGGCGCGCGGCGACCTTGCTGCGCGAGGCGGAACCGCTCAGCGAGCCAAGGGCATCACTCGCGGCCGAAAGGCGCGGACCCGTGCCACCGCCGGCCACTCCGATCCTGCACCGCGACCGCGCGGTCCTCGAGCGCAGCGCCTTCGCCGTGCGACCTGAAATCCTGCGCCCGGTCGAGCCGCCCCGCCGCGTCGAGTTCGGCGCAGCGCCGCGCGGCGCAACGCCGGCGCTCGCGTCCTCCGCCTCGCCCTTCGCCCTGCGTCGTGCCAACGTGCAGCTCGCGTCGGCGCCGCATCCCATGGAGTCGCCCCTGCCCTCGGCCGAGCCACCGGCGCCGCGGGCGCCTGAGCATGTCGCGCATTCCGCCCACTCTTCGCCATCGGCGAGCGCGGAGCGGGATATCGATCAGGCAGCATTCACCCTGGCAGCCCCTGGCGTTTCCTGGAAGCGTCAGCGCACGCCCCTCTCCGACGGTGGCCGCACCAGCGCGCTGCTGCGCGAGGCGTTCACGCCGACCCGTCCCAAGCACGGCACCGCGCTGTTCTCCGGCCGCCTCAAACAACTTCAGCGCATCATCGCCGCGATCGAGGAAGAGCGGGCGCACGTCATGGTCTACGGCGAGCGCGGTAGCGGCAAGACCTCACTCGCCAACGTGCTCGCGGTGAAGGCGGAGGAAGCGGGGTACATGGTCCTCCGCTTTGCCTGCAGCTCCGAACTCGGCTTCGATGACATCTTTCGCGCCTTCCTGCGCCGCATGCCGGCGACACTGCTGCCCGACGGCGTTGGCGCGACCAGCCGCGCCGGCATCGACAATTTCGAGCAGCTGCTCCCCGGGCGTTGCGGTGTCGGCGAAATCGTTCAGCTCTTCGAGCGCGTCTACGAAAAGCATCTCATCCTGATCATAGACGAGTATGACCGCGTCACCGACGAGGACACCAAGGCGAAGCTGGCGGAGCTGCTGAAGAATCTGTCGGATGCCAATGTCGCGGTGACGCTGCTGATCATCGGCGTGGCCGAGAATGTGGGACAGCTGCTCGGCAAGCATCCCTCACTCCAGCGCACCATCGTCACCGTGCCGATGCCGCTGATGTCGCGCCGCGAGCTCGACGGCATCATCGCCGCCGGCGAGGAAAAGGCCGGCCTCGCCTTCGATCCTTGGGTACGCCAATCGATCATCGAGCTGGCGCAGGGGCTGCCCTATCACGCGCAGCTCCTCTGCCTCTTCGCCGCACGCAGCGCGTCGCGGCGGCAGTCGGCACGCATTGAGCGCGAGGATCTGCGCTACTCGGTCGAGCGCTCAGCCGAGGAGGCCGAGGCGCGGGTGAAGGAGATCTACGACCTTGCCGTCGGTCCGCACGAGAACGCGTCCTTCCGCGATGTGCTGTTCTACGCAGCGCGCTGCCGCAGCGACGAATACGGCACCTTCGCCGCCACCGACGTCGCCGCCGCGGCGGCCCAGGCCAATCCGGAGAGCCTGTCGCTACTTGCGCTGCAATATCCGCTGAAGAAGCTGACCGAGCCCGAGCGCGGCGCCATTCTCAGGCGCATGGTCGGCCCCGGCGGTCTGCGCTACCAGTTCGCGAGCCAGAGCCTGCGGCACCACGTGCTGTGTCGCCAGGCGGCGCTGCGCGGCCTCGTCTAGGCTTGCTGCGACCGCCGCTCAGGCGGCGGCAGCGGCGCGCAGCTTGCCGAGGAGATAGTCGAGGTCCTCGGGGCCGATATTCTCGTACTGGGTGAGGATGCGCTCGAGCGTCCGGCGGCGATGCCGCTCGCGGTCGTTCTCGCCGCCGTCGAAATCCGTCTGCTGGGCGACGATGAGGCCGATACGGAAGAGCTCGAAGAACTCGGACGGCAAGCGGCAGCGTTCGTAGACCGCCTTGAAGCCCAGCGGGCCGGCATCGTAGATGAGGAGCCGCGCGTTGTGCACCGGTACGTCGGCGAGCACGGCGAACGCGGCTTCGACGAAGACTAAATCGCCGAGACAGATGGCCCGGATGATGAGCGACGGCGTGAGGCGCCCGCTGCGCTGGAGATGCTGGGCGAGCTGCAGTGCCTCGATCGCCGCTGAAGTCGGCGATAGAAGGCTGGCGGTGGCACGCTCACGGGTGTTGAGCACGAGATCGGTGGCAAGATGGCCCGGCAGGTCGTTGCGCTTGGAAAGAATCTCCCGAATGCCCGAAGAGGCCGCATCCACCAGCCGCTCAAGCACGGTGACCGGCAGGTGCGCTCGCCGCGCCATCGGCTCCTTGATGAGATCGTTGTCGGCGTGACGATCGAGCACCTGCTGCAGCGTCTCTTCCCCGAGCTCGGCGCCGTTGTTGGCCACCAGCGTAGCCAGCGCGCTCGGCTCGTCGGCGGCGACGATAGCTTCGGCTACAGCGGCCGAGACGTGCTCGCGTGCAGCGATCGCTGCCTGCTTGGCATCGCCGCTGCAGCGGATGACCTCGACGAGATCCTCGTCGCTCAGCACGAGCGAATGCGTCAGGATAGGCAGTGACACCGTGTCGACGTCGTGGGCGAGCGCCACGGCGATATCATGGGGCACCGCGCGGCTTTCCTTGAGCTGCTCGGCGAGCGCCTGGCGAACACGGATGGCCGCGTCGCGGGTCAGCGCACGGACGATGTCCTCGGCGATCGCGCGCTCCTCAGTCGAGAGCGACGCACCGTCGACCTGCTGCGCGACCTTCGCCGCGATAACCGCACGCGTATCGGCAGAGGGATCGGTGAGGAGGCGCTCGACGTCGGATTTTGACAGCGAATTGGTCATGGTCCCGCGCGCATTTGCTGCAGCGAAATGCAGGTCGGCTGCCGCGCCATCATGGCGTCGGAGCCCTAATGTTTGATTAAGCGGTCGCGGTTCGGCACGGCATGGTTAGCGGACGTTAAGCAACCTGCTTCAACGCCACCGACACGCAACGAACCTGATCCTCGACGTCGATCTCGACCGTGGAGGGGATTTCCAGGCGGCGATCCTCGAAGACATGCACCTTGCCGCGATGCCGGCGACGGAAAGCCATGACAGCCTCGTCGCGGGCATGGATCAGGGCCGCCATCTGCGGCCGGAAGAGACGGAACATCGCCGTGAGCCAGCGGTTCAGCGGCCAGGACGGCCGCGCCAGATCGATGACGAAGCGCTCGAGCATGGCAGCGACATCCGCGGCGGCATACCAGGTCTCGCCGGTGACCCAGCGGTTGGTAGTGAAGAGGCGGATCGGGGCACCGGTCGAGTCCATGGCAATGGCGACGAGATGGCTGAGTTCGTCATTGTCGGCGCCCTGGTTCGGCTGCGGCGCGGGTGGCGCCGTGGGCGCCGCCGGTGCGTCGGCGATGGCGAGCTCGGGCATGATCAGCGGCCGCGTCCCCGGCGGCATGCCGCGCGGGCGCAGGAAGGTATGGAAATGACCGTGCTCGCCAACGCCGCGCTGCGCCGGCGGGTGGCCGTGATAGAAGTATTGCGCATGGGTGAGGGGATCGTAGACGTCGCCGGCAGGATAGTGGTCCCACTCGACGAAACCGGGCGCGCCGCGCAGCGCCTCACTCATCGGCGTGTCGCCGGTCCGTGCCAACACACGGCGGCACTCCAGCACCTCCTCACCTGCCGCCGCCATGGCCTCGAGCTCGGCGCGGTCTAGGCGGGCGAGATCACGCATCCGGTCGTCCCCCCTTGCCTCCTTATCTCGCGGCGGGGCCGGACTGGCAAGCCTTCAGCGGGCCGCGTCGAGCGCCCACTCGACCATTTGCCGCGCCACCTGGTGGAAGGCGCCGTTGAAGGCATCGACGATCGCCGGGATGCTGTTCTCCGTCGCCTTCACCCTGGCATCGAAGCGCCGCGAGGCGGCGATGGCGCGATCGCTCATCCGGATGAGGCGCGCACCGATCTCGATATGCACCTCGGGAAGCGCCGCGGCAGCGCCATAATCCGCTTCGAAATGCCGCAGCTCCGGCCGCAGCATGTAGTCCGCCCGGAGCGCGAGCGACTCGCGCGCCACTGCGGCGATGCGGCCGGAATTCTCGAAGGATTGCACGAGCAGCGCCTGCACCATCAGCGGCGCCCGGTCCGTCCAGGCGGCGTCGGCAAAATAGTCGAGCGTCGTGGGACCCCGGCTCAAAGCGATGCGCTCGGTATCGAAGGCGGCGGTGCTCGTTGGAACTTCGACCAGGAGCTGCCAGGAGACGCGAGCGCCGCCGGGTGGGAAGTCCGCGGCGGCAGTCAGCGTATAGAGCTTCGGCGCCGCTCCGCCCGTTGGCAGCAGACTGCCGCACGCGGCCGGCGTCAGGGTCAGGCCGGCAAGAACGAGGCGTCGGCTGAGGCGGTTCATTTCGGCTGATAGCCCTCGCGGCGGTTGCCGCCGAACAGAAAGCGGGAGGGATTGCGCTCGATCTCGTCGCTGAGCCGGGTCAGCTGGCCCACGAGCCTACGCGCATCCACCAGGAGCTGACTCAGCTGGTTGAGGCCATGCTGACTGAAATCGCGCAAGGGCGGCCGGGTCTCCTGTACCACGGCATCGAGATCGGTGGCGAGCTTGTTGAGCTTGAGCGCCGCCTCGTCGATGTTCTTGAGCGCATGGCCCCCCTCCCCCTGGTCGCCCATCAGCGTGTGCATCTGCTGCAAGGTGTCGTTGGCCGTTGCGAGCATGTTGCGCAGGTCGCGCATGGCCGCGGCGGTATCGCCGATCGCACCGTCGAGATCGCCGGAGCGCGCTGCCGCAACGGCGGTCACGCGTCTGATATTATCGAGCGTCTCGGCGATCGCCGCGCGATTGCGCTCGTCGAGAACATCCGACAGCTTGTCAGCCACCTCGGCGAGCCGCGCCAGCAGCTCGGGCGCGCTAGCGAAGACCCGCTGCAGCCCCGAGGGACGGGAGGCGATGACCGGGTAGCGCTGACCGGCCTGAGCGGCGAGCAGCGGAGAGCTCTGGCTGCCGCCGCTGATCTCGATATATGCGGCGCCGGTCAATCCCTGCACCTCGAGCGAGGCGACGGCGTCCGATTTGATCAGAGCCGGCTGCTCCAGCTCGACCGTGACCCGCACGCGCTGCAGATTTTGCGGGTCGATGCGGATCTCCTCGACGCGCCCGACGCGGATGCCGTTGTAACGGACCTCGGAACCGCGTGCGAGGCCGGTGACGGAGCCGCTGAAATAGATGTCGTAGAAGCTGTGCTCGCGGCCGAATTCGATGCGCGCGATCCACAGCGCCGCGATCAGGATTCCGACGAGCATGATCAGCACAAAGGCGCCGACGGCGACGTAATTCGCGCGCGTTTCCATCCTATCCGACCGCCTGCCCGTCCATGCCGGCCAACGCCGCGCGTCCGCGCGGACCCCGGAAATAGGCCTGGATCCAGGGGTGAGGGTTGTCCAGGAGCTCGGCCATTGTGCCGATAATAAGCCGCTTGTCGACCAGCACCGCGATCCGGTCGCAGATCGCGATCAGGCTGTCGAGATCGTGCGTCACCATGAAGACGGTGAGCCCGAGGCTGAGACGGAGATCGCGAATAAGCGTGTCGAAGGCGCCGGCGGCGATAGGGTCGAGGCCTGCGGTCGGCTCGTCGAGGAAGAGCAGCTCGGGGTCGAGGGCGAGAGCGCGGGCGAGCCCAGCGCGCTTGCGCATACCGCCCGAGAGCTCGGCCGGGTATTTGGCGCAGGCGTCGCTGGGTAGCCCGACCAACGCGAGCTTCAGCCGGATGATCTCTTCGAGGAGGGGGGATGTGAGCGCGAGCTGCTCGCGCAGCGGCACGGCGACGTTCTGCGCCACGTCGAGCGAGCTGAACAGCGCCCCGTCCTGGAAGAGCACGCCCCAGCGTGCATCGAGCGTCAGACGCTCCTCCTCACCGAGATCGAGCATGTCGCGGCCGAGCACCTCGATCGATCCTGCCTCCGGCCGCAGCAGCCCGATCACCGTGCGCAGCAACACCGACTTCCCGCTGCCGGAACCGCCGACCACGCCGAGCACCTCGCCCCGTCTGACATCGAGGTCCAGCTTGTCATGGAGCACCCGGCCGCCGACGCGCGTCGTCAGACCGCGCACGCGGACCACCGGCCGCTCAGATGCCGAGGCGGGCGTAGAGGATGGAGAAGGCGGCATCGATGATGATTACCAGAAAGATCGAACGGACCACGGAAAGTGTGGTGAGACGACCGACGCTCTCGGCGCTGCGCGACACCTGGAAGCCCGCGCGGCAGCCGACAAGGGCAATCGTGGCAGCGAAGAACGGCGCCTTCAAGATACCGACCCAGAAGGTCCATTCGCCGACCGCGAAGTGAAGCTGACGCAAGAACAGCGGCGGCGGGATGCCAAGCGCGGTCCAGGACATCAGCGCACCCCCGACCAGCGCCGTGAAGTCGGCGTAGGCCGCGAGCAGCGGCAGCGTGATGATAAGGCCGAAGAGCCGTGGCAGCACCAGCACCTCGATCGGATCCAGCCCGAGTGTGCGCATGGCGTCGAGCTCCTCGTTCACCTCCATGGCGCCGATCTCGGCGGTAAAGGCGCTGCCGGAGCGTCCAGCGACGATAATCGCCGTCAGCAGCACGCCGAGTTCGCGCAGAATGCCGACGCCGAGCAGGTTGACGGTAAAGATCTCGGCGCCGAAGCGGCGGAGCTGGCCCGCGCCCTGATAGGCGATGACGATCCCGATCAGGAAGGAGAGCAGGCCCACGATCGGCAGAGCGCCGATGCCGCTCCGCTCCATCTGGGTCACGAGCGACACGCCGCGCAGCCGCCCCGGGCGCCGGAGCGTGCGCAGCAGCGTGACCGTGACCAGGCCGAAAAACCCGACCAGCTCGCGCACCTCCAGCATCGCCTCGACCGTGCGCTCGCCAATTCGAGCGAGCATGCCGGCGATCTGCGCACCAAAGCCCTCGGGCGCCGCCGACGGGAGCTCCGGCGGCTCTCCCTTGGCCACCTGTTCGAGCAACGGCACGAAATCCGGCGCGACGTTCTCTATGCTGGCGACCACGCCCTGCGCCTCGAGCGCGTTCCTGGTGCGCAGCAGCAGCCAAGCGCCGACCGTGTCGAGCTTCTCCAGCCCGGCGAGATCGATGCGCAGCCGCTTGCCCGGTGCCACGCCACCCAGCCGGTCGAGCGCCCGGTCGAGCGCCGCGGCGCTGGCAACAAGCCAGCTCCCCGCCGCTTGCAGCACAAGGGCGTCACCTTCGGCGTGGAGGTCGAAACGGGCTTCGCCGGAACTCATGGCGCGGCAGTCTACACGTTCGCCGGCAGCTCAGCGAAATGGAGCTTTCGGCCCGACCGACTTTCGCTAAAGTAGCCCGGCGCGCGGCCCCTTTTGGAGCAAGGCATGGACATCAAGCGGCATATCCGCGGAATTCCCGACTTTCCCAAGCCCGGGATTCTCTTCTATGACATTTCGACCCTGCTCGCGCACGCGCCGGCCTGGCAAGCCACCGTCCAGCAGCTCGACCGGGTGCTCCGACCTTATCGGCCCGAGCTGCTGGTGGGTATCGAGTCGCGGGGTTTTCTGGTCTCGGCACCCCTTGCCTACAGCCTCGGCTGCGGCTTCGTCATGGTGAGGAAGAAGGGCAAGCTGCCGGGCACCACCATCCCTTACACCTACGATCTCGAATACGGCAGCGACACCATCGAGATCCAGGCGGATGCGATAAAGCCCGGCCAGCGGGTGATCGTGCTCGACGATCTCCTGGCGACGGGGGGCACGCTGGCCGCGGCCATACGGTTGTGCCGGAGCGTCGGCGGCGACGTGCTGGCGGCGGCCTGCATCATCGAACTCGCCTTCCTCGAGGGCCGCAAACGCATCGACGTGCCGTTCAACTCGGTGGTGAGCTACGACTCCTGAGCGCGGCGCGGAGCCGCTCCAGCCGCACCAAGACCGGCGCCATTTGCGGCAGGGTGATCACCGGAAACGCCCTGATCGGGTCAATCGCGACGCTCAGGCCCCGCGCTCGCCGCGCTTGACGCTGACCTTGCCGCGCCGCCGCGGCGGGCGCTGCCGGGGCGAGGAGTGAACCTCGTCCGCATCGTGCGATTTGAGCTGGGGATTGCCGGTCCGGACGCCCGATCTCTTCGGATTGAGCTGCCGGGCGCGGCGGTTCTTCTGGTCGAGGCTGCGGGGCATGGGGCCTCCTTTCCCGGTCAACGCCCGCCAGCGATGCTTACTCCCCCTCCGCGGCCAGATCGTGAAAGCGCCGGTAATCGACGATGCGCATGCCATCCTCGGCAACTTCGACAATGTCCGCGAAGCGCCGGTTCCAGACGATCTCCTCCGCTAGGTAGGAATGACGAGCATTGACAGTCTGCGAGAAAGTGCCGTCGAGACCGATCAGCGCCACGACGATCTCCGCTCCTTGCGCCGCCAGCGAAGCCGGCGTGGCGCCATGGAGCGGGCTTTTCTCATCGATGCGATGCATGATCGTCCAGGTGAGCGAAAACATCGGCGTGCGGGCACGCAGCAGCGGCAGATCCGCGAAGCGCCGCATCGAGACTCCTTCGCGGCTCCGCTCGTCGTGCAGCAGCGACACCGTGACTTGCGCCTCGAGGATCTGGTTGCGCCGCTGATTGGCGGCGCGCAGCATCAGCGTCGGCACGCCGTCATGGGGCGTGACGACGGCGGTGGCGCTGAACATCACCCGGGCGGTCGGCCGCGAGAAGCGCGCAAACACCATGCCGGTTGCGAGCGCGAGCCCGGTCAGACCGATCAGCACTTCGATGGTGACCAGGAGATTGGTCACCAGCGACTGCGGGTACATCTGGCCATAGCCGATGGTCGCCATGGTCTGGACGCTGAAGAAGAACGCGTCGGCAAAGGCGCCCGGCCGCGCATTGGCGATGCCGCCCGTCTCTAGATAGAGCAGCGCAAAGGCGAGATTGAAGAGTCCATAGGCGAGCGCCAGCGCAGCGAAGAAGCCGCTCCAGCCGATGGTCAGCAGGGTGTGGTAGAGATCGAGACCATCGAATCCGGGATCGCGCAGCCGCCGCACCCGGGGAGCGGCGCGCCCCTCGGCCGGAAAGCTGCGCCGCAGATCATCCCTGCCGCTCTTGCGCCTCGCCTTGCGCGCCATGTCCTGCGACCGTCCCCTCCGTCTGCCGCGCCCCCCGGTCCCGCAATGCTAGCCAATTGCCGCCCCCGGCGCAGCGCCGCCCCTTTCGTCACTGCCCGGCCGCGAAAAACCGGGGCTGCGGCGGGAATAAACCGCCGCGATCGCCCGTATAGTCTTGCAAGGGGAGCGAGAGGAGATCGGATCATGGGACATTTTCTGCATTGCGAGCCGCCGCTCTCCCAGATGCTCGACGATCCGCTGACTCGGGCGCTGATGGCGAGCGATCGGGTCGATCCGGGGGCGCTGCGCGAACTGCTCAGCGAGGCGCAGCAGCGGATCGCCGGTACAGAACCGAAGCCTGCGACGGCCACCCGCTCCTGAGACGCCGCGGCCTTTGCCCTAAATTTGCCATATACGTTGAGCGGTGGGGCCACCAGGCCCTGTCGCTCTTCCCGCCTATTCCGCCGCCTGGCTTTCCGGCGCCGGCCTGCGCCAGCGCAGCACGGGCTTGCGCGCCGCGGCAGTCTCGTCGAGGCGTCGGCGCGGGGTGAAGCGGGGCGCGGCGTGGAATTCCGCGGCGTCGCCCGCCTTGGCGCGCTCGGCGAGGCCGCGCACGACGCTGACGAAGCGGTCAAGCGACGCCTTGCTCTCGCTCTCCGTCGGCTCCATCAGCAGCGCCCCATGGACGACCAGCGGGAAGTACATGGTCATGGGATGGAAGCCCTCATCGACCAGCGCCTTGGCAAAATCGAGCGTGGTGACGCCGGTGTCGTGCAGGAAGCGGTCGTCGAACAGGACTTCGTGCATGCAAGGGCCGGCATAGGAGGGCGTAAGGAGGTCGCCGAGTCGGGCGAGCAGATAGTTGGCGTTCAGCACGGCATCGCCCGAGAGCTGGCGCAGCCCATCCGTGCCATGGCTCACGATGTAGGCGAGTGCGCGCACGAACATGCCCATCTGGCCGTGATTGCCCTTGATCCGGCCAATGGTTTCGGCCGCCGGCCCAGCCGCCTGCTCGACCAGCCGGAAGCCCGCGCCCTCATGCGCGATCCAGGGCAGCGGCGCGAACCGGGCGAGGCTCGCCGCCAGCACGACCGGGCCGGAGCCGGGCCCGCCGCCGCCATGCGGCGTCGAGAAGGTCTTGTGCAGGTTGAGGTGCATGCAATCGACGCCGAGGTCGCCCGGCCTCACCCGCCCGACCAGCGCGTTGAAATTGGCGCCATCGCAATAGAAAAAGGCCCCAGCACCGTGCACCGCCTCGGCGATGGCGAGGATCTCGTCCTCGAACAAGCCGCATGTGTTGGGGTTGGTCAGCATGATGGCGGCCACGTCCTCGCCGAGCTTCGCCTTGAGCGCGGCGAGATCGACGCGGCCGCGCGCATTGGCCGGGATCGCATCGACGGCATAGCCGCAGGCGGCCGCGGTCGCGGGATTGGTGCCGTGGGCCGATTCGGGCACCAGCACGCGCTGCCGCCGCTCGCCCCGAGCCTCGATCGCCGCGCGGATGCACATCATGCCGCAGAGCTCGCCATGCGCGCCGGCGGCCGGGCTCATCGCCACGGCCGGCATGCCCGTGAGCTCCTTCAGCCACCGCGCCAGCGTGTCGATGAGCTCGAGCGCGCCCTGCACCGTCGCTTCCGGCTGCAGCGGATGGAGATCGGCGAAGCCCGGCAGCCGCGCCAGCTTCTCGTTGAGCCGCGGATTATGCTTCATCGTGCAGGAGCCGAGCGGATAGAGACCCATGTCGATGCCATAATTTTTCTGCGACGCGCGCATGAAGTGGCGCACCACCTGCGGCTCGCTCAGCCCCGGCAGGCCGATGGGGCCGCGACGTCGGAGCCCGCCCAGGCGATCGCCCGACGGCGGCTCCGGCAGATCGACGCCGCAGCGCCCGGGGGCATCTTGCTCGAAGAGCAGCGGGTCCTCGAGCTGCAGCCCGTGATTGCCGCTGATCGTCGCTGCGGTGGCGTCGCTCCGCGCAAAGCCGCTCAGCGCCCGACTCCACCCGCTCATGACAGCACCTCGCGCAATCCCGCCGTCAGAGTGGCGATGTCGTCCTCGGTATTCAGCTCGGTGGCGGCAAGGATCAGTAGATCGGCGAGATCGGCGCGCTCCGGCCAGAGCCGGCTCGCCGGCACGCCTGCCAGCACGCCGCGCGCGGCCAGCATGTCCACCACCGGCGCCGCCGGGACCGGCAGGCGCACGGTGAGTTCGTTGAAGAAGCACCGGGTCAGCACGCGTAGCCGCGGCAGCGCCGCCAGCCGGTCGGCCAGCAATGCGGCGCGCGCGTGGTTGAGCTCCGCCAGCCGGGTGAACCCGGCTTCGCCCAGCAGCGCCATGTGAATGGTGAAGGCGAGCGCGCAGAGACCGGAATTGGTGCAAATGTTGCTGGTCGCCTTCTCTCGGCGGATATGCTGCTCGCGGGTCGAGAGCGTCAGCACGAAGCCGCGCCGTCCCTCGACGTCACGCGTCTCGCCAACGACCCGTCCCGGCATCTGGCGCACGAATTTCTCGCGCACGGCGAATAGGCCGAGATGCGGGCCGCCGAAGCCCGGCGCATTACCCAACGACTGGCCTTCGGCAGCGACGATGTCGGCGCCCATCTCGCCGGGCGGCTTCACCAAGCCGAGCGACACTGCCTCGGCCACGACGACCACGAGCAGCGCGCCCGCGCGATGGCAGGCCTCGGCCAGCAGCGACAGGTCGCGCACATCGCCGAACGAACCCGGGTTCTGCACGACAACGCAGGAGGTCTCGCCGTCGATCTTCGAGGCAAGCGCAGCAAGGTCGTTCTCGCCCGCAGGACCGGCCGGCCGCGTCACCACGGAAAAATCGCCGAAGCGGGCGTAGGTGGCCGCGGCCTCGCGATAATGCGGATGCAGGTCGCCAGCGAGAATCGCCTTGCGCCGACGCGTCAGGCGATTGGCCATCATCACCGCTTCGGCACAAGAGGTGGCGCCGTCATACATCGAGGCGTTGGCGACATCCATGGCGGTAATGAGCGCCACCTGGGTCTGGAACTCGAACATCGATTGCAGCGTGCCCTGCGACACCTCCGGCTGATAGGGCGTATAGGAGGTCAAGAACTCACCGCGCTGGATCAGATGGTCGACCGCCGCCGGAACATGATGGCGGTAAACGCCGCAACCGAGGAAGCTCGGCACTGCGGATGCCGGCACGTTCTTCGCCGCAAGCCGCATCAGCGCGCGCTCAACCTCGATCTCGCCCATCGCCCGCGGCAGCGCCGGCGGCTCATCGAGCCACACCGAGCGCGGCACATCCCGGAACAGATCATCGACGCTTGCAGCGCCGATCACACCGAGCATCGCGCTGCGATCGGCATCGGTCAGCGGAAGATAGCGCATCAGTGCAGGCCCTCGACGAAGGCGGCATAATCGGCCTCGTCCATCAGCCCCTCGAGCTGCTTCGCATCGGCGATCCGCAGTTTCAGGAACCAGCCCCCGCCCATCGGATCGGCATTGACCTTGCCCGGCTCGCCCGACAATGCCGCGTTGACCGCCACCACCTCGCCGGAGATCGGCGCGTAGACCTCACTCGCCGCCTTGACCGATTCGACCACCGCCACCTCCTTGCCCTGTTCGATGCGGCGGCCGGCCTCGGGCAACTCGACATAGACCACGTCACCGAGCTGCGTCTGCGCATAGTCGGTGATGCCGACCACCGCGAGGTCGTCCTCGACGCGAACCCATTCGTGATCCCTGGTGTATTTGACCGTGCTCATGGCGTCCTCGTGAAGCTGAAAGGGCGCGGGGTTCAGCCGCGGTAATAGCGATGGGGAACGAAGGGCATTGGCACGATCCGCGCCGGCCGGAGTGTGCCGCGCACGATGAGCTTCAACGGCGTGCCGAGCGCGGCATGGGCGCTATCGAGATAGCCCATGGCGATGGGACCATCGGCGGTCGGGCCGAAGCCACCGCTGGTGATCCGGCCGACCGGCGCACCGTCGGCGGCGGTGATCTGCGTGCCCTCGCGCGCCGGAGCGCGGCCTTCGGGCTGAATGCCGACGCGCCTGCGCCGTGCTCCCGAGGCGAGCTCGCGCAAGACGATGTCGACGCCTGGAAAGCCGCCCTCGGCGCGCCGCCGCTTTTGAATGGTCCAGGCGAGATCGGCTTCGATGACCGTGGTGGTCTCATCGATGTCATGGCCGTAGAGGCAGAGCCCGGCTTCGAGACGGAGCGAATCGCGCGCGCCGAGCCCGATCGGCAGCACCTCGGGTTCCCGCAACAGGCGGCGGGCAAGACGCTCGGCTGCCGCAGCCGGCAGCGAGATCTCGAACCCATCCTCGCCGGTATAGCCGGAGCGCGTGACGAAGCAGTCGATGCCATCGAGCGCGAGCGCAGTGCCGCTCATGAACGGCAGCCCCGCCGCGCTCGGCGCGAGCCGCGCCAGAACCGCGGCGGCGAGCGGCCCCTGCAACGCCAGCAGCGCGCGATCGGCAAGTCGCGTCAGCCGCGCCTTGCCAGCGAGGTGGCGCTCGAGATGCGCGAAGTCCTGATGCTTGCGTCCGGCGTTGACGATCAGCGCCAGATGATCGCCCGCTTGCGTCACCATGAGATCGTCGAGAATGCCGCCTTGCGCGTTGGTCAGCAGCGTGTAGCGCATGCGACCAACCGCAAGACCCTTGATGTCGCCGGGAACCAGCGACTCGAGCGCCGCTGCCGCCTCCCCGCCCTCAAGCCGCGCCTGTCCCATGTGCGAGACGTCGAAGAGCCCGGCTTTGGCACGAGTGTGGAGATGTTCGGCCATGATGCCGGCCGCGTACTGCACCGGCATGTCGTAGCCGGCGAAGGCGACCATCTTGGCACCGAGGCTGAGGTGCAACGCGTGAAGCGGCGTGCGGTGAAGGGCGGGTTCGGCCATCGATCCCCGGAACCTCAAGCTTCGCAAGGTCGCGCCAGCGACCGGAAGCCCCCTCTGTCCCAGAACCTGAAAGATTCGCCGGACGGACCAGGATGGAACGGCCGGGTTACCTCGTCGGTGAGGTGCGCAAGCGAGCACACCTGCTTTCCAGAGTGCCCTTCCCCCGACGGTCCTTTCGCCTGAGAGTTTCCGGGGCGGTTGCTCCTTCGGCGCCGGGAACGAACCCGGTCTCTCCCATCGGGGTGCGACGGCGAAGTCACCCTACCACTGCACCGAAACGATAGCCAGCCCCGCGCGGCGGCGAAGACTGCTCGACCTATTCGCGCTGTCTATTGAGATCGAGCTGCTGCTTGCTCACCTGCAGCCCGACGACGACCGAATAGTTGCTGCCGAGCGAGACGTTCTTCAGCGGCAGGTGCTCGCTGATGTCGTCATAGACCCGCATCACCTTCTGCTTCTCCGCGAAGTCGACGCGCAATGCGAAGTTCTGCTTGGCGATGATCTGCTGCTGGGGATCGGCGATGGCGACAAAATAGGTGAATTCGCCGTGCTTGACAGTGTCGTCGCTGCGCACCGCGATGAAGGTGAGGAGCGTCGTGACCCGCACGCCCTGCGGCTCGTTGGTGCACCTGGCATTGATCGCCGATAGCTTGACGCCAAAGGCGACGTCCTCGGCTTTGTTGCTGGGTGCCACGCCCGGGCGATAGACGGTGTAAGCGTCGAGGCCGGGTGCAATGAAAGCCGCGGGACAGTTGAGCTTGTTTACTTCCGCGCCGCGCTTGCCGGAACAGGCGGCAAGCGACACGGCAAGGAGGGCGACAAGGGCGACGCCAAGGACCCCGCGCATCAGACCGAATTGTGCGAGCCGTCGCAGAACGGCCGGCTGCGCGTCTGCTTGCAGCCGCAAAGCCGCACCTCGCCATCCGCGGTCACGCTGAACGGCACCGGCGTCACGCCCGTGCCGCGATGCGCGCCATCGCAGAGCGGTTGCGAGCGGCTTCTCCCGCAAGCGCACCACCAATATTGCTTGTCGGCCTCCGCGGCGAGGGCGAAGGGGCTCCTGCGCGCCGAAGATGCTCCGCCCATCCCCCTCTTCCCCAAGCTTGGTCAGTGTACTAACTTCCCACCCGTCGATTCCGGGTCGCCGCCCGACCGGAACGCGCAGAACTCTATTCGACCGTCGCGCGCCGCACAAGGGTTCCCGGACCCGCGACTGCGGGCCGGGCTGGCGCCGCAGAGGAACGACAATGATCAAAGCGCCGCTGACCATTTTGCTTGCCGGTCCGCGCGGCTTCTGCGCCGGAGTCGAGCGCGCGGTGCAGATTGTCGAGCGCAGCCTCGATCGATTCGGTGCGCCGGTCTATGTGCGCCATGAAATCGTCCATAATCGCTTCGTCGTCGAGGCGCTCGAGCGCAAGGGAGCGATTTTCGTCGAGGAGCTCGACGAGGTTCCCGCCGGCGCACCGGTGGTGTTCTCCGCGCATGGCGTACCGAAGCGCGTGCCGGCCGAGGCGGAGCGCCGGCATCTCGTCTATGTTGATGCGACATGCCCGCTGGTGAGCAAAGTGCATCGCGAGGCCGAGCATCATTTCGCCCGGGGACGCCGCATCATCCTGATCGGCCATGACGGGCACCCAGAAGTCATCGGCACGATGGGCCAGCTTCCGGCTGGCGCCGTCCTCCTGGTCGAGACGCCGGCCGACGTGGCGGCGCTTGCCCTACCCGCGGATGAGCCGGTCGCCTATGTGACGCAGACCACCCTGTCGATCGCCGATGCGCAAACTGTCGTTGAGGCGCTGCAGCGGCGCTTCCCGGGCATCCACGGCCCGAAGCGGGACGACATTTGCTACGCCACGACCAACCGCCAGCGGGCGGTGAAGGCGATCGCGCCGCGTGCCGACCGGCTCTGGGTGGTGGGCGCGCCCAATTCGTCCAACTCCCTGCGGCTGGTCGAGGTCGCGCGCCAGAGCGGCTGCGCGCGCGCCGCGCTGATCGCCCGCGCCGACGACATCGATTGGCGCTTCCTCGCCGGCGCCGAGCGCCTTGGCCTCACCGCCGGCGCCTCCGCGCCCGAAGCGCTGGTCGAGGAGGTGGTCGAGGCCTGCCGCGAGCGTTTCGAGGTGGCGATCGAGGAGGTCGAGGTCACGCGCGAGGAAGTGCGCTTCAACCTGCCGCGGGCGCTGAGCGTGGCCTAAAGATGGCGGTCTACACGGACGTCCCCGACGAAGAGCTGCGCGCCTTCGTCGCCGATTACGCGATCGGCGAGGTGGTGTCCTGCAAGGGCATCGCCGAAGGCGTCGAGAACTCGAACTTCCTGCTGCGCACCGATACCGGGACATATTTCCTGACGCTCTATGAAAAGCGCGTCACCCCCGCCGATCTGCCGTTCTTTCTCGGCTTCATGGAGCATCTGGCGGGCGCGGGCATCGCCTGCCCGGTGCCGATCAAGGCGAAGGACGGCAAGGCACTGAGGTCGCTGTGCGGTCGGCCGGCGGCGATCGTGAGCTTCCTTGACGGCATGTGGCCGCGGCGGGTTCAGCCCTTTCACTGCGCCGGCGTCGGCGGCGCTTTGGCGCGGCTTCACCTCGCCGGCGCATCCTTCCCGATGCGCCGGCCCAACAATCTTTCGGTCGCCGGCTGGCGCAGCCTCTACGAAGCCTGCCGCGGTCGCGCAAATGAGGTGCGCGCCGGCCTCGCCGAAGAACTCGGCGGCGAGCTTGCCGCGCTCGAGCACGACTGGCCGCAGCACCTGCCCAGCGGCGTCATCCACGCCGATCTTTTTCCGGACAACATCTTCTTTCGCGGCGAGCAGGTCTCGGGGATCATCGACTTCTATTTCGCCTGCGCGGATTTCCTTGCTTACGATCTCGCCATCTGCCTCAACGCCTGGTGCTTCGAAAGCGACGGCAGCTTCAACGTCACCAAGGCTCGGCTGATGCTAGCCAGCTATCGCGCGGTGCGACCGCTGAGCGCAGCGGAGTTCGCGGCACTGCCGCTGCTGGCGCGCGGCAGCGCCCTGCGCTTCCTGCTCACGCGACTTTATGACTTGCTCAATCATCCGCCGGGCGCCTTCGTACGCCCGAAGGATCCGCTCGAATATCTGCAGAAGCTGCGCTTCCACCGCAGCGTCACTCAGCCCTCTGCCTACGGGCTCGATGCATGAGCACTGGCGTGCAGCACGCCGAGGACGCGCCCGCCGGGCCGGTCGTCGAGATCTTCACCGACGGCGCCTGCAGCGGCAATCCGGGCCCCGGCGGCTGGGGCGCGGTGCTGCGCTATGGCGCGCATGAGCGCGAGCTCATGGGCGCCGAATCCCCCACCACCAACAATCGCATGGAGATGCTGGCAGCGATCTCGGCGCTGGAAGCGTTGAAGCGACCGAGCCGCGTCCATCTCCATACCGACAGCCAATATCTGCGCGACGGGATCACCCGCTTCATCCATGCCTGGAAGGCGCGCGGCTGGAAGACCGCGGACAAGAAGCCGGTGAAGAATATCGACCTCTGGCTTCGGCTCGAAGCCGCGATGAAACCGCATCGCGTCGAGTGGTTCTGGGTCAAGGGGCATGCCGGACATGTCGAGAACGAGCGCGCCGACGCGCTCGCGCGCGCCGCCATAGCCCAAGCGCGTGACGCTGCCTCGCTTGATGACGAGCCGGTGCAGAGAAAGAAGAAGCGCTGAGAAAGCCAACGGCCGCTCGCAAGCGAGCGGCCGTTGCCGAAATCGGACGCCGCGCGCCGGGCGGTTTAGAGCGCCTTCAGGATCGCGTCAGCGCTCGACACCTCGAAGGTCCCCGGCTTCTCGACGTTGAGCGCCTTGACCACGCCGTCCTTGACCACCATGGCGTAGCGCTGCGAACGCTTGCCGAGGCCGTTGCCGCTCGCATCAAGCTCGAGTCCGACCGCACGCGTGAAATCACCATTGCCATCGGCAAGCATCTGCACCTTGCCGTCGGCCTTCTGGTCCTTGCCCCAGGCATTCATGACGAAGGCATCATTGACCGACAGGCAAGCGATCGCGTCGACGCCTTTCTCGCGGATCTGCGACGCCTTCTCGACGAAGCCGGGCAGGTGCTTGGCCGAACAGGTGGGCGTGAACGCGCCGGGCACCGCGAAGAGCACGACCGTCTTGCCCTTGAAGAAGTCGCCGGTCTCGACGTCCTTCATCCCTTCCGGTGTCATCTGCTTCAGTTTCACCGATGGGACCTTGTCGCCAACCTTGATGGTCATCGCCTTTCCCCTTCCTGATGATTGCACGGTTGTCGTTGGAGTTCCGTCGCGGGACCGCCGTCCCTGCCAAGCTCACCATAGAGGGTCGATGAGCGGAAATCACCCCCACCATGCGACGTCTCGCCGCAGCGCCCCCGATCGCAGCACCTCATCGCGCACCTGCAACCTTGCTCGGCGCGGCGGCGTCATCGAGCGCCTGCAACACCTCATCCTGCGTCAACACCTCCGACAGTGCGCGTCCTTGCGGCAGCCCCGGCCCGTAGACCGCATTGAAGGGAATGCCGTAGCGGCCGAAGCTGCGCAGATAGGCGGTGATCGCGTCGCTGGGCCGCGTCCAGTCGGCCCGCATCGCAACGATGCCCTTCTGCTTGAGCCTTCCGCGCACCGCCGGCTGATCGATCACCAACTCCTCGTTGACCTTGCAGGTGAGGCACCAATCGGCGGTGACGTCGACTAAGACCACATCTCCGCGGCCGACCAGCCGGTCGATCGCAGCGCGGTCGAAATTGCGCCAGAGGCCCTCCGCAGTCACGGGCGCCGGCGGCGAGCCAAACAGCGCCGGCGCGAGAAAGCCCGCCAGCAGCAACGCCACCACGACCCCGGAGCGCAGCGCCGGCCGGCGCAGCACCGCCAACGCGGCGGCGACCGCAGCCAGCAGCAGCGCCACGGTCAGGGCCGCGAGAAGGCCGATCTGGCTCACCAGGACCGAGACCAGCCAGAGCGCGGTGGCGCCGAGCGCCAGCCCGAGGACACGGCGCAGCGTGATCATCCAGCGCCCCGGCCGCGGCAGCACCAGGGCCAAGCTCGGCACCGCCGCCACCATCAGATAAGGGGCGGCAAGGCCGACGCCGAGCGTCAGGAAGACCGGAAAGATCTGTAGCGGACCGCCGGCGAGCGCGAAGCCCACGGCTGTACCGAGAAACGGCGCCGAACAGGGTGTCGCCAGCAATGTGGCAAAGGCGCCGGCGGCGAAGTTGCCGAGCAGCTTGTTGCCATCGCCCTGGCTCGCGAGCGTGCCCAGCCATGCCGGCAGCGGCACCTCGAAGGCTCCCCACAGATTGGCCGCAAACAGCGTCAACAGCGCCGCCATAAAGACCAGGAAAAGCGGCTGCTGGAACTGTAGCCCCCAGCCGACGGCGATGCCGGCCGATTTGAGCCCCGCCATGGCCGCCGCCAGAACCAGAAAGGAGACAAGAATGCCTGCCGCGGTCGCCAGGAACCCCCGCCGCACCTGCGCGCGCGAGCGGCCGCGCAGATCGACCGCGCCCAACAGCTTGATCGACAACACCGGCAAGACGCAGGGCATGAAATTGAGGATGAAGCCGCCGAGCAGCGCCAGCGGCAGGATGCCGAAGAGCCAGCCGAAATCGGGGCGCGGCGCCGCCGCCGCAGGTCTGATCGTCGCCTCAAGCGAGCGATCGCCATCGACCAGCGTGACCGTGAGCTTGTGCCCGACCGCGCGGTCGAGCGCAGCCTTGGCGCCGAAGGCGGGCAGCAGCAGCAGCGACTGCCCTGGCGTGTCGCTGGCGGCGAGGTGGGGCGCGCCAAAAGCAACGCCCGGCGGGGCTTCGATGAAGGCGTCGGGCGCAAGCAGCGGGCGTGCGCTGGCGATACGCAGTTCGAGCACCGGCTTGCGTCCCGGAACCAGCACGGCCGAGGCGAGCGTCAGGCCCGAACTCTTGCCGTCACCGGGTACGCGGGCAGCATAGCGGGCGATCAGCGCGGCATAGGACATGCCGCCGGGGGGTGGCGCTCCGGCCGGCAGGTCCAGGGTCAGCACCGTGTCGTACGGGATGCAGATCTCGCGGCAGGTGAGATAGCTGAGCGCGGCATGCAAATGCACGGTCTCGCCCTTCCGCTCGAGCCGCGCGGTGATCGGCAGGACTAGGGAGCCGGTGTATCCCACGGTCTCGAGACCCGAGACGGAGAAGCGCTCGGGCGCCGGCCAGGAGACATCGGCACCGGCGAGATTGGTCGACCCCTTCCAGTCGATCCGCGGCGGATAGCCGGCATCACCGGGCGAGCGCCAATAGATCTTCCAATGAGGCTCCAGGCGGAACTGCAGCCCGAGCTCGACGGTGGCGGCGCCGCCGACGCTAGGGGTTGCGGCGACCAGCCTGACCCTTCCTTGATCGGTAACGAACCAATCCGAGGCCCCCTCCGCCGCCCAGGCCGCAGGCGCCAACAGCAGGGCCAAGGCGACCAACAGCGTCGCCGCGAGCGGGCTCGCCCGAAATCGCCGATTATCTGTCATGCCGAGCGCCAGACATGCTCGTTTATATAGGATTTTGCCTTTGGAGGCGCGGTCACGATGCCGGCATCGAGCCCGCAAGCCCCGTGGGCCGCGAGTCCAACTTGCAAGCTTTACCAATGGCGCTTATGTCACCGGGAGGCCCATGAAGACTTCGGTCACCTCGCTCGCCGGACAGCTCCTGATCGCCATGCCGCAGATGCAGGATCACCGCTTCGTACGCTCGGTGATCTTCCTCTGCGCCCATAACGAGGAAGGCGCCATGGGCATCGTGGTCAACAAGCTCATCGACACCGTGACCTTGCCGGAGCTACTCGACAAGCTCGGCATTCCCGCCGACGGTCTGACCGGCAAAGCGCTGGTTCATGCCGGCGGTCCGGTCGAGGAAGGCCGAGGCTTCGTCCTCCACTCCGACGACTATGTCGAGGACAACACCCTCGTGGTCGGCAATATGGCGCTGACCGCGACGCTCGACATCCTGCGTGCCATCGGCCGCGGCCAGGGCCCGCGCAAGAGCCTGCTGGCGCTCGGATATGCCGGCTGGGGCCCGGGACAGCTCGATGCCGAGATGCAGGACAATGGCTGGCTCCACGTGGCGGCCGATGAAGGCATCGTCTTCGGCGGCGAGATCGCCGACAAGTGGCAGCGCGCCCTCGCCAAGCTCGGCATCGATCCCTTGGCCCTCTCGGGCGACGCCGGACACGCCTAGCGTCCGCCTCCCTGGGCTTTGGCCCAGCTGTCGCGCAGTCCCACCGTGCGGTTGAAGATCGGGCGTCCGGGCCGGGAATCGCGGTCGCGGCAGAAATAACCCTGGCGCTCGAACTGGACCGGCCCCTCGGGCTCGTCCTCGGCAAGCGAGGACTCGACCACGGCATCCTTCAGCACCTCGAGCGACGCGGGATTGAGGTCGGCCATGATATCGCCACCGGCGCCGGGATCGGGACGCGCAAAGAGAGTGCTGTAGAGCCTGACCTCCGCTGGTACGGCGTGCGCTGCCGATACCCAGTGGATCGTGCCCTGCACCTTGCGGCCGTCGGGCGCGTTGCCGCCGCGCGTCGCGGGGTCGTAGGTGCAGCGCAGCTCCACTACCTCGCCCGCGGCGTTCTTCACTGCCTCGCGGCAGGTAACGAAATAGGCGAAGCGCAGCCGCACCTCGCGGCCGGGCGAGAGCCGATAGAACTTCTTGGGCGGGTCCTCCATGAAATCGTCGCGCTCGACATAGAGCTCGCGGCCAAAAGCGATGCGGCGAGTTCCGGCGGAGGGGTCCTCGGGATTGTTGACCGCCTCCAGCAGTTCGCTCTGGCCCTCGGGATAGTTCTCGATGACCAGCTTCAGCGGGCGAAGCACGGCGAGCCGCCGCGGCGCCGCGCGATTCAGCTGCTCGCGGATCGTACTTTCGAAGAGCGCGAGATCGACCACGCTGTTGGCGCGCGCAACGCCGACGCGGCGCACGAATTCACGCAGCGCCGCGGCCGGCACGCCGCGCCGGCGCAGGCCCGCCAAGGTCGGCATGCGCGGATCGTCCCAGCCCTCCACATGGCCCTGCTGCACGAGCTGGGTCAGGATGCGCTTCGACAACACGGTGTAGGTGATGTTGAGGCGCGCGAATTCGTATTGCCGCGGCCGCGACGGCACGGGCAGGTTCTCGAGCAGCCAGTCGTAGAGCGGTCGGTGATCTTCGAATTCGAGCGTGCAGATCGAATGGGTGATGCCTTCGATCGCATCCGACTGGCCGTGGGCGAAGTCGTAGGTCGGGTAGATAGACCATGCCTTGCCGGTGCGCGGGTGCTCGGCGTGGAGGATGCGGTAGAGCGCGGGATCGCGCAGATTGATGTTGCCTGCGGACATGTCGATCTTGGCGCGGAGCACACGCGCGCCGTTGGGGAATTCGCCGGCGCGCATGCGCAGGAAAAGATCGAGATTCTCCTCGACGCTGCGATTGCGGAACGGGCTCTCCTGGCCGGGCTCGGTGAGCGTACCGCGCATGCGCCGCATCTCGTCGGGAGAGAGGTCGTCGACATAGGCCTTGCCGGCGCGGATTAGGTGCTGCGCCCATTCGTAGAGCGTCTCAAAATAGTCCGACGCGTGATGGAGGTGGGTCCCCCAGTCGAAGCCGAGCCAGCGCACATCGGCCTCGATCGCATCGATATATTCCTGCTCCTCCTTGGTCGGGTTGGTATCGTCGAAGCGCAGATGGCAGCGCCCGCCGAATTCCTGCGCGATGCCGAAATTGAGACAGATCGACTTGGCGTGGCCGATATGCAGGTAGCCGTTGGGCTCGGGCGGGAAGCGCGTCACCACGCCGGCGATCCGCCCGGAAGCGAGATCGGCCTGTACAATGTCGCGGACGAAATCCCGCCCCACGTCGGTCGCTGTCTCGATCACTGCCATTCCTGTCCTGCTCCACCGCCTCGATCGGACCCGGCACTGTGCGGCTCTCGCGGCTGCCGCGCAACCGCCCGCTCAGCCTTCCCCGCCCCGCCATTCCTCCCGCAGCATCCCGAAGAGCACGTGGTCCTGCCAGCGGCCGTCGATGCAGAGATACTCGCGCGCATAGCCCTCCTCGCGGAAGCCGCTCTTGAGCAACAGCCCGCGGCTCGGCGCGTTGTGCGGCAGGCAGGCCGCCTCGACCCGATGCAGCCGCAAGCGCTGGAAGGCAAAGGCAAGGGTGAGTTGAAGCCCCTCGGTCATGTAGCCGCGGCGCGCGAAGCGCTCGCCGACCCAGTAGCCGAGGCTGCCGGTCTCGGCGACACCGCGCCGCACATTGCTCAAGCCGATGCCGCCAACCAGCGCGCCGTCCTCCAGGCGGAAGAGGAAGAAGCTGTAGCCCTGGTCGGTGCGCCAGTCGATCGCGTAGCGCTGCAGTCGGCGCCGGAAGGCGGCGCGCGTCAGCGCATCCGACGACCAGCTCGGCTCCCACGGCGTGAGGAAACGGCGGGAATCGCCGCGCAGCGCCGCCCATTCCTCCCAGTCGCCGCGTTCGGGAGGCCGCGCCAGCACGCGCTCGCCGACCAGCCGGAAGCTGGGCGGCGCCGTGCCGAAGAAGCGCGGCAGGCGGAGCATATCCGAGGCCAAGGCGCGCGGCTCCCCGTCAGACGCCCAGCCGCTCGACGAGTCGCGAGTAGGCGTCGACCCGGCCGATCGGTCCCAGCGCAGCGAGCGTCGGCGGCGCCGTCCTGATCCGACGCGCGACGCGCTCCACCGCGGCGCCATCCACCGCGTCGATGCGGCTCACCATCTCGGCCATGTCGAGCGGCCGGCCGAACACCAACATATGCGCCGCCTGCTGCTCACAGCGTGCCGTGGTGCTCTCGAGCGACATCAGCAGCCCGGCCTTAAGTTGCGCGCGGGCGCGCTCGAGTTCCGGCGCCGCCAGGCCGCCGACCAGGTTGCGAATCTCCTCGCACAGCACCGGCATCAGCTCCTGCACCTCCTCCTCGCCGGTGCCGGCATAGACACCGAAGAGCCCGCTATCGCTATAGGCGTGGGTGAAGGAATAGATGGCATAGACCAGCCCGCGCTTTTCGCGGATCTCCTGGAAAAGCCGCGAGGACATGCCACCGCCGAGCGCCGAGGAGACGACCGAGGCGGCATAGTAGTCCGGATCGGCGAAGGGAAAGCCGGGAAAGCCCAACACGATATGCACCTGCTCGAGATCGCGCTCCTCGCGCAGCTCGCCGCCGACATAGCGCGCCGGCTCGCTGCGGACGGCGCGCTCGAGCGGCAGCCCCGAAAATGCCGGCTCAACGAGCCGCACCAGCGCGTCGTGATCGACGTTGCCCGCCGCCGCCAGCAGCATGCCGCGCGCCGCATAATGGCGCCGCATGTAGCCGGCTACCGTATCGCGATCGATGCGGCGGATGATCTCGGCCCGGCCGAGCACCGGACGGCCCATTGCCTGGTCGGGGAAAGCGCGTTCCTGGAATAGATCGAAGATGATGTCGTCCGGCGTGTCGTCGGCCTGGCCGATCTCCTGCAGAATGACGGCACGCTCGCGCTCGAGCTCCTTGGCGTCGAAGACTGAGCGCTGCAGGATGTCGGCAAGGATGTCGACGGCGAGCCCCACATCCTCCTTCAACACCTTGGCATAATAGGCGGTGTGCTCGCGCGAGGTATAGGCGTTGAGGTGGCCGCCAACCGCCTCGATCTCGGCAGCGATGTCGAGCGCCGAGCGGTGCTCCGTGCCCTTGAATGCCATATGCTCGAGGAGATGTGCCACGCCATTGATCTGCGACGGCTCATGGCGCGTGCCGACATCGACCCACACGCCGATCGAGACGGTCTCGACGCTGTCCATTCGGTCGGTCATGACGCGCATGCCGTTGTTGAGCACCGTCACGCGCACGGTCATGCCGCACCTCCCTCGCCGATCGGTCGCGCCCGCGCGCGCACGTAGTCCTCGACCGCCCGCAGATCGTTGGGCAGCCGAGCACACCGCTCCGGCCGCTGCAGCAGATCGGCGAGCCGCGCCGGCAGCGCCGGGCGAATGCCGGTTGCCTCGGCGACCGCATCTGGAAACTTGGCCGGGTGGGCGCAAGCGAGCGCCACGATCGGCACGCCTGGCTGGCGCCGCGCAGCCTTTGCCGCAGCGACCGCAACCGCGCTGTGCGGGTCGACAAGCTCACCGGTTTCGCGATAGGTAGCGGCGATGGAAGCGAGGGTCGCCGCGTCATCGACCCGCTCGGCCGAAAAGAGCGCCCGCGCCGCATGCCACTCGGCCTCGGTCGACGGCAGCG
Source organism: Allostellaceae bacterium (assembly GCA_035553515.1). Classification (GTDB taxonomy): domain Bacteria; phylum Pseudomonadota; class Alphaproteobacteria; order ATCC43930; family CGMCC-115725; genus DAHUYF01. The sequence continues at coordinate 12,285 of DATNDG010000181.1, read as the reverse complement.
CGCCGGTGCGGCGAAAGGCGGCCAGCGCCGACGCGACACCGGCGCCATCGCGCTGCTTGAGCTCGAAGAGCAAGCGCTCGAAATTGCTCGACACCTGGATATCCATGCTCGGCGAAAGGCTCGGCTCGACGCGCTCGATCGCCATGCGCCCATCGTTGATGAAGCGGGCGAGGATGTCGTTGCGGTTGGTGCCGATGACGAGGTCGGCAATCGGCAGCCCGATGCGGCGTGCGACATGCGCCGCATAGACATTGCCGAAATTCCCCGTCGGAACGGCGAAGGAGACCGCGCGCTCCGGCGCGCCGAGTGCGACGGCGGCGGCAACGTAGTAGACCAGCTGCGCCATGATGCGCGCCCAGTTGATCGAATTGACCGCTGAGAGGTTGAATCCCCGCCGGAATTGCTCATCTGCGAACATCGCCTTCACCAAGTCCTGGCAATCGTCGAAGCTGCCGTCGATGGCGATGGCGTGGACGTTGGCGGCGGCGACAGTGGTCATCTGCCGGCGCTGGACCTCGGAGATGCGGCCTTCCGGATAGAGAATGAAAATGTCGATTGCCGCGCGGTCCCGGCACGCCTCGATCGCCGCCGAGCCGGTGTCGCCAGAGGTCGCCCCGATGATGGTGACGCGACGCCGGCGCCGCGCCAGCACATGGTCGAAGAGCGGCCCCACAAGCTGCAGCGCACAGTCCTTGAACGCCAAGGTGGGGCCGTGAAAGAGCTCCAGCAACCAGAGATCGGGGCCAAGTTGCCTCAGCGGCGCGACGGCCGCATGATCGAATCCGGCATAAGCCTCTGAGACCAGTTCGCTCAGCGCCTCGGGAGCGATCGCCTCGCCGATGAAGGGCGCCACGACGGCTTCGGCGATCTCCGCATATGAACGCCCCCGCATGCGGCGCAGCGCGTCGGCATCGAGCACCGGCCAAGCGTCGGGCACGTAGAGCCCGCCATCGGGCGCCAGCCCGGCGAGCAGCACGTCCTCGAAACTGAGGCGCTCCGGCGGAGTCCGGGCGTCACGAGTGCTGAGATAGCGCACGAGTATCCCAAGGGGCTGGCAAGAGGGGGTGCAGCCTATCGTCCCGGGCCGGCTGCCGCAACTCCGCCCGGATCACTTCCCGGCGGGTTTGGGCGGCGGCGGTACCTCCGCGCCGGTCTTCGGATCGAAGGCGCAGGTGATCTGGCCATATCCCTCGTTCTGCCTGATGTCGAGCACCACGGTGTAACGGCCGTCCTTGCCCGGCGCTGACTGGCGCTCGCCGACCCCGTCATAGCCGACCGAGCGCGCCTTGCTCTCGCAGGCGTCGACGGCGGGATTGCGGATTTGGGGACCGTCGGAGCCGATGAAGGGGATATAGGAGCAGCCGCCAAGCAGCAGCGCCGCCGCGAGCGCAGCGAGCTTCGGATCAAGCCGCGACATAGCGCCTCTCGATATGCCGCTCATAGGTCGCGGCGTCGAGCGGACGGCCGCTCGCCTGGGCGACGATCTCTGCCGTGGAATAGCGCGAGGCTTTCTGGTGCACATTCTCGCGCAGCCAAGCGAGAAGCGGCGCAAAATCGCCCCGAGCGATGCCGGGGACGACGCGCGCATCGGCGCGTCTTGCGGCGTCGAAGAGCTGCGCCGCGGTCATGGCACCGAGCGTATATGTCGGGAAATAGCCCCAGGCGCCGTCATACCAGTGGATATCCTGCAGGCAGCCTTCACGGTCGCTCGGCGGGACGACGCCGAGCAGGACGCGCATCGCGTCGTTCCAGGCGGCCGGCAGATCCTCGGGCGCAAGCTCGCCGGCGATCAGCGCGCGCTCCAGCCGGTAGCGCAGGATAACATGGGCGGGATAGGTCACTTCGTCGGCATCGACGCGGATGAAGCTGCGCGCGACGCGGGTGTTGAGGCGATAGAGATTCTCCGCGTCCCAGGCCCGGCTGCTGCCGTTGAACCTCCGGCACAGCAGCGGCGCCGCGAACTCGAGGAATTCGCGCGAGCGGCAGGCCTGCATCTCGATCAGCAGCGATTGGCTCTCGTGGATGCTCATGCTGCGCGCGTGACCAACCGGCTGCCGGCGCCAGGCTTCGGGCAGCCCGCGCTCGTAGAGCGCATGACCGGTTTCATGCAGCACGCCCATCAGCGCGCGGCCGAAATCCGCTTCGTCGTAGCGCGTCGTCAGGCGGACATCGTCGGGCGTGCCGCCGCAGAAGGGATGGAGACTGACATCGAGCCGGCCATGCTCGAAATCGAACCCGAGCCGCTGCATCAGCTCGAGCCCGATCTGCCGTTGCGCCTCGATCGGGAACGGCCCGTCCGGCACGAGCGGCGCCGGACGGCGTGACTGGGCCTCGAGCGCCCGCTCGATCAGCGTCGGCAGCCGCCCAGCGAGATCGTCGAAGAGGCGGTCGATCACCGCAGTGCTGCCGCCGGGCTCATACTCGTCGAGCAGCGCTTCGTAGGGGCTCTTGCCGAGCCGCTCCGCCTTAGCCGCGGCCGCTTCGCGCACCAACCCGAGCACGCGGCGGAGTTCGGGCAGGACCAGCGCGAAATCGCCGGCCGGGCGCGCCTCGCGCCAACGCATCTCCGAGGCGGAGCACGCCTTGGACAGCGCGGCGACGAGATCCGCGGGAACCGCCGTCGAATGCAGCCAGAGCCGCCGCATCTCCGCGAGATTGGCGCGTTGCCACTGGTCGAGATCGTTCTGTGCCTCCGCGCCGTCAAGCAGATCGGCCGTCGAAGGATCGGTGAGGGTCTCGTGGCACACCACCTTGAGCGTCGCAAGCTGCTCGGATCGGGCCGCTGCGCCGCCCGCCGGCATCAGCGTGGCGCTGTCCCATTGCAGCATCGCGGTCGCGTCCTGCAAGGCGCCCAGCCGCGCAAAGCGCGCTTCGAGGGTCTTGTAGGGCGTGAGGTTCACGCGGCGGCTCCTCTCTCCGCCAGGCGCCGGCGGATGAAGATGATGTAGATGACCACGAGCGCCCCTGCCAAGGAGTACCAGGTAATGGCGTATTGCAGGTGGTTATTGGGCAGCTCCAGCCGGGTCTGTCCGCCGCGTGGCAGGCCGCCAGGGTTCGGCGTAGCATCGGCATCCATGTAGAAGGGGTACACGCGATCGAGATGGTCGGCGCGCGCCATCGCCGGGATGTCCACCCATATCCAATAGTTGCGCTCGACGCTGTTGTCGGGAATGAACCAGGCCGGTTTGCTGCTCGGCGCGAGGCGCACCAGCCCGGTCACCGTCACTTCTCCCGAAAGCTCCCCCGCCGCGCGGCTCGACGGCGATTTGCGATCCTCGGGAATGAAGCCGCGATCGACCAGCAGCACGCCGCCATCGGCAAGGCGCAGCGGCGTGATCACGTGATACCCCGCGTGCCCCTCCTCATCGGTAGCGCCGAGAAAGAGCTCGCGGTCGTTGAGGAAGGTGCCGGTGGCGGTGATGTGGCGGTATTCGAGCCGCTGCGCCTCGGCGAGCGACTTCGGCAGCGCGATCGGCGGCGCCGTCACGGCGGCGTGGCGCTCGGCGATGAGCCGCTCCTTCCAGCCGAGGCGCTGCACCTGCCAGGTGCCAAGTGCGATCAGTAGGAAGAATGCCAGCAGCGAGAAAAAGCTGGGCCAGAAGATTGATGGCTTGGCGGACATGGCGTTCCTCGACGCGCGCCTCAGCCTGCGGCAGGCGGGGCGCCGAGCTGGCGATGCCGGTATTGCAGTGCGATGAGGCCGGCCTTGAGCGGGCGCAGCAGCAGGATGGCACCGCCAACCACCAGCGGCGTCCAGAGTACGACATGCACCCAGAGCGGCGGCGCGAAAAGGATCTCGACCAGGATGGCGAGCAGGACCGTAAGCGCGCCGAGGATGAAGACGACGAACACAGCCGGCCCGTCGCCGGCATCCTGAGCGCGCAGATCGAGCTCGCAGCGCGTGCAGCGGGGCGCCACGCTCAAGAGCCCGTCAAAGAGGCGCCCCTCGCCGCAGCGCGGGCAGCGGCAGAGGAGCGCCGCCGCCAGCGGCGAGACCGGTGGATAGAGGCGCTCGCTCAACCCGCGCCAGCCGCCCCGCTGCCGCCCCACCAGTAGATGCAGATGAAGAGGAAGAGCCAGACGACGTCGACGAAGTGCCAGTACCAGGCGGCCGCCTCGAAGCCGAAATGGTGGTCCGGCTTGAAATGGCCGGCCAGCGCGCGGAAGAAATTCACCGCGAGAAAGGTGGTGCCGATGATGACGTGGGCACCGTGGAATCCGGTCGCCATGAAGAAGGTGGAGGGATAGATCCCGTCTTTGAAGCCGAAGGCGGCGTGGCTGTACTCCCAAGCCTGCAGGCAGGTGAAGGTGATGCCGAGTAGGATGGTGATGCCGAGCCCCTGGATCAGCCCCTTGCGATCGTTCTCGAGCAGCGCGTGATGCGCCCAGGTGACGGTCGTGCCGGAGGTGAGCAGGACCAGCGTGTTGAGGAACGCGATATCCCAAGGGTCGAAAGGATGGATGCCCTTCGGCGGCCACACGCCGCCGACCGGGAAGAGGCTCGAGGTGAAGAACGCCCAGAAGAAGGCGGCGAAGAACATCACCTCCGAGGCGATGAAGAGCGCCATGCCATAGCGGAGTCCGATCTGCACCACTGGTGTGTGATGGCCCTGGAACTCCCCCTCGCGAATGACGTCGCGCCACCAGAGGAACATGATGGTGAGCACGCCGATGAGCCCCGGCGCGATCAGCCAGAGCGGCCCGCCATGCATGTAGAGGACGCCACCACCGAACATGAGCCCGGCACTGAGCGCGCCGAGCAGCGGCCAGGGGCTGGGATCGACCAGATGGTAAGGATGCTTCGGCTCGCTATGGGTGCTGCTGCTCATGGCTTGCTCTCGAAAGATCGTTGACGCGCCTCAATTGCGGGAAGCAGTTTGCGCCGGCCCTGCGGGGCGCCGCTCGGGCGTGTCCCCTTGGGCGCGGAACATGGTGTAGCTCAGAGTGATGGTGTCGACATCGCGAGTGTTGGGATCCTTGACGATATCGGGATCGACGAAGAAGGAGACGGTGAGATCGACGCTCTGGCCCGGCGCCAGGTGCTGCTTGGTAAAGCAGAAGCATTGCAGCTTGTCGAAATAGATGCCGGCCTTAAGCGGCGTCACGTTGTGCGTCGCCGTGCCGGTCTCCGGCTGATTCGTCAGGTTGGTCGCGCGGTAGGCGATCACCTTCTCCTCGCCCGGATGCACCTTCACCGAAGCGACGAGTGGACGGAACTTCCAGCCGAGATCGGGCGCCGTGTTCGCATCAAAGCGGACGGTGATGAGCTTTCCCATCACTTCGTGCGCCGGAGCGGCGGCGGCGTTCTGCGTCGTCCCCTCATAGCCTGTCGCCTGGCAGAAGATGCGGTAAAGCGGCACCGAGGCGGCGGTCAGACCGACCATCGCGCCGAGCACGAGGAGCAGCGCCGTGACGGTAGTGCGCTCGCGTCCGCGCGGCGTCATCAGAAGGCCCCCATCTTGACGAGCGCCATGATGTAGAAGAGCACGACGAGCCCCAGCAGCACGGCAAATAGCGCCCGGTTCCGCGCCCGCCTTTGCCTCTCGTGATCGTCGGCCATGCTCAACATCGCTCTAGCCCAGGAACCCGGCGAAGCCAGGCATGTGATCGATCACCAGGAAGGCGAAAAGCACGAAGAGATAGAGGATCGAAAAGCCGAACATCTGCTTGGCGCTCCGTTCGCCCGGATCGCGCCAGACGCGGATGGCGGCAAACGTAAAGAGCGCGCTCATGGTCAGCGCCACGCCGCCGTAAAGCCAACCAGCAAGGCCGATCAGCGTCGGCGCGAGCGTCAGCGGCCACAACGCGATCGTATAGGCGAGCATCTGCTTCTTGGTTTCGCGCGGACCGGCGACGACCGGCAGCATCGGTACGCCGGCCCGCTCATAATCGCCCGAGCGGTAGAGCGCCAGCGCCCAGAAATGCGGCGGGGTCCAGAAGAAGATGATGCCGAAGAGCAGCAACGCCGGAATGCCGACATCGCCGGTGACCGCGGCCCAGCCGACCATCGGTGGAAACGCGCCGGCGGCACCACCGATGACGATGTTCTGTGGCGTGCGGCGCTTCAGCCAGACCGTGTAGATCAGGACATAGAAGGCGATGGTGAGCGCCAGCAGCGCCGCCGCCACCCAGTTGACGCCGAGCCCCATGACCAGAACCGAGGCGCCGGCCAGCACGCAGCCGAAGCCCAGCGCCTCACCCGGCGCCATGCGGCCGGCCGGCAGCGGCCGTCCCTGGGTCCGCCGCATCACCGCGTCGATGTCGCGGTCGTACCACATGTTGATGGCGCCCGCAGCGCCGGCGCCGACTGCAATGCACAGCACGGCGATGGCGCCCAGCACAGGGTGAATGTGGCCCGGCGCCAGGTAGAGCCCGACGAAGCCGGTGAAGACGACGAGCGACATCACCCGCGGCTTCAGCAGCGCCACATAGTCGCCAACAGCAGGACCGGCGAACGCCGTCGCGGCCGAGGGAGCGGTGGAGAGGCCGGTCATCTGCCGGCTCCGCGCCGCCCCTCAGGCCTTCCGCTGCCGTGCCAAATCGCCGTTCGGCTCATCGTCATACTGGCGGTCGCTCAGTGGCCGGCGCTGGGAGCGATGTGGGGCAGCTCCTCATAGGTATGGAACGGCGGCGGTGAAGGCAGGGTCCATTCGAGTGTCGTCGCCCCGACGCCCCACGGATTGGCCGCCGCCTTCTTGCCGGCGAGCAGCGTGTGGAAGACGACGAAAACGAACCACAGCGTCGCCGCGTAGGAGATGTAGGAGCCGATCGACGCGACCATGTTCCAGCCGGCGAACGCATCGGGGTAGTCGCTGATGCGTCGCGGCATGCCGGCGAGCCCGAGGAAGTGCATCGGGAAGAAGGTCAGGTTGACGCCGATGAAGGTCAGCCAGAAATGGATCTTGCCGAACGTCTCGTTGTATTGCCGGCCGCTCATCTTGCCGAACCAGTAGTAGAAGCCCGCAAAGAGCGAGAAGACGGCGCCGAGCGACAGCACGTAGTGGAAATGCGCCACCACGTAATAGGTGTTGTGCAGCGCCACGTCGACACCGGCGTTGGCCAGCACCACGCCGGTGACGCCGCCGATCGTGAAGAGGAAGATGAAGCCGACGGCGAACAGCATCGGCGTCTTGAACTCGATCGAGCCGTCCCACATCGTCGCGATCCAGGAGAAGATCTTGATGCCCGTCGGCACGGCGATGACCATCGTCGCCGCAGTGAAGTAGGCGCGGGTGTCGACGCTGATGCCGGTGGTGAACATGTGGTGCGCCCAGACGACGAAGCCGATGACGCCGATGGCGACCATGGCATAGGCCATACCGAGATAGCCAAACACTGGCTTCTTCGAGAAGGTCGAGACGACCTGGCTGATCATGCCGAAGCCCGGCAGGATCATGATGTAGACCTCGGGATGGCCGAAGAACCAGAAGAGGTGCAGGAAGAGCAGCGGATCGCCGCCGCCGGCCGGATTGAAGAAGGCCGTGCCGAAATTGCGGTCGGTGAGCAGCATGGTGATGGCGCCGCCAAGCACCGGCAGCGACAGCAGCAGCAGGAATGCCGTCACCAGGATCGACCAGCAGAAGAGCGGCATCTTGTGCAAGGTCATGCCCGGCGCGCGCATGTTGAAGATCGTGGTGATGAAGTTGATCGCGCCGAGGATCGAGGACGCGCCCGCGAGATGGAGCGCGAAGATCACCATGTCGACGGCAGGGCCGGGGTGACCTTCGACGCTACTGAGCGGCGGGTAGAGTGTCCAGCCGGTCCCGGCGCCGTAGCCGCCGGGCGGCCCCGGCACAAAGGCCGAGCCGAGCAGCAGGCAGAAGGACGGCACCAGCAGCCAGAAGCTGATGTTGTTGAGGCGCGGGAAGGCCATGTCCGGCGCGCCGATCATGATCGGCACGAACCAGTTGCCGAAACCGCCGATCATCGCCGGCATGACCATGAAGAAGATCATGATCAGCCCGTGGGCGGTGATCATCACGTTGTAGAGCTGGTGGTCGTCGCCGAAGAGCCGGTCGCCCGGCAGCATCAGATTGGCGCGGATCGCCACCGACACGGCGCCGCCGATGAGCCCGGCACAGATGGCAAAGATCAGATAGAGAGTGCCGATGTCCTTGTGATTGGTCGAGAGCAGCCAGCGGGTCAGGAAGCCCGGGCGATGGTCATGCGCATGTTCGTCTGCGTGGGCGGTCGATCCGTACGACATGAGTGCTATCCTCGTCCGATGCTTACTGCGCCTGCGGGGTTGCCTGCGCGGCAACCTGCACTGCGAGCGGCTCGCCGTTCTCGGAGAATCTCATCTTCGGATTGGCGACCCACTTTGCGAAATCTTCCTTCGACACGGCCTTGATCTCGATCGGCATGAAGGGGTGGTTCAGGCCGCAGATCTGATTGCATTGGCCGTAATAAGTGCCCGGCCGCTCGACCTCCATCCAGGCCTCGTTGGTGCGGCCGATCACCGCGTATTCCTGCACGCCCATCGACGGGACGAACCAGCTGTGGATCACGTCGGTCCCGGTCACCAGGATGCGGATCTTCTCGCCCACCGGCACAACCACCGGATTGTCGACCGTGAGCAGCCGCGGCTCGCCAGCCTTCAGATCCTTCTGGTCGACGATGGTGCTGTCGAAGCTGACGTCCTTGTTGTCGGGATACTCGTAGCTCCAGTACCACTGATGCCCGGTCACCTTCAGCGTCATGTCGGCGTGCCGCGTCGCGGCGACGTAATAGAGGAGCTTGAAGGACGGAATGGCGATGACCACGAGGATCAGGATCGGCACCGTCGTCCAGAGCAGCTCCAGCAGCGTGTTGTGCGTGGTCTGCGAAGGCGTCGGATTGCGCGACGCACGGAAGCGCACGATGACGTAGAGCAGCAACGCCAGCACGAAGAGCGTGATCACCGTGATGATGACGAGCAGTTCGTTGTTCAGCGAATCGATGGCATCGCGCACCGGCGAGGCGGAGCGTTGCAGTCCGAGCTGCCAATCCACCGGCTGCTCGGCCATCGCAGGCGGCGCTGCGGCCAACGCTATTGCAAGCGCGCCGCCCCACGCCAGCACGCGGCGCAGCCGCGGCGCCCAGCCCTTGATCGCCACCCTCGGAACCAATGCCATGCCCGTCAGTGCCCCTGTCTCGGATGCGGCGGAAGGCAGCAGCGGTTGTACCGCTGCCCATCGGACTCTTCCGCCCGTGAGCGCCCCCGCCGATCGGACGCCGCGTCCCTCGCGGCGGCGAAGGCGGCGCGACCCTACAACAAAGCTCGCCGCACCGACAACAGCGCCAGCGAGGCCGCCGAACGCCTTGGTAATAGCGCCGGTTTCGGCGCGACGCCAACCGCAACGTTGCGACTTTATGCCGCATAAACCGCGGCGGGACGGCAAGGCCGGGCTGCGAATCTCCCGCGCCGGGCTTCTCCACGGCCAAGCGCTGCCCATATGCATTTTGAGCGCCGTCGGAGCCGAGGTACGCCACCTCCCCCTGGCACGCAAGGCGCGGCTCTGGCAATAAGCATCAGGCGCAAGGAGTTTCCGATGAGCGATCTCGCCCGCACCGACGAACTGTTCTTCACCCGGACCGGCATGGACCGCGGCCGCGTCGAGAAGATCGTCGCCGAAGCACTCCACGGCATGGATGACGGCGAGCTCTTCCTCGAATACAGCCAGTCCGAGAGCCTCGCCTTCGATGACGGCCGCATCAAGAGCGCGGCCTTCGACACGGCGCAGGGGTTCGGCCTGCGCGCGCTCTCCGGCGAAGCGGCGGGCTACGCCCATGCCTCGGAACTGTCGGAGGCAGCGATCCGCCGCGCCGCGGCGACAGTGCGCGCGGTGCGCGAGGGTGGCAGCGGCAACCTCGCCCTGCCGCCGCACGGCACCAACCAGAGCCTCTACACCGACGCCAACCCGCTCTCGCAGATCGACTTCGCCGCCAAGGCGACGCTCTTGGCTGAGATCGACGCCTATGCGCGCAGCAAGGACCCGCGCGTCCGCCAGGTCACCGCCTCGCTGGCGGGCTCCTGGCAGGCAGTAGAAATTCTCCGCGGCGACGGCACGCGGGTCGGCGACATCCGGCCGCTGGTGCGGCTCAGCGTCAGCATCGTGGTCGGCGACGGCGATCGCATGGAGACGGGGTCTTCCGGCGCCGGCGGCCGGGTCGAATACCAGCGCTATTTCGATCCCGCGCAATGGAAGGCGCAGGTTGACGAGGCGTTGCGCCAGGCGCTGGTCAATCTTGGCTCGGTGCCGGCGCCCGCTGGAGAAATGACGGTTGTGCTGGGCCCCGGCTGGCCGGGCGTCATGCTGCATGAAGCGATCGGGCACGGGCTCGAAGGCGACTTCAATCGTAAGAAGACTTCGGCCTTTGCCGGGCTGATCGGGCAGCGCGTCGCCGCCTCGGGCGTCACCGTCGTGGACGATGGCACGCTGCGCGACCGCCGCGGCTCGCTCACCGTCGATGACGAAGGCACGCCCTCCTCGCGCACCGTGCTGATCGAGGACGGCGTCCTGAGGGGTTACATGCAGGACCGCCTCAACGCTTCGCTCATGGGCATGCAGCCGACCGGCAATGGACGCCGCCAGAGCTATGCACACGCGCCGATGCCGCGCATGACCAACACCTACATGCTCGCCGGCGACAAGGAGCCGCAGGAGATCATCGCTTCGGTAAAGCGCGGGCTCTACGCCGTGAATTTCGGCGGCGGCCAGGTCGACATCACCTCCGGCAAGTTCGTCTTCTCCGCTTCCGAGGCGTATCTCATCGAGAACGGCAAGGTCGGGCGGGCGGTCAAGGGCGCGACGCTGATCGGCAACGGTCCCGACGCGCTGACCAAGATCAGCATGATCGGCAATGACCTGAAGCTCGACGACGGCATCGGAACTTGCGGCAAGGATGGACAGGGCGTGCCGGTAGGCGTTGGCCAGCCGACGCTGCGCATGGACGGGCTGACCGTCGGCGGCACGGCCGCGTGATGGCCGAGCTGCGCCGCGAGCCACTTTGCCGCGACGGCAAGGGTCGAAGGCGGCGCCGCACTTGACTCGATCGCCCCGGCCGCGGCGGTGTGCTGCCGCGGCGCTCGCCGCGCTCCTCGCGGGTGCACTCACCACACTCGCCCCGCAGGCGCTCGCCTGCGATCTCGCCCATGCCCCCTCGACGCGCTGGAGCGTCGAGCGGGATCGTCGCGGCGATGCGTGGCTGCGCACCCCCTGCGGCGAGCGCTTCTTCTCGCTCGGCGTCAACGTCATCGACGGCGGTGCCTCGGGCGCGCATCTCGATCGGCCGCATTACGCCTGGCAGCGCTTCGCCCCGAGCCTCGGCGCCTGGGCCGACGACGCGCGGCGGCGCCTCATCGGCTGGGGCTTCAACACCGCCGGAGCCTGGTCGTTGGCGCCGCAGCTTCTGCACATGCCGACGGTGATCAATCTCGAGCTCGGCCGACTTGCCAAATTCCACTGGTTCGACCCCTTCGATCCGGCCATGCCGGAGCGGATGCGGCGCGAGGCGGTGCGCCTCACGGCTCCCTACCGGAACACGCCCTATCGCATCGGCTACTTCTCCGACAACGAGGTCGGCTGGTGGGGCGGCGCGCTCTTCGGCTTCTATTCACAGAAGCCGGCGCAGAACTACACCAAGCAGCGCTGGGTGCTCGAGCTGCGCCGGATCTATCACGACGACTGGCGGCGCTTCACCGCGGATTTCCTGCCGCCCGCCGGGGTTGATAGCTGGGGCGCGCTGCTGCAAGCACACGCCGCCACACGGCTGAGGCCGGGCGGCAACGGCATCGCCGCGGTGCGCCACTGGACCGAAGTGGTCGCCGAGCATTACTACGCGCTCTCGCAGAACGCGCTATACGCAGCGGACCCGCAGGCGCTCTTCCTCGGCGACCGGCTGCCGATCTATTACGATCCCATGGCAGTCGAGGCCGAAGCGCGACATGTCGATGTCATCGCCACCAACTACAATGTCGACAGTCCCGAAGGCTGGATCGCTCCCTACTACTTCGACGGGCTGAAGCGGCTCGGCCGCGGCAAGCCGGTGCTGATCTCCGAATGGTTCTATGCGGCGCGCGAGAACCGCACCGGAAACCGCAACAATGGCCACTTGATGACGGTCGACACACAGGCGGAGCGCGCAGAAGGCGCCGGCGCGGCGGCGCGCAATTTCGCCGGGTTCGCCGACATCCTCGGCCTCCATTGGTTTCAATACTACGACTATCCCGAGGGCGGCCGTGCCGATCGCGAGGACTACAATTTCGGTCTGGTCGACATCCGCAACCGTCCCTATCGCCGGCTG
>DATNDG010000180.1:0-3654 GCA_035553515.1 Allostellaceae bacterium | reverse complement strand
GCGCTGACCAAGCGCTTCGGCGAGACGCTCGCCGTTGACGCCGTCGATTTCGACGTGCCCGCCGGCGCGACCGCGGCGCTGCTCGGCGGCAACGGTGCGGGCAAGACGACGACGCTGTCGATGCTGCTCGGCCTGCTGCTGCCTACTGCCGGGCAGATCAGCATCTTTGGTGAGGACATGTTGCGGCATCGTTACCGGGTTTTGCCGCGCATGAACTTTTCGTCTCCCTATGTAGACCTGCCGCATCGTCTGACGGTGCGGCAGAACCTCGTCGTCTATGGCCGGCTCTATGGCATCGCGCATCTCGGTGAGCGCATCGCCACGCTGGCCGAGGATCTGCAGATCGCCCAATTCCTCGATACGCCAACCGGAAAGTTGAGCGCGGGGCAGCGAACCCGCGTGGCGCTTGCCAAAGGGCTGCTCAACGCGCCGGCGCTGCTGTTGCTCGACGAGCCCACCGCTTCCCTCGATCCCGACACCGGCGATTGGGTGCGCACCTATCTCGAGCGCTACCGGCGGTCGAGCGGCGCGACGATTCTCCTTGCGTCGCACAACATGGCCGAGGTCGAGCGGCTGTGCTCCGACGTGATGATGATGCGCCGTGGCCGCATCGTCGATCGCGGCAGCCCGCGCGAGCTCATCGAGCGTTACGGCCGCGAGACGCTGGAGGAGGTGTTCCTGCATATCGCGCGCTCCGGCGAGATCGGCGCGCGCGTCGCCGCGCAATGAGCGGCGGCTTCGCCGCCGGCCGCGTCGCTGCCATGTTGCTGCGCTATCTCTACGTGCTGCGCAGCTCCTGGCCGCGCGCGCTCGAGCTGCTCTACTGGTCGGTTGTCCAGATGGTGCTCTGGGGCTTCACCAGCCAGTTCCTGATGACCAACAGCTCCTATGTTGCGCGCGCCGCGGGCGTGCTGCTGGCCGCGGTGATTCTGTGGGACGTACTCTTCCGCAGCCAGCTCGGCGTCTCGATCTCCTTTCTCGAGGAGCTGTGGTCGCGCAATCTCGGTCATCTCTTCGTCACGCCGCTCAGGCCCTACGAGTGGGTGATCTCGCTGCTCGCCATGAGCTTGATCCGCGTCACCATCAGCGTGGTGCCGGCGGCGCTGCTGGCGATCCCGCTCTATCACTATTCGATCTTCACCCTGGGACTGCCGCTCCTCGCCTTCTTCACCCTGTTGCTGGTGATGGGTTGGGCGCTTGGCCTCATGGTCGACGCGCTGCTGCTGCGGCACGGGCTCGGCGCGGAAAGCCTGGGCTGGGCGATCGCCTTCTTTCTGTCGCCGCTGAGCGCCGTCTACTATCCGGTGGCGGTGCTGCCGCACTGGCTGCAATACGTCGCCTATATGCTGCCCTCGGCCCATGTCTTCGAGGGCATGCGCGCCGTCATGTTCGACCACGTCTTTCGCCTCGACCATTTCATCGCGGCGATGGTGCTCGACCTCTTCTACATCCTGCTCGGCGCTGTCGTCTTTCTCTACGCCTTCCGCGGCGCCCGCCGGCGCGGTGCGCTGTTGCAGATGGGCGAGTGAGCGCGCAGACTGTTCGCCCAGGAGGTTCCTGGCGGCTTGAGCGAGGGGGCCGGCGATGAAATTCGGCATCTTCTACGAGCATCAGCTGCCGCGGCCCTGGACCGAGGCGAGCGAATTCGAGTTGCTGCAGAATTCGCTCGAGCAGGTCGCGCTCGCCGATCGGCTGGGCTACGACTACGTCTGGGCGGTCGAGCACCACTTCCTCGAAGAATATTCGCATTGCTCGGCGCCCGAAGTGTTCCTCGCCGCGGCGAGCCAGCGGACGCGCCGCATCCGCCTCGGCCATGGCGTGATCCAGCTCACCACCAACCAGCCGCAGCGCGTCGCCGAGCGGGTGGCGACGCTCGATCTCGTCTCGGGCGGCCGTGTCGAGCTCGGCATGGGCGAAGCCGCGGGACCGGCCGAGCTGCATCCTTTCGGCATCCGCGTCCGCGACAAGCGCGAGCGCTGGGAAGAGGCGGTCAAGGCGATCGTGCCGATGTTCACCCGGGACGCCTGGGAATTCCACGGCCAGTACTACGACTTCCCCGCGCGCAACGTCGTGCCGAAGCCGCTGCAGAAGCCGCACCCGCCGCTCTGGGTCGCCTGCTCCAATATTCAGACCATCGCCAAGGCGGGCGAGTGGCAGATGGGTGCGCTGGGCTTCAGCTTCGTTTCGCCCGAGGCGGCACGCGCCTGGGTGCATCGCTACTACAATACGCTGCTGAACACGCCGCGGCCGCTCGCCGAGTATCCGCGCAATGCCAATATCGCCATCGTCAACGGCTTCATGTGCGCGCCCACCGACGAGGAGGCGCTGGCCAAGGCCTCGGGCTGGACCTTCTTCATCTTTGCCCTCTCCTATTACGGAAGGAAGGGCGTCGACGCACCCGGCACCAGCGATCTCTGGCGCGAATACCAGGATTGGCGCCGAAGCGAGAAGGCCGAGGCGGCGCTGCGGAGCGGGCTCATCGGCTCGCCCGCCACGATCCGCGCACGGCTCCGCCAGTTCGAGGCCGCGCATGTCGATCAGGTCATCCTGCTCAACCAGGCCGGCCGCACCAGCCACGCGGATATCTGTGCCAGCCTCGATCTCTTCGCGGCCGAGGTCATGCCCGAGTTCCAGGCGCGCCAGGGCGAGCACGAGGCGTGGAAGGAGGCGGTGCTCGCCGGCCGTACCGTGCTCGAGGAGCTCGACACCGCAGGCTACGACCTCTACGCGCATCAGAACGAGGATATCGTGCGCCTCACGCCGGAGCAGCTGAAGGCGCGCATGGCGGCGAAGGAAGCGGCCGGGCGCGGCGCCTGATCTCGGCGACTCTGTGGTGCGGCGCATCGTCGATGAACGTGACGATGGCCGATGCTGTCATCCGCTCTCGTGGAGTTCGCGGTTGACCGTCATGTTGATATCAACATACTGGCAGCAAGATGCCGCGCGACGGCAGCATGATCCGAAGGAGGCATTCATGGCGGTTGAGACTTATCTCTTCCTCGACGGGCGCTGCGAGGAAGCCATCTCCTTCTACCGGCGCGCGCTCGGCGCCGAGGTCGAGATGATGATGCGCTTCAAGGAGCATCCCGAGGCCGGCAAGCCGGGAATGGTCCCGCCCGGCTCCGAGGAGAAGGTGATGCATGCGAGCTTCCGTATCGGCGGCACGCGGGTGATGGCATCCGATGGCCGCTGCCAGGGCAAGCCGAAATTCGACGGTTTCGCGCTGTCGGTTTCGGCGCCGAGCGATGCCGAAGCCGAGCGGCTCTTCGCCGCGCTCGGCGATGGCGGCCAGGTCCAGATGCCGATGAGCAAGACCTTCTTCTCGTCGCGATTCGGCATGGTGGCCGACCGCTTCGGCGTCTCCTGGATGGTGCTGGTCGAGCCGCACGGCTAGTACGGGAGATCAGAGTTCGTGCAGACGCCCGGTGACGGTGCCGCCCCACCTCACCCTCCCGCCTTCGTGCTCCGCGCTTCTGCGGGTCCCTCCCTCTCCGCCCCCAGGGGCGGAGAGGGTAGGGTGAGCGACTGTCTGGCTTGTCAAGCGGGGTACGCGAGGCGGCTTCGGACATCGCGTGCCTTTGCATTGAGTCTGACCAACAGTTTGTGGGCAAGAGCGATACGGATGACCTTCTTGGGCTTGCCAGCCGCGGTCAG
>DATNDG010000179.1:0-5269 GCA_035553515.1 Allostellaceae bacterium | reverse complement strand
CGGCGCCGAGCGCCTTGAGCAGCGGGAATCCCGGCGCGATCTTCAGCGCCGTCTTGCTGTTGGCGGGCGCGATCAGCACCAGCGCGTTGCTGAGCAGGTTGCTGCGGGTATCCGGACGGATCATCTTGCGCTTGGCAAGATAGTCCATCCAGGCGAGATCGGCCGAGATGAACAAATCCGCCGGCGCGCCGGCCTCGATCTGCTTGGCAAGCGCCGAGCTTGCCGCATAGGAAACTCGAACGGTGACGCCGCCCTGGTGCTGATAGAGGGTGTCGGCCGCATCAAGTGCGTTCTTAAGACTGGCGGCGGCGAACACCACCAGAGCCGGTCCGCTATCGGCCGCCACCGCCGGCGCCGCGAGCGGTGCTCCGCAGAAAAATGCGAGAAGCGCCCCTATCAGCATCGTCCGTCGTCTCATTCTTGCCTCCTCAATGAGCTGTTATCGTTGTATACTGAAAAATATATCGCAGGCGGTAAAGCCCGGCGCTGCCGAAGCCGCCGTTAAGCCTTCTTCCAAAAAATGACCCAGCGTTCGCCATAAATAGGACATGGTTTTTCGCGACCATGTCCATGCTTTGAAAATTGAGGGAGGCGGCAATGGGGCCGTGGCGGATGATTGGGGAGCCGAGTCTCGAAGAGCTCTTCGCTGACGAGATCATGAACCGGGTGCTGGAGCGCGACGGGGTCGATGTCGCGACTCTGCATCGGCTGCTCCGTGACATCGCGAGCCGCCTTGCCGCCGCCAGGCCGCGGCAGCTTTGCCCGTCATGCTGCTGAGCGGCCGTCGGTCAGGCGCGGCAGGGTCTCGCCCTTGGCGATCGGTATCGCCAGCACGGCCTTGAGGCCCGGGGCGTTGTCTTCGAGCCAGCAGGCGCCGGCATGGAGCTTGGCGACCGCCCGCACCAGGCTGAGGCCGAGGCCGTTGCCGGGCGTGCTGCGGCTCCCTTCGAGGCGCACGAAACGGTCGAACACCGCCTCCCGCCGGTCGGCCGGGACGCCGGGCCCGCTATCGGCGACTTCGACGCGCGCGGTTCCGTCGCGTGCATGGGCGGAGAGGGCGACCTTGCCCGCCGGCGTATATTTGAGCGCGTTGTCGAGCAGATTGGCGATCGCCTGCGACAGCAGATGGCGGTCACCGTTGACGGCGATCGTCGCGTCGCTGTCGACGCTGAGGGCGAGTCCCTTGTCGTCGGCGACGGGCTCATAGAGCTCGGCGACGGAGCGCGCGATCTCGGCAAGATCGACGACCGCCATCGTCTCGCGCCGCGAGCCCGCCTCGGCCTCGGCAATGCTGAGCAGCGCGTTGAAGGTGCCGAGCAAATGGTCCGCATCGGCGATGGTCTCGCGCAGCGCGTCCGCATAGCGGGTCGCATCCGGCCGCTCCAGCAAGGTCACCTCGAGCCGCGCGCGCAGGCGCGACAGCGGCGTGCGCAAATCATGCGCGATGTTGTCGGTGACCTGGCGCATGCCCAACATCAGCCGCTCGATCCGGTCGAGCATGGCGTTGAGATTGCCCGCAAGCTGGTCGAATTCGTCGCCGCTGCCGGTGAGCGGCACGCGCTGCGTCAGATCGCCGCGGATGATGCGCGCGCTGGTCCGGTTCACCGCCTCGACGCGGCGCAGCATGTGCCGCGTCATGAAGAGGCCGCCGGCGACGCCCAGGGCGACGGTGAGCAGCGCCGCCCAGGCGAGCGTGCGCGTGATCCGGCTGCGGAAGGCCGAGGCGTCGAGCAGGTCGCGCCCGACCAGCAGGCGGAAGCTGTCCTGCAGCACGAAGACCGAGGCGACCGCCGTGGTCGCGACCAGCCCGTCGCGCGTCCGCACCTCGACCGGGAAGCTGATCCAGCCGGGTCGGATCTGGCGGGCGCGCGGCCAGGCCGAGAGATTGCCGGCGATCGGGTGCAGCGACGGATCGGTGACGAGGTAGAGCGTGGAATCGCCATGCGGCGCGTTGCTGCGCGCATGAATGATCTCGAGCAGGCCGGGGAGGCCGCGATCGGCGTATTCCTCGCGCAGTCCGGTGATCTCCGCGTCAATGGTCGCCTCGGTCTGGCGCTCGACGAAGCCCGCCGTCGAGAAATAGATGAAGGCGAGCAGCGCCAGCACCGAGGCGGCGAAGAGCAGCAGGTAGAGCGCCGCGAGGCGGAAAGCGTTGGTGCGGAGCAGGCGGGTCACGGCGAGCCGCCTATTCGGCGCGCAGGCAGTAGCCGGCGCCCCGCACCGTGTGCAGCAGCGGCTTGGCGAACCCCTTGTCGATCTTCTGGCGCAGCCTGCTCACATGCACGTCGATGACGTTGGTCTGCGGGTCGAAATGGTAGTCCCAGACATGCTCCAGCAGCATGGTGCGCGTCACCACCTGACCGGCATGGCGCATGAGGAATTCGAGCAGGCGGAATTCCCGCGGCAGCAGGTCAATCTCGCGCTCGCTCCGCGTGACGATGCGGGTCAGGAGGTCCATCTCGAGATCGCCGACCTTGAGCCGGGTCGTCGCGGCGTTGCCGCTGCCGCGCCGCAGCAAGGCCTCGATCCGCGCCAGCAGCTCGCGGAAGGCGAAGGGTTTCACGAGATAGTCGTCGCCGCCGGCACGCAGCCCCTTGACCCGGTCGTCGACCGCGCCGAGCGCGCTCAGGATGAGCACCGGCGTGTGCAGCTCGGCGGCGCGCAGCGCGGCGATGAGCGCCAACCCATCCATCCCCGGCAGCATGCGATCGACGATGAGCGCGTCATAGTTGCCGGAACTGGCCATGAAGAGGCCGTTTCGCCCGTCGGCGGCGTGATCGACGACATAGCCGCTCTCGGCGAGGCCCTTGGCGATATAGGCCGCAGCCTCACGGTCGTCTTCGATCACGAGAAGCTTCATCGATCTGCTCCGCCGCGGACCTTAGCGACCGATCCGCTCGCGCGGAAGGGGAGTGTCCTCCTCGTGAGGAACCACGTTCAGCACAAATCGTTTCTAGCGGGTGGCGCCCGTCCCGGGATCGGCGCTTGATCGACGGTCACCGGCAACGGGAGCCCAATGGTATCGAGCCCCAGCGATTTGAAAGATGATATGGCGGATGCCGGTGTCAAGCGGCCGGTGTCCATCCTCGTCGTCGAGGATGACGCCCTGGTCGCCAGCTACATCCAGGAGGTGTTGGAGGAATCCGGCTTCGCCATAGCCGGGATCGCGTCCTCCGGGCCCGAAGCCATGTCGCTGGCCAGCGATGGGCGTCCGGCCCTGGCGCTGGTCGACATCAAGCTCGCCGGCCCGATGGACGGAATCGAAGTTGCCCGGCTGATGCGCAGCCGCTTCAACATCCAGTCGATCTTCCTGTCGGGCCTTTGCGATCCCGACACGATGCAGCGCGCCAAAGAGGCAAGCCCGCTGGGCTTCCTCGAGAAGCCATTCCGCCCGAGTCAGGTGTTCAACGCCCTGCAGCGGGCGCTGGCAGATATCGATCACACCTAGCGGGAGGACAGCGTTCTCGTCCCGGCAGATCCCCGCCGGAACTCACTCCCCGGAGATCAGGTAAGGGTGATCCAGAGCGCGGCGATCCAGCCGATCGCCAGCACCAGCGCGCCTTGGCGGTCCAGTTTCCTATCCATGTCCTGCCTCCGCATGCCTGAATTCCTCCAGACTAGCGAAAGAACAAAACAAGAACAAGCATTTTTTCAATCAGACCGCCGGCAGGAGCGGCGGCAGCTCGGGCGGGGCGAGCGCCCAGGCGATGGCTTGGTCGAGGCGATCATTCCCCCAGAAGAGCTCCTCGCCCAAGAGGAAGCTTGGCGCCCCGAAAATGCCCCGGGCGATCGCCTCCTCGCCGCGCGCGACGAGACGCGCCTTATTGGCCGGGCTCTGCGCGCGCTCCAGCACAGATGCAGCATCCCGCCCGAGCGCCGCGATCAGGTCGCCCAGCACGGCCGGCGCCGCAATGTCGCGGTCCTCGGCGAAATTGGCGTGAAACACCGCGCGGCTGAACTCGGGACCCCAACCCTCCTCGACGGCGATGAGCGCGGCACGGGCGGCGAAGAGCCCATTGCGGGGGTATGTGGAGGGAAGTCGCAGCTTCACCCCCTCGGCAGCGCAGAGCCGCTGCACGTCGCGCCAGCGATAGCGGCGCTGCGCCGGGCTCGGATTTTGGAAAGGCGAGGGGTCATGGCTGCGCGTCTTGAAGAGCGGGCCGAGCAGGAAGGGTCGCCAGTCGAGGCGGATCGGCTTTCCCGTGACGAGCCGCTCGATGCGGGCGGCCGCCAGATAGGAATAGGGGCTGGCGAACTCGTACCAGAATTCCAGCACGACCGGATTTGCGCTCGCCTCCGCCATGGTGAGACCTTATCGTAGGCGCGCCATGGGGACCATGCTGCAGGATCGCTTCTGGCCCGCCGAAGGGCTGGGTGGCGAGCTTCGCCTGGAGCGGCATTTCGACGGCAGGCGCTTCCGCTGCTTCGCCGACCGGCCGTCCACGGTGGATGCGCTCTTTCGCCGAAGCCTTACCCGCCGCGCGGAAGCCGAGGCGCTGGTCGCGGGCGAGCGGCGGATTTCCTACGCCGAGCTCGACCGCCTGGTCGACGCCATGGCCGGCAATCTCGCCGCAAGCGGCATCCGCGCCGGCGATCGCGTAGCGCTGCTGCTCGGCAATTGTCCGGAATTCCTCGTCGCCATTCTCGCCTGCGCAAGGCTCGGCGCGATCTCGATGCCGCTCGGCACGCGCTCGAGGCAGCCGGAGCTCGAATACGCGCTCAATGACAGCGGCGCCGCGGCGCTCATTTTCGAAAGCGAGTTCGCCGCGGCGCTGCCGGAGCCCGCTTCGGTGCCGTCGCTCCGGCTGCGCATCGTCGTCGGCGACGCTGTTTCCGGCGCCGAGCCGGTCGCAGCCTTTCTTGCGCCGGCCGCGCCGCCGCCTTCCGCGAGCATCGGCGAGGAGGACACGGCGACCATTCTCTACACCTCCGGCACTACCGGAAAGCCGAAGGGCGCGATGCTGAGCCATCTCAACATCGTCCATTCCACGCTCCACTTCACCCGCTGCATGGGCCTTACTTCTGCCGACCGCTCGCTGCTCGCCGTGCCGGCGGCGCATGTGACGGGAACGGTGGCGATCCTGCTCACCGCCATCTGCTGCGGTGGCGCGAGCGTCGTCCTGCGCAGCTTCAAGGCCCGCGACTTCATCGAGCTCGCGTCGCGCGAGCGCATCACCTTCACCTGCATGGTGCCGGCGATGTACATCCTCTGCCTGATGGATGCCGAATTCGAGCGCTTCGATCTCGGATCCTGGCGGGTCGGGTCCTT
>DATNDG010000178.1:0-11991 GCA_035553515.1 Allostellaceae bacterium | reverse complement strand
CCGTTGGGGAGGATCGCATGGCCGGACTGACGCAGAGCTATGCTCACGGCGCCTCGGATGTGCCGCTGATCGGCGAGACGATCGGCATCCATTTCGACAAGGTGGCGGCGCGCTGGCCGGAGCGCGATGCGCTCATCGTGCGCCACCAGGGCGTGCGCCTGACCTATTCAGAAATGCAGCGCAAGGTCGACGCGCTTGCGGCCGGGCTGCTGGCGCTCGGCCTCGAACCGGGCGACCGCGTCGGCATCTGGTCGCCCAACAATACGGAATGGGCGCTCACCCAATTCGCCACCGCCAAGGCGGGACTGATCCTGGTCAATATCAACCCCGCCTATCGACTGGCGGAGCTCGACTACGCGCTCAACAAGGTCGGCTGCAAGGCGCTCATCACCGCCGACCATTTCAAGACCTCGGACTACGTCGGCATGCTCGGCGAGCTCGCGCCCGAGATCGAGCGCAGCGCGCCCGGCCGGCTGCAGGCGAAGCGCCTGCCCTCGCTCTCGGCGCTGATCCGGATTGGTGACGGCGAGCGGCGGGGATATTTTCGGTTCGAGGACGTGCTCGCCGCCGGCGGCGAGCGCCACCGCGCCAGGGTGAACGAGCTCGCCTCGACCCTCCAGTTCGACGATCCCATCAATATCCAGTTCACCAGCGGCACCACCGGCGCGCCCAAGGGCGCCACCCTCACCCATCACAACATCCTCAACAACGGCTTCTTCATCGGCGAGGCGATGAAGCTCACCGAGGCCGACCGGATCTGCATCCCGGTGCCGCTCTATCACTGCTTCGGCATGGTCCTGGGCAATCTGGCCTGCGTCACCCATGGCGCAGCGATGGTCTATCCGAGCGAAGGCTTCGAGCCGCTGGCAACGCTCGAGGCGGTAGACGCAGAGCGCTGCACCGCGCTTTACGGCGTCCCCACCATGTTCATCGCCGAGCTCGGGCATCCCGAGTTCAAGCGCTTCGATCTTTCCTCGCTGCACACCGGCATCATGGCAGGCTCGCCCTGCCCGATCGAGGTGATGAAGCGCTGCATCGGCGAGATGCACATGTCGGAGGTGACCATCGCCTACGGCATGACCGAGACCAGCCCGGTGAGCACGCAAACCTCGGCCGACGATCCGCTGGAGCGCCGCGTCGCCACGGTAGGGCGCGTCCATCCGCATGTCGAAGTGAAGATCGTCGATGCAGAGGGCCGCATCGTGCCGCCGGGTACGCCAGGCGAATTCTGCACCCGCGGCTATTCGGTGATGCCGGGCTATTGGGACGACGCCGAGAAGACCGCCGAGGCGGTCGACCGCGCCCGCTGGATGCATACCGGTGACCTCGCCACGATGGACTCCGAGGGCTATTTCAATATCGTCGGCCGCATCAAGGACATGGTCATCCGCGGCGGCGAGAACGTCTATCCTCGCGAGGTCGAGGAGTTCCTCTTCCGCCATCCCAAGATCGAGGCGGTGCAGGTGGTGGGGGTGCCCGACCAGAAATACGGCGAGGAGCTCTGCGCCTGGGTCAAGCTGAAGCCCGGCGAGGCTGCCTCACCCGAGGAGATCCAGGGCTTCTGCAAAGGCCAGATCGCCCATTACAAGATCCCGCGCTACATCAAATTCGTCGACGCCTTCCCGATGACCGTCACCGGCAAGGTGCAGAAGTTCATGATGCGCGAGCACATGATCAAGGAGCTCGGGCTCATCGAGCAGAGGACCGCGTAAAGGCGGCAGGCCAGGGCTACACCGGCTTCGGTGCCGCGCCGGGAGCACCGGCCGAGCCGTAGAGCTGCCGCGCCCGTCCCTCGAAAGCGCCGACCATGCGTCTCACCGCTTCGTTGAACAGCACCCCGATGACCTTCTGCAGCATGCGCGAACGGAATTCGAAATCGACATAGAAGTCGATGAGGCAGCTGCCGTCCGGCTGCGGCATGAATTCCCAATGATTGTTGAGGTAGCGGAACGGTCCTTCCGTGTAGCTCACATCGATGCGGCGCGGCCGGTCGAGCACGACGCGCGAAGTGAAGCGCTCGCGCACCAGCTTGAAGCCGATCAGCAGGTCGGCGGTGATGGTGTCGCCGGTGCGCTCGCGCACGCGCGCGCCGAGGCACCAGGGCAGGAACTCGGGATAGCGCTCGACATCGGCGACGAGATCGAAGAGCTGCTCGGGCGAATAGGGCAGCAGCCGCCGTTCGGCATGGGTCGGCATGCGCGCTAGGCGCGCTTTGCGGCCCGCGCCGCGCGCAGCTTGGCGAAATCCTCGCCGGCGAAATACGAGGAACGCGTCAAGGGTGAGGCCGAGACCATGAGGAAGCCCTTGCCATAGGCCATGCTGCGATAGGTCTCGAACTCCTCGGGCGGGACGAAGCGGTCGACGGCGTGGTGCTTGGGCGTCGGCTGGAGATACTGGCCGATGGTGAGGAAATCGACATCGGCCGCGCGGAGATCGTCCATCACCTGCAGCACCTCGGCCTTGTCCTCGCCGAGCCCGACCATGATGCCGGATTTGGTGAACATCCCGGGATCGAGCGACTTCACGCGATCGAGCAGCCGCAGCGACTGGAAATAGCGGGCACCTGGTCTCACCTCGGCATAGAGCCTGGGCACCGTCTCGAGATTGTGGTTGTAGATATCGGGCCTGGACGCCACCACCGCCTCGATGGCGCCTTCCTTTCTCAGGAAATCCGGGGTCAGCACCTCGATCGTCGTCGCCGGCGCGAGCGCGCGGATCGCCTCGATGGTGCGCACGAAATGCCCGGCGCCGCCGTCGTCGAGATCGTCGCGGTCGACCGACGTCACGACGATATGGGCAAGCCCCAGCCGCGCCACGGCTTCCGCGACATGCTGCGGCTCGTGCGGATCGAGCCGGTCGGGCTTGCCGGTCGCCACGTTGCAGAAAGTGCAGGCACGCGTGCAGACGCTGCCGAGGATCATCACGGTGGCGTGCTTCTGCTTCCAGCACTCGCCGATATTGGGGCAGGCCGCCTCTTCGCAGACCGTGTTGAGGCTGAGCTCGCGCATCAGCCGGCGCGTCTCGTGATATTCCGGCGAGGTCGGCGCCTTGACGCGAATCCAGGCCGGCTTGCGCGCGACGGGATTGTCGGGCTTGCGCGCCTTCTCGGGATGGCGGAGAGGTGCGTCGGTCATCGGCGTCCGCGGTTCAATTGCCGTTAGATGTGGAGGGCTTGGCCATACGCGTCAAGCACGCTCTCATGCATCATCTCGGAGAGCGTCGGATGCGGGAAAATGGTGCGCATCAGCTCCTGCTCCGTCGTCTCCAGCGTCTTGGCGATGGTGAAGCCCTGGATGAGCTCGGTCACCTCGGCACCGATCATATGTGCGCCCAGGAGCTCGCCGGTCTTGGCGTCGAACACCGTCTTCACCAGCCCCTCGGGCTCGCCCAGCGCGATCGCCTTGCCGTTGCCGATGAAGGGGAAGCGGCCGACGCGCACCTCGCGGCCCGCCTCCTTGGCCTTGCGCTCCGAGAGACCGACGCTCGCCACCTGCGGCCGACAATAAGTACAGCCGGGGACGTTGAGGGGATTGAGCGGATGGGCGGTATTGAGCCCAGCGATCCGCTCGACGCAGATCACCCCCTCATGCATCGCCTTGTGCGCGAGCCACGGAGGCCCCACCACGTCGCCGATCGCATAGACGCCCGGCTCGTCGGTGGCGAGCCATTCATTGACCAGAATGTGGCCGCGGTCGCTGCGCACGCGGGTATTCTCGAGGCCGATCTTCTCGACATTGCCGGTGATGCCGATTGCCAGCACGACGCGGTCGGCCGTCACCTGCGCGGTCTTCTCGCCGGAGACGAGGGTTGCGACGACGGAGTCCGCGTTCTTCTTGAGCTCCTTCACCTGCGTCGAGGTGTAAATCCTCATGCCCTGCTTCTCGAACGCCTTGCGCGCGAAGGCCGAGATCTCTTCATCCTCGGCCGGCAGCACGCGGTCGAGCACCTCGACCACGGTCACCTCGGCCCCCATGTCGCGATAGAAGCTCGCGAACTCTATGCCGATCGCGCCGGAACCGATGACCAGCACCGATTTCGGCATCGCCGGCGGCACCATCGCTTCCTTGTAGGTCCAGACGAGCTTGCCGTCGGGCTCGAGCCCGGGCAGCGAGCGCGCTCTGGCGCCGCTGGCGATGATGAGATTCTTGGCGTTGAACTCGCCGACCGCCTTGCCGTCCTTGGCGATGCCGAGGCGTCCCTTGCCGAGCAGCTTCCCCTCGCCGTCGATCACCGCGATCTTGTGCTTCTTCATCAGGAAGCCGACGCCGTTCGAAAGCTGCTTTGCCACCTTGCGCGAGCGCTCGACCACTTTCTTGGCGTCATAGGCGATCTCCTTGGCGGAGAAGCCATAGGCATCGAGGCTGTGCAGCAGGTGGTTGATCTCGGAGCTTCTCAGCAGCGCCTTGGTCGGGATGCAGCCCCAGTTGAGGCAGATGCCGCCGAGATGCTCGCGCTCGACCACCGCCGTCTTCATGCCGAGCTGCGCGGCGCGGATCGCCGCGACATAGCCGCCCGGCCCGCCGCCGAGAACGAGGGTATCGAAGGATGTGTCTGCCAAAAGTGGTCTCCTGTGGCGGTCGCGACGCCGCGACACCCTCGCCCTCCCGCCGCTTCGCGTCGGGTCCCTCCCTCTCCGCCCCTAGGGGCGAAGAGGGTCGGGGTGAGGTGGGGGTGGCGCCAAATCGCGCGCTGTCTTCGGCATCATCGGATCTTGCACTACAGCGCCAGCATGCCCGGCGCTTCGATGATCTTCTTGAAAGCCTGGATCCATTGCGCGCCGACCGCGCCGTCGATGACGCGGTGATCGCAGGCCAGGGTGCAGCTCATCACGGTTGCAACGGCGAGCGCGCCGTTCTTCACCACCGGACGCTGCTCGCCGGCGCCGACCGCGAGGATGGCAGCATGCGGTGGATTGATCACCGCGGTGAAATCCTTGATGCCGTACATGCCGAGATTGGAGATCGAGAAGGTGCCGCCCTGGAACTCGTTGAGCTTGAGCTTGCCGGTGCGGGCGCGCGTGCCGAGATCGCGCATCTCGGCGGAGATCTGCTGCAGTCCCTTGCGCTCGGCCGCCCTGATGATCGGCGTGATGAGCCCCTCCTCGATCGCCACCGCGATGGCGATGTCGGCGGTCTCCCAGTGCAGGATCGCCTCCTCGCTCCACGACGCGTTGACCGCCGGGACCTGCTTCAAGGTGAGCGCCGCCGCCTTGATGATGAAATCGTTGACCGAGAGCTTGAGCCCCGCCGCCTCGTTGGTCTCATGGCGCATGCGCAGCAGCGAGTCGATCTCGCAATCAACGGTGAGGTAGAAATGCGGCGCGGCAAGCTTCGATTCCACCATGCGCCGAGCGATGACCCGGCGCATCGCCGTGATCGGCGTCTCGGTGAAGGGCGGATTGCCGGCAAGCGACACCACCTCGTCGCGGCTGTAGCTCGGCGGCGCTGCGCCGGGAGCGGAAATGGACGCGCTCGGCACGCGCGCGGCGGGTGCGCGCTGCGGCGTCCCGCCCTTGCCCAGCGCCGCTTCGATGTCGTGCTTGACGATGCGCCCATGCGGGCCCGAGCCGGTGAGGCGTGCGAGATCGATGCCGGCCTTCTCCGCCATGCGCCGCGCCAGGGGGCTCGCGAAGGCGCGGCCCTCCTGCGCATGTCCGTTGCCGCGTGCCGCAGCCGGTGCCGGCGCCTTGGCCGCGGGCGGTGGCGCCGTCTTGGGCGCTTCCGGCGCTGGAGCGGGCTTCGCGGCGGCGGGAGCAGCGGCGGTGGCGGGCTTCGCAGCAGCGGTTGCCGGCGCGGACGCTGCCTTCGCCAAGGCCGATTTGTCCTCGCCCTCCTCGAGCAGCAGCGCGATCGGCTGGTTTACCTTGACCCCCTCGGTGCCTTCCGGGACCAGGATCTTGCCGAGCGTGCCCTCGTCGACCGCCTCGAACTCCATCGTCGCCTTGTCGGTCTCGATCTCGGCGATGACATCGCCGGGCTTTACCGCATCGCCTTCCTTCTTGAGCCATTTGGCGAGATTGCCCTCGGTCATCGTCGGCGAGAGCGCGGGCATGAGGAGCTCAATGGGCATCGGTCTTCCCTCGCTCAGCGATAGCTCACGGCCTTCGCCGCCTGGACCACCTCATCGGCCTGCGGCAAGGCGAGGCGCTCGAGATTGGCGGCATAGGGCAGCGGCACGTCCTTGCCGGTGACCCGCTTCACCGGCGCATCGAGATAATCGAAGGCCTGCTCCATGACGAGCGCGGCGATCTCGGCGCCGATGCCGGCGAACGACCAGCCTTCCTCGATCGAAATGAGCCGGTTGGTGCGCTTCACCGAGGCGATGATGGTGTCGGTGTCGAGCGGCCGGAGGCTCCTCAGATCGATCACCTCGGCCTCGATGCCTTCGGCCGCCAACTTCTCGGCGGCATCGAGCGCCACCTGCACCATGCGCGAGAAGGCGAGGATGGTGACGCCGTCGCCGCGCCGCGCGATGCGCGCGCGCCCCAGCGGCACAAGATGCTCGCCCTCCGTCGGCACCTCGAAGCTCTGGCCATAGACCAGTTCGTTCTCGAGGAAGATCACCGGATTGGGATCGCGGATCGCCGATTTGAGCAGGCCCTTGTGATCGGCGGCGGTATAGGGCGCCACGACCTTCAGTCCCGGCACATGCGCGTACCAGCTCGAAAAATCCTGCGAGTGCTGCGCCGCAACGCGGGCCGCGGCGCCGTTGGGCCCGCGGAAGACGACCGGGCAATGCATCTGCCCGCCCGACATGTAGCGCGTCTTGGCGGCGGAGTTGACGAGCTGGTCCATCGCCTGCATGGCGAAGTTCCAGGTCATGAACTCGACGATGGGCCGCAAGCCGCCGAACGCGGCGCCGACGCCGATGCCGGCAATCGAATGCTCGGAGATCGGCGTGTCGATGACGCGGCGCGCGCCGAATTCCTGCAGCAGCCCCTGGCTTACCTTGTAAGCGCCCTGGTATTCCGCGACCTCCTCGCCCATGAGAAAGACGCTGTCGTCGCGCCGCATCTCCTCGGCCATGGCGTCGCGCAGCGCCTCGCGCACGGTGAGCGTCGCGGTGGGGCCGGAATACTCCCGTTCCTCGCCCACTGGCGGACGCTTCGGCTCGGCCGCGGCGCGCGGCGCCGGCTGCGGCGGTCGCACCTCGGCCACCTGCTCCACCGGCGCCTCCTGCGACGGGGTCGAGGGCCGCGGCGCGGGTTTCGCCTGGGCCTCTTTCACCGCGGCGACATCCTCTCCCTCGCCGGCGATGAGCGCGATGGGCAGATTCACGGCGACGTTCTCGGTGCCCTCGGGAACCAGGATCTTCGCCATGGTCCCCTCGTCCGCCGCTTCCATCTCCATCGTCGCCTTGTCGGTCTCGATCTCGGCCAGGATATCGCCGGCCTTCACCGCATCGCCGGGCTGCTTGTGCCACTTGGCGATCTTGCCCTCGGTCATCGTCGGCGAGAGCGCCGGCATCAGCACTTCGATCGGCATGCTAAGAGCTCCTCAGGCCTCGCCGTAGACGTCGGTCCACAGCTCCGCCGGATCGGGCTCCGGGCTCTGCTGCGCGAAATCGGCGGCGGCGGTGATGATGTCCTTCACCTCCTTGTCGATTTCCTTGAGCCGCGCCTCGTCGGCCATGCCGCCGTCGATCAGGCGCTTCTTCACCTGGTCGATCGGATCGTGCTCCTGGCGCATCCGGCTCACTTCGTCCTTGCTGCGGTATTTCGCCGGGTCCGACATGGAGTGGCCGCGATAGCGGTAGGTCAGCATTTCGACGATATAGGGCCCCTTGCCGGAACGCGCATGCTCCAGCGCCTCGGCCGCGGCCTCGCGCACCGCGACGACATTCATGCCGTCCACCTGATGGCCCGGAATCTCGAAGGGCGCGCCGCGGCTCACCAGGTCGTGCGAGGCGGAGCTGCGCGTTATCGCGGTGCCCATGCCGTATTTGTTGTTCTCGATGACATAGACGACGGGCAGCTTCCACAGCGCCGCCATGTTGAAACTCTCATAGACCTGGCTCTGGTTCATCGCGCCATCGCCAAGGAAGGTGATGCTGACCTTCCCGTTGTCGCGATACTTGTGGGCGAAGCCCAAGCCGGTGCCGATCGGCACCTGGGCACCGACGATGCCGTGCCCGCCGAAGAAATTCTTCTCGCGGGAGAACATGTGCATCGAGCCGCCCTTGCCCTTGGAATAGCCGCCACGGCGCCCGGTGAGCTCGGCCATGACCCCCTTGGGGTCCATGCCGGTCGCCAGCATGTGGCCGTGGTCGCGATAGGAGGTGACGATGGTGTCGCCTTCCTCGGTGGCGGCCAGGACGCCGACCACCACGGCCTCCTCGCCGATATAGAGATGGCAGAAGCCGCCGATGAGTCCCATGCCGTACATCTGCCCCGCCTTCTCCTCGAAGCGGCGGATGAGCAGCATGTCGCGGTAGAGTTTGAGCAGCTCTGCCGCCGATACCTCGGGCTCCTCCAGCTTCGAGGGTCTCGGCTTGCGCTTCGCCACTGCCATGGGGCCACCCTTCTTGGCTTTGAGGAGCCCCGCGCTGGGAAGCGGCCGCGGGGCGATGCGGTATCGGCGCTAACATGGCGCGGTGTCCGCACGAATGCAAGCTGGTAGCCTGTAAATGTTTGTTTTGCAATGCGAAATGAAACTTAACTGAATATAAGTTAATCGGGTTGAAAAGGCGCGCGAAGGCGGCAGGCCCAGGCAGCCGGACCCGAAGTTTTCCCCAAAGCGGGGCGGGCCGCAACCTGCTATGCTGCCCGTCTCATCTTCGGAATCTCCCGCGTGCCGCGCCCCCTCTTTCCGCTTCTCGCCGGGCTCCTCGCCGCCGGCACCGCGCTGGCGCAGACCGCCCCCGCCCCACCCGGGCTTGCGCGCTATCTCGCCAATGCCGGCCACCGGCGCGCTCTCATCGCCGCGGCCGAACGCGCCAATGAGCAGATGCCGGGGCATTGCGAGACGGTCGAGATCACCCCCGGCCCGCTCGCCGCCATCGAGCGTCCGGCCCGCTTCGATGCGGTTGGCCGCCCGGTGGACGGCATGTGGGTCGAGGCGGTGGCGGTCAAAGGATGCGGCGCGACCCGGCGCTTCAACATCATGACCGTCGCAGCGCCCGGCCGCACGCCCGAGGAGACGGCGCTACTGCCGGGCACCACGGCGGCGCCGCCGCTCACCCAGCGTTTCGGCATCGCGCATGCGATCGGCGCGGCTTCGCTGCACGAGAAATCCTGCGCCCGCTTCGCGGTGATCGACACGCGCCTCGATGGGCCCGAAGAAGCCCGCGCGAAGGGCGCCTGGCGCGAGACCTGGACGGTCTGGGCCTGCGGCGCGCTCATCGACGTGCCGGTGCATTTCGCGCCGGGCAAGCCGCGGCCGGAGCTCAGCGTCAACCCCGCGGAAGCCGTACCGCGCCGCTGAGACTTAGCCTCAGGGCAGGTCCTGTTTGTCGAAGATCACGATGTCATGCGGCCCGACGAAATCGAGTTCCTTGCGCGCGCGCTCGTCGAGCATGTCGCGGTCGAGATGCGCCGGACGCAGCAGGTCGACCCGCCGCTCGAGCGTTGATCGCTCGGCCTCCACAGCGGCAAGGGTCGTCTTGGCCTCGCGGACCTGCTGGTTGAGGCGCATCCACGCCATCAGGCCTCGATCGCCCTGAACCAGGTGATACGCAAAGTAGGCGCAGAGACTGATCCCCAGGATGGGCCCGATGATCAGGCGCGAACGCCGGCGTATCTCGAGGACAATCGACACGGCTGTCAGGGAATCACGCCCGAATCGGCCGGTCAATGGCGCCGAGTCGCAGGGCTCCCGCCCGAGTCAATTTGTCGCAGCCGCGAGGGCACCAGGAACCAGAGTGCCACGACATAGGCCGCGACCGCGACATAGAGCACGGCGAAGCCCCAAAGCGGCAGCGGCCAGAAGATGATCCGGTCGACGACGCGCGCAACAAGCGGCGCAGGCGAGCCCGCCTCGCCGGCGAGTTCGCTCTGCCACACCGTCAGGAAGCAGACCTTGCCCAGCACCGCCTGGAGGGCCACGACGCCGAGGCTCGCAAGATGCAGGAGCCGCCACCAGAATCCGCGCACGAAGCCCCAGCCGCGCCAGCCGCCGAGCGGGATCACCACGAGCCCGCCGACATTGAACAGGATGACCGCGAGATGAAGCGCGAGGATCGCCTCGGCGCCGGTCATGCTGCAGGTATGCGGCCTACCGCCGCCGCAGCACGCTCCTCCCGGCATAGCGCGCACTGGGCCCGAGCTTCTCCTCGATGCGGATCAGCTGATTGTACTTGGCGAGCCGGTCGGAGCGCGACAGCGAGCCAGTCTTGATCTGGCCGCAATTGGTGGCGACGGCGAGATCGGCAATGGTGCTGTCCTCGGTCTCGCCCGAGCGATGCGACATGACGGCAGTGTAGCCCGCGCGGTGCGCCACCTCGACAGCCTCGAGCGTCTCGCTGAGGCTGCCGATCTGGTTCACCTTGATGAGGATCGAATTGGCGATGCCTTTGGCGATTCCTTCGGCGAGCCGCTTCGGGTTGGTGACGAAGAGATCGTCGCCGACAAGCTGCACCTTGCGGCCGAGCGTCTCGGTGAGCGCGCGCCAGCCTTCCCAGTCATCCTCGGCCATGCCGTCCTCGATCGAGACGATCGGGTAGCGGCCGACGAGATCCTCGTAATAGCGTGCCATGGCGCCGGGCTCGAGTGTCTTGCCCTCGCCTTCGAGGACGTATCGGCCATTCTTGAAGAACTCGCTCGCCGCCGGGTCGAGCGCCAGCACGATGTCGTCGCCGGGCTTGTAGCCGGCCGAGGAGATCGCCTTCATGATGAAGCTGAGCGCCTCGTCGGCCGAGGCGAGATTGGGGGCAAATCCGCCTTCATCGCCGACATTGGTGTTGTGGCCGGCATCCTTGAGCTGCTTGCGGAGCGCGTGGAACACTTCCGAGCCCATGCGGATGGCGTCGGCGACCGACGGTGCCGCCACCGGCATGATCATGAATTCCTGGATATCGATCGGGTTGTCGGCATGGACGCCGCCATTGACGATGTTCATGAGCGGCACCGGCAATGTCCGCGCATGCGTGCCGCCGACATAGCGGAAGAGTGGCTCCCCCAGCTCCGCCGCCATCGCCTTCGCCGCGGCGAGGCTCACGCCGAGGATGGCGTTGGCGCCGAGCCGCGCCTTGTTGGGCGTGCCATCGAGATCGATGAGGCGCTGGTCGAGCGCCTCCTGCGCCTCGGCGTCGAGGCCCGACAGCGCGTCGAAGATCTCGCCGTTCACCGCCTCGACGGCGCGGCGCACGCCCTTGCCGCCATAGCGCTTGGCATCGCCGTCGCGTAGCTCGACCGCCTCATGCGCGCCAGTGGACGCGCCGGAGGGTACGGCGGCGCGGCCGATGGCGCCGCTCTCGAGGGTCATCTCGACTTCAACCGTGGGATTGCCGCGGCTGTCGAGGATCTCGCGACCGCGAATGTCGGTAATGGCGCTCATGCTGGCTCCCGTTGCGAGGGCCGGAGATAGCCCGCGAGCGCCGGCGACGCAAGGGAAGCGCCTCGCTTGTCCTGGTTCGCCTGTCGCAGGATCTCGGAAAAAGCGTGCGCTTGCGCGATGCGGCTCTGCGCCCTTACCATCCTCCGGTTGGATGCGGGATCGGCTCCCGGCGGACGGATCGGACGATCCCTTCTCCCATGCGCAGCACATTGGTCGCAGTCGGTCGATGGTTCGGCGTCCTGGCCGAAGCCGCCGCCCTACCCTTGGCTTTCGGCCAGGGCGGGCCGGGGATGCGGAGGAGGTGCGCATGGCAATCCTGCTCGATGAGATCGAGGCTCTCGTACACCGCTTCTTCGAAGCGGTGAAGAGTGGCAGCGCCGCAGACCAGGCGGCGTGCTTTCTCGATCCGCATGCGCGCATTCACATCGTCAACACCGGCGACACCATCGGCTTCGAGGATCACGCGAAGCTGCACCGGCAATGGACCAATGAGCGCCAT
>DATNDG010000177.1:0-21968 GCA_035553515.1 Allostellaceae bacterium | reverse complement strand
GAGATAGGCGAGCGCCGGCACGACATGATCGAGGCCGATGCCGGGACAGGCCATCGCCCGCGCCTTGTAGACCCCCGTGGCGATGAGGAGCGCGTCATGCCGCTCCCGCAGCGCTTCGAGACTCGCCTCGCGACCGATGGTGACGCCGCAATGGAAAGTGATGCCGCCCGCGGCCAGCACCTCGTGCCGCCGCGCCACCACTTTTTTGTCGAGCTTGAAATTCGGGATGCCATAGACGAGTAGCCCACCGACGCGGTCGTAGCGGTCATAGACATGCACCTGATAGCCCTTGCGGCGCAGCTCCTCCGCGGCGGCGAGGCCGGCCGGACCGGCGCCGAGAATGCCGACCGATTCAGCCCGCTCGCGGCGTGGCGCCGGCGGCTTCACCCAGCCTTCCACGAAGGCGGTCTCGGTGATGTATTTCTCGACCGCGCCGATGGTCACCGAGGAAAACCCCGTCTCGATGACGCAATGGCCTTCGCAGAGCCGGTCCTGCGGACAGATGCGGCCGCAGACCTCGGGCATCGAATTGGTGCTTGCCGCCAGCTCATAAGCCTCTTTGAGCCGCCCCTCGGCGGTCATCATCAGCCAGTCCGGGATGTTGTTGCCAAGCGGGCAGTGAACCTGGCAGTAGGGAACGCCGCATTGCGAGCACCGGCTTGCCTGGGCCTGAGCATCGGCAGCGGCGTACTCGCCATAGATCTCCCGGAAGTCGCCGCGCCGCTCGTCCGCCGGGCGCTTTGCCGGCATGGCCTTGCCGAGAGACGTGAATTGCAGCAGCGACCTCACCCCCTGCTCCTTCCGACTCACAGCCCCGCGCGAAGGCGCCGGGCGGAATTTTATTGCTGGACTAAGCGATAAAATAGGCGCCGATCATTATTAGGTCAATGTGTTTTACCAATTATCGCCGCTTCTTGGCAACGATAGCGGAATCTAGCGGCGCTAACCGGGACAAACAGAATATATAATACCATTATGGGACCAATTTTCCGGCACAGAAAGCGGACCACAGCGTGCCGGTGAGGCCGCCGGGCTGGAAGCGCGGGTCGGAGGGAGATTAGGAACCGGCGGCGGCGGTGCGGTCGGTGTCGCGCCAGCGGCCGCCGCGGCGGAAGCGGTCCAGATATGTCGGAAGGACCATCTCCAGGGTTGTCGGCGCAATGCCGAGTTGCGCCAAACCCGCCGCATTGGCGGCGACGATATTATCGTGGCGCAGCATCCTGACCTGGTCCGGGGTCAGTGGCGGGCGCGGCAGCCATTCGAGGAAGGCGGCCTCGAGCATGGCGAGGCCGAACGGCACGCTCACGAGAGGGCGATGACGGCGGGTCTCGCGCAGCGTCAGCTCCATGAGCTCCCTGAAGGTCAGCACTTCGGGCCCGCCCAGCTCGTAAGTTGCGCCCATCGCCGCCGGCCGGTCGAGCGCCGCCACCACCGCATCGGCGACATCGCCCACGTAGACGGGCTGAAAGCGGGTCTTTCCGCCGCCGATCAGCGGCAGGGCCGGCGCATAGCGCGCGAGCGCCGCGAAGCGGTTGAAGAACTCGTCCTCTGGCCCGAATACCACCGAAGGGCGCAGGATGGTTGCTTCGGGGAAGGCGGCGCGCACCGCCGCTTCGCCTGCCGCCTTGGAACGCGCATATGCCGAGGAAGAGGCGGCATCGGCGCCGATCGCCGAGATATGCACGAAGCGCTTGGCGCCCGCCGCCGCGGCCAAGCGGGCAAGCAAGGCCGGCCCACGGTGATGCACCATGTCGAAGCGCTGCCTGCCCCGCTCATAGAGAATGCCGGCGGCGCAGATCACGGCGTCCGCACCCGCCACCGCCGCCGCAAGCCGCGCTTCATCAGCGAAGCCGGCATCGAGCAATGCGACCTGGCCGACATCGCCCATTGGGCGCAAGAAGCCGGCGTCGGTTGCATGGCGGCTGACCGCCGCCACGACGGTACCGCGCGGCGTGAGCCGCTTGACGATATAGCGCCCGATGAAGCCGGAGGCGCCGAGAACGGTGACGCGCCCGAAGCGCATGGTGCATGCCCTCCCCGAAGAGGCCTGCTCTATACAACAGGGGCGCGCCGGATGTCAGCTCCAGGGCGCAGTCTCATCCCCCTTTCTCACCTCGTCATTGACATCGGGACGCCCCTTGCCTAAGCCTGGGCCCGCCTTGCCCAGGTGGCGGAATTGGTAGACGCGCTAGATTCAGGTTCTAGTGGCCGAAAGGTCGTGGAAGTTCGAGTCTTCTCCTGGGCACCATCATCCGTTTCGGCGCCGCGCAGGTGACCGCTCGCGTGAGCATCCATCTTCACCACAACGACCTGCCGGAGGGGCTCGACCTCGGTGCCAGTGTCGCCATCGACACGGAAACGATGGGTCTGGACCCTCACCGCGACCGCCTCTGCCTGGCGCAGCTTTCGGCCGGCGACGGCGTGTGTCATCTCGTTCAGTTCAATAAGGGCGCTTATGCCGCCCCGCGGCTCAAGGCGCTCCTCGCCGATCCGGCGGTGCTCAAGATCTTCCATTTCGGCCGTTTCGATATCGCCATGCTCTACCGCTATCTCGGCGAGCTGCCACGACCGGTCTACTGCACCAAGATCGCCTCGCGACTCGCCCGCACTTTCACCGACCGGCATGGTCTCAAGGACCTGGTTCGCGAGATGCTCGGCATCGAGCTGTCGAAACAGCAGCAATCCTCGGATTGGGGCGCGAGCGAACTGACGGACGAGCAGCTGCGCTATGCGGCGTCTGACGTCCTCCATCTGCACGCGCTCAAGGCAAAGCTCGATGCCATGCTGGAGCGCGAGGGCCGGACGGCGCTGGCCCAGGCATGCTTCGAATTCTTGCCGAGCCGGGCGTTGCTCGATCTCCAAGGCTGGGCCGCCGAGGACATCTTCGCGCATTGAGCACCCGCGGGCGTTGCGACCGCCACAGGGAATTACCGCCCCGGTGAGGCGGCTCAAAACGGGAACATGCCCCAATTCATTGACATTTGGGGATAGGCGCGCATATTGCCGCGTAACATGCCCGCGGACCGCACGGCCTGCACTTAATCCGGAAGGATGGGATCGCCTTGGCCCGCGTGTTGAGCAAGGTCACCGATATCGACGTCGCCCGCCGCGTCCTGCGGACGGAAATCGCCGGGCTTGAGGCCCTGCTGGCGAGCCTTGATGGCGCCTTCACCGGCGCGGTCGAGATCCTGGCCAAGGTAACCGGGCGCGTCACCGTGACCGGCATGGGCAAGAGCGGCCATGTCGCGCGCAAGATCGCCGCGACCTTGTCCTCGACAGGAACGCCGGCGCAGTTCGTCCATCCCGGCGAGGCGAGCCACGGCGATCTCGGCATGATCGCCGAAAGCGATGCGGTGCTGGCGCTCTCCAATTCCGGCGAGACGGCGGAACTCTCGGCCATCGTCGCCCACGCCAAGCGCTTCCGTAACCCGCTCATCGCCATGACGCGCCGCGCCCCGAGCGCACTCGCCGAGGCCGCCGACGTGACGCTGCTGCTGCCGGCAAGCGCCGAGGCTTGCCCGATGGGACTGGCGCCCACTACCTCGACAACGGCGATGATGGCGCTCGGCGACGCGCTGGCGGTCGCGCTGCTCGAGCGCAAGGGATTCTCGGCGAGCGATTTTCAGCTGCTGCATCCCGGCGGCCAGCTCGGGCGGCAGTTGCTCCGCGTCGCCGACATCATGCATGAGGGCGATGCCGTGCCGCTGATCGCGCGCGGCGCCGCCATGGCCGAAGTGCTCCTCGTGATGTCGGCAAAGAGCTTCGGTTGCGTCGGCGTGACCGACGACGCCGGCCGCCTGATCGGCATCGTCACCGACGGCGATCTGCGGCGTCACATGGGCGACGACTTGCTGCGCACCTCGGTCGACGCGGTGATGAGCCCGCGGCCAAAGACGATCCGGCCGCAGGCGCTTGCCGCCGAGGCGCTCGGCAAGATGAACGCGCTGTCGATCACCAGCCTGTTCGCCGTCGACGAACACAAGCGGCCCCTCGGCATCCTGCACATTCATGACTGCCTCCGGGCAGGCATCGCATGAGCGTGCCGCCGGACAGCATTGCCGATCTCGAGACGCTTGCCCCGCTGCGCCCGCTGATCTCGGTCGATCGCCGCTACAGCCGCTTCGTCAGCCTGGCCAAGCGCGTCCTGCCGGTGGTGGCGGGACTGCTGCTGCTGCTGGTCGGCGTCTGGCCGCTTCTGGAACCCACCTTCGAGCATGTGCAGTTCAATTTGCCGCGCCTCGACCCGCGCGAGGCCAAGGATTTGCGCATGGTGCATGCGCGCTACACCGGGATGGACCGCCAGGGCCGGCCTTTCGTCATCACCGCCGACGTGGCGCGCCAGACCCCCAATGTCGACGACCTGATCGCGCTCGAAGGACCGAAAGGCGATCTCACCTCGGCGAGCGGGAGCTGGTTCGAGCTCAGCGGCTATACCGGGGTCTACCAGCCGAATGCGCAGCTGCTCGACCTCTTCGGCAACGTCCAGCTCTTCCAGGACAAGGGCAACGAATTCCACACCGACAGCGCCCATATCAACATGGCGAAGGGCACGGCCGACGGCGATGATCCGATCCGGGGCCAGGGCCCCTTCGGGCATGTCACCGGCGAGGGCTTCCGCATCATCGATCGCGGCAACACCATCGTCTTCACCGGCCATGCTCATCTCGAGCTGGTGCCGGAGGAGAAAGTGGCGCAATGAGGCTCTGGGCGGCGCTCGGGGCGCTGGCGCTGGCGGCCGGGCTCATGCCACCGGCTGCTCCGGCGGCGCACGCGCAGAGCCTCGCCCCGGGGCTCACCGCTGGCGACAACGGCAAGCCGATCGAGATCGAGGCCGATGACGGCATCGAGTGGCAGCAGAACAACCGCGTCTACATTGCGCGCGGCAACGCGCGGGCAACGCGGGGGCAGGCCACCGTCTTCGCCGACACCTTGATCGCCTACTATCGCCCGATCTGCAGTCCCGAGGCGCAGGCCGCGGCAAAGCAGCGCGCCGCGGCGCAAGCCGCGAGCGCAAGCGCCGCCGGCAAGCGGCCCGATGCCGGGCCGCAGACGCATGCCTGTCCCGCGGCTGGCGCTGCACAGCCGGCCGACGCCACGGCAAAGCCCAAGCAGCCGGCAAGCGACACCGCCAACGGCGGCGCGACGGAAATCTATCGCCTCGAGGCCGACGGCCATGTTCGCATCGCCACCGAGACGCAGACCGTCTATGGCGATCATGCGGTCGAGGATCTCGACAAATCGCTTCTGGTTGTCACCGGCAAGCATCTGAAGCTCGAGACGCCGCGCGACACGGTCACGGCACGCGACAGCCTCGAATGGTACGACGATAAGCAGCTTGCGGTGGCGCGCGGCGATGCGGTCGAGATGCGCGACGACAAGCGGCTTGCCGGCAACGTGCTGACCGCGGAAGTGGAGAAGGACGCCAAGGGCGCATCGCATATCAGTCGCATCGACGCTCAAGGCAACGTTCTGGTATCTTCGGCCGATCAGATCGCGCGCGGCGACGCCGGCGTTTACAACCTCGATACCGGTATCGCGACGCTCACCGGACGGGTGACGCTGACCCGCGGCGACAACGAGTTGAGGGGACAGTACGGCGTGGTCGACCTCAACAACAACGTGAGCCGGTTGCTGAGCGCGCCGCCTTCGGCGAAGCTCACCGAGGGTAGCTCGCATACACGCGTCGCCGGACTGCTGGTGCCGCGCGCGAAACCCACTCCGCCGGGCGCGTCGGCACCGGCACAGCCGAACAAGCCGCGATGACTCCCGACGAGGATCCGCGCACGCAAGCTTGGCTCGGCGAGGGACCGCGCCTGGTCGCGGACAATCGCGGATTGGTCGCCGCCAATCTCGGCAAGTCTTTCAAGCGGCGCCCGGTGCTGCGCAGCGTGAACGTATCGGTCCAGCGCGGCGAGGCGGTCGGACTCCTCGGGCCCAATGGCGCCGGCAAGACCACCTGCTTCTACATCATCACCGGCCTCATCGCGCCGGATTTCGGCACCATCACCCTCGACGGGCACGACATCACCGACCTGCCGATGTATCGCCGCGCGCGGCTCGGCATCGGCTACCTGCCGCAGGAGGCGTCGATCTTCCGCGGCCTGACCGTGGAGCAGAACATCCGAGCCGTGCTCGAGGTGAACGAGCCGGTGCGCGAAGTGCGCGAGGCGACGATCGACGCGCTGCTCGCCGAGTTCTCGATCACCCATCTGCGCCGCGTCCCGGCGATGGCGCTTTCGGGCGGCGAACGGCGACGCGTCGAGATCGCCCGCGCGCTGGCAACGCAGCCGCACTTCATGCTGCTCGACGAGCCGCTCGCCGGCATCGACCCGATCGCGGTCGGCGAGATCCGCAAGCTGGTCTCCCATCTTCGGGATCGCGGCATCGGCGTCCTCATCACCGACCACAATGTGCGCGAAGCCCTCGAGATCGTCGATCGGGCCTATGTGCTGCACGATGGCCAGGTGCTGATGGAAGGGCTGCCCAACGAGATCGTCGCCGACGAGGATGTGCGCCGCGTCTATCTCGGCGACCGTTTCAGCCTCTAGCCCTGAGATCAGGGCAAAGCGCCCCACTGCCGCTAATCATAGTTGCACTCGGCATGAGTTCTGAGCAACGCGGCCATGCCGCGCCGCGCGGAGCCCGCCGGGACATGATCCTTGCTGGAGAGGGCGCGTTGGTGTTTCCTAGGAAATCGCGCGCGTACCGTTCCACGGCAGGCGCGACGCCAAGAACATGCACGATGCCTTCGGCACAGCAACGAAGGGAACGGCAATGGGAGGAGAGACGGGCGCGGCAGTCTCGGCCGCAGCCGGGGCCGCTTCGGCCACCGCCGCAGGCGAGGTCCTGCTCGCCGTGCATGGCGTTTCCAAGCAGTTCGGCGGCACCCAGGCGCTTGCCGATGTCAGCCTCACGGTCAAGGCCGGCGAGATCGTGGCGTTGCTTGGCGAGAACGGCGCCGGCAAGTCGACGCTGATCAAGATCCTGGCCGGTGTTCATGCGCTCGACGCGGGGAGCGTAAGCTTCCATGGGCGCGACGTCACTGGCGCGCTGCGGCGCCAGAAGATTGCCTTCATCCACCAGGACCTCGGGCTCATCGATTGGATGACCGTGGCCGAGAACACCTGCCTCACGCTGGGATATCCGCGGCGCCTCGGCCTCGTCGACTGGGAAGGCGCGCGCCGGCGCGCGGCGCGCGCGCTCGAGACGCTGGGGCTCGACATCGATCCCGACATGCGCGTCCAGGATCTGAGCCGTACTGAGAAGTCGATCGTTGCCATCGCCCGCGCGCTCGCCGCCGAAGCGGAGGTGCTGGTGCTGGACGAGCCGACGGCGAGCCTCCCGGCCGATGAAGTGGCGCGGCTCTTCTCCGCCTTGCGGCGGCTGCGCGCCCGCAGCGTCGGCATCATCTACGTCTCGCATCGGCTCGACGAGGTTTTCGAAATCGCCGACCGCATCGTCGTGCTGCGCGACGGGCGCGTGGTGGGCGAGCGCGACACCGCGGCAACCAATCCCGAAGAGGCGATCCTGCTCATCGTCGGGCGGGAGCCCTCGCAGGTGTTCCGCCGCCCGGCGGAACGCGCCGGCGCAGCGCGCCTCGAGCTTCAGGAGCTTGCCGTCGCCGACGCCGGACCGATCGATTGCGCGATCCATGCCGGCGAGATGGTGGGGCTGGTCGGGTTGCGCGGCGCCGGGCAGGAGAGCATCGGACGCGCGCTGTTCGGGCTGCTGGCGCGCAGCTCCGGCCGAATTCTGCTCGACGGCCTGCCGGTGGCACTCGCCTCGCCGCGCCAAGCGATGGCCGCCGGCATCTGTCGCATCGGCGCGGACCGGGTGGCGGAGTCGATCGTGCCCGGCCTCAGCATCCGCGAGAACCTCTTCCTCAATCCGCTTGCCGCCGGGCGGCGCCTCTGGTCGTTGCTGCGGCCGAGCCGCGAATCCGGCGATGCCGCCGAGCTCGGCCGCAAGGTGGGGCTGCGGCCCAACGATCCCGCGCTGCCGATCGAATGGCTTTCCGGCGGCAATCAGCAGAAGGTCGTTGTCGGGCGCTGGCTGCATCTCGGCGGCAAGCTCTACGTCTTCGAAGACCCGACGGCCGGCGTCGATGTCGGCGCCAAGGCCGAGATCTACCGACTGTTCGACGTCGCCCTCAAATCGGGCGCGGCCATCCTCATCGTCTCCACCGATTTCGAGGAGGTCGCCAAGGTTTGCCACCGCGCGCTGGTGTTCGATCGGGGCCGGGTGGTCGCCGAACTCGCGGGCGCCGATCTTTCGGTCGAGAACCTGATCGCCGCCGCGGCGGCGAGGGTGCACGCGACGACGGCCGCCTGAGCCATGCAGTCCCTCAAATCGAACGCCCTCGAACCCACACGCAGCGAGCTCGCCCGGCTGTCGCGGCGCGAGGCGGCGATCCGGATGCTGCCGGTCTATGGCCTGCCGATCCTGACCGTGCTGCTGATCCTGGGTTTCTCGCTGGCGCTGCCGGACACCTATCCGACGGCGCTCAATCTGCGCTCGATCCTCAGTGACAAGTCGATCGTCGCCCTGCTGTCGCTCGCGGCGATGGTGCCGATGATGGCCGGCCGCATCGATCTCACCGTCGGCTTCGGCATCATCATGTGGCATATCCTGGCGATCAGCCTGCAGATCAACTACCACTTCCCCTGGCCACTCGCCGCCTTGATCGTCCTTGCCTGCGGCGCTCTCATGGGCCTCATCAACGGCCTCCTCGTCGAGGTGGCGCAGATCGACAGCTTCATCGCGACGCTGGGCACCGGTACCATCCTTTACGCGCTGGCGCTCTGGCACACGGACGGCCGCCAGGTGATGGGCGTGCTGCCGCAGGGTTTTCTCGACATCAACGGGCTCAGCTTCGTCGACATCCCGATGCCGGCCGTCTATGTCATTCTCGTATCCGTGGCGCTGTGGATCGTCGCCGAGCGGCTGCCGCTCGGCCGCCATCTCTACGCCATCGGCGCCAATGAGCGAGCCGCCGCTCTCAACGGCATTCCCGTCCGCGCCTATGTCATCGGCGTTTTCGTCGCCTCCGGCGTGCTTGTCGCCTTCACAGGCGTGGTGCTCGCCTCGAAGCTGCGCATCGGCCAAGCCAATGTCGGGCTCGACTATCTGCTGCCGGCTCTGGTTGGCGCCTTCCTCGGCTCCACCACCATCCGGCCGGGCCGGGTGAATGTCTGGGGCACGCTGGTCGGCGTGATTATCCTCGCCGCCGGTATTTCCGGCATTCAGCAGCTCGGCGGCGCCTTCTTCGTCGAGCCGCTGTTCAACGGCGCTACCCTGGTTATCTCGATCGCGCTCGCCGGCTTCGCCCAGCGGCGGCGCGCCGTGGCGCAGGCAAAAGTCGCGCCGGACGGGTGAATCGGGCGGCGGCCGCAGGCGCGGTTCGTGAGCAATGCTTGCTGGCAAAGGGAGGAGAGGAGCATGTCACGCTATCGGGCCTATCGGCTGAGCTTGCTGGTCGCGACCGCGGCGCTGGTGCTTTCCAGTGCCTCAGGCCGGGCCGAGGACGACGCTTATATGAAGGCGGCCAAAGCCTATATCGCCAAGGTGACCACGCCGGGCGCGCCCTGGACCGGCCCTACCACCGGACCCAAGGCGCAAGGCAAGAAACTCATCGTCTACGTCTCGGCCGACCAGCGTAATGGCGGCGCGCAAGGCGTCGGCGACGGCGCGCAGGAAGCGGCCAAGGTGATGGGCTGGGATTTCCGCATCCTCGATGGCCAGGGCTCGGTGCAGCTGCGCACGTCGGCGCTCAATCAGGCGATCGCGCTGAAGCCGGACGGCATCATTCTCGGCACGGTCGATGCGAAGGAGCAGGCGCCGGTGGTCGAGCAGGCGGTGAAGCAGGGCATCAAGGTGGTCGGCTGGCATGCCGGCGCCGCGCCGGGGCCGATGAAGGATCCGCCGGTTTTCACCAACATCACCACCGATCCCAATGAGGTCGCGAAGGCAGCCGGACTCTATGCCGTCGTCGATTCCAACGGCAAGGCCGGCGTCATCCTGTTCACCGACAGCATCTACGCCATCGCGACCGCCAAGACCAACCGCGCGGCGGCCGCGGTCAAGGGCTGCAAGGGATGCACAGTGCTGGCGATAGAAGACACGCCGATCGGTGATCTCTCCAACCGCATGCCGCAGCTCACCACGGCGTTGCTGGCCAAGTACGGCAAGAAGTGGACGTACAGCATCGCGGTCAACGATCTCTATTTCGACTTCTCGGCGCCTTCGCTGCAATCGGCCGGCGTCGACCCAGCGGTCGGATATCCGCGCCAGATCTCGGCCGGCGACGGCTCGGTGCCCGCCTTCCAGCGGATCCGCCAGAAGCAGTATCAGATCGCCACCGTGGCCGAGCCGCTGCACCTGCATGGCTGGCAGTGCATCGACGAGTTGAACCGCGCCTTTGCCGGGCAGAAGCCGAGCGGCTATGTCGCGCCGCCGCATCTCTTCATCGCCGCCAACCTGAACCGGGACGGCGGGCCGAACAACATCTACGACCCCGAGAACGGCTACAAAGAGCATTACCGGAAGATCTGGGGCAAATAGCCTCGGGGCCCGGCACCCGCTGAGGCGCGGGTGCCGGGCGCGATCTGCGCTAGGCGCCGGCGCGCGACGGCCAGCGTCCGAACGGCACCACTTTGTTATCGATGTCGTGGCCGATATCGGCGCGGCCGAGATAGGCGATGCCGGAGCGCGCACACCAATACCGCGCGACCTCCTCCTCGCTTTGGCCGAAATCGGGCTCATTGGGTGGAATGGCGCTGCAGCGGCCGAGCTTGATGCCGGCGACCCGGCGCAGCGCCGGCGCGCTGGTGATCTGACACAGCGCCCGGTCGATCCTGTACATCTGCTCCGAGACCTCCTCGAGCATCAGCAGGTGGCCTGCAAGAACAGGGAGCAGAGCCGTCCCGATCAGATGGCTCAGCACGGTGATATTGAAGGCCGCACTCGGCAGTGCCGGCGTCACCGACGGCTCCAGCGCGCCCGGCGCGCCATGGAGGAGAAAGGCGAGCGAGCGCGCCACGGCCGCTTCGCCGCCGGGGCGCTTGATGTCGGCAGGCATGGGGCCATGCGCGACGTGGGCGAAGCCGGCGCCGTAGAGCGCGGCCAGCAGCGCGCCGGCATCGCTGTAGCCTAGATAAATCTTGCGGCGGGCAACCTCGCTCAGCCCGGCGAGGACCGGTTCGGCGATGCGGCATGAG
Organism: Allostellaceae bacterium; assembly: GCA_035553515.1. Classification (GTDB taxonomy): domain Bacteria; phylum Pseudomonadota; class Alphaproteobacteria; order ATCC43930; family CGMCC-115725; genus DAHUYF01. The sequence continues at coordinate 10,752 of DATNDG010000177.1, read as the reverse complement.
CCGTACCCGCCGCGCGCGATCCACACCGCGTCGACATCGGGATCGTTCGCCACCTCCAGGAATGCCGCTGCCCGCGCAGCATCCTCGCCGGCAAAATGCCCGGCCGAGAGAAAGCATTGCGGGTGGAAGCGGAGCACCGGCCGTCCCGTCGCGTAGCGCGCCGCGGCGAGCGCCGTCACCTGCTCGGCAACGGCGTGATCGAGGCGCGAGGCAGGCGCGACGATGCCGATGGTGAACTCGTCCTTGCCGTTACTCATCGGCGCCGAAGATCCCCGCTTGCTTGTCACGCCCCCGGCCGGATTGTAGCTTTCGCCCATGACTCTCGACAGGCCCTATTTCTTCTGCGGCATTGGCGGCAGCGGCATGCTGCCGCTTGCGCTCATCCTCCACGCTGCAGGCCGCAGCGTTGCCGGCTCGGACCGTTCGCTCGACCAGGGGCGCACGGCGCAGAAATTCGGGTTCCTGCGCGCGCGCGGCATTCGGCTCTTCCCGCAGGATGGCAGCGGGCTCACCGGACCCGAACAGGTCCTCGTCACCTCGGCGGCGGTCGAGGAAACGGTGCCGGACGTGCAGGCCGCGCGCCGCGTCGGCGCGCGTCTCATGACGCGCGCCGAGCTGCTCGCCGAGCTTTTCAACGCCGCGCCGGACAGCGTCGGCATTGCCGGCACCAGCGGCAAATCGACCACCACCGGCATGATCGGCTGGGTGCTGCAGCGTTGCGGCCGCGAGCCCACGGTGATGAACGGCGCGGTGATGAAGAACTTCGTCACTCCCGATACGCCCTTCGCGAGCGCACTCGTCGGCGCAGGCAAGGTCTTCGTCAGCGAGGTCGATGAAAGTGACGGCTCGATCGCTTTTTTCAAGCCGCGGCTCGCCGTGGTCAACAACATCGCGCTCGACCATAAGTCGATCGACGAGCTGCGCGGCCTCTTTGGCGATTTCGTCCGCAAGGCCGCGAGCGCCGTGCTCAATCTCGACAATGCCGAGACGGCGGCGCTGGCTTCCGGCCCGGCGCGGAGCAAGGCGATTACCTACAGCCTTGCCGATATCGGGGCGCACCTTTTCGCGCGAGCGCTGGCGCCCGGTCCCGAGGGGATCGACTTTGCCGTGGTCGAGCGCGGCGGCTCGGAGGTCGCGGTCAAGCTCGGCGTTCCCGGCCGCCACAACGTGCAGAATGCGCTGGCGGCGCTGGCAGCGACGCGCGAAGCGGGCGTGCCGCTCGCCGAAGCCGCCAAAGCGCTCGCCCTCTTCAGCGGCACGCGGCGCCGGCTCGAGCGCGTCGGCAGCGCAAACGGCATCACGGTGATCGACGATTTCGCGCACAATCCCGACAAGATCGCCGCGACGCTCTCGACGCTCCACGATTTCCCGGGTCGGCTCCTCGTTCTGTTCCAGCCGCATGGCTATGGGCCGTTGCGCAAGATGAAGGACGAATTCGTCGATTGCTTCGTCCGGCATTTGCACGACGGCGACGTGCTCGTCATGCCCGATGCCGCCTATTTCGGCGGTACCGTCGACCGCAGCGTCGGCAGCGGCGAGATCGCAGCCGGGATCGCGGCGGGGGGCCGCACAGTCCATGCCTTGGTCGACCGCGCGCGGTGCGGCGAGATGCTCTTATCGCTGGCCCGCTCGGGGGACCGCATCGTGGTGATGGGCGCGCGTGACGACACGCTTACCCAGTTCGCCGGCGAATTGCTGACGCGGCTGCGTCGGGATCCCCCTGCTGCACCTTAACCCTTGTATTCAGCGACGTAGAGCCCGGCGCTGAAATCGGTGAAGTAGACGATGCCGTTGCGGTCGACGAAGACGTCGGCCGAATGCAGCACGCGCGGCCGGTTCGGGCGCGGATCGACCAGCTTCGCCGGAGCGGGCGGCACGATGGCGCCGGTCTCGACCGGGTGATACTGGTCGCGGATGTCGAAGACGCGCACCCCGGCGTTCTGATACGTGGCGAAAATGAGCTCGGAGCTGACGAAGCTACCGGGTCGGTTCTCGTGGATGTTGTGCGGACCGAAGTGCCCGCCCACGCCGACGTAGTCGGCGTCGGACGGGGTCGGCATGCTCGAGATACTGATGGGATTGCTCTTCTCGCGATTGTCGAAGACCCAGATGAGCTTCAGACCGTCCTCCTGGTTGTCGAGCACCGCCTCGTCGACGACGACCAGCAGATCGCGATCGGGCAAGGGCAGCGCGTTGTGCGTGCCGCCGCCGTAGGGCGGACACCACACCTTGCGCGTGATCAGCTTCGGCGCGCTACGGTCGGCGACATCGACCACCGCGAGGCACGCATCGCGCCAGCTGCAATAGGCGATATCGCCATGGACGATCGGGTGGTGGAGGCCGTAGCGGCCATAGGCCGACGGCCAGTTCGCCGTCTCGCCGGCGGCGACATTCATGCCCGGCAGCCAGAAGCGTCCGGCCAGCCTGGGCTTGGTCGGATCCGCCATGTCGATGGTGATCAGGATGTAGTCGCTGAAGCCGTCGATCAGGGCGGAGGCGTAGGCCCAGCGGCCGCCGATATACCAGGCCCGGTGCAGCCCGCCGCCTTCCACGGGCATGAAGCCGATCTGGCGCGGCGCATCCGGCTTCGAGATGTCGTAAACGGCAAGCCCGGCCGACCAGTTGCGCGCCTTGGGCGGCTCGGCATGGGCGTGCAGCGTCGCCTTGCCCTTGTAGTAGTTGCGCTCGTCGGCAAAATCCGGCTGCGCGAACATGTCCTTGGCGTGGATCACCAGGAGCAGATCGTCATGCGCCTGGAGATGGATGTTCCAGGTATTGGGCGGCGCCGCGATATAAGCAACCGGCGCAGGCCGGCGGGGATCGCGCACATCGAGCACGCTGAAGCCCTTCGAGAACATGTGCCCGACATAGGCATAGCCACGATGCACCATGAGTTGCACGCCGTCGGGGCGCCCGCCCTGGTCGCTGTGGCCGATGAGGCGCATGTTGCGCGCGTGGACCGGATTCGGAAGATCGCTCGCAGTCATCGGCTGTTGCCTCCCTTCGAATCGCTCTCGCTACCCCGCGTCTTGCCGCTCACCATAGCGTCGGCGGCTAGGGAATCACTCGCCTCCGGCGGAACTCCTCGAACATGCGCAGGAACATCTCCTCGCTGTCGACCACATCGGCGAAGCCGGCTTGGCGCAGCTTGGTCGTGCTCGAGATCACGTCGTAGTCGCAATTGAAAATGAAATCGCCGAAACCCCAGGCGGCGATCGTCTCATAGGCGTAAGGCGCAAGCCCGTGGCGGGAGACGATGCGCTCCCAGACCGGCTTCTTGTCGCGCATGAATTCGGAAAGCGGAATCGCCTGCGGCGGCGCCACCTCCATGCCGAAGGCGCGGGCGAAGGAGGGCCAGAGCTGATCCCAGCGGAAAACATCGCCATTGGTGATGTTGAAGGCCTCGCCCGCTGGCGCCGAAAGCGCCGCCCATTCCGAAGCGCGGGCAAGTTGCGCTGCGTCGGTAACCTGGGCGAGAGCGCGATAGGCCGAAGTCTTCCCTGGAAAGCGCAACGGCAGGCCCAGTTCCTTGGAGATCGCCGCGTAGACGGCGATGACCAGCGTCAGGTTCATCGGATTGCCGACGGCGAAACCACAAACCACGTCGGGACGCAGCGCCGCCATGTCCCACGCTTTGCCCGCGGCCTCGGCGCGCAGCCAGTCCTCCTGGTCGTAGTAGAAGTTGGGCGGCATGTGACGGGCATCGTTCTCCCGCGCCGGAGTTTTGAATGGCCCCAGATGCACGCCGTAGTACTTGACGCCCTCATAGAGCACGACGCGGCGCAACCGCTTTGCCTGCGCACCGGCCGCGCGCACCAGGTTCTGCAGCATGGCGAGATTGATATCGACCTGCTCCTTGGGATCGCGCCGCTCCTGATAGGCGGCATAGAAGAGATGCGTCACGCCACCGAGCCCGGCCAGCGCGGCCTCCGTCGCTGCGCGATCCAACAAATCGACTTGGACATGGCGAGCACGGGTCTCGAAATCAGGCGCGCGACGCGACAGAGCCACCGCCTCCCAACCTCCGCGCTCTGCAAAATGCTGCACCAGCGCGCGGCCGATCACGCCGAGCCCGCCGGCGACGAGCGCCGTCTTCCCTTCCGGCATTCTTCTCTCCCACGCTTCGATGCCGCACGGGCGCGCGGCCTCTTCCGCCTAGAGGCAGACCATAGTCGCGGCAGCCGGGAGGGACAAGAATGCGACCCGCGCCTAGAGCAGGCCGCGCCGCGCCAGATGGCGCATCAAGGCGCGCGTGCCGAACTCCCAGCGCGGCAGGCGATCGCTGCTGTCGACACGATTCACCAGCGCCCCCAGCAAGGGCGAGGAAATGGTCACGATGTCGCCGCGCTTGTGGGTGAAGCCCTGGCCGGGCTCGCCGCGATCTTCCGTCGGCGCAAACATGGTGCCGCAGAAGAGCACGAACCCGTCGGGATATTGATGGACGTCGCCGACCGTCTGCGCCGCGAGTTCCGCCGGGTCGCGGCTGATCTGCTTCATCGAGCTCTCGCCGGTGAGCACGAAGCCGTCCTCGCCCTCGACGCGCAGCGTGACGGTACATGCCCTGACGTCGTCGAGGCTGAAGCTCCGGTCGAAGAGACGGATGAATGGGCCGAGGGCGCAGGACGCATTGTTGTCCTTCGACTTGCCGAGCAGCAGCGCGCTTCTGCCCTCGAAATCCCGCAGGTTGACGTCATTGCCGAGCGTCGCGCCCTTAATCGCGCCGCGGCTATTCACCACCAGCACCACCTCCGGCTCCGGATTGTTCCAGACCGAGGCGGGATGAAGTCCGATGCCCGCGCCGGTGCCCACCGCCGACATGGGCTGCGCCTTGGTGAAGATCTCCGCGTCGGGGCCGATGCCGACTTCGAGATATTGCGACCAGAGGCCACGCGCGATGAGCGCCGATTTGAGGCGTGCCGCCGCCGGCGTGCCGGGGCGGAGGCTGGCAAGATCCGCACCGATCTCGCGCGAGATGGTGCGGCGCACGCCCTCCGCCGCCGCCGGGTCGCCCTTGGTCTGCTCCTCGATGACGCGCTCGAGCAGGCTTTGCATGAAGGTGACCCCGGCCGCCTTGATCGCCTGCAGATCGACCGGGGCCAGGAAATGCGGGAGATCGGGGCGGCGGTGCCCCTCCGCGCTGTTGGCGAGCAATTCGGCAATCCCGTCGACGCGCTCGCCCGGCGCGTTCCGCGCCAGCGCCGCCGGATCATCCGCCTCCATGAGTTCGGCGACGGTCGGCGCCTCGCGTCCCAGCGCATAGACAGCGTCGCCGCGCAGCACCGCCACCGCCGGTCCCGCCTCGTCTTCCGGCCGCCAAATGCGGGCGACGAGACATCCCGCCGTGCCGTCCTCGGGCAGGCTGCTGCGGGGGGCGAGCGTCATCTCCATGGCGGGCCTCTTCGGCTTCGGGCAGGCCCTCTCCATAGCTCAGCCGGACGGCTTGGGCGAGTGGGCGCCCCGGCGCTCGCACCTCCGCCTAGGCGGCCGCCCTGTTTTGCGCAAAGGCACGCTCGATCGCATCGAAATGGCGCACCAGGAGATCGAGCTTGGCGAGGATGACGCGCACTTGCTCGAATTCGCGCTCGAGATTGGCGAGCGAGGCGGCCTCGCCCGCTGCGGACCAGCTTTCCGAAACGACGCGGGCGCCGGCGCTGATGCGCAGCGCCGCGACACTGCCGCCTTGCGGCAAGGCGAGAGCCACCGGCTGGCCGATATGGCAGGGCTGGGCGGCAAGGCTCCGGTGCCGCACCGAAAGCGTCGCCGGGAGCGCCCCAGAGACGTCGGCATTGAGCGCGCGATAGAGCACGCCGCAGGCGTCGGGTCCGAGCGCGCGGCCGTCGCGGTGCACCAGAAACGGAAAGATGCTGCGCGATGCCCATTCCTCGTCCCGGACGCTGTCGGTGCGCGGATCGGACAGCAGCTCCAGATTCTCCTCGCTGGCGATGAGGCCGGGCACGATCTCGGCGAAGCGGCCGAGAGCGTAGCGGCGGAACTCCGCCGGGACGGCGAAATAGTCGCGCATCTCCTGCAGCGCGGCGGACCAGCGCAGGAGCTGGCCGAGATTGGCGCGCTCGGCGAGGCCGGCACGCAGGCCCGGCCAGGAGACCGGCCATTCACCCCGGCCGGTATAGTCGGCGAGCCCGGCGGGCACTTCGTCCACCTTTGCAAGCCGCGCACCGAGCGAAGGCGGCACGAGGAGCCCGCCGCTGAAGGGCGGTCCGGTGAAGAATTTCGAGCCGGTGATCAACACCATATGTCCCTGTGCCAGATGCGCGGCAAGTCGCGCTCGGCTGAGGCGCATCTGGCAGGCGTCGATCACCACTTGTACGGCGTCGCCCCAATGCGCCGCGATTGCAGCGAGGCAGGCAGCGCTTGGACAGCGCGCGCCCAGCTTCGAATGATCCATGACGTGGAGCAGGACACGGTGACCGGCGGCAAGCGCCTTCTCGACGGCGGCGAGCACGAGCTCGTCCATTTCCGCCGGGGAGCGCAGCCGCCCGGCATCGCGCAAGGGAAGCGCTACAGTGGCGACACCCTCGGCGAGGCCCGCGATCGGCAGTCCCTTCTCGACCGACGCGCCCTGCGCCGTGAGGCTGTTGAAATGGCGGCCGCAGCTCGCGTTCGGCACGCCGCTGCCGGTCTCATCCGCGGCAGCGATCACGCTGGTCATCGGCGTGCCGAGCACGGCCCGCGCCAGAAAGACCGCATGGAGTGCGCTGTCCGTGCCCGAGGGCGAGAAGACGAGCTCGGCGCCGCTGCCGCCGAGGCCGAGCAGGGCAAGCAGCGCGCCGCGCAGCGCCTCGACCCGGGCCGCATAGGCGGCATCGATGCCGCCGCGGGCGGCAGCGCGCGCGAGCTCGTCACGCTCAGCGGCGGCGGCGGCGAAGGCTCGCTTGGAGATCGAGGTCGCTGTGGAGGATGCGAAGGTAAAAGCCTCTGGCCGCGGATAAGGCCGGCAGCCATACCCGTTGAGCTGCGTCGCAGGATCGAGGCGCAGTCGCGTATCGCCGCCCATGGTGAGAAGCTGCTCGAGCGGCGCGAACAAGGTCCCGAGCTGGTCGAAGGCGATGGCGCTCATGGGGTCCCCACACTGGCATGTTCAGCTGCTGGAGCCGAGGCGGCGAGCGACCGGCCGAGCTCACGCACCGCGTCCAGCAGCAATGCGAGGTCGAGACCGGTGGTGCGATGGTTGGTGAGCGCGACACGGATGGCGGCGCGACCAAGGATGCGCGTGGTCGACGGAGCTGCGATGCCGTTGAGCTGCAGCTCGGCGACAATGGCCTCGTTGAGGCGGTCGAGCGCCGCCGCGCCGAGTCCAGGGGCCAGAAAGCGGAAGCAGACGATATTGAGCTCGACAGGAGCCAGCAGCTCGAGGTCGGACTCCCCCTGCACCGCTTGACCGAGCTCGCGCGCCTGCCGGCAATTGCGGGCGATCGTCTCGGCGAGACGATCGATGCCGTGCGTCGCGATGGTGAACCAGACCTTGAGCGCGCGGAAGCCGCGCGACAGCTCCGGTCCGTAGTCGCAGAACCAGGGCTCGCCGCCGGCGAGCCCGCGCTTGGCCGGAGCGAGATAGTCGCGGCGATTGGCGAAGGCGGCGCGGTGCGCGGCCTCGTCGCGAACCAGCACGCAGCCGGCGTCGTAGGGCACGTGCAGCCATTTGTGAAAATCGAAGGCGATCGAGTCCGCTTCGGCGATTGCTCGCAGACGCGAGGCGAATTCCGGCGTCAGAACGGCAAGGCCACCGAAAGCGCCGTCGACATGGAGCCACAGCCCCTCGGCGCGGCAGAGTCGGGCGATCTCGGCGATATCATCGACCGCACCCGTATTGACGGTGCCTGCCGAAGCGACGACGATCGCCGGCCGGAATCCGCTCGCGCGATCGGCGGCGAGCTTTTCCCGGAGCAGTGGCAGCGACATCCGGAATTCGCTGTCGACCGGCACCGCGCGCAGCGCTTCCTGGCCGAAGCCCAGGAGATCGAACGCCTTCGCCACGCAGCTATGCGCCTCGCTCGAGGCATAGCCGACGAGGGGGCACGGCGAAGCCGCCATGCCGAGCTTCCGCACGTCGACTTCCGCCTGCGCGGCGCGCGCCGCGGCGAGCGCGATCACCGTGCCCATGGAGGTGCCGCTGGTCAGCAGCCCGCTGCTCGATGCGGGGAAACCGAAGATCTCCTTGCACCACTCGATGACCTGGCGCTCGACATAGACGGCAACGTGATCGCGGCCGCCGACATTGCAGTTCATCAAGCCGGCCAGCGCTTCGCCGAGCGCGCCGGCAGGATTGGCGTTGCCATGCACCCAGCCGAAGAAGCGCGGGTGAAGGTTGCCCGTTCCATAGGGCAGGATATCGGCGGCAAACCGCGCCGCGACCGCATCCAGCGCTTCGGGGCCGCGCGGCAGCGGCACCCGGAGCCGCGCCTTCACCGCCTCCGGCGTCGGACGCCAGACCGGCTGCCGGCGGATGTCGCGGAGGTGATCGATCGCCTGATCGATGGCAGCGTGGAAGCTGCGCTTCAGCACCTCCCAATCGGCGGGGTCAAGGCTCGCGCCTTGCTCCGCCGCGTCCTTGTCGGGTTCCTCGCTCACGCAGCGGTCGCGGGACCACGCCCGCTCCGGCGGCGCAGCATTGCGCAAAATGCATCGAAGACCTTGCGCATTTGCGGCTGCTTGTAGGGAAAGTGCGCGGGATCATCCATGGCGTGGACGATCATCGCGATGTCGGCCTCGAAGAGCAGCAAGCGGCCATCGGCCGCTTCGGCGCAGTCGATACCGAAATAATCGAGGCCGACGCGGGCGGCGATGGCGGAAAGCGCCGAGCCGTGACGGCGCGCGAATCCGGTGTCGAAGTCGGCCATGAAGCGCTCTTCCTCGGCACGCTTGGCCGCGCTGCTCTTCATATCGGCATTGAGGTAGTAGATCATCCACTGATCGGCGATCGCCATGTGGCAGGCATAGGGCGCGCCTTCGATAAAGACGACGCGGTACTTGCGGAAGAGTCCGTCGCCGTCGCGGTAATCGACGAAGCGCGAGAGATAGAACTCGGATTCCAGATGCGAGGCGAGGTAGCCGGCGACGGCGGCGGCATCATCGAGCTTCGCAAGCCCGCGCCCCGCATGCGAACCCACCGGGCGCGCGATCACCGGAAAGGCGCCATCCGGCAACAGATCGGCGAGCGCCACCATTCCGGTGGCGAGCCGTTGCAGGCTCGTGCGATCGATCCGCAAGGTCATCGGCATGGTGAGGCCGGGGGCGCCGTCGAGCAGCGCGCAGAGCCTCTCGCGTGAGAGGCTCAGCACGCGGTCCGGACGGTTCAGCACCGGCCGCGGCCAACGCGCCGCGAGACGCTCGATCTCGGCGAGAATCGGCAGATTGTCGTCGGATTCGCCGGCGGCGACGAAGGCGAGGTCGTGCGCCGGGATCGTTTCCGGGAGCGGCAGGCCAGGCACCACGTAAAGCGTCGAGAGCGCGACATCCGAGCCTTCGAGCAGAAACTCCAGCGGCGTGTTGGTGCCGAGATCACCGGGGGCGGCGAAGGCGAGGAGCCGGAGGCGGGGTGCCGTCGGTTCGGCGATCGGCGACTGATAGATACGGCAAATCTCGAGCGCCTCCGCCTGCCGCGCGAGGCCGTCCTCGAGATTACCAAAGAGTTGCTCCACCGTAGCAAGGTCCATCAGCGCAGCCGCATCATCGCGGCTGTAAACGTATTTACCGATGAGGTCGCGCCAGAGCGGGGTGAGATCCTGACCGTCGAACATCATCTTGGAGAGGCGGGCGATCCCGATAGGCGTTGCCGCCCGGTCTGTGCCGCCGCCCGATGCGCCACCCTGCATGCCCGCCAACCTTCCACGCGGCGTCGGACGCCTCGTCCCCGCCTGCTATCGGCTTAGCGCGACTTGGTTAAAAACACTTGAATTTCCGAGGCTTTGCACGCGCGGAGGCCGCCGCACCCAAGCCGTACCAGGAAGCGAAGGCACCGCCTCTCAACCACTTAACCGGTAGTGGGTCAGTTTGAAAACTTGGTGGCATAAACGGACCGTTATTGCCACCGGCGCGGCGGAAATGTGACAGAGGACCGCGTTTTGGGGCACGGCCAAGGCTTGACCCTTGACGGCCGAGTCGGCAATCCCGCAGGCTGGCGCCCGGAACAAGGGAGCGGTGTAACCCGTTCTTAAGCCACCAGGGCCAGGATGGTTGCATGTTCAGGCTCGAAATCGACCGCGAAGAGGACGGACGCTGGATCGGCGAGATTCCGGCCATTCCCGGCGTGATGGCATACGGCGCCACTGAAGCTGAGGCGCGCATGCGAACTGAGGTGCTGGCGCTCCGCGTCATCGCGGATCGCATCGAGCATGGCGAGCCTCTCCCGCCACAGGCGCGAGAATTGTTCGTCCCGGCGTGAGCAAGTGGCCTGCCACACGGGGCGGGAGAGTTCTGCGCGCCCTAGAGCGCATAGGGTGGCGCATCAAACGACATTCCGGGTCATCTCATCGCGTGCTGGAACGTCAGGGCTGGCCTGATTACACGTTCTCGTTTGCGGAAGGCGAAGAGATCGGCCCGAAGATGCTGGCGCGCATTGCCAAGCATACGGGCCTGACGCCGAACGATCTCTAAGCTACCTTCTGTGTCGTCTCCCATTCCTCCAGCACGCGCACCATATCGGCCAGTTCCCAAAGCTTGGTGGTGACGCCAGCCGCCATCGCGGGCGTAACCTTGGTGGTTTGGTGGATGCGAACGAAGTTGTAGTACATG
>DATNDG010000176.1:0-21936 GCA_035553515.1 Allostellaceae bacterium | reverse complement strand
TGCCGCACCATCATCTGCCGCCGGGAAGCTCAATCCTTGCGCCGCGGCGCCCGAAGGTAACGCTACCTTTATCATCGCCCATCAAGGTTTCAGACCGCAGGTGCTGGCGACTCTCTGCTGCGAGCACGGACGTTTGCCGCGGCCCGGCGCCGATTGTGAGCAGGGATGCGCCTCGATGAGCAATTGCACCACCCCGGCCATTAGACCAGCTCGGCGGACACGTAGGGTGTTCGCCGCGCTCGCAGTGGTATTCCTCGCAGTGTGGCAGGCAACCCCCGGCGCGGCGCAGGATGAATCGACGGAGACGCCAAAGCACGGCGGCGTCCTGGTCTACGCGGTCGATGCCGAGCCGCCCAACTACGACTGCTACGCCAACTACTCGTTCGTTTTCCTTCACGTCATGGCGCCCCTTTACTCCACCCTCCTCAAATTCGACACGGCCAACTACCCGGCGATTGTGGGCGATCTCGCGCAATCCTGGACCGTTTCGCGCGACGGCGACACCTACTCCTTCAAGCTCCGGCACAACGTCCTGTTCCACGACGGCACGCCGCTGACTTCCGCCGACGTGAAGGCGAGCTACGAGCGGCTGATCCATCCGCCGCCGGGCGCGATCTCCGTGCGCAAGGTCAATTACGCGGCAATCAAGGCGATCGATACACCCGATCCCTACACTGTCGTGTTCCACCTGAGCTGGCCGGACGCGGCCATGCTCGCGAACTTCGCCTCGCCTTGGAACTGCATCTACAGCGCGGCGAAGCTCAGGGACGACCCGAACTATCCCAAATCGGAGATTCTCGGCACGGGGCCCTTCGTTTTCGCCGGCCGCACCAAAGGCAAGGATTGGACGGGCAAACGGTGGAACAAGTACTTCATTCCCGGCAAGCCCTATCTCGACGGCTACCGCGTCGAATTCATCCGTGGTCCCGCGGTGGTGAAAGCCATGGAAGAGGGCCGGATCATGGCGCAATTTCGCAGCTTCACGCCGGCCGAGCGCGACGAACTGGTCGGCGCGCTCGGCGACAAGGTCGTCGTGCATGAGGGACCGTGGATCACCAACCTCCTGGTCGTCTTCAACACCAAGCAGCCGCCCTTCAACGACGCCCGGGTTCGTCGCGCCCTCTCGCTCGGAATCGACCGCTGGGACGCGGCCCAGGCGCTCTCCCGCACGACGTTCCTCAAATTCGTTGGCGGCCTTATGCGGCCGGGCACGGCGATGGCAACCTCAGAGACCGATCTTGTCACCTTGCCCGGCTTCTCGCATGACGCCGAAGCCTCGCGCGCCGAAGCCCGACAGCTGCTCGCCGAAGCCGGTGCCACTCACCTCGCCTTCAGGCTGACCAACCGCAACGATGTCCCTGTTCCCTATGGGCCTGCGGCCCAATATCTCATCGCGGCCTGGCGCAAGATCGGCGTCGAGGTGACCGAGAACGCGCTCCCGACCAAGGAGTGGCAGAACGACCTTCAGGCCGGGAATTTCACGGTGGCGCTCGACCTCGCTGCTGACTATTTCGACGACCCGACGGTCCAGCTCACGCGCTATGTTTCGCACGACATATCACCGCTCGACCATTCGGAAGCGACAGACCGGTTTCTCGACGCGCTCTATGTCGGACAGGCGGTCAACGGCAATGCCCGGGAGCGGACCGCAATTGTCGGCGCATTCGAAAGGCACGCGCTCAACCAGGCGAACAGCGTGCCGTTCCTGTGGTGGAACCGCATTATCGTCGCCGCATCGGCGATGAAAGGCTGGCACATGTCGCCGAGCCACTATATCGGACAGGACCTCGCCGATGTGTGGCTCGACCGCTGATGCGTTCCGAGATCATCCCCGGCTGAGCCAAGGAACTGGCATCAGGCGGTTTTCTTCCGCGCGGCCCGCTTGCCGGCGCGCCGGCGCGACTTCGATTTCGTGTTCGATGTCGCGGCGGCGTCCTCAAGCAGGGTCGGCTTGGTCGAGAGATAGAGCAGGATGCGGTCGCCCGCGGGGTCGAGGGCGGCGGTCATCACACGATGCGGCTTGGCGCTGCCGAAGGCCGGCACGGCGACGAGCGCGCCCGCCTCGACGAGCCGCTCGATGAGCGCGATCTCGCCCGGCGCGAGCCGCGTGCGGGATTTTGCTGCCATGCGAAGCGAACGCTCGGCTCGGTGATTTCTCCCAACCTCAGCGCGAGCGGAGCGACCGCCGGTTGCGGCTGCGGCGCCGCCTCGCGAAACGCGCGGAAGAGGGAACGCGAGGCCCTTGCCGGGCGTCCATCTGTTGCGCCGCCAGCGGGGGCGACGGGCTCGAAGCGCCTGATGCCGCACGCACTTTGACCAGGGCGCGAAAGAGGAAGGTTCCATGGCCGTCGCCAAATGCCGCGTCTGCAACGCCACCGTCACCGTGCGCGTCGCCGAGGGCGCCATAACCGCCAGTGCCGGCGAGAGCTTCCGCAGCCGCTGCAAAGAGCGCGGGGAGGGCGACAGCATGGACGAGCCCGCTTCCTGCGCGGCGATGCGCGACGCGGTGGCGCGCGCGGCGTTGCGCGCCGAGCGCGCGGCAAGACCGCCCAAGGCGGCGGCGCCCCCGACTCTGGCACCTGCCTGACCCGTCATGCCGCGGAAAACGAGTCCGCTGATCTGGACGGAGCTGGCGGCAGCGTCGTGGGAAACCATGGCCTGGCGCCTCGGCATGATGGCCCTGGGCACCCTCCCGGCGGCGGAATATCAGCGCATGGTGACCGAGAAGCTGCTGGCTGCGCAGCAATCGGCGCTCGCCCTGATGCTGCCGATGCAGGATCTCGGGACCGCCGCGCTCGCCCCCTGGCACCGCGCCGCCGCGGCCAATGCGCGGCGGCTGCGCCGGCCCCGGCGGCGGCGGCGCTAGCAGCGCGGCGGTAGCGGCCGGCCGGGCCGGCTTGCCGGCGGTGGCGCCTCAGCCCTGTTTGACGGAGAGCGACGTCGGGGAGCCGCCTCCGGCGGCGCGTCGCGGCGCGCCCGCCGCCCCGTAGGCGCCCGGGCTCACCGGATATCCGGGATCGGCGCTGCGCAGCGCCGACAAGCGCGTCCGCATGCGGGCGATGTGATCGGCCGGCTCGGCGAGCTGTGCGGCAATCGTCGCCTCGAGCCTCGCCAGGGGAAAAGGCTTGCCGAGATACGGCACTTCGGCGGCGCGCAGCGCCGTGTCGGCGGCCGGCCCGCCGGTGATCATGACTACCGGAATCTCACGCTCGATGGCGTGGCGGGCCAGCTCGGTCCCGGACATGCCGGGGAGCAGCGCATCGATGACGGCGATATCGGGGCGGTCGCAATCGAGGAGGGGCAGTGCCGCCTCCGCATTGGCCGTGGCGGTGACACGATGGTCCGCCCGCGCTTCGAGCGCGTCGCAGATCATCTCTCGGATGGCGTGGTAATCGTCGACGACCAGAACGTGTGCCAGGGCGGCCTCCCGTGTGTGCTTTCCGGCATTACCTAAATGGAAAAGCGGGGGCCTGTCTGTTCTCCAGATTACGGTGGCGTCGATTTTCCGGCGCCGGCCATCGTCTCGAAGGCGAAGGCCTTGCGCACAACGCCGTAGCATTCGCAGGCAGCGGCTTCGAGGCAGGCGCGGTCGAGAATGGTGATCGAGCCGCGCGCATAGCGGATGAACTGCGCCCGCTGCAGGCCGGCGGCGGCCAGCGAGACGGTGGGGCGCCGCACCGCCAGCATGTCGGCGAGAAATTCCTGAGTCATCGGGAAGCTGTCGCACCCGACGCGGTCACCGGTCATCAGCAGAAAGCGAGCCAGACGCTGCTCCACATTGTGCAGCGCATTGCACGCCACCGATTGACCGAGCTGAACCAGAAGCGCGCGGACGTAGAGCAGGAAACGACGGCGGAAGAGGTCGCTCTCCTCCCAGGCGACGAGGATCACGCTCACGGGAGCGCGCGAGGCCTCGCCAGGAACCTGTGTGATGTTTCGGGCAATCGCGATGTCGCTGCCGAGGAGCGCGGAGAACCCGACGAAGCCCTCCCGTCCGATGGTGCCGTTTTCGACGATCTCGCCGCCGGCCAACACCGACTGGGACGAAACGACGGCATCGTGGGGAAACCAGACGTAGCGGATCGGCTCATCGGCTTCGGTCAGGAGCTCGCCGCGCCGCAGCGCGATGCGCGTCAGCGACGGGCCGAGCCGCACGCTCTCCTGCTCGCCCAGCAAGGCCAGGAAGCGGTTGAACCCCGGGTCCGACCGTTCATCGCCCATAGCAGGATATCCGCAAGCAGAGAGCGACGGTTCCGTCGCGTCGGCGCGGCGCTGTCAATGACACAGCTCAATGCTGCGCCATCGCCGGCTGCGCCACGATGGGCCATGGAAAGAGAGTCGGACAAGCTACGCCGCGACCTCCGGCGCTACCGCTTCCTGCTGAGCCAGATTACCGATCCGCGCGCGGTGGAGATGCTGACCGAGCTGGTGAAGGAGGCCGAGGCGAGGCTCGCCGCGCTCGATCGCGGCGACGGGAACGGGGCGGCCGCCTAGATTGTCGACTGACCAAGCGCCCGGTCGGCGCGCCGTGCGGCGCGGGGTCGACGCGCCATGCGCCGCATCATTCCCGCCTGTTCGATCAAAGACCGCAGCGATCGAGCGACGCCGGGTCGAAACAGATGAGCGACGGCCGCCCCGACGCGACCGGCGGCCAGCGCCTCGACGGAGCTCGCGGTCGCGACGGCGGCGTGCATCAGCATGCTGGCATTGCGATAGCAACCCATGATGCAGGCATTGCACGGGTCGCGCTGATCCGGAATGCCGTCGAGGTCGAAGACCGAGCCCAAGGGCTGATGCCAGGCCTCGCAGCGCCAAATGTCGAGATTCCAGTCCAGATAAAAATATTTGTGGCCGCCGATGCAGGGGATCGCCTGGGGCTCTCCGCGAACGAAGCGGCCGACTTCTGCGAGCGAGGCCCGCGGATTGAGCACGGGAAAACGCTGTCTCAGCCGGCCGATCGCGTCGAGCGCCGCGAGCAATTCATCGCGATCAAGCTCGATCTCCGGCCCTGCGCCATAGACGAGCGATGTCGAGCCGAGCGGATCAGTGCGGGGATAAGAGAACGAGACCGCATCGAAGCCCAGGCGCTCCAGCGTATCCGGCAAGTCGTCGTAGCGGACGAGACGGCTCACGGTCACCGACGCTTGTACCGGCAACCCATAGTCGTGTGCGCGGGCTATCCCCTCCCGCATACGACCTTCGAGCCCCGACAAACCGCGATTGCGCTCATGCTCGGCAAGCGTGGCACTGTCGAGCGAGATGATGAGCCGGGAGAGACCGGCTTCAGCCAATGGCGCGATAAATCGCGGCAGGAACCAGCCATTGGTGATGATGGCGCAGGATATGCCGCTCGCTGCCGTGTCGCGCACGAGCCGGACGATCTCGGCATGCACCAGCGGCTCGCCGCCTTGAAGCGTCATGTACCGGATCCCGCGCCGATGGAGCGTCGGGAGGGCGCGAGAAAATGCGCCTGCATCCGCGTAGCGTGCGGGGCCGGTCAGGGTTTTGTCGCGGGCGAAGCCGCAAAAGCCGCAGGCGGCGTTGCACACGTTCGTCACCGAAAAATCGCAAACCTCGGGGAGCTTGAAACCGGGCATGATCAAACCCTTTCCGCCCGCACAACTGCTAAAGGCAGTCATTCCGGCTAAATGCTCGTCGGACTCGGCAAACCTGCCATCGGGTAAATTGCCGAGGCCAAGTGCCCAGTTGCCGGATAGCGGATCGTCGCCCCCGGCGTTCAAACGATCGCCGAGACGAAGATGAGGCAGGCGACTGCGCCGAGCGCCGTGCGAGTGGCATGGAGGCGTCCCCATCTCGCCACGAGCACGCGCAGCGGGATCTCGGTTTTCTCGGGCAGATAGCCGGCGATCTGCCGGCCATGCGGCGTCACCCAGAGCGACGTGTAGGGCCAGTGGGCGAAGAGGATGATACCGCCGAGGAACCAGAGCCAGTCGCCGCGCTGCTGCCCTGCCACGATGCCGAGACCAAAGCCGATGATCGCGAGCGCGGCCTGCATGAAGGAGGCCCGCATCGACGAGGCCCGCCACTCCGCCAGCAGCGACACGTCGTCCAGGCGGAGCCGAGCAGGCTGCACGACCAGGCTGACGTAGAGCGCGACGCCGGTGAACAACGCTGCAACCAAAAGCGCCAAAACACCCGCCAGCATGCCTGTCTCTCTTCAGCGGCGATGCTTTTGCTTTGGCCGTCGCGCAGCCGAGGAAAACATCCGCATGATCGATGTGCGAAAAAACCGCGGCCAGCATGCATCCGATCCAAGATCGGTTGCATCGGGTGGAACCCCCGGAAGTTGCGCGTCGCCCGCCGCAAACCGACGGGTTCGGATAGGTCTGCGGCCTGGCTTGCGCGCTAAGGCGCTTTCCCGTCCCCTTCATGGTGATCGTCCGGCCTGGGCGGTCCGGTATCCGAACGGCCAGGTGGCTTCGCGACCGGAAGGCGCCAACCTCCACGAATGGCAAAGAGGCGAAGTCCGAAGCACAGGAGCGACCCCGCGACGGCGACGGCCGCCGACGGCAGCCCGAGCACGTTGCCGACGACCACCACCGCGGCACCGGCGAGCGCGGCGACGGCATAAAGATCGGCACGCAGGACCGTGGGGATTTCGGCGAGAAGCACGTCCCGGGCTATGCCGCCGCCAATGCCCGTCAGCATGCCGAGGAGCGCCGCCATGACCGGATCGAGCCCGTAATCGAGCGCCTTCTGTGCGCCGGAAACGGCGAAGAGCCCCAGCCCCGCGCCGTCGAACAGGAGCACGGGGCTCCACAGCCGGTCGACGGCAGAAGCCCACCAGAAGGTGATCAGGCCGGCAACCAGCGAGACCGCCAGATATCGCCAGTCGCTGATCGCCGCCGGCGGCACGGCGCCGATCAGCAAATCGCGGATGATGCCGCCCACATTGCCCGCCACGAACGCCAAGACGAGCACGCCGAAGAGATCGAGCCGGCGCTTCACCCCGGCCGCCGCTCCGCTCAGCGCGAAAACGAACGTG
This sequence comes from Allostellaceae bacterium, assembly GCA_035553515.1. Lineage (GTDB taxonomy): Bacteria > Pseudomonadota > Alphaproteobacteria > ATCC43930 > CGMCC-115725 > DAHUYF01. The sequence continues at coordinate 14,930 of DATNDG010000176.1, read as the reverse complement.
CCGACGAGATCGAGCACCAGCAAGAGCGTGTGCATCGCGCATTCCTTCGCGAGGGGCGGCCGGTCAGCTTATAGCGCCAGCGCCTTTTGCGCGCTTCCGCTGCAGGCCGGCCCTTGCGTCCTTCGACAGGCTCAGGATGAGGACGGTTCTTTGTGGCCCGCGGCAGGGGCCATTCTCGATCTTCCTCATGCTGAGCTTGTTCGAAGCACGCACTAGAGTTGTGCAGGTTCGGCTATGCTGGGCCGCGGCGTGCTTCAGGGCGCCGCGGGGAGCGCGCATGCAGGGCAGGCTCATCGCCGTCATGGGACCGTCGGGCGCGGGCAAGGACACGCTCATTGCCTATGCGCGGGCGAAGAGCGATCCGGCGCGGCTCATCGTCGCCCATCGCTACATCACCCGCCCGGCCGGCGCCGGCGGCGAGAACCATGTGGCGTTGAGCGCAGCGGAATTCGCCGCCCGCCGCGCCGCCGGTCTCTTCGCGCTTGCCTGGGAAAGCCATGGGCTCGCTTATGGCATCGGCATCGAGATCGATCTCTGGCTCGCGCGCGGCGTCACCGTGCTTACCAATATCGCGCGCGCCGCCTGGGAGGACGCGGCGCGGCGCTATCCCGCGCTTCTCGGCGTACTCGTCACCGCCGCGCCCGCCGTGCTGGCGGAGCGGCTGAAGCAGCGCGGGCGCGAGGATGCCGACGACATCGCCGAGCGCCTGGCGCGCGAGGTGGCGCTCGCCGAGCATCCGGCGCTGCACCGGCTCGACAATAGCGGGGCGCTCGAGGAGGCCGGCGCGGCGCTGCTGCGCCTTATTGCCGGCGACTAAGAATGGCCCGTGGGGTCAGCGGGGGGGGGGATCTCTCGGTCCGGTCGCGCAGCTGCTCCAATAGGCGCCGGCTGCGCGAAACCGCCCAGCGGCTGTCGCGCAACCGCTCCTCGAGATCAAGGATGCGCTCCTGCGTCTGGGCACCCAGCGCCTCAGGGGAGAGCGGCGCCGGATGGGCGAGATCGACCCGGCGGGTGCCCTGCCACACCTCGACGCCCCCCACCACATCGGAGCAGGCGTCGCACAGCACGCAGGCAAGCTGCAGAGCGGCGCGGTCATCCTCTGCCTCGAGATCCTGGCGACCCAGGATGTCGTCCTTCCGCCCGCGGAAATAGATCCTGTAGGACGTGCCCATGGCCCTCCTCCTCACCAAGGGGGACGTTTGGTCCATCGGTCAACAGCGCTACTCGCCGAGGTTGCGCTTGACGTCAACCCGAGTCGAGCGAAATCGGTTCAAGACCATCCTTATGCGCGGACTTAGCCCGCGCATCCGTGCCTTATTCGGGGGCAACCGTCAGGCGTGAATGGTCACCACAACGCCGGCCATGCTCAGCGCCGGAGCGCCTCGACGATGCGGGTGACGAAGCCGCTCTCGGCGGCGGGATCGAGCCAGCGCATCACCGCGACGATGCCGGTGGCGGGGTCGATCCAGGTGACGTTGCCACCGGCGCCGACGGCGAAGAAGCTCTGCGGCGAAGCGGCGGGGTGGCGCGCCCCACCGGTATTGAGCCACCAGAGGAAGCCGTAGTCAGGCTTTACCGGGCAGGGCTCGGTCGAGAGCGCGACCCAGCGCTCGGCGAGGAGCCGCCGCCCGCCCCAGACTCCCCGGCGCAGCATCATGAGGCCGATGCGCGCCTGGTCCTCGGCATGGATGAAGACGCCGCCGCCCCAATGCCCGCCGCCCGAGACCGACGCCACGTCTGTGCCGCCGATCTCGACGACGGAATTGCGATAGCCGTGCCACTCCCAGAGCGGCGAGGCGCCGACCGGCTCCATGATGCGTGCGCGGAACACCTCGGGGAGCGCGCGGCCGAAGCGACGCAGGAGAGCGAGGCTGAAGCGGTTCACGCGGACGTCGTTATATTCCCAATAGCTGCCGGGCGGCGCGAGATCGCGATGCGTGCCCTTGGCCTTGCCGCGCCCCTCCAGGCCGATATTGCGGTTGCGATCGACAAGGTCGGGCTTGCCCCAGAGCGTCCCCTCCCATTCGGACGTCTGCTGCAGCATGTGCCGCCAGGTGATGGCGCCGTTATGCGTGCCGGCAAAGCCGCCATCCGCCACGCTCTCGCCGATCGGCTCGTCGAGATCGGGGATGAGCCCGTCCTCGACGGCAAGCCCGGCGAGGATCGAGAGATAGCTCTTGGCGACGCTGAAGGTCATGTCGACCTGGCGCGTATCGCCCCAGCTCGCGGCGATGCGGCCGTGGCGCAGCACGAGGCCGTTGGGCGCGCCGCGCGGCCGGGTCGGGCCGATGATCTCGGCGAGCGGCCCCTCCTCGAAATGGCCGCTGCGGATCACCTCGGCGAGGTCGCGGCCCCAGGGCGTCTCATGTGCCTCGGCAAAGGCCACCGCCGCGGCGAGCGCCGCGGCATCGAAGCCGAGATCGGCGGGCTGGGCGCGCTCCCAGGGCGTGCCGTCGGGGCCGGGGACATAGCGATCGTCGCGCATGCGCCGGCAGGAATGACAGGTGAGGCGGCGGGGCGCAAGCGTGGGGCGTCGAGGCGGGCCGGTTAAAGACCGCCCCATTTGATCGGTCGAGGCGCAGCGCCCTGACACTTATGGGTCAATGACAGAACCTGGGCGCGCTTTGTACGCTGGTGCAGATTCAGGCGCCGATCGATAATGCATCACATATTGCTGGTCGAGGACGATCCCGACGTCGGGACGCTGCTGGAGCATACGCTGCTCGGGGCGGGATACCACGTGAGCAGGGTCGGGACCCTCGCCGCAGCCGAGCTGCTGCTCGATGATCGCTCGCACGATCTGCTGCTCGCCGATATGCGGCTGCCCGATGGCTGCGGCATCGATGTGGCGGACAAGGCCAAGGCGCGCGGCATCAAGACGCTGCTGCTCACCGGCGATGCCTTCCGGGCGGCGCCCGAGCGACTCGAAGCGCATCCCTATGTGCTGAAGCCGATCCGCCCGCGCGAATTGCTGGTGGTCATCGAGCGCGTACTGCGCGGCGTCGGGCCTTAGGGCAGCGCTATCGCTGCGCGGCGCTGGCCGGCGACAGGTCCAAGGCGGAGAGCGTCGCCATGTCGAGCTGCCCCGAGGGCGTCAGACCCTTGCTGCGCTGGAAGTTCTTCACCGCAGCCGAGGTGTGCGGACCCCAGTCTCCGTCGATGTTGTCGCGGACGTAGAATCCGAGATCATGCAACCGCTGCTGCACCTTGAGAACCATGTCCGACGACAGGCTTGCGCCCGCCTCCGTTCGCGCCGGGCTCGGCTCGGCTCGCGCGGGCGCTGCCGCGCGCATGCCCTGCAGCTCTTCCTGAGAGGCTGGAATCCATTGCCCGTCGGACTGGCGGCAGGCGGTGTTCTCGGTGCGCTGCGCCTGCCCGTTCACGACGGCGTCGGCGACGTATTTGCGGCAAGGCTCGCCACGGGGACCTCGCAGATCCGCCGTCGGCGTGACCCAATAGCTCGACCCGCTGTCGGGATTCCGCCAGGCGACCGATTGGCTGGTCGGCGTATGCTCCAGCGTTTCGCCGACGCAGCCCTGATCCGTCCGGTCCATCGAGCGTCCGACATAGCCGCCTGCCACGGCGCCGCCGAGGACGCCGACGATGGTCGAGAGAGTGTTGCCGCTCCCCTTGCCGATGTGGCTGCCGAGCAGGCCGCCGATCGCGCCGCCGGCGGCGCTGCCGAGAAGATTGCCCTTGGACGTGCTCAAAATCTGCGACAGCGCGCTATTGTTGCAGTAGCGCTGGTCGGTGCCGAAGGTATTGCCCTGCGCCCGGGCGGACGGAGCGATGAAAAGAGCGACGAGCAGCGCGCCGATGAGGGCGATTGCGCCCGCCAGTTCCGCGCCTCGATGCCGCCTTGCCCAAACCCGCATTTCTCCTGCTCCCTCACATACTTAATTCTGCAACGCATGGCCGTTCGGCGCGGGACGCATTAGCATGGCCGCCGCCACCATGCCAATGACCAGTCCGGGTGAATGGCGAGGGTGCGGTGTCACGCCGCGGCGGAGAAAGATACGACGATGAGAGATGGAAGCGATCGATATGATGAGCGCGCCGGCCTGCTGGATATGAGCCTGGCGTTGCTGTCCTTCGCTTCCGGCATCACGGATGCGACGGCGTTCCTGAAGCTCGGCACGGTCTTCACCTCGGCCATGACCGGCAACACCGTGCTGCTCGGCATCGCTCTAGGCCAAGGGCGGTTCGTCCAGGCAACGCGCGCCTTCGACGCGTTCTCGAGCTTTCTTCTGGGCGCGGCGCTCGCCGCCGTGCTGTGTCGCGGCCGCGCCCACAAAGATGGCATTCCGCCGGGCCTGGTGCCGGCCTTCGTGCTCGAGCTCCTCTGCCTCGTGGGATTCGTGGCGGTGTGGATGCTCGTCGGTATCGAGGGCGACAAGATCAGCTATGTCCTCATCACCCTCTCGGCGCTCGCCATGGGCATACAGGGGATCGCCGCCCGGCACATCAACGCGCCGGGCATCAGCACCATCGTCTTCACCAGCACGATGCTCAACATCGTGATGTCGCTGACGCATGGTTTTCTGCGCCGAGAGCCGGTACCCTTCACCGCCAAGCGGCAGATCGGCATTCTGTTCGTCTATGGCATCGGCGCGGTGCTCACCGGCGGTCTGATCGCTGCCGATATCAGCGTCTATGTCTGGCTGCCGCTGCTCGCCGTGGCGGGCGCCGGCGCGAGCTACGAAATGAGCCGATTGCAGTTGCGGCGCAGGCGGCGATGAAGCGCGCCGCGGCCGCCCTCCCTCTCGTCTTGAGCGTGATGGCGATGCTGGCCTGCTCGCGGGCCACGCCGGAAGCGATCTCGCTGTTCGACGGCAGGACGCTCGCCGGCTGGCATGTCTCGGCGGATTCCCCGCACAGCGCACCGAGCGGACATCAGAGCGGCGGCGATTGGCGGGTTGTGGACGGCGTCATCGTCGGGCGCCAGGATCCGCCGGGGAATGGCGGGCTCCTGGTCAGCGACCGCAGCTTCGGCGATGTCGAGATCACGCTCGAGACCGCCGATGACTGGATGACCGATAGCGGGCTCTTCTTCCGCACCTCCGGGGACGGCACCGCCTATCAGGTGACGATCGACACTCATCCGGGCGGAAGCGTCGGCGGCGTCTGGGGCGAGCGGTTCCCGACCAAGCTCGATCGGCATCGCTTCGTCTTCGGCGCGAGCCCCGCGGGGACGCTGTGGCGGCCGGGCTGGAACGAGCTGCGCGCGCGCATCACCGGCAACCCGCCGCATATCACCACCTGGCTCAACGGGGTTCTGGTGGCCGATTTCACCGACACGGAACGCCGCTTGCCCGATCGCGGGCCGATCGCGCTGCAGCTCCACGACGGGATGCGCTACGCGCAGGGCGCCGTGCGCTTCCGCAACATCCGGGCTCTGCCGCTCGACTGAGCGGCTGGCGAACCGCGCGATTTCCGGTGCGCCTCACCCGATTGCCGGCATCCCAGCGAATTTTAGTGATTATCAAACGCCCCCGTGGCCATACTTCGGTATGCATACCGTGCTGGGATCGGAAGGGGCATCGCAGCCCGAGCTGTGGCACCCCGTTGTCCGCGGGGTCTACGAGTATTGGCTCTCCATCTGCCCGGCGAGCGGCGGCCTGCCTGGACGCCAGCATGTCGATCCCGCCGCCATGTCGCGGCTGCTGCCTCATGTCTTCCTGATCGATGTCGAACGGGCGCCGTTGCGCTTCCGCTACCGGCTCGTCGGCACGGCCTATATCGAGCTGATGGGCCGCGACCTCACCGGCTGCTATCTCGACGAGGTCCATCCGACCTTCGACGGCGAGGTGCGCGAGCATTATAGGGCGGTGGCCGAGCAGCGGCAGCCGGTCTATCGCCGCGGCCAGGTGATGTTCGCCGTCGAAGCGCGCCGCTTCCTCGGCATGGAGCGCATCATCACGCCGCTCGCCCGCGACGGCGCCACGGTGGATATGGTGCTGGGCGGCATCGTCTATATTCCGGTGGTGCCGGAGACGCTGAGCCGTTCGGCGCTGCCGCGCCGGCCGCTGCGCTGAGAGCGGCTCGCGCGGAGCTCCTGCCCCGCGCGCTCCGCCGTCGCCGAGCTACTTCTCGGTCACTTCGCCTTTGCTGTTCACCTCGATGTTGACGGGTTTGCCGTCCTTCGTCGCCGTCCCGACGTATTCATGCCCCGATGCGGCAGACGAGCCGGATTCCGTCGACGATCCGGATCCGGAGGTCGCGGTCTGCGGCTGCAGCTTGATGTCGCTGTAGCCTTGTTTCTCGAGCTTCTCCTTGAGCTGCGTCAAGCTCATCATTCCTTGCGTGGTCGCGGAGGGCGAGGTGGTGCTGGTCTGCGCGAGCACCGCGGCCGGCGCTGCAAGGAGAGCAACGGCGGCCGACATCGCAAGCAGTCGCTTCATGGCCTTTCTCCCGAAAAAACGCCTGCAGGAGAACGTCGCGCGCCGCGCAGAAAATCCGTCGCTTCGGCGACAAATTTGCGCCGCACCCAAAGCAAACCGGGAGGACGCAAAAGCGCCCTCCTGTTGCGCGTGGCGCTGTTCTCCGCGACGCGCGCGGTGAGGATGTGCGCGCGTTCCGGTCGCGACGCGCGCGCAGGAAGACCGCTGCGCGCGCGATCTTATCGATGACGAACTCGCTCCCCGGCCCGCCGTTTGCGCTGCAACGCAACTCTGGGCAGCGGGAGGGGTCATGGCACGCAGGCGCATGGAACAAGAGATGGAGCGTGAGAGCGCGCAGGGCGAGCAGGCGGCGCGCAAAGGCACCGAGCTCTGGCTCGGCAACCAGGTCATGCTGTTCGACTACATGAATGAAATGACGCAACGCTGGCTCGAGCGGCGCCGCGAAGCCTTCGACGCCGCCCGACAGTCGCTCGACGAAATGGGAAGTTGCGAGAACTGGGGCGAACTCCTGCGTGTCCAGCAGGAGTGGCTGCTCGGCTCGATGCGCCGCCTGACGGCGGATTTTTCCGAGTTCACCGCGGGTGCGCTCGGCCTGTCGCAACGCGCGGCCTCACGCTTCGGCAGCACGACCGAGGCGATGGCGCGGAATTGGGAACGCGCGGGACACGAAACGGTAACGACGCTGACCGCCGCCGGCTCCAAACCGCGCGCCGAAGCGGATCGGGAGCAAGAGGAGTAGGCGGCCGGTTGCCGCTGCAAGGTCGGGTACTGCAAGGTTGCGGTGCGTCCTTCGACAGGCTCAGGATGAGGAAGACGGAGAATGGCCCTTACGAGAAGCCATGAAGAAACCTCCTCATCCTGAGCGCGCGCGCAGCGCGCAGTCGAAGGACACACCGGCAGGATTGCAGCGCTGAACCGCCCAGTTCATCGCTGCCGGTGCTTCGCCCGGTGGAGCAGCCGCTCGAGCTCAGGCTGCGAAATGCGATCGGCGGCCATCACCTGCCGGGTGACGGTGCCGCCGAGCAGCTCGGGGAGCGGCGTTGGCGAAAGATCAGCCGAGGCGCCGGCAAGCGACAGTCTCTCGACTCTCTCGGCGATCGCCTGCCACAGCGATGCCGCAGCCGGGTCCTGGCGTGCGACCCACTCCTCGGCGTGCCGATGCGCGACGGGCAGTGCGGCCTCGCCGTGTTTAGCGAGCAAAAGCTGGGCGGCGACCCACAAACTCCGGTCGTTCTCCATAGGGATTCAACTGCCGAGGCCGGCATGGAAATCCACAGGAAACCACATCGCGCGCAGCGGCGCACGCGTTCCACCGGCGGCGCGGAGCGGGTGCGTGCCGCGCGGACTTTCGGCGATGCACCGCGGATGACCGGTTTTGCTGTTGGACCTACCGTCCGAGCATCTGGGTGACGGCGCCGCCGACGGCGGTGCGCGCGCCGTCGATCACCCATTGCGCGCCGTTGACGTTGCGGGCGCGGTCGGCGCAGAGGAAGAGCACGATCTCCGCCACCTCTTCGGGCGTGGTGTAGCGGCCGGAGGGAATGCCGGACTGGTAGCGCTGGTGGATCGATTCCGGATTGGCGGGGTCGAGCTGGCTTTCGAGCGAGCGGATCATGCGCGTCTCGACCGGCCCGGGGCAGATGGCGTTGATGCGCACGCCCGAGCGCGCCACCTCGCCGGAAGCCGCCTTGGTGAGGCCGATCACCGCGTGCTTGGAGGCGACATAGGCGCACATGCCGGGCGTCCCCACCAGCCCCGCCACAGAGGCGGTGTTGACCACCGCGCCGCTCTTCTGCCGCAGCATCACCGGCAGCACCTGGCGCAGTCCCAGGAACACGCCCTTGACGTTGACGGCGATGACGGCGTCGAAGCCCGCCTCGTCATACTCGGCGGTCGGCGCGACCTTGCCCTCGATGCCGGCATTGTTGTGGAAGCAGTCGATGCGGCCATAGGCGTCGAGCGCGGCCTGGACATACCCCGCGACATCGGCGGCACGGGTGACGTCGGCGGCGATGAAACGCACGATCGCGCCGGTGTCGCGCAGCTCGGCCGCGATCGCCTCCCCGGCGACTTTGTCGCGATCGACGAGCAGCAGCTGCGCGCCCTCGCGGGCGAAGGCCTTGGCCACGGCGTGGCCGATGCCGCCGGCCGCGCCGGTGATGAGGGCGGTCTTATCCTCGAACTCCATGGCGTCCTCCCGTTGTTTTCAACCTCAGTCTATACCGATGCCCTTTCCCGGCGCGCCAGGCTTTGCCACACTCTCTCGATGACCCGAGATCCCGACATTGCCGAGCTCGCCCGCATGATCGCCGAGGCGCGCCGCGCCGTGCTCTTCACCGGCGCCGGCATCAGCACCGAATCCGGCATTCCGGATTTCCGCAGCCCCGGCGGCATCTGGACGAAATACCGGCCGGTCGACTTCGACGCTTTTCTCGGCTCCGAGGAGGCGCGGCGCGAAGCCTGGCGGCGAAAGTTCGCCACCGATCAGACGATCCGCGACGCCAGGCCCAATCGCGGCCACCGCGCCGTGGCGGCGCTCATCCGCCAGGAGCGCGCCAGCGCGGTCATCACCCAGAACATCGACGGGCTGCACCAGGCCTCGGGCGTGCCGGAGAAGCAGGTGATCGAGCTGCATGGCAATACCACCTATGCGCTCTGCCTCGACTGCCGCGAGCGCTACGAGATCGAAGCGCTGCGCCTGGAATTCGAGCGCAGCGACGAGCCGCCCTGCTGCGGCTCCTGCGGCGGGCTGGTCAAGACGGCGACGATCTCCTTTGGCCAACCCATGCCGGAAGGGGCGATGCGGCGCGCGCGGGCGGAGACGCTCGCCGCCGATCTCTTCGTGGTCGCGGGCTCTTCGCTGGTGGTCTATCCGGCGGCGGGTTTCCCCCAGCTCGCCAAGCGCAGCGGCGCGGTGCTCGTCATCATCAATCGCGAGCCGACCGCGCTCGACGAGATCGCCGATCTCGTGCTCAACCGCGGGCTGGGCGAGACGCTGGGCGAGGCGGTGGGGGTGGAATAGGGCGCTGCTTGCGCGTGCTGCAGAGCGACGGTGCGTCCTTCGACAGGGTCAGGATGAGGAAAAATCTTCGCGGCCGCTGGTAGGGGCCATGCCCGTTGCGCTTTATCCTGAGCCTGTCGAAGGACGCTCTGTGGACGTGCAGCCATGGCGACAAAGACCGTCTCCGATACCGCGGCCGAGCTCATTCCGGCGCATCCGACGCTCGAGGGGCTGCGCGCGCGGGCGCGGCGCTGCACCGCCTGCCCGCTGCACGAGCGGGCGACGCAGACCGTGTTCGGCGAAGGCCCGGCGCATGCGGCGCTGCTGCTGGTCGGCGAGACGCCGGGCGACCAGGAGGATCTGAGCGGGCGGCCCTTCGTCGGACCTGCCGGCAAGCTGCTCGACCGCTGCCTCGAAGCGGCGGGGATCGAGCGCAAGGCCGCCTACGTCACGAATGTGGTGAAGCACTTCAAATGGACGGCGCGCGGCAAGCGGCGGCTGCACGGCAAGCCCAACGCGATGGAGATCCGCGCCTGCCGGCCCTGGGTCGAGGCGGAGATCGGGCTCGTCGAGCCCAAGGTGATCGTCTGCCTGGGCGCCACGGCGGCGCAGGCGCTGATCGGTTCTGCCTTCCGCGTGACGCGCGAGCGCGGCAAGCTCGTGCCCTCGACGCTCGCGCCCGCTGTGCTGGCGACCGTCCATCCCTCGGCGCTGCTGCGCGCCGAGCCCGAGGACCGCGAGCGCGAGATCGACCGCTTCATCGCCGATCTGAAGGTCGCGGCGGCGGCGCTGAAGAAGGCCAGCAATCGATAAAATTCGCCGCAAATATCCAGCAATTGCCTGACAAAAGTAGGAATTTATCAAGCGAAATTGGCTATTTTGGGCGATGCCGACCGGCTTGCCGCTCGCGGAGGACATTGCGTTGAGCCAGACGTCCGAGGCCGCGCCCGAAGCGCCGCTGAGCCTGTCGCCCGATCATTACCGGACGTGTCGATCGGAAACGGCGCAGCGCCCGCTGGTGCGGCTGTCGCGGGCGCTCTCCGCCTATTTCGCGCGCCAGCCCTTGCTGCTCGTGCTCGCTATCTGGCTCGCCGCGGCGCTCATTCTGGCCGAGCTGCTGGCGCAGGGGGTCAATGCGCTGCTCGGATACTGGCAGGAGCCGCTCGCTGTCGCGGTGGTGACGCTGGTGGTGACGCCGCTGGTGTCCTGCCCGCTGGTGCTCTTCGGCATCGACGTCGTCTACCGGCTCGAGCGGGAGCTGAAGCGGCGCGGCGCGAGCGAGGCGCGGTTCCGCGACGGCGTCGACAGCATGGTCGATGGCTTCGTCATGGCCGACCGGCAGGGGCGGATCGTGCTGTGGAACCAGACCTTCGAGCGCATGTTCAAGCGGCTCAAGCCGCGCCTTGCCCCTCGCATGACGCTCGCCGCACTGTCGGCGCTCATGGCAGAGGCCTATGGTGGCTTCGGCGATGCCGCGTCGCGCGCGCGGCGCACCGAGGCGCTGATCGAGGGTTATGCGCGGCTCGACCAGCCGCGCGAGGAGGTGTTCGACGAACGCATCGTGATGATCTCGCATGCGCGCACCTCCGAAGGCGGCACTGTCTCGCTCTATCGCGACGTGACCGAGGCGCATCAGCGCGAGGCGGAGTTCGCCGCGGCCAAGGCGGAGGCAGAGCGGGCGAGTTCGGCGAAATCGCAATTCCTCGCCAGCATGAGCCACGAGCTGCGCACGCCGCTCAACGCCGTGATCGGCTACAGCGAGATGCTGATCGAGGATGCCGCGAGCGACGGCAGCGGCGCCGAGCGCGTGGCCGACATGCAGCGCATCCATACCGCGGGCCGCCACCTGCTGGCGCTGGTGAACGACGTGCTCGATCTCGCCAAGGTCGAAGCGGGACGCATGGATGTCGAGGCGGCGCCGGTCGAGATCGAGAGATTCATCGCCGAGGTGGTATCGACGGCGCAGCCGCTGGTGACGCGCAACAGCAACGTGCTCGAGGTCACGCGTCAAGGCGACCTCGGCAGCATCACCGGCGACGCCACCAAGCTGCGCCAGGTGCTTCTCAACCTGCTCAGCAATGCCGCCAAGTTCACCAGCGCCGGCAAGATCGCTCTCGCCGTGCGGCGCGAGCGGCGGCAGGACGGCGACTGGATCGCTTTTGCGGTCAGCGATACCGGCATCGGCATCGGCGGCGCGACGCTCGCCAAGCTCTTCACGGCCTTCACCCAGGCGGATGCCTCGACGCGCAGCGAATATGGCGGCACCGGGCTCGGCCTCGCGCTGAGCCAGCGGCTCTGCTGGCTGATGGGCGGCGACATCACGGTGGACAGCGAAGTGGGCCGTGGCTCCTGCTTCACCGTGCACGTACCGGCGGTGCTGGAGAACGCCTGAGCGGCGCCGCTCCGCGCGCGGCTCTCTCGCGTTGCCGAAGCATGATAGGATGGCGGCAATCGACCTTCGCACGGGTGTCGCCTATGGCTCCTCCCCGCGTTCCGCCAACCCGGTTCGGTCCTTCCGCCGCCCAGCCGGGCGGTCGGGCGGTCGCCCGCCGGGTCCCGCCGGCCCCGCCGCCGACCCGCTTCGGCCCGAGCACCGCGCTGCTGCGCAAGCTGGCGGGCTCGCCCTTCAGCCGAGGCGCCGGGGTGATCCAGCGCATGGAGAGCGGGCTGCTGAGCACGGGCAACAAAACGGAGACGGCCAAGAAGCCCTGCGCCAGCTGCACGATGGGCCAGGGCCTCACCGGCCAGCTCGATGAAGTGGTGCTGCACAGCTCCGGCTTCTCGAGCTGCGGGCCGATCATCATGTTCAATTCCGCGAGCCTGAGGGGCGGGCTGTTTCATTTCGCGGCCGGCAATCTCGAAGCGCAGGCTGCTCCGCTCCTGCAGATGTTCAATGAGGTCAAGCCCACCGAGCTCCATATTCCGAAACGCGATGAACTGACGCCCGGCACCTGGGACGGCATGATGGCGCGGGACGCGCACCGGGAGGAGTCCGATCAGCCGCCGGACGATGGCGAAGTGCTCGAAGAGTTCTTCAAGCAGCGCTTCAAAAAAGCGATGAAGACGGCGCCCCGCGGCGAGAGCTACTACGTAACCGCCAATGCCAGCGGCAGTCTCGTCATCAGTCCGGGCATGTCGCCGGAGCCGATGTGCGATACCGTCGACTACTCGAACACGAAATATCCGAAGATCCCGCCGGACGCCATGATCGGCATCGCGACCGTCGCCCTCTTCGGCAGGAACATGTACAGGTCCTGAAGCAGGTGAGGGCGTCGGCGGGGCCAAGCTGCACGCGCGCTCGTGCGTCCTTCGACAGGCTCAGGATGAGGAATTTTTCTTCGTGGCCCTGGTGAGGGCCATGCCCGGTCTACCTCATCCTCGGCCTGTCGAAGGACGCGACGCCGGAAATGCCGCTGGCTCAGCCCTTCTTCGCCTTCGCTTCCTCGATGGCGCGCCAGATGCGCTCGGGCGTGGCGGGCATGTCGATGTGGCGGATGCCGTAGGGGGCGAGCGCGTCGATGAGGGCGTTCATCACCGAAGGCAGCGAGCCGGCGCAGCCCGCCTCGCCGCAGCCCTTGACGCCGAGCGGGTTCGTCTTGGCCGGCACCGGGTGGCTCCGGAATTCGAACATCGGCGCACTGTCGGCGCGCGGCATGGCGTAATCCATGTAGCTGCCGGTGATGAGCTGACCCTCGCCGTCATAGACCGTGTGCTCCAGGAGCGCCTGGCCGATGCCCTGGACGATGCCGCCATGCGCCTGGCCCTCGACCAGCAGCGGATTGATGACCACGCCGAAATCGTTGACCATCGCATAGCGCACCACGTCCACCTCGCCGGTGTCGGGGTCGACCTCCACCTCGCAGATGTGGCAGCCGTTCGGGTAGGCCGCCGGGGCGCTCTTGTGGATGTGGCGCACGTCTAGCGTGTTGGGCACGCCCTCCGGCAGCTTCAGGCCCTCGCGCAACTGCTCCGCCAGTTCCATGATGCCGATGGCGCGGTCGGTGCCGGCGATGGTGAAGCGGCCGTTGGAGAACTCGATGTCGGCGACCGCCGCTTCGAGCGCGTGCGCCGCGATCTGTTTCCCGTTCTCGATGACCTGCTCGCCCGCCTCGACGATGGCGGCGCCGCTCGCCATGATGGATTTGGAGCCGCCGGTGCCGCCGCCGGCGATCAGCTGGTCGCTGTCGCCCTGCAGCAGATTGATCTTGTCGAACGGGATGCCGAGCCGGGTGGTCAGCACCTGGGCGAAGGGCGAGGCGTGGCCCTGGCCGTAATCCAGGGTGCCGGTGATGATCGTCACCGTGCCGTCCGGCTCGAAGCGGATGCCGCCCATCTCGTTCGTCGGAGGCGCCGTGACTTCCAGGTACTGGCCGATGCCGCGTCCGCGTAGTTTCCCGCGCTTGCGGCTCTCGATCTTGCGCTGGGAAAAATTGTCCCAATCCGCGAGCGCCAGCGCCTTGTCGAGCACGGTGGGGAAATCGCCGCTGTCGTATTCGGTGCCGGCGGGCGTCTTGAACGGCATCTCCTCGGCGCGGATGTGGTTCCGGCGGCGGATTTCCACCCGGTCGATGCCCATCTCGGCGGCCGCCGTGTCGAGCAGCCGCTCGATGTAGTAGTTGCCCTCCGGCCGCCCGGCGCCGCGATACGGCCCCACCGGCGTCGTGTTGGTGAACATCACGCGGGTGTTCACCTCCTGCGCCGGCGTGCGATAGACGCCGATGCTGTTGCGCACCGCGTTCATGGTCGGCGGCTGCGCGGTGGCGTTGCTCTGGTAAGCGCCGAGATTGCCGTAGCCCTCGATCCGCAATGCGAGGATATTTCCCTCCGCATCCAGCGCGATCGATGGGGTCATGTCGTGGTCGCGCCCGTGGCTGTCGGACAGGAAGCTGTCGGAGCGTTCGTCGGTCCACTTCACCGGCCGCCCCAGGGCGCGGGCGGCGTGCAGCAGGCAAACATATTCGGGGTAGCAGGACGCCTTCATGCCGAACGACCCGCCGACATTGCCGGTCAGCACGCGGACCTTCTCGACCGGCACGTTGAGCACGTTGCGGATCAGGTTGCGCATCCCGAACACGCCCTGGGAGCCGAGCCGCAGGGTCCAGTGCTCGCGCGCGGGATCGTATTCGCCGATCGCCGAGCGCGGCTCCATCGGCGAGACCACGACGCGGCTGTTGCGGATCGGCAGTTTCGTGACGTGCGCGGCCCGATCGAAGGCGGCGGCGACCGCCTCGGAATCCCCGTAGTGGAAATCGAGTACCAAATTGCCCGGCACCTCGTCATGCACCAGCGGCGCGCCCGGCGCGTCGGCGGCGCGCGCGGTGGTCACTGCGGGCAATGTGTCAATTTCGGGCGTCACCGCCTCGGCCGCGTCCTTGGCCTGCTTGATGGTCTCGGCCACGACGAAGGCGATCGGGTCGCCGACGAAGCGGACCTTGTCGGTGGTGAGCGGCAGCTGGGCCGGCTGCTGCATGGGGGAGCCGTCGCGGTTCTTGAACACGACGCCGCCGGTCGGCATCCGGTTGTAGCCG
>DATNDG010000175.1:0-18616 GCA_035553515.1 Allostellaceae bacterium | reverse complement strand
CTGACCGCGGCTGGCAAGCCCAAGAAGGTCATCCGTATCGCTCTTGCCCACAAACTGTTGGTCAGACTCAATGCAAAGGCACGCGATGTCCGAAGCCGCCTCGCGTACCCCGCTTGACAAGCCAGACAGTCGCTCACCCTAACCCTCTCCGTCCCTAAGGGGCGGAGAGGGAATGAGCGGAGTGGATTAGGCCGCCGCTACGCCAGCCCGGCGTAGACCGCGCGCTCGAACTTGCCGAAGAGATCGAGCGCCTTGGCGTCGGCGAAGGGGACCAGCTGCATCAGGATGACGCCGGCGATGCGCTTTGCCGGATCGATCCAGAAATAGGTGTTGCCGAGACCGGCCCAGGCGAGGCTGCCGGCGCTGCGGCCGCCCGGCACGCGCTCGGTGCTGATCATGAATCCGAGGCCCCATTTCTTCACCATGCCCGGGAAGAATTCGGCGTCGTTCGAATAGGGCGCAATCGCGGTCTTGAGCAGCCGCACATTGAGCACGCCCATCTGGTTCTCGCTCATCATCCGTACGGTCTCGGGCTTCAGCAGCGGCTTGCCGTTGGCGCGGCCTTCATTGAGGAAGAGCCGCTCGAAGGCCAGGTAGTCGGCGGCGGTGCCGTAAAGCCCGCCGCCGCCCATCTGGAATTCCGGCTCCTGCGGGATCTCGAAGGGCATCGGCGCCAGCCCGCCATCGGGCTCGCGCGTGTGCATGCCGACGAGCCGCGCGCGCTGCGCATCGCCGAGCTTGAAGACGGTGTCCTTCATGCCGAGCGGCTCGAACAGATTCTGCCGGAAGAAATCGCCGAGCCTCTGGCCGCTTGTCCGTTCCACCGCCTTGCCGATCCAGTCGATATTGATGCCGTACTCCCATTTGTCGCCGGGATCGAAGGTGAGCGGCATGGTGAGCGCCTTGTTCTCGCAGGAGATGATGCCGGGAATCCCGAGCTTCTCCTCGTAGCGCAGCAGTTCCGGATTCCAGATGTCGTAGCCGAACCCGGCGGTATGCGTGATCAGGTGGCGGAGCGTGATCGGCCGCGTTGCCGGCCGCAGCCGCGGCTCGCCCTTGGCATCGAAGCCTTCGAGCACTTGCGGCTTGGCAAGCTCCGGCAGGACGGCGGCGATCGGCCCGTCGAGCGAGAGCTTGCCGCGCTCAACCAGCTGCATCGCCGCGGTCGACGTGATCGCCTTGGTCATGGAGGCGATCCAGAACACGGAATCGGCCGACATGTCGGGGCCGGCGGGCAGCGCGCGCTTCCCCGCAGCGCCCTGGTAGACGACCCCGTCCGCGCTGGCCGCCATGGCGACGACGCCCGGCACCTCGCCGGCGTCGGTTGCGCTTTGCAACAAACCGTCGATGTTCGGCAATGCGGTCATGGCCGTCCTCCCGAGTTTGTTCTGAGACGCATGATCTTCCGCCGGTTCCGCGCGGAAGACAATGGCGGCGAAGGGCGCGCCGCGCGGTTGAGAACGCGCGCCGCTTCGGGCAAGATTGTCAGAGCGTCAGGAGCCGAAGCGCTGGAGACCAGCCTCTACCTTCCCGTGAAGCGCTTCCTCGAGAAGCTCGGATTCGCCGTCAAAGGCGAGATCTGCGGCTGCGACGTGGTGGCGCTCGGCGAGGGCGCGGCGCCGCTCGTCGTGATCACCGAGCTGAAGCTCGCCTTCAATCTCGAGCTGGTGCTGCAAGGCATCGACCGCCTCGCGGCCTGCGACGAGGTGTGGCTCGCCGTCAGAAGCTCGACGCGCGGGCGCGAGAACGATCCGCGCGTCCGCAAGCTCTGCCGCATGTTGGGGTTCGGCCTGCTCGGCGTCACCAAGCGCGGCCGCGTCGATATCCTGATCGAGCCGAGCCCGTGGAAGCCGCGGCGCGATGCCAAGCGCCGCTCGGCGCTGGTCGAGGAGCACCACCGCCGCATCGGCGATCCCGTGCGTGGCGGCGGCCGCGGCGTGCCGATCATGACCGCCTATCGCCAGCAGGCGCTCGCCTGCGCCGCCGCACTCAGCGCCGGACCGCGCCCGGTGCGCGATCTCAGGGATGCGGTTCCCGATGCCGGGAAGATCCTGCTGCACAACGTCTATGGCTGGTTCACCCGCGTCGAGCGCGGCGTCTATGCGCTGGCCGAGGACGGCAAGGCGGCGCTGCTGCGCTGGCCGCAGGTAGGCTAGGAGCGCTTAGCCCTAAGCTGGCGCGAAGTGCGGGACCTCGTCGCGGAAATAGGCTTCGATCTCGTGCACCAATGCCCGCGCCGACGCGGCCTTGCCGGTCTTGCGGAAGACATCGGGGTTGGCCGCCGCCGCCACCGGCACCACCCGCGCCGCCGACATCGAGGGGTGCGCCTCGGCCTCGGTGATCATGCGCGCCGCCTGATGGAGCCCCAAGAAATGCGCGATATAGGTTTCCGCCGGCGTCACCGGACGGCCCAGCACATGGGCGAGCCGGTGCTCGTTGTCGCGCGCCAGCTCGGCCGCCATCACCGAGGCGAGATGCGGATTGAAGCGCAGCCGCATCAGCTTTGTGCGCTCAGGCCCCGCCTTCATCGCGACGCTGCCATCCTCGCCGAGCATGATCGCATCGGCATAGGCGCCGAGGCCGTGGCGCGCGCCGAACACCTTGACGACGCGCAGCCACGTCGCCTCGGTGAACTGGTAGAGACCGGCGGCCGAGCTGCGCGACACATAGGCATGGGCATCGAAGCTCGATTCCCGTGCCGCTACGGCGAAGAGATAGGCGGGCGCCACGCCGACCTTGAGCGCCGCCTGCATGATGGCGCGGCGCATCGCCGGCGGCGCGGTCACCGGCGCATGCGTCACGAGTTCCGAGGGCGCCGGCGACCCGCTCTCCGCGAGCTCGCGCAGCAACCGCTCGGCCACCGGCCCCGGCGCGCCATTGCCGGCCAGATGCTCGTCGGCGAGCGTCAGCACCGTCATCCAGGTGAGGGCGACAAGGAAGCCCATGGCCATCGAGCGCGCGAAGACGCCGGAGCGATCGCCGGCCAGCACCCAGCCAAGCGTCAAGCGCGCCGGCGCGGCGTTTTTGCGCGCGGCGCGAGAGCGCCGAGTTTGCTTCTCGCCCATGGGTTCCATCTAGCCTAAGAGGCTAGCCCCGCCCTGGGGCATATTTATGGCCGAAGCGGGGCGGTGTCTGGGCCGTTTCGGGCACAATCGGCCGCAATTCCGCAGTGCGTCCTTCGACAGGCTCAGGATGAGGAAGTTTTTTCGTGGCCCCTCGAAAGGCCATCCTCGATGCGCCTCATCCTTAGCCTGTCGAAGGACGCGCTCTGTATTTTCCAGCCTTAATCTCCCGCGCTTGACAGCGCAAAACGCCGCCGCCTACCGTCGCTTGCGAAGAAGCCGACGGACCCGGCCGGTCGATGCCGCGGAACCGCCACCAGGGAGGAGCGACTTGCCGCATTCGATGCGTGCGCCGGCGGATCCGGACACCGCCGCGTGACTCCGTTCGGCCTCGAGCTCGAATCCTTTCTCCAAGCACTCTCCGCCGGCATCCTGCTGGGCTGCCTCTACGGGCTGATGTGCGTCGGCCTCGGCCTCATCTTCGGCGTGATGCGGGTCATCAATTTCGCCCAGGGGGATTTCCTCATGCTGGGCATGTATTTCAACTACTACCTGGTGACCGCGTTCGGCGCGCTCGCTTTTCTCGGGCCGTTCTTCGGTCCCTATGTCGGGGCGCTGCTCGCCGGGCCCGCCCTCTTCGTCTTCGGCTGGCTGCTGCATCGCCTGCTGATGTCGCGCATCACCGGCACGCGCGCCATCGGCACCGAAGGCGACGGCCACTATAGCCAGCTCATCTTCACCCTCGGCGTGGCGCTGGTGCTGGAGAATGGCGGGCTCATCCTCTTCGGCTCCGAGCCGCAATCGGTGCGCACGCCCCTCTCCTCGCACGCCTTCGAGATCGCGCTCTCTCCGGACGGGGTCAGCGCTGTCTTCATCAACCAGGCGAGCGTCGCCGCGGCAGCGCTGTCGATCGCCATCGGCGTCCTCCTCTATCTCGTCATCAGCCGCAGCCGGCTCGGCAAGACGCTCCGCGCCGCCGCCGACAACCCGGTGGCCGCGGTCTATATGGGCATCGACGTCGATCGCGCGCATCGCATCGCCTTTGCGATCGGCACCGGGGTCACCGCGATCGCCGGCGGGCTCATCGCCACATACCATCCCTTCCAGCCCTATGTCGGCTTCGACTTCGTCATCATCATGTATGCCGGTGTGGTGCTGGGCGGCATGGGCAGCATCCTCGGCGCCTTCTGGGGCGGGCTCACCATCGGCCTCGTGCAGCAGCTCGCAACCCTGGTGCTGCCGCTGCAGCTGCAGAACGCGGCGATCTTCGCCGTCTTCCTGCTGGTGGTGCTGCTGCGCCCGCAGGGACTCTTCGGCCGCGCCGCGGAGCGCGTCTGAGCAATGCGCGGGCCGCCCTGGAAGAGTCTGCTGCTGATCGCGCTGCTGGCGCTCGCCTGGTTCGGCCTCGCCCTCCTCGTCGGCAGCTCCTACTACCAGCTCATGCTGACCTTGGTGCCGATCTGGGCGGTGCTGGGCCTCTCCTGGAACATCTCCAGCGGCTACACCGGGCTCGTCTCCTTCGGCCATGCCGCTTTCTTCGGCCTCGGCGCCTACACCGTCACCATCGCCCTCGTCCGCTTCGACCTGACGCCCTGGTTCGGCATTCCGCTCGGCATGGCTGTCGGCGCGCTCGCCGGCGCAGTCATCGGCTTTCCCACCTTCCGCCTGCGCGGCCATTACTTCGCGCTCGCCATGCTCGCCTACCCGCTGGCGCTGCTCTATGTCTTCGATTGGCTGGGTTACCAG
Source organism: Allostellaceae bacterium (assembly GCA_035553515.1). GTDB lineage: Bacteria > Pseudomonadota > Alphaproteobacteria > ATCC43930 > CGMCC-115725 > DAHUYF01. The sequence continues at coordinate 13,808 of DATNDG010000175.1, read as the reverse complement.
GAAGTGCCGCTGCCGATGAAGCGCGCGGCGCCCGACTGGTACATGCAGTTCAGCGATTACCGCATCTATGTGGCGCTGGCGCTGGGGCTGATGGTGGCGGCGATGCTGATCTCGCTCGCGATCGAGCGCTCGCGCTTCGGCCTGTCGCTGACCGCGATCCGGCAGAACGAGCCCGCCGCCGAGGCGGCGGGGATCAACACGCTTGCCTGGAAGATGAAGGCGATCGTGCTGAGCGGCGCGCTCGCCGCGGCGGCGGGCGGACTCTACGCCGTGGTGCTGCTGGTGGTGACGCCGGAGAGCGTCTTCGGCATCCTGACGTCGGCGCAGGCGCTCATCGTCACGCTCTTCGGCGGCGTCGGCACGCTCTGGGGGCCGGTGATCGGCGCGGCGATCCTCATCCCGCTGAGCGAGGCGCTGCAGGCGCGGCTCGGCGATGTACTGCCGGGCATCCAGGGCGTCGTCTTCGGCTTCGCCATCATCCTCGTCATCCTGCTGGCGCCGGAAGGGCTGTTCTGGCGGCTGCGCGACCGCAGCCTCAGACGGCGGGGGGCGGCGCCATCGCCGGCGGCTCGGGCGCAACCCGCGCCCGAGCCGCCGCACCCCGCTTCCCCCGGCTCCGGCAAGCCGATCCTCGTCGTCAGCGATCTCTCCAAGGCCTTCGGCGGGTTGCGCGCGGTGCAGCAGGTGACTTTCACCGTCGGCGAGGGCGAGATCCTCGGCATCATCGGCCCCAACGGCGCCGGCAAGACGACGCTCTTCAACCTGCTCAACGGCTTCCTGCGGCGCGACCGCGGCGCGGTCACCTTCGAGGGCAGGAATGTGCTCGGCCGCAAGCCCAACCGCGTCTGCCGCCTCGGCATCGGCCGCACCTTCCAGGTGGTGCGCGCCTTTCCGCGCATGACGGTGCTGGAGAACGTGCTGGTCGGCGCCTATGTCGCCGCGCGCGACGGCAGCGCGGCGCTCGCCGCAGCCGAGGATGCGCTCGCCTCGGTCGGCCTCTCGGCGCGCGCCGGCGAGATTGCCGGCGGGCTCAGCACGCTCGACCTGCGGCTGATGGAGCTCGCCCGCGCGCTCGCCGGCAAGCCGCGCCTGCTGCTCATGGACGAGCCGCTGGCCGGGCTTGGCGCCGCCGCAATCGAAGACGTGCTGGCGGTGATCCGCCGGCTCTCGGCCGCGGGCCTCACCATCGTCATCATCGAGCACACCATGGGCGCGATGGTGCGGCTCGCCCATCGCTTCCTCGTGCTCGATCACGGCCGCGTGCTGGCGAGCGGCAGCCCGCGCGAGGTGACCGCCGACCCGGCGGTGATCGAGGCCTATCTCGGCAAGAAATGGGCGGCGAGCCGTGCTTGAGATCAAGGGGCTCAGCGTCACCTATGGCGGGCTGCACGCGCTCAACGAGGTCTCGCTCGAGGTCGCCGCCGGCCAGTTCGTCGCCATCGTCGGCCCCAACGGCGCCGGAAAGACGACACTCTTCAAGGCGATCTCCGGCACGGTGCCCGTGCTGCGGGGCGACATCCTCTACGACGACTGGGACCTGCGGGCACTGCCGCCGGCCAGCCGCGCCCATCTCGGCATCGCCCATGTGCCCGAGGGACGCCAGGCCTTCGCCTCGCTCAGCGTGATGGAGAATCTCGAGATGGGCGCCTATGCCGGAAGCCGGCGGCAGAAGCGGGCCAATTTCGACCGCATCTTCGCGCTCTTTCCCGTGCTGCATGAACGCCGGCACCAGCTCGCCGGCACGCTTTCCGGCGGCGAGCAGCAGATGCTGGCGATCGGCCGCGGCATCGCCTCCGCGCCACGCCTGCTGATGCTGGACGAGCCCTCGATGGGGCTGGCACCCGCGGTCGCCGACGCCATCTTTGAGCGCATCGCCGAGCTGCACCGCGAGGACAAGATCACCATCCTGCTGGTCGAGCAGCGCGTCGCCGAAGCGGTTCAATCCTGCGATTTCGGCTATGTTCTCGAGACCGGACGCGTCGTGCTCTCGGGCACCGGCGCGCAGCTGATGCAGGACGACCGCATCAGAACCGTCTATCTCGGCATGTGAACAAGACAGACCACCAAGGGGAGGGAGAAGACATGATGATCGTGCGGAAATCCTGGTCGCGGTGGCTCGCCGCCGCGAGCCTCGCCGCCGTTGCGGCGCTGCTGCCGCAGCATGCGCCGGCGCAAACCAAGGAGGTCAAGGTGGCGCTCGTCGTGCCGCTCTCCGGCCCCTGGGCGCGCCAGGGCCTGCTCGAGCGCGAAGGCGCCGAGATGGCGATCGACGACATCAATGCTGCGGGCGGCATCAAGGCGCTGGGCGGCGCCAAGATGAAGCTCATCATCGCCGATACCGGCGACACGGCCGAGAAGGCGAAGAACGCGGCGCAGCGCCTGGTGGCGCAGGAGCCCGACCTCGTCGGCGGCGTCGGCGCCTGGCTCAGCACCTTCACGCTGGCGGTGACCGAGGTGACCGAGCGTGCGCAGATTCCCTGGCTCACCCTCTCCTATTCCGACGCCATCACCAGCCGCGGCTTCCACTATGTGTTCCAGACCTCGGCCACGGGCGACCGGCAGGCCGAGCTGGCGCTGCCGACGATCATGAAGCTCGCCGAGGCAGCGGGCGTGAAGAAGCCGAGCACCACCGCCATCGTCATGGACAACACCGCGGCGCCGGTGAGCTTCGTCAAGCCGATGCTGGCCGGCGGGTTGCAGAAGGTCGGATTGAAGCTGCTGACGCAGGAGACCTTCACGCCGCCGCTCTCCGACGCGACGCCGCTCATCGCCAAGGTGCGCGCGCTGCGGCCCGATTTCCTCTTCCTGGTGCCGACCGCCGTGCCCGATGACAGCCTGCTGCTGCAGAAGATGGTCGAGATGGGCGTGCCGGCGACCAAGCTGCCGGTGGTCGGCAACGGCGCGCATCTGGCAACGCCGGAGCTGCTCAAGGTCGCCGGGCCCGAGCCGCTCGAGGACGTGCTGGTGACGCTCGCCAATTGGAGCACCAAGGACCAGAGCGATCTCATCGCGCGCTACAAGAAGCGCACCGGCGAGCCCTGGCTCGGCCAGGACAGCCTTTGCGCCTATGGCCATTTCTGGATCCTGAAGGACGCGATCGAGAAGGCGGGCAGCGCCGATCGCCGCAAGGTCGCCGAGGCGATCCATGCGATGGACACCAGCGACGGCGCCGCCAAGTTCTTCGCCGGCGGCCACATCAAGTTCGACGCCGCCGGCCGCCGCATCGACGCGCCGCTGGTCATCGTGCAGTGGCAGAAAGGCGTGCCGGTCACCGTCTATCCGACCGGGCAGGCGCAGGCGAAGCCGATCTGGGTCGGCGCAAAGATGTGAGGCGCCTGCGTGGCTACAATTCGGTAGTGCGTCCTTCGACTGCGCGCTGCGCGCGCGCTCAGGATGAGGAGCAATTTTTGTGGCATCTATCAGATGCCCTTCTCGGTCTTCCTCATCCTGAGCTTGTCGAAGGACGCACCCTGGCTTTGCAGCCCGCGCCTACCCCGCCATGAAGTCGAGTTCGGGCAAAAGATAGCCGCGGAAGACCGGGTAGTTCTCCACCATGGGGAAATGCCCCATGCCCGGCATGACGCGGAAGCGCGCGCCGGCGATCGAGCGCGCGACCGCTTCGGTCATCGCCGGCGTGCAGGAATAATCGTATTCGCCGGTCAGCAGCGACACCTTGCAGCGCCGCGTGTCGATGCGGCGGATGTCCTCGCGCGCGTCCCAGTCCTTGCTGTAGAAATGCACGTCGCCCTGATAGACCCCCGGCCCCGACTGGCTGTAGTACCACCAGTTCTCGCGCTTCATCGGCTCCGGGCTCAGCGGCGAGTTGAGGCCGTAGGTATAGCTCGCGCAAAGCTCGCCGCCATGGATGGCGGGGTGGTGCAGGAACTCGTTGTAGCGCCCGGGCGCGTAGGCGCCGCTCTCGAGCCCGACGATGCCGCGCAGCTCGTCCTGGTGGTCGGCGGCGAGCTTCAGCACGATGGCGCCGCCCATCGAGCAGCCCATGACCACCGGCTTCTTCAGCTCGAGCGCCCGCCACACCGCGCGGATGAGTGCCAGATAGCCGCTGGTGGTAAGGCGGTATTTCTTGAGCCACCAACGCTCCGGCGGATTGGAGCGGCCATGCCAGGGCAGATCGAAGGCGATGACCCGGTAACGGCGCGTCACCTCTTCGTCCGCGAGCAGGTAGCGGTATTGCCTGCTGTCCGCGCCGGCCGTGTGGAGGCAGAGCAGCGGGATGCCGCTCCCCGCCTCCTCGACATAGATGCGGTAGTTCGCGCCGTCGCATTCGACGGCAAGATAGCGGCCGAGGATCGGCTCGAACTCAACCATGGCGCGGCGCCTCCTCGCGCATCAGCGTCATCAGCCGGTGGAGTGCGCGCGCATTCTGCATCGCCACCAGGCTGTCGCCCTCGATGACGAAATCCGGCACGCGCATCAGCATGGCGAAAAAATCGTGATAGAGCGGCGGCGGCGAAGGACTCAGATATTTGCGCCAGGTGTCGAGCGGCGCGCGAAAGCCGAAGCTCGCCCGCGTGTCGAGCCGCGGCTCGGCAACGATCTCGGCGATGCGTCCCTTGTCGAGCCGCAGCACATAGCGCGTCTCGCCGAAGCCCAGCGACATCGACGCCGTGAACCAGTCGCCGATCGCGCGCATCTCGGCATCGTGATTGACGCGGTCGCGAAAGCCTTCGACCCAGGCGAGGTCAGGAAATTCTCCGGCATTGCGCATCGCTTGCCCCCTCCCTTCCGACGATAGTACCGTCGCAGCCGATGTTCCAGAAGATGCCGCCCCGGGGAGAAAGCGCATGGCCGAGACGCCGCTCTACGAGGTCTATGCCGTCAAATATGCGCGCCACGAGCGCCGCGCCAGCGCCAATTTTCTGGGCGGCGATCCGCATGACGGTCCGATGCCGATCGACTATTTCGTCTGGGCGATCCGCGGCGGCGGCAAGACCTGGATCCTCGATACCGGCTTCGACGCCGAGCAGGCGGAAAAGCGCAAGCGCCAGCTCATCCGGCCGCCCGGCGAAGGGCTGAAGCGGCTCGGCATCGATCCCTTGGCGGTCGAGGACGTCCTTATCAGCCACATGCATTACGATCATGCCGGTAATCACGCGCTCTTTCCCAATGCTCGCTATCACCTCCAGGACCGCGAGATGCAGTACTGCACCGGCCGCGCCATGTGCCATCGCGCGCTGCGCAGCTCCTTCGAGCCGGGCGATGTCGCGGCGATGGTGCGGCGCCTCTTCGCCGGGCGCGTCGTGTTCCATGATGGCGACGCGGAGGTGGCGCCGGGGCTCAGCGTCCATTTCATCGGCGGGCATACTGCCGGGCTGCAGTCGCTGCGCGTCTTGACGCGGCGCGGCTGGCTGGTGCTGGCGGCCGATGCGGCGCATCTCTACGCCAATCTCGAAGAGCAGCGCCCCTACGCCACCGTCCTTGATGTCGCCGCCATGATGGAAGGCCACCGCACCCTCGGGAAGCTCGCGAGTTCTCCCGCCCATATCATCCCGGGTCACGATCCCCTGGTGATGGAGCGCTACCCCGCCGCCGCTTCCGGCCTCGAAGGCATCGCCGTGCGGCTCGACGCCGATCCCAGAAGCTGAGCGCCGGCATCGACGGGATGCGCCGCTTCCGGCACGCGCTCGCGCCGCTCCTCCTGCTCGCGCTCGCTTCTGCGCCGGCCGGCTGCGCCTGGTCGCCGGTCGCACCCTATGCCGGGGAGGCGCCGAAGCGCGAGCGCCTCTACCTCATCGCGAGCGGCTGGCATACCGAGGTAGGATTGCCGGCCGAGGCGATGTCAGGCGCGCTCGCCGCGTTGCGGCAGGCATCGCCGCAAGCGCGCTTCTTCGTCTTCGGCTGGGGCCAGCGCGCCTACTACATGGATCCCGATCCCGGAATCGGCGCTCTGCTCGCCGGGACCGTTCCCGCGCCTTCGGTGCTGCTGGTCATCCCGCTGACGCAAGCGCCGGAGGATTACTTTTCGGGAGCGACGGTATTGCGCGTGCCGGTCTCTTCGGGCGGGCTTGACCGGCTTTCGCAATTCCTCTCGGATTATCTCGAGAAGGATGCCGAGGGCGCGCCGCGCCGCATCGGCGACGGCCCCGATCCCGGCAGCGTCTTCTACGCTTCGAAAGGGACCTACAGCCTCGGCAATACTCGCAACACCTGGACGGCCGAGGCGCTTCGGGTCAGCGGGCTTCGCGTCGATCCTGCCGGCGTCGTCTTCGCGCATGAGGTGGTGGACCAGGTACGGAAGCTGGCGGCGCGGTAAACCCTCTCCGCCCGCAGCGGGCGATTAGCTTAGCGAGTGGGTCTTTGGGCCCTTTGGGAGCCCACCATTGGCTCATGCTCATCTCTGAACGAGACTGAGCGCGCGATGAATCGCTTCTCGGCCGCTACGTCGTGCAGCCGGCGCCGGTCACCTGGGCGCTGGACGCGATCGCGGTGTATTTTCTGCTGGCGGGTCTGCTTCGGCAGCCGCGGCGTGGAGGAGGTGTAAAATGCCCGTTCTGCTCATTGCCGGCGGCGGCCGCGGCATCGGGGCCGCGACCGCGCGGCTTGCCGCGCGTGACGGTTACGACGTCGCCGTGAATTACATTTACAATGCTGCAGCGGCTGCGAAGGTCGTCGATGCGGTCGAAGCGGCGGGGCGCAAAGCGGTCGCACTGCAAGGGGATATGTCGCACGAAGCCGACATCGAGCGGGTATTCGACGAAGCCGCGCGCGCTCTCGGGCCGGTGACGCATTTCGTGCATTCGTCCGGCATCGTCGGCAAGAATGGCAAGCTCGCCGACTCGACGGCCGAAAACATGCGCGCGGTGGTGGATGTCAATTTGATGGGCGCGCTGTTGTGCTCGCGCGCGGCGGTCAACCGTATGTCGACGGCAAAGGGCGGGCAGGGCGGTTCGATCGTGCTGCTGTCGTCCAACACGGCGGTCACCGGCGGCGCGTAACCCACCGTGGGCAGACATCGCACGGGAACCCCGACTCACTGAAAGTATTGGCTTTCCGCAGCGCCGCATGTGAGCATTGAGACGGGCGGTCCCCGGCCCTGGTTTGGAGGCGCGACGGGACAATAGAAAGCTGTTCGGCTCTTCGCGCAGGCGGGGCATGTCGGACGCACGGCGATGGCGAAGCGTCGGCAAGCGCTGCGTAAAGCGCGGACCGTAAAGCGGCCTGCGAAGCCCGCTGTCGACCTGAAACATGAAAATGCTGCGCTCAAACGCGAGCTGGCTCAGGCCTTAGAGCAGCGGGCCGCGACCGCTGAAGTGTTGCAGGTCATCAATTCGTCGGCGGGCGACCTCGCGCCGGTCTTCGGCGCGGTGCTTCAAAAGGCCATGCGCCTCTGCGAAGGGGCCTTCGGCGGTCTCTGGACCTTCGACGGCGATCGATACGTTGCCCATGCGTTGCACGGTGTCCCGCCGGCCTATAGTCAATTTCTGGCCGGCACAACGCTCGTTCCAGGCCCTGGGACCGCACCTCACCGGTTCCTACAGGGCGAGCGCTCGGTCATCCAGAACATTGATCTGGCGGGCGAAGAGCCCTACCGCGCCGGCGATCCGCAGCGGCGTGCCCTCGTGGAACTCGGCGGCGCGCGTACGGCGCTGCAGGTACCGCTCTGCAGGGACAACGCCGTGCTTGGCGTCATGACGATCTACCGCCAGGAGGTGCGGCCGTTTTCCGACACACAGATCGCGCTGTTGCAGAGCTTCGCGGCCCAGGCGGTCGTCGCGATGGAGAACGCGCGGCTTATCACCGAGACGCGCGAGGCCTTAGAGCAGCAGACCGCGACGGCCGAGGTGCTGCGCGTCATCAACAGCTCGCCCGGCGATCTCGCACCGGTGTTCGACGCAATATTGGAGAAGGCGCATAGCCTTTGTGCCGTTGCCTACGGCAGTTTGCAGCTTTACGACGGTGGGAAGTTCCGCGCAGTCGCGGTGCATGGGCTATCGGGAGCATTCGCCGATCGGCTGCGCCAGGGCTACATCCCTGGCCAAGGGCACCCAAGCCTGCCGCTATTCGAAGGGGCACGCTTCGCCCACATGCCTGACATCGCCGACAGCGCCGACCCCACCGCACGTGCCGCCGCCGAGCTCAGCGGCATTCGAACCGCGCTTTTCGTCGCTCTGCGCAAGGGCAACAGTCTATTCGGGCAGATCGTCGCCGCCCGTCGGGAGGTCCGCCCATTCAGCGAAAAAGAGATCGCGCTTTTGGAGAGTTTCGCGGCACAGGCGGTGATCGCGATCGAGAATGCGCGACTCTTCGAGGAGTTGCGCGAGCGCACGGGAGATCTCGAGGAGTCGCTCGAATACCAGACCGCGACGAGCGACGTACTCCAAGTCATCAGCCGATCGACCTTCGACTTGGAGCCGGTGCTGAACACGCTGATCGAGACCGCGGCGCGGCTCTGTCAAGCCGAGATGGCTCTTGTGCACCGGCGTGAGGGCGAGGCCTTCCGGATGGCGGCGAATTGCGGCTTTCCGGCCGAATTCGAGAGCTTCATGCGGTCACACCTGATCTCAGCTGACCGTGGCACGATGGTCGGGCGGGTGGCGCTCGACGGCAAGGTCGTGCACGTCACCGATTGCGCCGCCGACCCGGAATACCGCCTGCCGGAGGCGATAAGTCTGGCCAGACAGCGCACGGCGCTTGGCGTGCCGTTGTTGCGCGAGGGGCAACTGATCGGCGTCATTGTGCTGGCGCGCGACCGGGTCGAGCCATTTACCGAGCGGCAGATCGAGCTCGTGCGCACCTTCGCCGACCAGGCGGTGATCGCCATCGAGAACACCCGGCTCTTGACCGAGCTGCGCGAACGCCAGGCCGAATTACGCGTCACCTTCGACAACATGGGTGACGGCGTCGCGATGTTTGACGCCGCGGCGCGCCTTGCGGCATGGAACCGCAACCTGCAAGAAATGCTCGATCTCCCCGACGCCGTCCTCGACAGGCGACCGACCTTGGGTGAGCTTTTCCGCTATCTCGCCGAGCGAGGCGAGTTCGGTTCGGCCGATCTTGAGGCGGAACTCGCCCGAAGCCTCGAAGATACGAGTCGGGAGATGCGCTACGAGCGCACCCGGCCAGACGGTCGGATCATCGAAGTGCGCCGGAACCCGGCGCCCGGCGGCGGATTCGTGCTGATCTACGCCGACATTACCGAGCGTAAGCGCGCTGAGGAGACGATCCGCGCCGCGCGCGATGCCGCGGAGACCGCACTGCGCGAGTTGCAGACGGCGCAGGCGAGCCTGCTACACGCCCAGAAGATGGCGGCACTCGGCCAGCTCACCGCCGGCATTGCCCACGAGATCAAGAATCCCCTCAACTTCGTCAACAACTTCGCTGGCCTTTCGGTCGAGCTCCTAGACGAGCTGAAGGACGCGACGGCGCCGGCGATCGGCGCGCTCGGTGCCGACAAACGCGCAGAGCTCGTCGAGACGATTGGGATGCTGACCGGCAACCTCGAGAAGATCGCCGAGCATGGCCGCCGCGCCGATGGCATCGTCAAGAGCATGCTGGCGCATTCGCGCGGTGGCAGCGGCGACTGGCAAGCAGTCGATCTGAACGCGCTCGTCGAGGAGGCGCTGAACCTCGCCTATCACGGCGCCCGCGCCCAGGATCAGAGCTTCAATATCACCTTGGAGCGCGATCTCGACTCCAACCTTGCCGCCATCGAGGTCGTGCCGCAAGACATGACGCGGGTGTTCCTAAACCTCATCGGCAACGGCTTCTACGCCGCGAACAAACGAGCCCGCGAGGGCGACGGCGCGTTTCGTCCGGTGCTGACGATCACGACGCGTAACTTCACCGGGGGCGTAGAAATCCGGGTGCGTGACAACGGCGTCGGGATCTCTCCCGAGCACCGCGACAAGCTCTTCCAGCCATTCTTCACGACCAAGCCCACCGGCGAGGGCACCGGCCTCGGCCTGTCGATCAGCTACGAGATCGTAACCCAACAGCACGGTGGTGCGATCACGGTCGACAGCGAAATCGGCCAGTTTACGGAGTTCACGCTACGGTTGCCGCGACGTCAGCATCCCGGCACGGGGAGGGCAGCATGAGCGTCAGCATCCTGGCCGTGGACGACGAAACGGACGTGGCCGACCTGTTCCGCCAGCACTTCCGCCGTGAGGTGCGGCAGGGCCAATACGTCCTGCATTTCGCGTGCTCTGCGGAGGATGCACTCGGCCAACTCGCCAGGGGCATCGAGCCGCAGCTCATCGTCATCCTCTCCGACATCAACATGCCGGGCATGGACGGCCTTGCCCTGCTACGCGAGATCAAGCAGAGCCGGCCCGATCTGCCGGTGATCATGGTTACAGCCTACGGCGATGACGAGCGCCGCCAGCGGGCGAGAGAGTACGGGGCTGCTGAATTCATTACCAAGCCGGTCGACTTCGAGGTCTTGAAGTCGCAGCTTCGGCAATTGTCTGTGTCGCCGACCTAAGCGGGCGGCGATGATCGAGGTGGCAAAAATCCTCGCTGTCGACGACGAAGCCGATTTCGAGCTGTTGATCCGGCAGCGCTTTCGTCGCCAGGTCCGTGCCGGCGAGTTCGAGCTCCGTTTCGCCCGTAACGGCGAAGAGGCGCTTGCCGTGCTCGCCACCGATCCTGACATCGACCTGATGTTGCTCGACATCAATATGCCGGTGATGGACGGGTTGACGCTCCTTGCCGAGTTAAGGCAGCGGCAATCGACGGTGCGCGCCATCATCGTGTCGGCCTATGGCGACATGGCTAACATTCGCACCGCGATGAACCGCGGCGCGTTCGATTTCGTCACCAAGCCGGTCGATCTCGGCGATCTCGAGATCACCATCCGGAAGACGCTCGGCGAAATCGCCCGCGTGCGCGAGTTGGATCGTCGCCGGGCAGCCGCGGAGCGCGCCCGCACCAACCTGTCGCGCTATTTCTCGCCGAACATCGTGGAGATCTTGGCGGAGCGCGACGAACCTCTGGGCGAGGTACGGCGCCAGACCGTCGCCGTGCTATTTGTCGATATCGTCGGCTTTACCCGCATGGCGGAGCGGATGCAGCCCGAAGCCGTGGTGACGATGCTGCGCCAGTTCCACGAGCGGATGACAACGCAGATCTTCGCTTGTGGGGGCACCATCGAGAAATACATCGGCGATGCGGTTTTCGCTGTGTTCGGGCTGCCGGACGCAAATCCAGACGACGCCGCCAACGCGCTGAGATGCGCCGATTTGATGATCGCCGCGCTCGCCGAATGGAACAGCGAGCGCCGCGCCGAAGAGGAGTCGCCGCTAGCGATAGGCATTGGGCTGAACTATGGCCCGGCGGTGGTCGGCGATGTCGGCAGCGAGCGGAGCCTGTCGTTCACGGTGATTGGGGATACCGTCAACACTGCGAGCCGGCTGCAGGCGTTGACGCGTATCCTGGAAACGACGCTCGTTGTCGGCGATCCGCTTGTCTGCGCGATCAAGGCGACGCCCTCATCAGCCCGCCTGATCGACCAGTTGCGCGATGGCGGCGAACAGGTGTTGCGCGGTCGATCCGGCGCGATGCGGATCTGGACTCGCGGCCCCCACAAGGTGGGGCGATGACCCGGGTGACGGATTTTCGTCCGTTTTTGGTGTCGCGGCGGACCTCCGTTGATTTCTCCTTTGCGGTCGCCTTCGGGCTGATAGCGGCTATGCCAAAAACACGGCGCCCGAAGACCTCTTGCGCCGAATTTCAGTCGGCGGTCTGCCGTAGACTTCGGCAAAGGCGGAGTTGAACCGGCGCAGACTGCCGAATCCCGCCCGCATCGCGATCTCGGTCATCGGCAGGCTCGTCTCGTCGATGAGGCGTTTGGCTCGCTGCACCCGTGCAGTCTTGGCCACCTTCGAGGGACTTGCGTGCAGGTAACGGGCGAATAGCCGCGTCAATTGCCTCGCCCCTATGCCGACGCGCGCAGCCAGGTGTTCGACGCTAGCTCCCTCCATGTCGAGCGCCCCATCTTTGACGACGAGCCGCAGCGCTCTTTCAACCGTCGCCCTGCTGCCGATCCACGCACTGCAGAACGGGGCGGTCTCAGGACGGCACCGCAGGCACGGGCGGAAACCCGCCGCCTCGGCCCCCGCAGCCGACGGGAAGAATGACACATTGGCAGACCGGGCGGGGCGCACCGGGCAGACCGGACGGCAGTAAATGCCGGTGGTATGGACGCCGGTATAGAACCGCCCGTCATAGGCCGGATCTCGCGCCAGGCGCGCCCGATCGCATTCCATAAAGTCGAGCGACATGGACACGATAATACTCGCCCTTGCTCCCATGCCCGATGCCTTTTGGGGATGGAGTCCGGTTTCGGCCAGCGATCGCGGCCATCTGGCGTTATATCTGACGGCAGGAATTTAGGGTTCGCCCTTTCCCAGCGAGCTTGGGCAGGAATGTCGAGCGGGCGCCCCGGATGTGACAACCGGCGCGACAGAGGCAGACGCTTGCCGAAAGCGGGCAAACGCGGAGGTGAGATTGCAGCAACATCGAGCCATCGAGGTCGGCGACGCGACGCTGGAATGCACAGTTTGCGGTCCGGGCGCGCCAATCGTGCGGCTCGCGAATGCGGGCTGCATGCAGCACCGGTTATCTTGATCATCTCATCCCAAAACGAGGGCCGTCTCGATGACCGACATCATCCTGCATCACTACGAGACCTCTCCCTATTCGGAGAAAGTTCGGCTTGGTCTTGGTCTGAAGGGCTTGGCCTGGGGATCGGTGGAAATCCCCGTCATCATGCCAAAACCCGACCTGACGGCGCTGACCGGAGGCTACCGCAAGACGCCCGTGTTGCAGGTCGGCGCAGACATCTATTGCGATAGCCAGCTGATCATGCGCGAACTCGAGCGCCGGCATCCCACCCCGAGCTTTTATCCCGCCGGCCGCGGCGCGGCCGATGCGCTGGCCTGGTGGGCAGAGAAGACAACGTTCAGCCCGGCTGTCAGCCTCGCGTTCGCGAAGAGACCCGACGCGTTGCCCGAGGGATTTCTCGAAGACCGGTCCAAATTCTCCGGCCGAAATATCGACCCGACCGCTATGATGGCGGCAGTACCGAACCTGCTCGATCAGTTGCGCGCGCATTTCGATTGGCTGAATCAGATGCTGATCGACGAGCGCTCATTCTTGCAGGGCTCTGCCGCTAGCCTTGCCGATCTCGCCGCCTACCATCCGATTTGGTTCTTGAAACAGAATTTCGGACCAACGGCGGTGCCGCTCGACGGCTTTCCGAAGCTGCTGAGTTGGACCGAGCGCATTGCCGCAATCGGCCACGGCGGGCGGAGCCCAACGACCTCGAAAGCCGCGCTCGATGCGGCGAGGGATGCTACGTCGATCGCCAGCGTAATCGCCGATCCGCGAGATCCGATCGGCCGGAAACCTGGGCAGACAGTGACCGTCACGCCGGATGATACCGGACGCGACCCGGTCGTCGGCGAGTTGGTCGCCTCGGGCGTCCATGAGATCGTCATCCGACGCAGCGATCCCGCGGTCGGAGAGGTCTGTGTGCATTTCCCACGCGCCGGTTTTGTCGTGATGTCGGTCTGACGGCAAACCCGTGATCAACGAGCGCGTCGTAGTGAGCGACGGCAAGACCGTCCGGACTTACCTCGCGCTGTGTCTATCTGACGACAGATAGTCACAGCGGGAGGGTGAAATGAACCATGCTTATCCGGTTTTCACCCATGAAACTTGATCCAAAGATGGCCGTCGAGGCGGATATTTTTTGTTGCGAAGACGGCAAACCACGGCGCGGCCCGACCTGGCCACTTGTCGATGGCGTGGCGATCATTCTTTGCCCGAATTGCGGCGAAATAGAC
>DATNDG010000174.1:0-52504 GCA_035553515.1 Allostellaceae bacterium | reverse complement strand
AGGGTGTTGACGTGCACCACGTCGCCGCGCTGTCCCTTGCGCGCGTATTCGCTCTTGGAGTGGTCCACGCTCTCGTGTGCGGCAACCACCCAAAGCGCCTTGTAGTACTGCGCGCCATCGGTGTGGAGGGTGCTTTCAGGGTGAACGTGGCGCTGCAAGTGCGGGACAATCGCGGCCTTGCTGGGCGCCCCGTCCAGAACGATGGTCCGATGGTCGCCGCCGCGCTCCACCAGTCCGAGGATACCAACCTTGTGCTGGTAGCCGGGCTTCTTCCGGGTGTGGGGCGAATTGGACAGGAACGCCTCGTCCGCTTCCACGATTTTACCCTCGCCACCAAGCGGCCCCGCCCCTACCCCCGGGTCCATGGCGAGCCGGATGCGGTGGGTCAGGTGCCACGCGGTCTTCATGGAGCACTTCAGCATCCGCTGTATCTGGCGGGTGCTGATCCCCTTCTTGCTGGCGCACATGAGGTGGATCACCTGGAGCCAGTACCGGAGCGCCAGATGGGAGGACTCGAAGATGGTTCCGATCCGCACGGTAAAGGGCTTCTTGCAGGCGTAGCACTTGCGCAGCCCCGGGCGGGTGGTCTGGCCCTGAAGCCTGCCGATCCGCTCCTGCTCGCCGCAGAACGGGCAAACCGGGCCTTGCGGCCACAGGTGCGCTTCGACGTAGGCAAAGGCGGCGTCTTCGTCTTGGAAATGAGCGGCAGAAAGAACGGAACGGGCCATGGCTTTAACTCCTTGGCCCTAAAGCTACATCAGGTAGGTGGGTATGTCAAGTGTAACGTCGCCGATTCCTTTCCCATAATATACATTATGCGATTTAGCGCAGCCAGGATCCGCGACCCCGCTCCAGCCACGGCCGCTAAGCCCCGGATTTCCCCAGCTTTGTAGGTATCGGCGGTCTTTTCGCTAAGCGCTGCTTTACTTTTCCGTGGTTTGCTCAAAGTCCCGCGGTAAGCAGAGGACTATCCCCCGTGTCCGGGGAACGGACCAAACTCGATCAATCGGAGCTCGCCCGGCTGGCCGATGGCAACGCGCGCTTCCGCCGCGGATTGCGCGGCGCACTCCGACCACAGCTCGCCTATCGCGACCTGACCGGGCTCGACCTCTCGGGCATGGATCTTTCGGGCGTCGATTTCACCGGCGCCTCGCTTCACCGCGTCATGGCCAAGGGCACGGATCTGAGCGGCGGCAATTTTTTCGGCGCCGATCTGCGGATGGCCCAGCTCCAGAGCGCCAATCTCAGCCGCGCCGATATCCGCGGCGCCTGCCTGCGCGGCGCCGACCTCACCGGCGCCGTGCTGTTCGAAGCGGACCTGCGCGAAGGCACGCTGCTGCGTCAGGACAAGAAAGGCGGCCTGGCGCCGGTCGACCTCGAGGTTCTCCCGGTCGAGCTGGTCATCGCCAACCTGACGGGCGCCAATCTGACCCGCGCCAAACTCGCCGGTGGCTTCGCCGTCCGGGCCGATCTCACCAATGCGGTGCTGCGCGGCGCCAACCTCGCCCGGATCGATCTCAGAAACGCCAACCTCACCGGCGCCGTGCTCGAGAACGCCGATCTGTCGCAGGCCAACCTCGCCGGCTGCTCGCTGCGCGGGAGCGTCCTCACCGGCATCCGCTGGTTCGGCGTCATCATGGACGGCTCCGACATGCTGGGCGCGGTGCTCGACGATGCCGCCCGCACCGCCAGCCTCGGCGCGCTCAACGTGCCCAAGGGCAAGCAGACCCTCACCGCCTCGCTCGACGAGCTCATCACCCAGCATGAGGAATGGGTGCGCACGGTCGGCGCGCAAGGCAAGCGGCTGCAGCTTTCCGGCATCGAGCTTGGCGCGGCCAATTTCCAGAACCGCGATCTTTCCGGCGCGGTGCTGCTCAACTGCGTCCTCACCGGAGCGCATTTCAACGGCGCCAAGATGATGGTCATCGACCTCACGCTGGCCACGCTGGACCGTGCCGATTTCCGCGGCGCAGATATGCGGGCCGCGGTGCTGAAGCAGGCCTTCCTCTCCCATGCCAATCTGAGCGAAGTCAATCTCGACGCGGTCGTGCTCGACGGCAATCTCGCGCAATCGCGCCGCAGCACACTCGATCAGGCGCGTCTCTGGAATGCGCAGCTACGGGGTGCCTCGCTGCGCGGCGCCTCGATGCTCAATACCGATTTCCAGCGGGCCGACGTGTCGGGCGCCAATTTCTCCGATGCGCGGCTCGCCGGAGCGAGCTTCGTCGGTGCAGCAACGCGCGACGCGAAGTTCGACGGGGCCGATCTCCGCCACGTGCACGGCTTGACCCTGCCGGTCGCCGCCGAAGCCGACTGAACGCCGGCCCCACCACCACCTCGCACATCGCTGGCTAAGGCACGCGTTTCGGGCTAAGAATTTTCATGCCCTCCTCGCCCGCCGCCGCGGCCGCGCCGACAAGGCCAGTCGACGCGAAGACCTGGATCGGCTTCGGCGCGATGAGCGTCGGCATGCTGCTGGCGATTCTCGATATCCAGATCGTCGCCAGCTCGCTCCCCGATATCCAGGTCGGGCTGCATCTCGCGCTGGCGCAGCTGAGCTGGGTACAGACCGCCTATCTCATGGCCGAGATCGTCGCCATCCCGCTCACCGGCTGGCTCACCCGCGTGCTGTCGACGCGCGGCGCCTTCGTTGCCAGCGTTGCGGGCTTCACGCTGGCGAGCATCGCCTGCGCGCTCTCGACGGGGTTCTGGTCGCTGATCCCCGCCCGGGTCGTGCAGGGCTTCTGCGGCGGCCTTCTCATCCCGCTGGTCTTCTCGGCGATCTTTCTCATGTTTCCAGGGCCGCTTCGCCCGCGCGCCACGGCGATTGCCGGAGCGATGGCCATGGTGGCGCCGACGCTGGGCCCGACGGTCGGTGGCTTCATCACCGACAGCTATTCCTGGCATTGGCTCTTCCTCATCAACGTCATCCCCGGCGCGCTGGTGGCGTTGCTGGTCTCGGTTACCGTCGATATCGACCGCCGGGAGCCCGGCAGCTTCGCCTCGGTCGATCTCTGGGCGTTGCCGCTGCTGGCGATATTTCTCGCGAGCCTCGAAGTGGTGCTGAAGGAGGCGCCGCATCACCGCTGGGACGATCCGGTCGTCCTGGTGCTGACCCTCTTGTGCCTCCTCGGCGGGTTCGGCACGATCCGCCGCTCCCTCACCCATCCCCGCCCGCTGATCGATCTTGCCGGCTTCCGCGACCGCAATTTCACGCTCGGCTGCGGCTTCAGCTTCGTCCTCGGCATGGGGCTCTACGGCGCCACATATCTGTTGCCGGTCTTTCTCGGCGTCGTGCGCGACTACGAAGCGTTCCAGATCGGGCTCATCATGATCGTCACCGGCGCGACGCAACTCGCCGTCGCGCCACTCGCGGCCTTTCTCGAGCCGCGCATCGATCGCCGGCTGTTGACGCTGGTCGGCTACACGCTCCTGGCGGCCGGATTTCTCGGCAATGGCTTCACCACCTATGCAACAGATTTCTGGGGTCTCTTCTGGCAGCAGATGGCGCGCGGCGCCGCGGTCATGCTCTGCCTGCTGCCGAGCACGGCGCTGGCGCTCGACGCGCTGCCGACTGCGGATGTCCCCAACGCGAGCGGCATCTTCAACCTGATGCGCAATCTCGGCGGTGCGATCGGCCTCGCACTCATCGACACGATCGTCGAGCAGCGCGCGCCCGAGCACGTGCGCGCCATCGCGGCACGGCTGATGGCCGGTGATGCTGCCGCGGCGCGCTTCGTCGGGCTGCCGACCGACCGGTTCAAAGGCATTCCCCTCACGCATATCGACCAGGCGACGCGCGACTTCGTGGCACCGCTGGTGCGACGCGCCGGTCTCGTCGCGGCGTTCAACGATGCCTGGCTCTTCATCGGCGGCCTGCTGTTGTTGTCGCTGCTGCTGCTACCGCTAATGCGGCGCGGCAAAAGCGTTCAGCAGGAGCCGTAGCGCGTGCCGGGCCGCGTCCAGGTCTGCGTCTCGCCGAAGAGCGGGATGCCGACATAGCCGCGCAGCTTCAAAACGCCGGCGCTCTCCAGGAACATGGTCGCGTGATAGGTGTCGCCGCTGTCGGGGTCGTAGATCCAGCCATCGGTCCAGCGTTGCGGCTCGGTGTGGCGGAACCCGCCGAGCATGGCGAGGCCGCAGAGCGGACGCTGCCGCAGCGTCGGATCGGGATTCTTGTCGTCCACCGCCGGGACACCCCGCCGCATCGGCTCGATCAGCCAGACGAGCTTGCCGCAGACCTTGTCGCCGCAGGGATAGATCTCGACGACGCCCCGCTTGCTCTCGGTGAGCCAGCGGCCATAGAGCTGCTGCGGCTCCGGCGCTTGCGCCGCCGCATCGAGACAGACTGCGACCACCAGCAGAACGGCCACGCCCAAGATGCGGTGCATCGCGTTTCTCCCCCGCCCGGCTCTATGCGATCCCCGCGCGATTCCTGTCAAGCCAGCAGATCGAAGGCGCCCTTGCGGCGCTCTCTCCGCACGAGTATGCCTAGCCTCTCGCCCATGAACCTTCTCGTCACCTATCTCGTCATCGGCATCGGCAGCGCATTGGGCGGGCTTGCGCGCTATGGCTGCGGTCTTCTCGCCGTGGCGCTCTGGGGCGCTGGTTTCCCCTGGGGCACGCTCCTCATCAATATCATCGGCTCGCTGGTGATCGGCGGCTTCGCCACCCTGACCGGGCCGGATGGCCGCGTCCTCGTCGGCTCGCTTGGCCGGCAATTCGTCATGATCGGGCTCTGCGGCGGCTACACGACCTTCTCGTCCTTCAGCCTCGAGACGCTGAGCCTGCTGCAGCACGGCCGCCTGGCCGCGGCAGCGGCCTACATCGCGCTGTCGCTGGTGCTATGCTTGTTGGGCGTGTGGATCGGCCACGCGCTCGCGCGAAAAGCCAATAAATGAGCGCAAAATCTTCCGGTAGTGCGTTGATTATGAAGAAAGACTTCATGCAACGAGCGGACCGATGATCGGCTCCGCCTGGGTCGCCTTCGGCAGCGCCGTCGGCGGCATGGTGCGCTATGGCCTTTCCGGCCTCATCGCCAATCGCATCGGCGAGACCTTTCCCTGGGGCACCCTGGTGGTGAATGTTACCGGCTCGCTGGTGATCGGAACTTTCGCCGCGCTGATTGCGCCCGCGGGCGCGCTTCCGGGCGACGTCACCGTGCGGCAGCTCCTCATCGTCGGGCTCTGCGGCGGCTATACCACTTTCTCGTCCTTCAGCCTGCAGACGCTCAACCTCGCGCGCGATGCGCAATGGGCACGCGTCTTCGGCAACATCGTCGCCTCCGTCCTGCTGTGTCTCCTCGCCGTCTGGGCCGGTTTCGCCCTCGGCGCGTTCTTCTCGGGAGGGTAAGAATGCAAGTTCCCCGCGACGCCGTGCTGCTGCGCATCTTCATCGGCGAGGATGACCATCATCAGCATCTGCCGCTCTACGAGGCGATCGTGCTGAAGGCGCGCGAGCAGCACCTGGCCGGCGCCACGGTTTTGCGCGGGCCGATGGGCTTCGGCCATTCGAGCCGGCTGCATACCGCCAAGGTGCTCCGGCTCAGCGAGGATCTGCCGATGGTGGTCGAGATCATCGACGGGGAGGAGAGAATCAACGCCTTCCTGCCGCTGCTCGACGGCATGATGGGCAGCGGCCTCATCACCATCGAGAAGGTGAAGGTGCTGCAATATGGCGAGGGCAAGCCTAGCTGAAGCGCGACCCCAGGGAGTTTCCACGATGAACATCGAACAGATCGCCATCGGCCGCAGCCCGCCGGAGGAGATCAACGTGATCGTCGAGATTCCGCAGGGCGGAGCGCCGGTAAAATACGAGATCGACAAGGCCTCGGGAGCGCTGCAGGTGGATCGCTTCCTGCACACCGCGATGTTCTATCCGGCCAATTACGGCTTCGTGCCGCATACGCTGTCGCCGGATGGCGATCCTGCCGATGTGCTGGTGGTGGCGCAGGTGGCGGTGATGCCCGGGGCGGTCATCCGCTCCCGTCCGATCGGCGCGCTCTTGATGGAAGACGAGAGCGGCGGCGACGAGAAGATCCTCGCCGTGCCGGTGGACGAACTCCATCCCTTCTATTCCGGGATCCGCAGCTATCGCGACCTGCCGCCGCTGCTGTGCGAGCAGATCGCCCATTTCTTCCGCCACTACAAGGATCTTGAGCCCGGCAAATGGGTCAAGGTGGTGCGCTGGGCAGAAACGGCGGAAGCAATGGAGCTGCTGCGGCAGTCAATCGCCCGGGCCGCAGCGCAACGGGCGGGCGCATGACGCAAAATCCCGCTGTGCCGCGCCTCCTCGACATCATGGCGCGGCTACGCGATCCCGCGCGCGGCTGCCCCTGGGACCGCGTGCAGACCTTCGCCACGGTCGCGCCCTACACGATCGAGGAAGCCTATGAAGTCGCCGAGGCCTGCGAGCGCGGCGACCCGGCGGCGCTCAAGGACGAACTCGGGGATCTGCTTTTCCAAGTGGTCTTCCATGCGCGCATGGCCGAGGAGGCCGGACTCTTCGCCTTCGACGACGTCGCTGCCGCGATCGCCGAGAAGATGGTGCGCCGCCACCCGCATGTATTCGGGGACGCGGTCATCGCCGATGCCGCGGCGCAGACCACCGCCTGGGAAGAGCAGAAGGCAGCAGAGCGGCGCGCCAAGGCCACAGCTTCGGGCGAGAGCGCCAGCGCGCTCGACGGCGTCGGCACGGCGCTGCCCGCGCTGACGCGCGCCGAGAAGCTTCAGCGCCGCGCGGCGCGGGTGGGGTTCGACTGGCCGACCGCCACGCCGGTGCTCGACAAGATCGCCGAGGAACTGGGGGAGCTTCGGGAGGCGATGGCAGGAGGCGATAGCGAGCGCATCGGCGACGAAATCGGCGATTTGCTCTTCGCCGTAGTCAATCTCGCGCGACACGCCGCGACCGATCCTGAACAGGCGCTGCGCGCCGCCTGTCGCAAATTCGAACGCCGGTTCCGCCGGGTCGAAACGCTGCTCGCCGAAAGCGGCCGTTCCGTCGAGACGGCGGATCTCGACGAGATGGAAGCTGAGTGGCGCCGGGCCAAGGTCGAGGAGCGCTCGAAATAGGCCGAAAACTTCTTAATTTCTACATTAAGTCTCGCTGGTAATAGGCGAAAACTCTAAGCGAAATGCCTGTCCCGTCTCGCGGGCCGCGGCGATAATCCGCGATGCTTGGCAAAGGGCGCACCCGGGTCATCGGGATGGGCGCGCCGGGCCGGCGGAGAGGGGCGATGTTCAGCAGCGAGAAGCGGGCAAGCCTCGCATCGGGCTTGCTCTCCAGCGAGGACCGAACCCCGGCCGAGGCGCGCGGCGCCGAGGACCCGGCCCCTGCCGCTTCGCTCTTCGCGCTGCCGCGCGGCGGAGCGCGCCAGCGGTTGATCGCCGCAACGCAGCAGACGCGCACGACCGCCACACCAACCGCGGAGCCCGCGCCCGCGGCGATTGCACCGGTGGAGGCCGCCGCCGAGCCGCACCAGAACTCCCCGGCGACCGTGCTCTACAGCAAGGGCGATGCGTCGGCTTCCGGCTTCCGTCCGTGGTACTGGTCCTATGAGCGTGACGCAAGCAGCGCACCACCCGCCGATAAAACGCCCCTCGATCAAGCGCCCAGCCGCGCGCCCGGTCCGGCCGAAGCGGTGGCGCCGCCGCATGCCGCGGCCGCGCCAGCCGCACCGCGCGCACGCGGCGGCGCGAAGCTCACCCTGCTGCTCGGCGCCGGCGCGGCCGTGCTGGCGCTCGGCGGCGCGGCATTGCTGCTGATGCCGCAGCACAGCACCCCGCCGGTCTCGCTCGCGCTCACCCTTCCCGCCTTGCCGATGGCACCGCCGGTACCGCCGCCGCCACGTCCGGCGCCGGTGGCGGCCCTGCCCGCCACACTGCCGGCTGCACCGCCTGCCCCTGCGGCCCGGCACGTCGCCGTCCCCGCAGCGGAGTTCAAGGAACTGATGGCGCGCGGCGACCAGATGCTCGCCACCGGCGACATTGCCGCGGCGCGGCTCTTCTATCAGCGCGCCGCCGAGGGCGGCGATGCCGCGGCGGCACGGCAGACGGGCAAGACCTACGACCCGCTGTTCCTCGCCGAGGCGCAGGCGCGCGGCTTGCGCGGCGATCCCGTCGCGGCGGCGCGCTGGTATCGCAAGGCGAGCGCCGGCGGCGATAGAGAGGCCGACGCGCTGATGCGCCGGCTGATGGCGAAATACGCCCGCTAAGGCCGCCGAGCGCGGCGCAGGAGATCAGGCAGCATGATCCGTCCCATCACTCCCCTCTTCCGCCGCATCGGCTGCGCCGCGGCCCTGCTGGCGCTTGCCGGCGGCAGCGCACATGCCGCCGATCCGCTGGTGGAGCGCGCGAATCGCGGCCTCGTCGAGATCGTCACCGGCAGCGTCAACGGCACCTCGGCGCGCATGGCCGAGGATCTGGCCGAGGTTCTCGACGACGGAGCGACGCGGCGCGTGCTTCCGGTCATCGGCAAGGGCGCCTTCCAGAATCTTGCCGATCTCAAGGTGCTGCGCGGCGTCGACCTTGCCATCGTGCAGACCGACGTGCTCGACGAAGCTCGGGCCGAGAAACGCTATCCCGGCCTGGAGAACTCCGTCACCTATATCGCGAAGCTCAGCAGCGACGAGTTCCATCTGCTGGCAAGGGCCGATATCACGAGCATCCGGGATCTCGCCGGCAAGAAGGTGAATTTCGGCACGCTCAATGACGGCACGGAGTTCACCGGTCCGCGCCTCTTCGAGATGCTCAACATCAAGGTCGAGCCGACGCGCTACGGCCAGGCGCTGGCGCTGGAGAAGCTGAAGCGCGGCGAGATCGCCGCCATGGCGATGGTGGTCGGCAAGCCCGCGACGCTCTTCGCGGGCGTCCGGCCGCAGGACAAGCTGCACTTCCTCTCCGTGCCGCTCGCGGGCGGCGTCGCCGCGAGCTACATCCCGGCGCGGCTCACCAGCGCCGACTATCCCGATCTCGTGCCGCAGGGCGCGGCGGTCGACACGGTGGCGGTCGGCACCGCGCTGGTCGTCGCGGGGCTCGCGCCCGACTCCGAGCGCTACCATAACGTCGCCAATTTCGTAGATGCCTTCTTCACCCAGTTTCCAAAGCTGCTCGAGGCGCCGCACCATCCGAAATGGCAGGAGGTGAACCTCGCTGCGGAGCTGCCGAATTGGCGCCGCTTCCCGCCGGCCGAGGACTGGATCAAGCGCAACGGCGCCGCTCCGGTCGCCATGAACCAGGACGATCTGCACAAGGTTTTCGTCGAATTCCTCGATGAGCGCAGCAAGGCAAGCGGCAGTCAGACGTTGACCGCCGCGCAGAAGGACGAGCTCTACGACCAGTTCCGCCGCTGGCAGACCGAGCATCGCGACTGACGCTTCAGCATCTCGGCCATCCCGAATCTTCGAGGAGACGCCTTTGTCCAAGCGCTATCTCTTCCGTCGGCGACGCACCGCCGAGCTCTTCTGGCCCGGCCTCCGCGTCGCGGGCGCCGCCGCCATGCTCGCCGCGCTGGCGGTCACCGCCGCGGCCGAACCGCAGCCCAAGCGGGGCGGCATCCTCGATTTCGCCGTCGATGCCGAGCCCGGCAATTACGATTGCGACGCCAATGTCTCCTTCGCCTTCATGCATCCGGTGGCGCCACACTACTCGACCCTGCTGAAGTTCGACGGCGCCGATTACCCGCAAGTCAAAGGCGATCTGGCCGAAAGCTGGAGCGTCTCGGCGGACCGGCGCACCTATACCTTTCGCCTGCGGCCCAACGTGCTCTTCCATGATGGAAGCCACATGACTTCCGCCGACGTGAAGGTGAGCTACGAGCGGATCATCCACCCGCCCGAAGGCGTGATCTCGGCTCGGCAGGTATATTACTCGGCGATCGACCGCATCGACACGCCCGATGCGCTGACGGTGGTGTTCCATCTGCGCTGGCCGGAGGCGGCGATGCTGGCGAACTTCGCCTCGCCCTGGAACTGCATCTACAGCGCAGCGAAGCTGAAGGAGGACCCGCTCTATCCCAAGACGCACATCCTCGGCACCGGCCCCTTCACCTTCGTCGAGCATGTCAAAGGCGACCATTGGACGGGCAAGCGCTTCGACCGGTATTTCCGCCCGGGTCACCCCTATCTCGACGGCTATGTCGCGCATTTCGTCGCCGGCGCCAAGGTCGTGCAGGGGCTCGAGCAAGGCAGCCTCAAGGCCGAATTCCGCAGCGTGACCCCGGCCGAGCGCGACGCGCTGGTGGCTGCCATGGGCGACAAGATTTATATCGGCGAGACGCCCTGGCTCATCGACCTGATGATCGTCTTCAACGCGCATCAGCCGCCCTTCGACGATCCGAGGGTGCGCCGCGCCTTGTCGCTCGCTATCGACCGGTGGCATGCGGCCGAGAGGCTGCAGAGCACCACCTTCCTCAAATTCGTCGGCGGCGTGATGCGGCCGGGCTTCGCCATGGCGACCCCCGAGAGCGAATTGGCGACGATCCCGGGCTTCGGCCACGACATCGAAGCGGCGCGCGCCGAGGCGAAGCGGCTCCTCGCCGAAGCGGGCCAGAGCCACCTCGCCTTCACCCTCACCAATCGCGACATCGCCATGCCCTATGGCCCCGCCGCCGATTATCTCATCCAGTCCTGGAAGGAGATTGGCGTCACGGTCAACCAGGAGAAGCTCGATACCAAGCATTGGGAGAGTGCACTCGAGCGCCATGCCTTCATCGCGGCGATCGACTTCGCCGGCGATTATTTCGACGACCCGACGCTGCAACTGGCGAAATACGTGTCGAGCGACTTGTCGCCGAGCAATTTCTCCGGCTCGACCGACCGCTTCCTCGACAGCCTCTATGTCGGCCAGGCGGTGACCACCGACCCGCGCGAGCGCACCCGCATCGTGCGCGAGTTCGAGCGCCGCGCGCTCACCGACGCCTATGCCGTGCCGTTCCTGTGGTGGAACCGCATCGTCGCGGCGTCTGCCGCGATGAAGGGCTGGCACCTGACGCCAAGCCACTATCTCGAGCAAGATCTCGCCGATGTATGGCTCGACACGGGAATCCCGCCAACGCGCGCAGACCTACAGTAGATCTTCGATCGGCAGCAGCGACAGGAAATCGGATTCGAACCGGCGCCACCAGCTCGTCACCGGGGAATGGTAGAAGCGAAGCTGATGCTGCTTGTCCTCTGCGACCCAGATAACATCGTCGTCACCTTTGGGGAACTCCAGCAGGAACGAGTTGGCGAGCGACATGCCACCCTCGATGAAGTGCGCCACCTTGGCGGCAAGCGGCGCGCTGGTGATCAGGATGGCGATCTCGGTATTGATCCGGCGCGAGCGCGGGTCGAGATTGAAGGAGCCGATCATCACACGGTCGTCATCGAAGACCGCCGCCTTGGTATGGAGCTCCGCCTCCGAACTGGCACGCAGCCAGGTCCAGTCGCGGCGAACGAAAGCAGCATCCGGCCGTAGCTCGTGCAGCTCGACGCCACAGCGCAGCAGAGGCTTGCGAATTCGCATATAGCCGGCATAGGCCGCGACCTCGTCGGTAGAAGCCAGAGAATTGGTGAGGATGCGAACGCGCACGCCGCGGCGGACGAGATCGCAAAGCCGCTCGACGCCGTGCTCGGAGGGGATGAAATAGGCGATCTCGAGCAACAGCCGGTGGCGGATCGTGCCCGCGACCTTGTTCCGCAGTTCCTCGGCCACCCGGGGCGTCGAGGTCGCCGGCTTGTTCGGCTCGTCATAGAGCACGCTCGCCTTGCCCCAGACGAGACGGTCCGGCACGGTCTCCGCCAGATGTTCCAGATAGGGCTCGTCGAGCTCGGTCTTGAACGGAAAGTTCTTGGTGTCGTCCGTCTCGGCGCGGAGTTTGCTCTCCGCCGCCTTCAGCTCCTCGGAATTCGGTCTAGCCTGGGTAACATCGCCGATCGACACCGCCCAGGGACTGTTCCAGAAGGTGTCGAATTCGCGTGAGATGTCGCGCACGACCGGGCCCGCGGCAAAGACGTCGATGTCGCGGAAATTGGACTCGCCGCTCACCGAGAAATAGGCATTAGCCATGTTGCGCCCGCCGACGATGGCGATGGTGTTGTCGACGATGAACGCCTTGTCATGCATGCGATGATTGAGGCGCTGGAAGTCGAGGAGAAGATCGAGATCCGCAAAGACCCGCCTGTCGAAGGGATTGAACAGCCGCACCTCGAAATTGGGATGGGCGTTTAGGACAGCGAGATTGAGGCCGGAGCCGATGAGATTGAGATCGTCGAGCAGCAACCGCACCCGGACGCCACGGTCGGCGGCCTGAAGCAGCGCTTCCAGCATGCGGCGCCCGACCGCATCTCCTGCCCAGAGGAAATACTGCGCGTCGATGGTCTTCTGGGCCAGCCGGGCAAAGGCGTAGCGCGCCTCGAAGGCGGTGCGGCCCGAGGTGATGAGGTCGAAGCCCGAAAGCCCGGGATGGCGCTCTGCCGCCGTTTCAAACACCTGACCCAGATGGGTCTTTTCCGGATCGGGCAAGGCATGGCTTTCGATCCGGTGGGGCGGCCCCGGCGGCTCAACGCGTCCGGCACAGGCGGCGAGCAGCAGCAAGCCAGCTATCGCCGCGAATTTTCTCAGCAAGTTCAACCTCAAGCGGTGCCCCTCGCGGCCCAACCGAAAGGGAAACACTCACCAAGGCGCAGCGTTTCCAGGGTGCAGACCGGGGCAACCGGAAGGCCACGCGATGGACACCGCTTCCGCAAGCGGGCAGAATCCACGCCGATCGAGTCTCGACCGTGAGGAGCAATTTCCATGCTGACGCTGTTCTACAGCCCCGGCGCCTGCTCGATGGCCTCCCATATCGGCCTCGAGGAGAGCGGCACCGCCTACGAATTGAAGCCGGTCGCCTTGGCCAAGGGCGAGCAGCGGACGCCCGACTACCTCAAGATCAATCCGCGCGGCAGGGTCCCGGCGCTGCGCCTCGAGGATGGCAGCGTGTTGACCGAGAATACCGCCATCCTCAGCTATCTCGGCCTGCGCTTTCCCGAGAAGGGATTGCTGCCCAAGGAGAGCACGGCCCAGGCGCGCTGCATCTCGATGATGGCATGGCTATCCAACTCCGTGCACCCGGCCTTCACCCATATTTTCCGGCCGGAGCGGTTCAGCGAGCAGGAGGCTGCTTATCCCTCGATCAAAGCGGCGGGCAAGAAGACTTTCTGGGCGGCGTTGCAGGAGATCGACGGCATGGTCGCCGGCAAGAGCTGGATGCAGGGAGACCAGTTCACCGCTTGCGATCCCTATGCTCTCGTCTTCTACGGCTGGGGTGCCCGCATCGAGTTGCCGGTGAAGGAACTCGCCAATTACACCGCCTGGAAACGGCGCATGCTCGAACGCCCGGCGGTCCGCAAGGTGCTGGAGCGCGAACAGAACATCCTGCTGAAAGCGGCCTAGCCGCGCGGCGCCGGTCTCAGGCCGAAGCGGCGCGCGGCAGGAACATGGTGACCGTGGTGCCCTGCCCTGCAGCGCTGCTGATCTGAGCCCCGCCGCCGCATTGACGCGCGAAGCCGTGCAGGCTGGCGAGGCCCAAGCCGGTGCCTTGCCCGGCGCCCTTGGTGGTGAAGAACGGCTCGAAGGCGCGCGCCAGGACTTCCGTCGGCATCCCTCGCCCGCTGTCGGCGACGGCGATGGCAACGAAATCGCCGTAGAGATCGTCATGCTCGCCGCCGAGGGTCACGTTGGCGCTCGAAATTCGCACCGAGCCACGCGCGGTCATGGCGTCCCGGGCGTTGACGATGAGGTTCAGCACCGCCATCTCCAACCCGCTCGCATCGGCACGCGCCAGCCAGAGATCGGCGGCCAGGTCGAATGCGAGGCTCGCGGCCTGCCCCAGCGATTGTCGAAGCAGGTCTTCCATCTCGCGCAACAGCGCGTTGACGTCGATCGTGGACAGAGCAATCGGCTGCTGCCGGGCAACGGTGAGCAGCGAGCGCACCAGCTTCTCGCCTCGCTCGGCGGCGACCAGCGCCGAGTTGACACGCGTCGGCGAGGCCGGGTCGGCGAGGCGCTCGCGCAGCAGATGCAGGTTGCCCATGATCGGGGTGAGGAGATTGGCGAAATCATGCGCCATTGTGCCGACGAGCTGGCCTAGCAGCTCGAGCTTTTGCGCCTGCAGCAGCCGCGCTTCGGCGTCGGCACGCTGTCGCGACGCTTCCGCCAGCCTGAGCAACGCCGCCTCCTCCCGGCGCACTTCGCGCAACGCGAAGACCGCGAGGCCGGAGAGCGCCAAGATGACCGGGCAGGCGATCGCGGTGTAGAGCAGCATGTTGGCGCGCCACGGCCGCAAGATCGCCGCACGCGAAAGGGCCACGACGACGAAGAGCGGATAGCCCTCGATATGCCGGTAGCCATAGAGCCGCTCCCGGCCGTCCAAAAGGCTGACGCGCCGGATCAAGCCGGCATTGGATTGCGACGCGGCGCGCATCAATGGATCATCAGGCGACAGCCGCGATATCGCGGACTCCGGCGGGTCGCGCACGAGCACCTGGCCATCCGTGCGGATCAGCGCCACCACATGCTTGATCTCCGGCGAGGCGCGATGAAAGGCGCCGCGGAAGAAGTCGGCGGAAACCGAGATGCTGGCGACGCCCTGAAACGAGCCGTCGGAGCTCGGCAGCCGGCGGCTGAAGCCGAAGGAGCGCCGCCCGGTCGCCCGGCCGATGAAAGTGCGGCCGACATAGGTACCCACATCCTGTTCGCGTTGCGCCATGAAATAGTCGCGGTCGGCAGCGCCCATCCGCCATGGGCCGGATACGCTGCTGGCACGGACCTTTCCGTCGGGACCGATGATCCAGATCGACGCGATCTGATCCCGACCCTTCTCGAGGCTATGCAGGGCGGCATTGAGCGCGGCAGTGTCCGAGCTTCGGTCGGGTGTCCCTGCCAGCGCGATGGCACGATCGAGAATGAGCTCCTGTGTGTCGAACAGCTTAAGGGTGCTTTGATGCACGACCTCGAGCGATCTCAGGATCAGCGTCTGCGCGGCGTCGATCGTCGTTCCATAGCTCGCCCAGGCGACGACTGCGAGAAAACCTACCGGCAGCGCGATCGCGATGACCAGGAGCCCGCGCAATACGCGTACGAGGCGGCGGATGCGCCGCAAATCCGGGGTCGGAGAAGCCTCGGGAACGGTGAGTGCAGAAGACGGCAGCAACGACTCCATTATCGGCCTATAGGCCGCACGGGCAATGCCGGCGCTATGATCCAGGTCAAGCGAGTGTTGGGCGTCAGGTGCTATACGCCTGCAAGACGCAAGATCTCGGCCGCGCGGTGGTCCCAGAGATGGTCGGCGAGACAGGCTTCGTGGCCGACCCTGGCTATGCTCTGAAGCAAAGCGGCATCGGCGAGCGCCGCTTCAATAGCCGCCGCGGCTTCCTGGGACCCGGCCGGCAGCGTCAGATAGCCGCCGGGAAAGGCCGCCGCCATGAATCCGCTGGGCCCGTTGGCGGCGACGGCACCATGGGTCATTGCCTGCAGCGGGCGTTCGTGCGATTCATAGTAGGGTGGAAGCGGATTGAGCACGATCCTGCTCCGCCGAATCGCAGCAAAGGTGGCCGCCGCCGGCATCGCCGGCAATAGTTTGGCGCGCGTGAATTCACCGGCGAAGCGCGCCCAGCCCTCACCGCAGAGCGTCAGCGGCAGATGCGCCAGCGCCTGCGCCAGGTCGCGCTTGACGCGGCTGCGCAGATAGGTGTCTACCGTGATGAGATAAGACGCCAACACCTCAACCGGCGGTTCGTCGGCGCCATCGAGCGCGGAGAGGACGGCTTCGTGCAAGGGTCGCGTCGGCGCCGCGTCATGGGCGGCCACAATGGCCTCGAGACGCCCGGCGACCTCCGCTCCGTGGCCGGCCCACTCGGCGCGAAAGCGTTCGGGATCGGCGAGCAGCGAGCCGCTGAAGAAAAGCGCGATGTCGCGGTCCTTCCAAGGCGCGGCTTCCGCCGCGGCGGTGGCATGCGGCAGGTGATGAAGGGGGATGTCTTCGCGTATGAAACGGCGGCAGAATTCGACGTGATGCGCCGTCGGAAAGGTCGCGATCAGCCGAGGCAGCCCCGCCCGGATGCGCGGGTAGTGATAGGCTGGATGGTCGACGAAATAGATCAGCACCGGCGCCGGGCTCTCGGCATAGAAGCCTGCGCCCTCTTCCGGAACGCCGTAGCCGTTGAGGCTGACGAAGAGTCTGACCGCTCCGCGGCGCAGCAGCGCCACGGCTTCGCCAATGCAGCCCGCGGAGCGGGTATCGAGGATCACAGCGGGCGCGCCGACGCGCCCGAAGGCGGCGCCGAGCTGCTCGACCATGGTATTGACGCTGTCGTACTGCGAATGACCCTTGAAGAGGACGATGAGCCGATCCGTCATCAGTCGTCAGTTCTCAGCGGTCAGTAACTGACAACTGGCGACTGATGACCGAGTGCTCACCTCTTCGCGGCCCGCTTACCGTTTTCGCGGCCGATGCGGCGCGCGATATGCGTCGCCACGCGCGCGCTAACGAACGGGGTCACGTCACCGCCGAGCTGGGCGATCTCCTTGACGAAGCGCGAAGCGATGAACTGGTATTTGTCGTTCGCCATGAGGAACACGGTCTCGACATTGGCATTGAGGCGATTGTTCATCCCAGCCATCTGGAACTCGTACTCGAAATCGGACACGGCGCGCAGGCCGCGCACGATGATCGAGGCTCCCTGCTCGACTGCGAAATGCATGGTCAGCGTGTCGTAGGCCTTGACCTCGACGCGGTCGCGGGTCGCGGCATCGCCGATATGCGCGATCTCCTCGCGCACGATCTCGAGACGCTCTTCGGTCGAGAAGAGCGGTCCTTTGCCGATGTTGCGTGCGACGCCGACCACCAGCCGGTCCACGATCTTGGTCGCGCGCAGGATGATGTCGGTGTGGCCGTTGGTTATGGGATCGAAAGTGCCGGGATAAAATCCCACGCGCTCCTTGCTCATGCCGTGCTCCCCTCGCCTTCCTCGGCCGCTCCGTTCTCGCCGTTCTCCCCGGCATCGGCGAGATGCGCGACCGAGACGACGCGCTCGCCCTCTTCGACCTTGAAGACCACCACGCCCTGGCTGCGCCGGCGCTTGATCGGAATGCCCTCGATCGGCACGCGAATCACCATGCCGGTATTGGTCACCAGCATGATCTGGTCGCGCCGGCCGACCGGGAAGGTCGCGACGATGGCATCCTGGCGCCGGGCAAGGTTCATGTTCTCGATGCCCTGCCCGCCGCGGCCGGCGATGCGGTAGTCATAGGCGGAACTGCGTACGCCGAAGCCCTTTTCGGTGATCGACAGCAGCAATTCCTCGCGCGACGCCAGATCGGCGAACTGCTCTTCGCTGATTTCGGCATCGGCGCCGTTCTCGGCCTCGCCCTCCTCCGGCTCGGCGGGCTCGGTCGCGTCCGCCTCCTCGCCCACGCTCCGGCGGCGCTGCGTCGAGAGCCGCAGGAAGGCAGCGCGCGTCGGAGAATCCACCTCCTCATGCCGCAGGATCGACAGCGAGATCACGGCATCGCCCTCGGCAAGCTTGATGCCGCGCACGCCGACCGAGGCGCGACCGGTGAAGACGCGGACGTCCTGCGCCGGGAAACGGATGGCCCGGCCGTTGCGCGTGGCGAGCAGGATGTCGTCATGTGCGCCGCAGACGGCGACGGCGATGAGCCGGTCATCGGCATCGTCGCCCTCGAACTTCATGGCGATCTTGCCGGTGGCGAAGACGTTGCCGAAATCGCTGAGCGCGTTGCGCCGGACATTGCCCTTCCGCGTCGCGAAGACCGCGGTGTAGTTGCTCCAGGAGGATTCGTCCTCGGGCAGCGGCAGCACCGTCGATATGCCTTCGCCCGGCGCCAGGTTGGGCAGCAGATTGACGAAGGCCTTACCGCGCGATTGCGGCGTGCCCACGGGCAGCCGGTAGACCTTGAGCTTGTAGACACGGCCGGTCGAGGTGAAAAACAGCACCGAGGCGTGAGTGGACGCAACGAAGACCTCGCTGACGAAATCCTCCTCGCGCACCGCCATACCGGTGCGGCCGCGGCCGCCGCGACGCTGGGCGCGATATGTCGAGAGCGGTACGCGCTTGATGTAGCCGGAATGGCTGACCGTCACGACCATGTCTTCGCGCTGGATCAGCTCTTCGATGTCGGCCTCGAACTCGACATCCTCGATCACCGTCTTGCGCGGTGTGCCGAATTGCTCCTTGATCTCGCGGAATTCCTGGCGCAGCACCTCGAGAAGCCGGGTGCGCGAGCCCAGGATCTCGAGATAGCCCCTGATCTCGGTGACGATCTCATCGAGCTCCTGGGCGATCTTGTCGCGCTCGAGCCCGGTCAGCCGCTGCAGGCGGAGATCGAGAATGGCCTTCGCCTGATCCTCCGACAGGCGATAGCTGCCGTCGGGCACCGTCCCGCCATGCCCCGCCTCCTCGATGAGCGCGATGAGCGGGGCCACGCTCTCGACCGGCCAGGTGCGCGCCATCATCGCCTCGCGCGCCGACGCCGGATCCGGCGCCTTGCGAATGAGCTCGATCATCGCGTCGATATTCGCCACCGCGACGGCGAGGCCGAGCAGCAGATGCGCGCGCTCGCGGGCCTTGCCGAGCAGGAAGATGGTGCGCCTGGTTACGACCTCCTCGCGGAACCCCACGAAGGCGGCGATGATCTCGCGCAAGCCCAGCAGTTCCGGCCGGCCGCCGTTCAAGGCGAGCATATTGACGCCGAAGCTGGTCTGCAGCGGCGTGTGGCGGAAAAGCTGGTTCAGCACGACATCGGCGGCGGCGTCCCGCTTCAGTTCGACGACGACCCGAACCCCCTCGCGATCGCTCTCGTCGCGCAGATCGGATATGCCTTCGATCAGCTTCTCGCGCACGCATTCGGCGATGCGCTCGACCATGCGCGCCTTGTTGACCTGATAGGGCACCTCGGTGACGACGATCGCCTCGCGCTCCTTGCGGATCTCCTCGATATGCGTCTTGCCGCGCACCATCACGGAGCCGCGGCCGAGCTTGTAGGCGGACTGGATGCCCATGCGACCGATGATGATGCCGCCGGTCGGGAAGTCGGGTCCGGGCACCAGCTCCATCAGCTCGTCGGTGGTGACGTTGGGATTGTCGATGAAGGCGATGCAGGCGTCGAGCACCTCGCCAAGATTGTGCGTCGGAATGTTGGTCGCCATGCCGACGGCGATGCCGCTGCCGCCATTGACCAGGATGTTGGGGAAACGCGCCGGCAGCACCTTGGGCTCCTGGCGTGTTCCGTCATAGTTCGGCTGGAACTCGACCGTATCCTTGTCGATGTCGTTGAGCAGCGGGTCCGAGGCGCGCGCAAGCCGCGC
Source organism: Allostellaceae bacterium (assembly GCA_035553515.1). GTDB lineage: Bacteria > Pseudomonadota > Alphaproteobacteria > ATCC43930 > CGMCC-115725 > DAHUYF01. The sequence goes on along the minus strand of DATNDG010000174.1, from coordinate 33,160 downwards.
TTCGGTGTAGCGCATCGCCGCCGGCGGGTCGCCGTCCATCGAGCCATAGTTGCCCTGCCCGTCGATCAACGGCACGCGCATGGCGAAATCCTGCGCCAGCCGCACCATCGCGTCATAGATCGCCGAATCTCCATGCGGATGGTATTGGCCCATGACGTCGCCGACGACGGCCGCCGACTTGCGGAACGGCCGGTTCCAGTCGTAGCCGTTCTCCTTCATCACGTAGAGAATGCGCCGATGCACCGGCTTCAACCCGTCGCGCACGTCGGGCAGCGCGCGCGCGACGATGACGCTCATGGCGTAGTCGAGATAGGAGCGCCGCATCTCCTCTTCGATGGAGATCGGCGTGATGTCGAGCGGTGAAGGCGAGGTCGGGGAGGCGGTCAAAACCCAATTCCAATTTGCAGCGCATAAAGCAAACGCCGGCATCGAGGGCCAGCGTTGGAGGCGAAACCAAGCTTAGCTTATCTCGCGGGCCCGAACAACGCCGGGGGGCGCGAATCCGGTGTCCCTGGCGGGGGAAGGAGTCGGCTCAAACATTACGGTTATTCCGCAAGATAAGTGGGTTTTCTCGTGTGAAATGTCAACCGTACGGAGTGCCTTCTAAGCGGTGATCTGCAGGGCTTTGCGCTGCGCCGCGGCGAAAGCCCGCGGACGGAGTCGTGCGTATCGGCAGGACCGGGTATCGGAGGCGCGCATTGCCGACGTCGGGGACGATTGTGTCTTGAGGAATGGCACCCCAAATCAGGATAAGCAGAGGCTACTTGGCAGGCCGGCTCGGCCTGCGCGACACTTTCAGGTCCCATGTCGACGCGTCATCGAGGCCGCAGGTCCGCACCGTCCAGACGTCTGAACCGAGGGCGCCGCGCGGCCGCTGCCGGCTTCACCGGGCGCAGCGCTGAAATCCTGGAGAGCGTTGCCGATGCTTTCTGCGCCATCGATGCCGATTGGCGCCTCATCTACGTCAACGAGCCCGCCGCCGCGCTCTGGGGAGCTGCACGCGAAGCGCTTCTCGGGCAGCTTCTGTGGGAGGCGCTGCCGCAGCTCGCCGGCGGCGCCGCGGAGCTTCAACTCCGGCAGGCGGTCGATAGCGGCCAGACGGTCGAATACGAGTTCCAGCCGCCGCAAATGTACCGCTGGCTCAAGATGCGAATCTGCCCGCTCTCGGACGGGATGAGCGCCATCTACTGGCGGGATATCCACGACCGGCGAATTGCGGTCGAGGCGCTGCAGCGGAGCGACGACTATCTTCGCCTCGCGATGGAAGCCGCGGGTGTCGGCATCTGGGACTTCGACATGGTGAGCGGCGAGCGCAGCTGGAGCGAGCAGGCGAAGGCGATCATAGGCGTCACGCCGGAAACGCGGCCCAGCTACGACGCCCTGCTGGCCTCGGCGCATCCAGAGGACCGCGCACGGGTCGACGAGACGCATCGGCGATCGCGCGATCCCGTCAGCGGCGGCGATTACCGCGTCGAATACCGGATCTCCAATACCAGCCTGGGCGAGCGGTGGGTGGCCAGCCGCGGGCGCACCTTCTTCGACGAAAAGGGACGGCCGGCGCGCATGATCGGCGTAACCCTCGACATCACCGAGCACAAGCGACGCGAGCGGGCGCTGCACGACAGCGAAGAACGCTTCCGCGTCATGCTCGAGGCACTGCCGCAGATTGCCTTCGTCATCCGCTCCGACGGCGTCGCGGAATATTACAATCGCTTCTTTCGCGACTATGTCGGCGGCGAGATCGGGCTCGATCCGGCGTCGCGCACCGCGCTGCAGCATCCGGACGACCAGACGAAGCTGACGCGCGCCCGCCTCGAAGGCGTGCTTGCCGATCGCGACTATGTCGTCGAATGCCGGATCCGGCGCCACGACGGCATCTATCGCTGGCACATCATCCACAATTCGCCGCTGCGCCGCGAGGGCAAGACGGTCGCCTGGCTCGGAACAGCCGCCGACATCGACGACATGCGGCGGGCCCAAGAGACCCTTCAGCGGGTCAATGACGAGCTAGAACGGCGCGTCGCCGGCCGCACGCACGAACTGGCCGACACCAACGAGCGGCTGCGCAAGAGCGAGGAAAGCCTGCGCGCCCTGTTCCGCAAGGCACCGGTGCCGATGCATTCTCTTGATGCGCAGCACCGCATCGTCGACGTCAACGAGCACTGGCTCGATCTCTTCGGCTATGCGCGCGACGAGGTGATCGGCCGGAAACTGTCGGAATTTCACGCGCATGACGACTCACCCCTGCACGAGGCGCGCTGGCAGAAGATGTTGGAGCGCGGTGTCCTGCGCGACGTCGAGCGGCAATTCGTGCGCAAATCGGGCGAGGTCTTCGACGGCGTCACCTCGGCCTATCTCGAGCTCGACCCTGAAGGAAAATTCCTGCGCACGATCACGACTGTCATCGACATCACCGCGCGCAAGCGGGCCGAGGAACAGCTGCGGCGCGAGCGCCAGCTCTCGGAGCTGCTGATCGAGAGCGGCACCGAGAGCATCATCGGGCTCGATCGAGATTTACGCTACATCGCCTGGAACCCGGCGATGGAGGCCATGTCGGGCATCTCGCGCGACAGCGTGATCGGGCGCAGCTTCTACGAAATTCGCGCCGAACTTACGGGCTCGCCCGTCGATGAAGCCTGGCGCGCCACCATGGACGGACGCTTCACCACGCTGCGCGACCAGCCCTATCGGTTCTCTGCCTCCGGCCGGAGCGGCTTCTACGACGCGGATTTCGCGCCGCTATACGCCCCCGACCGCAGCATCGTCGGCGGCTTCGCGTTCCTGCGCGATACGACCGAGCGTCGGCGCATCGAGGAACAGCTTCGCCAGTCGCAGAAGATGGAGGCAGTCGGGCAGCTCACCGGCGGCGTCGCCCATGACTTCAACAACCTGCTCACCGTCATCATGGGCAATCTCGACAATCTGCGTCATCTCATGCCAGACAACGCCGAGACGCGGCGCATGGTCGAGGCGATCATGCGCGCCGCCGGACGCGCCGCGACACTCACCCATCGCCTGCTCGCCTTCGCCCGTCGCCAGCCGCTCGAGCCGAAGTCGATCGAGGTCAATCGCCTCGTCGCCGGCATGTCCGACCTGCTGCATCGTTCGCTGGGCGAAGGCATCGTCATCGAGACGGTGCTGGCGGGCGGGCTGTGGCGCACCCTCGCCGATCCCAACCAGCTTGAGAACGCGCTGCTGAACCTGGCGGTCAATGCGCGCGACGCCATGCCACTTGGCGGCAAGCTCACGATAGAAACCGCAAACGCCTTCCTCGACGAGGCCTATGCCGGGGCACACGACGACGTGCGCCCGGGGCAGTATGTGCTCATCGCCGTTTCGGACACCGGCACGGGCATGTCGAGGGAAGTGGCCGAGAAGGCTTTTGAACCCTTCTTCACCACAAAGGAGGTCGGCCAGGGCACCGGCCTCGGCCTGCCTCAGGTTTATGGCTTCGTCAAGCAATCGGGCGGTCATGTGAAGATCTACAGCGAGCCCGGCGAAGGCACGACGGTGAAGCTCTATCTCCCGCGCCTTGCCGCTACCGCCGGAAGGGCAATCGAGAGCGCCGCCGAGCCCGAGCCAGCAGACGAGGCGACCTCGACCGAAACTGTCCTGGTGGTCGAGGATGACGAGGATGTGCGCAGCTACAGCGCCGAGATCCTGCGCGGCTTGGGATATCGCGTCGTCGAGGCGGCGACGGGACCGGCGGCGCTGCATCTGCTCGATGCCGAGGCGGAAGTCGCGCTGCTCTTCACCGATGTCGGGCTGCCGGGCGGGCTCAATGGGCGCCAGCTCGCCGACGAGGCGCGGCGGCGCCGACCGGATATCAAGGTGCTGTTCACCACGGGGTATGCGCGCAATGCCATCGTCCATCAGGGCAGGCTCGATCCCGGCGTCGAGCTCCTGGTGAAACCCTTCACCGCGGCGAGCCTCGGCGCCAAGGTGCAGCAGATGCTGCAGCCGGGGCGGAGGCATCTCTGAGCGCCGCGCGCTGCAAAAATCCGACCGGCATGCTAAGAGCGGCGGGACTTCAGGGGGATGACCACCGCACATGAACGACATCGACCAGGGGGTGCGCGGCGAGATCGACGCCGTCATCGCCGGCCTCGCGCGGGCCGGCTATATCGCCAGCCGGCAGATCGCCACGGCGGTCTTCCTGGCCCGGCATCTGCAGAAGCCCGTGCTGGTCGAAGGGCCGGCCGGGGTCGGCAAGACCGAGCTCGCCAAGGCGACAGCCGAGTTCCTTGGCCTGCCGCTCATCCGCATGCAATGCTACGAGGGGCTCGACGAGGCCAAGGCGCTCTATGAATGGAAATACGCCAAGCAGCTCCTCTACACCCAGATCCTCAAGGACAAGCTTGGCGAGGAGCTGAGCGGCGTGAGGAGCCTGAGCAGCGCGATCAAGCGGCTGCACGGTGCGGGCGACATCTTCTTCTCGGAGCAGTTCCTGGAGCCGCGGCCGCTGTTGCGGGCGCTGCAGCAGCCGGCCGGCGCCGTGCTGCTGGTCGACGAAGTCGACAAGTCGGATCAGGAGTTCGAGGCCTTTCTGCTCGAAATCCTTTCGGACTATCAGGTGACGGTGCCGGAGATCGGCACGATCCGCGCCCCGGTCCCGCCTTTCGTCGTGCTCACCAGCAACAATGCGCGCGATCTCGGCGACGCGCTGAAGCGCCGCTGCCTGCATCTTCATATCGGGTTTCCGGAGCCCGCACTCGAAGAGCGGATCATCGCGGTGAAGGTACCGGGCGTCGCCGACGTGCTGCGCCGAGAGATCGTCGCGCTGATCCAAGAGCTGCGTCGGCTCGACCTGCGCAAGCTGCCTTCGGTCAGCGAAACCATCGATTGGGGTCGGGTGCTGCTGCTGCTCCATGCCGAGCATCTCGACGCGGACATCGTGCGCGAAACGCTGAACGTGCTGCTCAAATTCGAGGCCGACATGCAGGCGGTCGAGAGCAAGGTCCCGGCCCTTACCTACCAGGCGCGGCGCGCGGCTGGTGGCGCTGCCTGAGCGAAGTGCGTCGATGGAAGCGCCCCTCCTCCGCTTCATGCAGGCGCTGCGCGATTCGGGCGTCCGGCTCTCGGTGGCGGAAAGCATCGACGCGTTCAGGACCGTCGCGGTCACCGGCTTCGCCGACCGCGAGGCGCTGAAAGATGCTCTGGCGCTGGTATTGGCGAAGACGCAGCCAGAAAAGGCGCTCTTTGCCGAGTGCTTCGACCTGTTCTTCGCCCGGGACGGGCTGGATTTCAGCGGCGCCGGAGCGCCGCCGGCAGCAGACGCCGGCACCGCAGAGACCCAATCCCCGCTTGGCCGCATGCTGCTCGCCGAGGATGGCGGCGCGCTCGCTGCTGAGATGGAGCGGGCAGCCAATGCAGCCGCCATTTCCGAGATCAGCTTCTTCACCCAGACCAATGTCTTTGGCCGACGCATCCTCGCCGAGATGGGGCTCGAGGCGCTCGACCGCGAGATAGAGGCATTGCGCCGTGCCGCGACGCCGGGAGACATCGAACGGGCCGACGCGCTCGACCGGCGCCGCCGCGTGCTGGACGAGAGCGTGCGCGACTTCGTCAAGCGCCAGCTTCAGGTCTACGCCACCGGCAAGACCGCCGCGATGCGCGAGGAGTTTCTCAGCACGGTCAAGCTCAGCAATCTCGACCGCAGCGACTTCCAGCGCATGCACGTCCTCGTTCGCACGCTCGCCAGGCGCCTCGCCTCCCGTCATGCGCGAACGCGGCGCCGGGCACGGCGCGGCCAGCTCGATCTCCGCCGGACCTTGCGCCAGAACATGGCGACCGATGGCATGCTGTTCCGCACCAGCTGGAAGCGGCAGAAGATCGAACGGCCGAAGGTGATGGCGATCTGCGACGTCAGCGGCTCGGTCGCCGCCGTGGCACGTTTCCTGCTGCTCTTCCTCTACAGCATGCACGAGGTGATGGCGGGGCTGCGCGCCTTCGCCTTTTCCGATCGGCTGATCGAAGTCAGCGATATTCTCGAGCGCAACGACATCGAGCCGGCGATCGCCGCCATTCTGCGCGAGGTTGGCTTCGGCTCGAGCGACTATGGGCGCTCACTGGCGGATTTCGAGAAGGGCTGGCTCGATCTGGTCGATCGCCAGACCAGCGTCATCATCATGGGCGATGCGCGCAGCAACCATGTCGACCCGCGCACCGACCTGCTGGAGGCCATCGCCAAGCGCTGCAAGCAGCTGATCTGGCTCAACCCCGAGCCAGAATCGCTGTGGGGCTCGGGCGACAGCGAGATGCTGCGCTACCGCCCCTATTGCCATTACGCCGGCGTCTGCAACAGCGTCCGCCATCTCGAGCGCGCGATGACGGATCTGATGGAGCGGCGATAGGAACGTTTGCCAGGGACACTTCCTTCAGGAGCATCGGCCATGATCACGCTCTATCACGCACCGCGCAGCCGGTCCTCGCGCTTCATCTGGCTGCTTGAGGAGCTGGAGGCACCCTATACGGTAAAGCGCGTCTCGATCCGGCGCAGCGATGGCAGCGGGGCCGTCGACCCGGCCAATCCACACCCGCTCGGCAAGGTCCCGGTAATCGCGCATGACGGCGTCACCGTCTTCGAATCTCCGGCGATCGCGCTTTATCTCACCGACGCCTTCCCGAAGGCCGGGATCGGACCGGGGCTCGGCGAGGTTTCGCGCGGCCCCTACCTCACCTGGCTCGCCTATTACGGCGATGTGCTCGAGCCAGCCTTCCTGTCGAAATTCATGAACACGCCGGTGCCACGCGGCACCGCCGGATGGGTTCCGGCGGACGAGGCGATGGAGCCGCTGATCAAGCGGCTTTCCGCCGGCGACTATCTTCTGGGCGATCGCTTCTCCGCCGTCGACGTGCTCTACGGCAGCACCTTCGCGCTCTTCGCCAACAATCCGCTCCTGCCCCGGAGCGAGGCGATCGAGGCCTATGTCCGGCGCTGTACCGCGCGTCCGGCTTATGCTCGCGCGCAAGCCCGGGACGATGGCTGAAGCGGAAGCGCTGGCCGCCGCTTGCCGACAAAAAGCAAGAGGCGGCGAGATCGCGCCTAGAACGGGATCTCGTCGTCGAGCTCCTGCACCGGTGCGCGGCGCTCGGCACGCCCGCCGCCGCCGCTGCTCCGGCCGCCCGCCGAGGCATATTCCTCGGCCGGCGGCTCTTCGCCATAGCCTTCGCCGCCCCCGCCGCTGCGCCCGTCGAGCATGGTGAGCTCGCCGCGATAGCGTTGCAGCACCACCTCGGTGGTGTAGCGCTCCTGGCCGGAATTGTCGGTCCACTTGCGCGTCTGCAGCGCGCCCTCGAGATAGACCTTGGCGCCTTTCTTCAGATACTTCTCGACCACCTCGACGAGCCGATCATTGAAGATCACCACTCTGTGCCACTCGGTGCGCTCCTTGCGCTCGCCGGTCGCCTTGTCGCGCCAGTTCTCCGAGGTCGCGACCGACAGATTGGCGATGCGGGTCCCGTCCTGGGTCGAGCGGATCTCGGGATCACGGCCGAGATTGCCGATGAGGATCACCTTGTTGACGCTTCCGGCCATGATGCCTGCCTTCGATGGGTGAGTGAGCGGGGTGCAAGACGGCTCTGGCGCGCCGGCTGCGGCCATCTTAACCGCGAGCCGCCGAGACGCAACGCGCAAGGGCGCGGCCTGGGGCTAGGCGCAATGTCGCGGGATGCCCATTTACCTTCGGCATCCCGTTCTTTTCCAGGCAATGCCCTCATGAACGCCATTACACCGCTGCGCATCCTAGAACGTAACGCGAACGACCGCAATGCCTCTCTCGTCGACGCCCCGGCCGACGACGCCGCTCCGCTCGATGCCTATTCCCGTGCCGTGGTCGGCGCGGTCGAGACAGTCGGACCGGCGGTGCTGCACCTCCAGGTCGAGGCCGCCAATGGACGCGGCGGCGCCGGCTCCGGGGTTGTCTTCACCCCCGACGGCTATGTCCTCACCAACAGCCATGTGGTGGCCGCCGCGAAGCGGCTGCAGGCGACTTTCGCCGATGGCCGGACGATGGAGGCGGAGCTGGTGGGCGACGATCCCGATACCGATCTGGCGGTGCTGAGGCTCGCCGGCGAGGCACCCACCTTTGCCCGGCTCGGCGATGCGCGCAAGCTGCGCGTCGGGCAGCTTGTCATCGCCATCGGCAACCCCTACGGCTTTCAGGCAACGGTGACGGCGGGCGTGGTGAGTGCGCTCGGCCGTAGCCTGCGCGCGCAGTCGGGCCGGCTCATCGACAGCGTGATCCAGACCGATGCCGCGCTCAACCCAGGGAATTCCGGCGGGCCGCTCGTCACCGCCGCAGGCGAGGTGGTCGGCATCAATACCGCGATCATCGCCATGGCGCAGGGCATCTGCTTCTCGATTTCGGCCAACACCGTCGAGTTCGTTGCCTCCCGCCTCATCCGGCATGGCCGCGTCCGGCGCTCCTCGATCGGCCTCTCCGGACAGAACGTGATGCTGCCGCGCCGCGTCGTCCGCTTTCATGCTCTCGAGCGCGAAAGCGGTGTGCGGGTCGAGGCCACGCTCTCGGGGGGCGCCGCGCGCGCGGCAGGCGTGCTGCCGGGCGACATCATCGTGGCCTTCGACGGCGAGCCGGTTGGCACGGTGGACGAGCTGCACCGGATGCTGACCGAGGAGAAAGTAGGCAGGCCGGCGCAGGTCGCCCTGCTGCGCCGCGCTGAGAAGCTTCTCCTCGACGTGACGCCGCGCGAGCACCGGACGACGGCTTCCGGGTGATCTCGGGCCGCGGGCCGCGGCTCGCGAGCGATCTGAGCCTACCCGGCAAGGGCAGAATTGGCTACGATCGCCGGCGCCGCGCCCCTCGGCGGACGCGCCGCGCGATCGCGACCCTGACTCGAGGAGTATCACCGGCCACTGCCGGTCTCGCTAATGAGAGGCTTCACTCAGCTTGCCGCGGGGCCTGACACGCGCGATTCGGTGCCGCGCGACGGGCTCACCGCCCGGCAGGAGCAACTCCGCGACCAATTCGACCGGCTGGCGCCGGAGCGCAATCGCTGGATCGCGCTCAATCGCTACTTCTACGAGACTGACCGCACCTATATGCGGTTTCTGGTCCCACCGGACAAAGCGGTGCTGGAGATCGGCTGCGGCACGGGCGAGCTTCTGGCGGCGCTCCGACCGGCACGAGGCGTCGGCATCGATCTCAGCCCGGCGATGGTAGAGACCGCTCGCGGCGATCACCCGCACCTCGACTTCCATGTCGGCAATGCCGAGGCCCCGGCGCTGCTGAACGAGATCGAAGGCCCGTTCGATTTCATCATCCTGTCCGACACGATCGGTTATTTCGAGGATTGCCAGGCGCTGCTCGCCGCGCTGCTGCCGCTGACGGCGACGCATACCCGCATCATCATCGCCTATTACTCGCGCCTCTGGGTACCGCTGCTGCGGCTCGGCGAGCGTCTTGCGCAGAAGATGCCCCATTCGAGCGAGAATTGGCTCTCTACTGGCGACACTGTCAATCTGCTCACCCTGGCCGGATACGAGGTCGTCTCGCGCGAATGGCGCCAGCTCGTGCCGAAGCGGCTCGCCGGGCTCGGCATGCTGATCAATCGCTCGATCGCGCCGCTGCCGGGGCTGCGCCGACTGTGCCTGCGCAATTACATCGTCGGGCGGCCCCTTCCCACTCCCGACGCCAAGGCACGACCGCCGTCGACGACTATCGTCATCCCCTGCCGCAACGAGCGCGGCAACATCGCGGCGGCCGTCGAGCGGATGCCGCGCTTCTGTCCCGATCTCGAGATCATCTATGTCGAGGGCCATAGCCGCGACGGCACCTACGAGGAATGCCTCAGGGTGCAGGCGGCGCATCCCGACCTCGACATCAAGGTGTTCAGGCAGGACGGCAAGGGCAAGGGCGACGCCGTGCGCAAGGGCTTCGCCGAGGCGCGCGGGGATATTCTCATCATCCTCGACGCCGACCTCACCGTTCCGCCGGAGAGCCTGCCGAAATTCTATGAGGCGTTGGCGACGCGCAAGGCGGAGTTCTGCAGCGGAACCCGCCTGGTCTATCCGATGGAAGCGGGTGCAATGCGCTTCCTCAATCTGGTCGGCAACCGCTTCTTCGCCGCCGTCTTCTCCTTCCTGCTGAACCAGCGCTTCACCGACACGCTCTGCGGCACCAAGGCGCTGTGGCGCAAGGATTACGAGGAGCTGGCGAAGAACCGCGGCTATTTCGGCGAGTTCGACCCCTTCGGCGATTTCGATCTGATGTTCGGTGCCTCCAAGCTCAACCTCAAGATGATCGAAATTCCGGTGCGTTATTTCGACCGCACCTATGGCAGCACCCAGATCTCACGATTCAGCCACGGGTGGCTGCTGCTGCGGATGACCGCTTTTGCCTGGCGCAAGCTCAAGGCTTTCTGATGGCGCTCGACGAGCGCATCGCGACGCAGGCACAGCAGTGGCGCAGCAAGCCGGTGCTGCGAAAGATCTACGCCGATCTCTATCGGCGGATGGCGGCCGCCTGCGTGCCCGGCCGCACGCTCGAAGTCGGCGGCGGCTCCGGTGGCTTCAAGGAATTCGCCCCGGACTGCATCTCGAGCGATCTGCTGTTTGCACCGTGGCTCGACGTCGTCGCCGACGCGCAGAGCCTGCCCTTCGCCCGGGCCAGCCTGGCGAACATCGTGCTGTTCGATGTGCTGCATCATCTGCCGTTCCCGCGTCGTTTCCTCGCCGAGGCAGCGCGCGTCCTGCGCCCGGGTGGACGGATTGTCTTCGTCGAGCCGGCGATCACCCCGCTGAGCTGGCCCTTCTATCGCTTTCTGCACCACGAGCCGGTTCGCCTCGGCGTCGATCCCCTTTCCGCCGATGAGCCATTATCCAGCCCCGATGCCTTCGACTCCAACCAGGCGGTGCCGACGCTCCTCACCGGGCGCTGTCGCGCGGCGCTCGCGCAGCTCTTCCCCGAGCTCGAGCTCAGCAGCGTCCGTCAAGTGAGCCTCCTCGCCTATCCGCTTTCGGGCGGCTTCAAGCCCTGGAGCCTGCTGCCGCACGCCGCCGTCGACGGGCTCCTCGCGTTCGAGCGACGGGTCGAGCCATTGCTTGGCGCGTTCATGGGCTTTCGGCTGCTGGCCGTGATCGAGAAGAAGGCAGCGTCCGCGGCATGAGCACGCATCCATTCGAGAGAAGGAGGCGGCGCTGATGGAAGCTGCGCAACTCTTCCCCATTGCCGCGTCGCGCCGCGCCTGGACGGCGCGCATCGTGCTCGCCTTGGCGATCGCGCTGGCCGGCCTCGCGCTCTACGGCCATCTGCGCAAGCCGATGCCGGTCTATTACGGCGACCAGCCGCGCTATCTGAGCATCGGTTCCGACCTCCTGAACTACGGCCGGTTCACCAACGGTGCGCCGGCGGGCGGACCGCCGGCGGAACGGCCGCCGGGCATGTTCAACGTGCCGCTCTATCCCGCGTTGATCGCGATCTTGGCCCACTTCGATTCGCGCCTTGCGGCAACTGCGGGCTGTCTCTCGGAGCACCAGTCACCGGCCTGCCCAAACGAGCTCGGCATTCTCGTGCCGGTGCAGATCGGCATAGCGGTCGCCACCTTGCTGTTGCTGTGGTGTTCGGCGCTGGCGGTGACCGGCTCCGAGCCCGTGGCCTGGACCGCGCTGGTGCTGGCCGCGCTTGGCTGCGGCGAATACGGCGATTTCGTTCATCTCGGGATCACCGAGATGCTCAACTGCTTCCTCTTCGCTGCATTCTCGCTGAGCTTCTATCTCGCCCTGCGCACGCAGAGCCGGGCCACCGCGGTGGGCGCCGGTGTGTTGATCGGCCTCTGCGGCCTGACGCGCCCGGCCTATGCCTATCTCGCCTACACCCTGGTCGCGCTCACCGCGCTGGGCGCGCTCGGCTTGTGGTGGCAAGGCGGGCGACGGGTACTTCGCCCGCTGGTCGGGCTCGGGGCGGCGCTGTCACTGGGCGCCTGCCTCACGCTCGGTCCCTGGCTGCTGCGCAATGAGCTGGAACTCGGCCGCTTCACCATCAGCAACGGCTATGGCGGCATGATCCTGGCGCAGCGCGTCGCCTATGATGCGATGACCGCGCGCGAATTCATCGCCTCCTGGATCTACTTCCTGCCGGATTTCGGCCATTCCTGGGCCAGGGCGATCTTCGCGCCCGACTGGTATGTCCGGCTCGGCTGGGGCGAGCCGGGCACCTACTACGCGCTGGGCGACCAGGTGCTCGGCCCCGCCACCCTTGCCGCCGCCGGCAGCGCCGATGCGCAGGTCGGCTACATCATCCGCACCATGGTGCTGCCGCATCCGTTCAAATTCGCGCTGGTCACCCTGCCGCTGATCTGGCGCGGCCTGTGGTTCGGCAAGTATTTCAGCGTCGTCTGCTTCCCGCTCCTGATCGCCAGCCTGTCGGGCGAGCTGCGGCGGCGCCGCTTCGACCTGCTGCTGCTGACGCTGCCCGGCCTCTTCATGCTGGTCTTCCAGGCGCTCGTCTCGGTCAACACCGCCCGCTATAACGTCACTCTTATCCCATCCTTCGCCATCGGTGCGGCGCTCGCTTTCGTCGCCCTCTTCGAGCGTATCCGCCGCCGCGGCGCGCCGGTTGGCCGCGTCATTTCCGGGCCGGAGAGCCCCCCTTCGTTTCCCGGGCGGGGATCCCATTTATAGCCGCAGGCCGCTCCGGCGCGGGGAGTCGCTTTTCCGCAGTCGGACCCTATAATCGTCGCTACCTTTCGCGGAGACGGCGCCGTCGTCTCCGGCTCAGGGATGCTCATCCGAATCGCCATGCAGTACATCAAGGTCCGCGGCGCGCGCGAGCACAATCTCAAGAACATCGACGTCGAGATGCCGCGCGACAGCCTGGTGGTGATCACTGGCCTGTCCGGCTCCGGCAAATCCTCGCTCGCCTTCGACACGATCTACGCCGAAGGACAGCGGCGCTATGTCGAAAGCCTGTCCGCCTATGCGCGCCAGTTCCTCGAGCTGATGCAGAAGCCGGACGTCGATTCCATCGACGGACTGTCGCCGGCGATCTCGATCGAGCAGAAGACGACCTCGAAGAATCCGCGCTCGACCGTGGGCACCGTCACCGAGATCTACGACTATATGCGCCTCCTTTTCGCGCGCATCGGCATCCCCTATTCGCCGGCGACCGGTCTGCCGATCGAGAGTCAGACCGTTTCGCAAATGGTTGATCGCATCATGGTGATGAAGGAGGGAACGCGGCTCCTGCTGCTGGCACCGATCGTCCGCGGCCGCAAGGGCGAGTACCGCAAGGAGTTGGCGGATCTCCAGAAGCGTGGCTTCCAGCGCGTGAAGATCGACGGCAAGATGCTGGAGATCGACGCGGTGCCGGCGCTCAATAAGAAGCTGAAGCACGACATCTCCGTCGTGGTCGACCGCATCGTGGTGCGCGAGGGTCTCGGCAATCGCCTTGCCGATTCGCTCGAGACCGCGCTCGAGCTCGCCGACGGCATCGCCATCGCCGAGGATGCGGATAGCGGCGAGGAGACGCTGTTCTCGGCGAAGTTTGCCTGTCCGGTCTCCGGCTTCACCATTCCGGAGATCGAGCCGCGGCTCTTCTCGTTCAACAACCCTTTCGGCGCCTGCCCCACCTGCGACGGGCTCGGCACCAAGCTCTTCTTCGATCCCGACCTGGTGGTGCCGGACGAGCGGCTGAGCCTGCGCGAGGGCGCCGTCGCACCCTGGGCCAATTCGAGTTCGCAATACTACGCGCAGACGCTCGACAGCCTGGCACGGCATTACCGCGCGAGCACCAACACGCCCTGGAAGGACCTGCTCGAGAAGGTACAGAACGCCATCCTCTTCGGCTCCGGCGAGACCGAGATCGCCATGAAGTACGATGACGGGCTGCGCGCCTATACGACCACGCGGGCTTTCGAAGGCGTCATCCCGAACATGGAGCGGCGCCGGAAGGAGACCGATAGCGCCTGGCTGAAAGAGGAGCTGGGGCGCTACCAGAACACGACGGAATGCGAAGCCTGCCACGGCAAGCGCCTGAAGCCCGAGGCGCTGGCGGTCAAGATTCGCAAGCGCGATATTTCCGAGGTGACGGAGATGTCGATCTCGGCCGCGGCGGAGTGGTTCGGCACGCTCGAGCACGATCTCACGGCGAAGCAGCGCGATATTGCCCGGCCGATCCTGAAGGAGATCAACGAGCGGCTCGGCTTCCTGCGCAATGTCGGCCTCGAATACCTGACGCTGGCCCGCGCCGCCGGCACGCTCTCGGGCGGCGAGAGCCAGCGCATCCGCCTCGCCTCGCAGATCGGCTCGGGCCTCACCGGCGTGCTCTATGTGCTGGACGAGCCTTCGATCGGGCTCCATCAGCGCGACAACGATCGCCTGCTCGCGACCTTGAAGCGGCTGCGCGACCTTGGCAACACCGTCATCGTCGTGGAGCATGACGAGGACGCGATCCGCCACGCGGACTACCTCATCGACATGGGTCCGGCGGCCGGCATCCATGGCGGCCATGTCGTGGCGGCTGGAACCCCCGCGACGGTGATGGAGAGCCGCGACAGCCTCACCGCCCAATACCTCACCGGCCGCAAGCGCATCGAGCTCCCCGAAGCGCGGCGCCACGGCCATCTCGGCCAGAAGCTGCGCGTCATCGGCGCTCGCGCCAACAATCTGCAGAGCATCACGGCGGAGGTGCCGCTCGGCACCTTCACCTGCGTCACCGGCGTTTCCGGCGGTGGCAAGTCGACGCTGGTCATCGACACGCTCTACAAGGCGCTGGCCCGCCGGCTGATGGGAACCCGCGAGCATGCCGGTGCGCATGACCGCATCGAAGGCGCCGAGCATCTCGACAAGATCGTCGATATCGACCAGTCGCCGATCGGCCGCACGCCGCGCTCCAACCCGGCGACCTATACCGGTGCCTTCACCCCGATCCGCGACTGGTTCGCCGGTCTCCCCGAAGCCAAGGCGCGCGGCTACGGCCCCGGCCGTTTCTCCTTCAACGTCAAAGGCGGCCGCTGCGAAGCCTGCCAGGGCGACGGCGTCATCAAGATCGAGATGCACTTCCTGCCCGACGTCTATGTCCAATGCGACGTCTGCAAGGGTAAGCGCTACAACCGCGAGACGCTCGAAATCACTTTCAAGGACAAGAGCATCGCCGACGTCCTCGACATGACCGTGGAGGAAGGGGCCGAGTTCTTCCGTGCGGTGCCGGCGATCCGCGACAAGATGACGACGCTGCAGCGCGTCGGCCTCGGCTACATCCATATCGGCCAGCCGGCGACGACGCTTTCGGGCGGCGAAGCGCAGCGCGTTAAGCTGGCGAAAGAGCTGTCGCGCCGCGCCACCGGCCGCACGCTCTACATCCTCGACGAGCCGACGACCGGGCTTCATTTCGAGGACGTGCGCAAGCTGCTCGACGTGCTGCACGCGTTGGTCGATCAGGGCAATACCGTGCTGGTGATCGAGCACAATCTCGAAGTCATCAAGACGGCCGACTGGATCATCGATCTCGGTCCTGAAGGCGGTGCCGGCGGCGGCCGCATCGTCGCCTCCGGCACGCCGGAGCAGATCGCCGCCACGCGCGAGAGCCATACCGGCCACTATCTGAAGAACTATCTGTCGCGCAGCGTCGAGGCGGCAAAGCGCACCAAGAAGCGCGCCTGAAATTCGCGCGGGGGGCCTGTTCAGCGACGTTGATAGAGCGAGATCGCGATCAGCATGTCGACCCTTTGCCCATCGCGCGCCAGCGGCAGCAGCAAGCGCTCGATCGAGCGATATTCCTTGGGCAGCATGATCAGCGTATGGCCGCGGCGGTAGGCGGGCTTGCCCTCCTCTACGACCGCGATGTACTGGACATAAGCGGGCGAGCCCGCGAAATTCACATGCACTTCGTCGAGCCAGGCCCCGGTGTAGTCGCGGCCAAAGACATGCGCATGCTCGGTGCCGAGCAGCCGGTAGCGGAACCGCAGCGGGTCGCGATGGACATCGGCGAGCCAGACAAAGGGCAGCAGGTCTGGGATTGCCGCGGGATCAATATGCTGGCGCCCCGGCAGCACGTCCTCACGGGGATGGATCGCCTGCCAGTGCAGGTAGAGCCGTCGCAGCCGCGGATCGGCTGAAGGCGGCGGCGCGGTGGCGAATTCCTCGCCGCTCGGCGCCGGCCCTCCACTCATCGGGCGGTCCCTTGGCTGGCAGGGGACGGCCTGACATTCGGGAGAGACGGACGGATGATAGTTGCCACGTTCAAACGCCGACCAACTACTCGCACACTGAAGCATAGCGGCGAATGCGGCTGCCGGAAATGCTTTTCCGGCTGTGACGGGCGGCGGCGCCGAACGCCCGGGCCCGACCGCTTTTTGCGCCAATGAGCCTCGCCTATAGTCCGGGCTCATGAGCCTGAAGGAGCCCGTGCATGTCGTCGGCGGCGGCCTCGCCGGCAGCGAAGCCGCCTGGCAACTGGCGCGCGCCGGCATCCCCTCGGTGCTGCATGAAATGCGCCCGCTGCGCGCCACGCCGGCGCATGTGACTGCGGGTCTGGCGGAGCTGGTCTGCTCCAACTCCTTCCGGTCGGATGACGCCGAGAACAATGCGGTGGGATTGCTGCACGAGGAGATGCGCCGCTGCGGCTCGCTGATCCTGCGCGCCGCCGATCAGAGCCGCGTTCCTGCGGGGGGCGCGCTCGCCGTCGACCGGCACGGCTTCTCGGCTGCCGTCGAGGCGGCGCTCATCGGTGAGCCGCTCATCGAGCTGCGGCGCCAGGAGATCGCCGGCCTGCCGCCGGCCGCGTGGGACAGCGTCATCATCGCGACCGGCCCCCTCACCTCGCCGTCGCTCGCTGAGGCGGTTCGCATGCTCACCGGCGAGGATTCGCTCGCCTTCTTCGATGCCATCGCGCCGATCGTCGATCGCGACAGCGTCGACATGGAGCAGGCCTGGATGCAGTCGCGCTACGGCAAGGGCGATGGCAGCGACTACATCAATTGTCCGCTCGACCGGCCGCAATACGAGGCGTTCATCAGGGCGCTGCTCGCCGGCGACAAGACCGAGTTCCACGATTGGGAAAAGGACACGCCCTATTTCGAGGCTTGCCTGC
Source organism: Allostellaceae bacterium (assembly GCA_035553515.1). Taxonomy (GTDB): domain Bacteria; phylum Pseudomonadota; class Alphaproteobacteria; order ATCC43930; family CGMCC-115725; genus DAHUYF01. Next base: position 16,112 of record DATNDG010000174.1, on the reverse strand, counting down.
CCATCGAGGTGATGGCTGCGCGCGGCCTCGACACGTTGCGCTGGGGGCCGATGAAACCGGTGGGGCTGCGCGATCCCCGCCGCCCGACCGGGGCTTATGCGGTCGTGCAGCTCCGCCAGGACAACGCGCTCGGCACGCTCTACAACATGGTCGGGTTCCAGACGAAGCTGAAGCATGCCGAGCAGAAGCGGATCTTCCGCCTCATCCCCGGGCTCGAGCAGGCTGAGTTCGCGCGCTTCGGCGGACTCCATCGCAACACTTTCCTCAACAGCCCACGTCTTCTCGATCGAGCGCTGCGCCTCCAGGCGATGCCGCGGCTGCGCTTTGCCGGCCAGATTACCGGCGTCGAGGGCTATGTCGAGAGCGCGGCCATCGGCCTTCTTGCCGGCCGTTTCGCCGCCGCCGAGCGCCGAGGCGAGGCGGTGGTCCCGCCGCCGCCGAGCACTGCCCTCGGCGCCCTGCTCCAGCACATCACCGGCGGTGCCGATGCGAAGAGCTTCCAGCCGATGAACATCAATTTTGGCCTGTTCCCGCCGCTGCCCGAAGGCGCGGTGACGCGGGCCAACCGAGGTGAACGCAAACCCCTGCTGGCGCGCCGAGCGCTCAACGATCTCGATGGCTGGCTCGGCGCGAGGGCTGCGGCCGAGTGAGCCAGCCTAGCGCAGAGCGCGCAACGGCCGAATCTGCCGACCCTCGGCATCGAAATTCTCCGGAGCGAGCCAGCGCTCGAAGGTCTGCTTCAGCTCCGGCCACTCGCTGTCGATGATCGACAGCCAGGCCGTGTCGCGGCTGCGTTCCTTGTAGACCGTGGCCTGCCGGAAGATCCCTTCGAAGCGAAAGCCGAGCCGCTCCGCTGCGCCCCAGGACGGCGCGTTGAGGCTGTCGCATTTCCACTCGTAGCGCCGGTAGCCGAGCTCGTCGAAGGCCCGGCGCATCATCAGATACATGGCCTCGGTCGCCGCCGGCCGCCGCTGCAGCAGCGGCGAATAGTAGATGTGGCCGACCTCGATGCTGCCGGCCGGAGGGTCGATGCGCAGATAGCACGCAACTCCAGCTGCGCGTCCGCTCGCCGCGTCGATGATCGTAAAGAAGACCCGCGCCGGATCGGCCGCCGCATCCTCCAGCCAGCGCTGGAACGTCGCGAGATCGGCGAAGGGGCCGACCGACAGATAGGTCCATCCGCGCCCTTCCCGATCGAGCCGGCTCGCCGCGAAGAGATCGCCGGCATGCTGCGCCGGAGCAAGCGGTTCGAGCCGGCAGAAACGTCCGATCATCGGCGTCCTTGGCGGCAAGGGTCGCGGCGTCCAGCCGGGCAGCGGCGGACCGACCGGTTGATCCAATGCGTTCCGGTGCTCGCTCATCGTCTCCCTCGATCAAAAACGGCCGCACAGCGCCGCCCAGCCGAGCCGCCAGGCGCGCCAGGGATCCACGGTCCGCAGTTGCGGCGCGAAGGGATCGTATCCGCCACGCGCAAGCCGCGCCAGATCGGCGCGCGCCAGCACCGCCGGCAGCAGCGCCGGCAGCGCAGCGCGCGGCAGCTTTGCAGCAACCTCCCGGGCAGCGGCAAGATAGAAAGCCGCTCGCAGCGCCACGGCTTCCACCACTTGTGCAAGAGCGGGCGACGGCTTGAGCTCGAAGAGCCCGCGATCGATGTCGAGCCCGGCGGCCTCGCACAGGGCACGCGGAAGATAAAGCCGTTTTGCCCGCGCGTGAAAGGGCACGGCGCGCAGCAGCCCGGTCAGCGCATAAGCGATGCCGACGGCCCGCCCCGCCTCGCGCGCCGCCGATCCGGCCTCGCCAAGCGTCTCGAGCGCCAACAGCACGAGGGTTGCTGAGCTCGCCTCGGCATAGTCCTCAAGCGCGACGAGGCTTTCGGGCGCCTCGTTCTCGAGATCGCGCTCGCGCGCGGTGATGAGCGTCTCGAAATGGCCGCGGCTCAGTCCACGCTCGCGGATCGCCTCGGCCAGTGGCTCCAGCACCTCGTGCCGCCGCACCGGCGCGCCGGTATAGATCGCATCGAGACTGTCGCGCCACCATTGCAGACGGATGCGCCCGAGCATGGGCTCGCTCACCACCTCGCGCGTCTTGGCCACTTCGTAGTTGAGGGCGTAGAGCGCGAGCAGCGCCGAGCGCGCCGCGGCCGGCGCGAAAAGCGTGGTCAGGAACCGGTCGTGATCCTGCCGGCGCAGTGAGCGGGCCAGATCGGGCAGGCCCGCCGGAGCCGCGTTTTCGCTCATTCGCCGGATGCGCTCATTGGATTGCCGGTCCCTCACCTGCCGCCTATGATACCGCGCGGAGTGGGCGTGATCGACCGCGGGAACCCGGGGAGCATGCTCCCGTTCCTGTTCTGACGATCACCCCCTGCATCGCGCAAGGCAGCAGCAAGCTGCCGCATCGGTTTCAATCCTGACAGTGCGAGGAAAAGATGGCATTCGAACTCCCCCCGCTTCCCTATCCTTTGGACGCCCTCCAGCCGCACATGTCCTCGCGGACGCTGGAGTTTCACCATGGCAAACACCACAAGGCCTATGTGGACAATCTGAACCGCATGGTGAAGGACACGCCGCTCGAGAAGCAGTCGCTCGAAGAGGTGATCAAGGCGACGGCGAAGGATGAATCGAAAGGCGGCATCTTCAACAACGCCGCGCAGGTATGGAACCACACCTTCTTCTGGAACTGCATGAAGCCGCGCGGCGGCGGCCAGCCGAGCGGCGATCTCGCCAAGCAGATCGACCAGGCCTTCGGCAGCCTCGACAAGTTCAAGGAGGAGTTCAAGCAGGCTGCCGCCACGCAATTCGGCAGCGGCTGGGCCTGGCTGGTCCGCGACGGCGGCAAACTCAAGGTGACCAAGACCCCGAACGCGATCAATCCGCTCTCGCAGGGCCAAACCGCCTTGCTGACCTGCGATGTCTGGGAGCATGCCTATTATCTCGACTTCCAGAACCGCCGGCCGGATTTCGTGCAGACCTTCCTCGATCATCTCGTCAACTGGGAGTTCGTCGCCAAGTCGCTGAGCGGCGCACGCTAAGCGGCAAGAACCACCGCCCGCGCCGCTGGGCGACCGGCCGGCGCGGGCGGGCGGCATGCCAGGGCATCAGCCGCGATCCGGTGCCGCGATCGCAGGGAGGGAATGCGGATGACCGCTTATCTCATCGGTGAAATCGACGTGACGAATTCTGCCGGCTACGACGAGTACCGGCGGCAGGTGCCGGCGACGGTCGCGAAATATGGCGGCCGCTTCATCGTCCGCGGCGGCGCCTCGGAAGCGCTCGAGGGTGATTGGGCACCCAAGCGGGTCGTGGTGCTGGAGTTCCCCACCATGGAAGCGCTGAAGCGCTGGTATCATTCCGCCGAGTACACGCCGCTGATCGCGCTACGCCAGGCGAATGCGGCCGGTAAGCTGATCGCGGTCGAGGGTGCCTGAGGGCCGCTCAGCGCGCCGGAAGCAGCGCCGCCGCGACGCGGCGGTCCTCGGCGAGCAGCACGTTGTAGGTGCGGCAGGCGGCGCCGGTGTCCATCGCATCGACGGTGATGCCGGCGCGGCGCAGTTCGGCGCGCAAGGCCGGCGGCACCGGCTGCATGCGGCGGCCGCAGCCGAGCAACAGGATCTGAATGTTGCCGCGCGCGACCACCGAACCCAGGCTTTCCGCCGTGATCTCGACGAACTCGCTCACCGACCAGAGCTGCGTCTCCTCGGGAAAGACCAGGATGGCGCCGGCATAGGCGGTGCCACTGACATGGAAGCCCGCCGCTCCGTAGCTATCGATGACCTGCCGATCGGCCGGGATGAGCGGCGTCACGTCCATCGCTAGGAGACTTTCTGCTTCTGCTTCGCTGCTTCCGCCGGCGTTTCTTCGGGGCCCTTCGCGCGGCTGGTGCGACGCGGCCGGATGTAATAGAGGATCGGTGCCGCGATGAAGAGCGAAGAATAGGTACCGATGACGACGCCCCACAGCATCGCGACGCTGAAACCGCGCAACACTTCACCGCCGAAGACGAGGAGCGACAGCACCGCCAGAGCCGTGGTGCTCACCGTCAGGATGGTGCGCGACAGGGTCTCGTTCAGGCTCTTGTTGATCAGTGTACGGAAATCCATCGTCTTGTATTTCCGCGTCGTCTCACGCACGCGGTCGTAGATGACCACCGTGTCGTTCACGGAATAGCCGGCGATGGTGAGGATGGCGGCAAGCGTCGTCAGATTGAACTCGATCTGCAGTAGCGAGAATAGCCCGACCGTGGTGATGGTGTCGTGCAGGGTCGACAGCATGGCGCCGACGCCGAATTGCCATTCGAAGCGCAGCCACACATAGGCAGCGATGGCGAAGAGCGCGAGGATGGTGGCGACGATGCCGGCTCGAATGAGCTCGCCGCCGACCTCGGGGCCGACCACTTCGGTGCGGCGGTAGTCGACGCCGTTGCCGAGCGCCTGCTTCACCTTGGTCACCGCCGCCATCTGCGCCTGATCACCGCCGGGCTGACGCGCGACCCGGATCAACACCTCGTCCGGGCTACCAAAGCCCTGGAGCGAAACCGCACCCAAGCCGAGATCGTTCAGGGTCGAGCGCATCTCCGCCAGATGGGCGGGCCCTTGCGTCCGCGCCTCGATCAGCGTGCCGCCGGAAAAGTCGATGCCGAAATTCAGCCCTTGCGTCACGAACAGCACGATCGAGCCGATGGTGAGCAGCGCCGAAAACAGGAAGCCGAGCTTGTGCAGCCCCATGAAATCGATGTTGGGGATGCGCTTGATGACGATGAGGGGGCGCAGCATCAGATCGGGATCGCTTTCGGTTTCGTGCGCCTGAGCCAGGTGACCACCTGGAGGCGGGTCACCAAGATGGCAGAGAAGAGCGAGGTGACGACGCCGATGCTCAAGGTCACGGCAAAGCCCTTCACCGGCCCTGATCCCAGGAAGAACATCAGGAATCCCGCCACCAGGGTCGTCAGATGGCTGTCGAAGATGGTGCCGAAAGCGCGCTCGAAGCCGGCATGCAACGAAGAGATCACCGAGCGGCCGCCGCGCACTTCCTCGCGGATGCGCTCATAGATCAGCACGTTGGCGTCGACCGCCATGCCGAGCGTCAGGGCGATACCGGCGATACCCGGCAGGGTCAAGGTCGCGCCCAGTACGGTGAGGCTCGCCATCATCAGGCAGAGATTGAAGAACAGCGCGACATTGGCGAAGAGCCCGAAGAGCCCATAGAAGATCACCATGAAGACGATCACCAGGATCACGCCGACGATGCAGGCGAGCGCGCCGGCATGGATGGAGTCGGCGCCAAGGCCAGGCCCCACCGTGCGCTCTTCCAACGGCACCAGCGGCGCCGGCAGGGCGCCCGCGCGAAGCTGCAGCGCCAGGTCATTGGCCGATTGGCTGGTGAAGCTGCCGGTGATGATGCCTTGGCCGCCGAGGATCGGTTCGCGGATCACCGGCGCCGAGATCACCGCATTGTCGAGGACGATGGCGAAGCGCTTGCCGACATTGGCCTTCGTGGCATCGCCGAAGCGCCTCGCGCCGACCGTATCGAATTTGAAATCGACCGCCGGAGCGCCGTACTGGTCGAAGGTCGCCTGGGCGTCCGTCAGCGTCTCGCCGCTCACCAGGATCCGCTTCTGCACCACGATCGTGGCTCCCGGCGGGCTATGGCCGTCCTTCAGCGGCAGCGCGATGCTGCCCGGCGGCACATGGCCCGGAGCCGCCGACGCGTTCTCGTCCACCAGCTGGAAGGTCATCTTCGCGGTCTTGCCGAGAATGCGCTTGACGAAGTCAGGGTTCTCTATGCCCGGCAGCTCCAGCACGATGCGGTCCGCTCCCTCGCGCTGGATCGATGGCTCCTTCGTGCCGGTCTCGTCGATGCGCCGGCGGACGATCTCGATCGACTGATCGACGATCTGCTGGTCAATGCGCGTCAGCGCCACTTCGCTGAACTTGAGCGTGACCGTGCCGTCGGCGCCGGAGGTGATGGCGAGATCGGGATCGACCTTGCGGACGAGGCCGCGGACCTCCTCCATCCGTTCGGGCTGGCGCAGCGTGAAGTGGATGAGGTCGTGATCGACGCCGAGATCGACGTAACCGATCTTCGCCGTACGAAACTCGTTGCGCAGCCCATCCAGCACGTTGTCCAGGCGCTCGTTCAGCACCGAGCGCATATCGACCTGATAGAGCAGGTAGGAGCCGCCGCGCAGGTCGAGGCCCAGATTGACCTGTTGCTTCGGCAGAAAGTTCGGCCAGCGGTCGACGGTCTGGGCCGAGAACAGGTTAGGCACGCTCAGCACGACGCCGGCAAGGCAGATGCCCAAGATCAGCGCCACCAGCCATTTCGGGAAATAAAGCATCGTCCTGCCGCAGCCGCCCCGCGCTCAGCCGCCGGCCGTGCGGCGGCCGTCATCGCCCTTGTCGGAGTTCTGGGCGGCCTTTTCGGATTTTTCGTCCTTCTTGTCGCCTTTAGCCGCCACCGGCTCGGTCTTGGCCAGCACGCTGGTGATGGTGCTGCGCGCAATCCGCACCCGCACATTGTCCGCGATCTCGACCAGCACCTCCTCGTCGTTCACCACCTTGGCGATGGTGCCGATGATGCCGCCGCCGGTGACCACCCGGTCGCCGCGCCGAAGCGCCGCCAGCATCTCGCGCAGCTGCTTCGCCTTCTGCTGCTGCGGGCGCATGAGCAGGAAGTACATGACGACGATGATCAGGACGATGGGAAGGAAGTTCAGCAGCGCATCGCTGTTACCTCCGAATCCCTGCGCATAGGCGGGGGAAATGAACATCGGCGTCTCCTCGGTCGAGCCGGCGGAGTCCTACTCAATGTGGGGAGAAAGAGCAACCCGCACTGCCTCGATCCGGATGCCGCGGCGGGCCCTTTCTTGGCGCGAAGAGCCCGCATCGCTTGGAGAATTCGCCGCAATGTTGACGCCTTCCGAGCCGACGCCTAGGGTCGCGCCTCACCCTTCCCCCCACCCCTCACGACCCCGGCGAGATGACCGACCAGACCAAGCTCGAACTTTTTCTGCAGCGGATTGCCGACGCCCTCGACCGTTTGGCGCCGCCGGGGCCGGCGCGGGCCGATCTGGCGGGCGCCGATGCCTTCGTCTGGCACGCCGATCGCGAGTGGCTCGAGCCGGTCCCGACGGTCAACCGGGTCGATCTCGACCTGCTGCAGGGCATCGAGCGCGTGCGCGACATTCTGCTCGACAACACGCGTCGCTTCGCGCAGGGCCTGCCCGCCAACAACGTGCTGCTCTGGGGCGCGCGGGGCATGGGGAAGAGTTCGCTGGTCAAGGCGATCCACGCCACGCTCAATGGCGAGAAGGCGGGATCGCTGGTGCTGGTGGAGATCCACCGCGAGGACATCCCGACCCTGCCGCGGCTGCTGGCGCTGCTGCGCACCACCAGCCGGCGCTGCGTGCTCTTCTGCGACGATCTCTCCTTCGACCAGCAGGACGCCAGCTACAAGTCCCTGAAGGCCGTCCTCGAAGGCGGCATCGAAGGACGGCCGGCCAATGTCGTCCTTTACGCCACCTCCAACCGCCGGCACCTGCTGTCGCGCGACATGATCGAGAACGAGCGCTCGACCGCCATCAATCCCGGCGAAGCCGTCGAGGAAAAAGTCTCGCTTTCCGACCGTTTCGGGCTGTGGCTCGGTTTTCACGCCTGCGACCAGGAGACCTATCAGGCGATGGTCCGCGGCTATGCCCAGCGTTTCGGGCTGGCGATCTCGCCCGAGCAGCTGCGTGCCGAGGCGAGCGAATGGGCAATCACCCGCGGTGCTCGCTCGGGACGGGTCGCCTGGCAGTACATCCAGGATCTCGCCGGACGCCTCGGCAAGAAGATCGGACCGGGCTGAGCCGCCCCTTCAGGGCGTCCGCGAGGCGGTGGCGTCCTCCGGCGGCAGGTAATCGCCGGGATCGAGCGCGCGCGTACCATGACGGATCTCGAAATGGAGCTGCGGCTGGTTGACGGCGCCGGTCGCGCCGACACGTGCGATCGGCTGCCCGCGCCGCACAAGCTCGCCGCGCTTCACCAGCAACACGGCATTGTGGGCATAGGCGGTGAGCCAGCCATTGGCGTGCTTGATCAGCACCAGATTGCCGTAGCCGCGCAGCTCGTTACCCGCATAGGCGACCGTGCCGGAGTCGGCGGCGAGCACCGGCGTCCCCGCCGCTGCCGCGATGTTGATGCCGTCATTATGCGTGCCGCCCTCGCCATTGCCGTAATGCCCGATGATCCGGCCGTGCACCGGCCAGATGAAGGTGCGGGCTCCGCCCGGCGTCGGCGTCGGCACGGGCGGCGGCAAAGCTGCAAGCTTTTCCGCAGGTGCCGGCGGCGCCGCTGCCGGTGGCGGGGGTGGCGGCGGTGCTTGTGACGGCTTCTCGCTTCTGGCGAGGCTGGGCGGTGGAGTGGCCGCCGGCGGGCGGAACGGGCTCTCCCGCGGCGGCGACGCGCTCGCTACCGCCGCGGGCGCAGGCGCGGCCGGCGCCCCATAGGTCGGCGCAGGCGCGGCTGGCGCCGCATAGGCCGGCGCGGGCGCGGTTGCCTGGATCACCGGCGCGGCGCCGGCCGTCTCGACCGGCGCCGGCAGCGCCAGTTCCTCGCCTACCCAGACACGGTAAGGCGGCCCAAGCCCATTGGTCCGCGCAAGTGTGCTGGTATCGACGCCGAATTTCCGCGAGATGCCGTAGAGCGTTTCGCCGGGCTGGACGATGTGCTTGCGCACTTGTGGCAGAGTGAGCCTGCGCCCCGCATTCATCCGGTAGGGCGGCTCGAGTTGGTTCGTTTCGATCAGCGAGCGCACCGGCACGTCATAGCGCCGCGCAATGCTGTAGAGCGTCTCACCCGATTGAACGATGACGGCTCCAGGACGCGCCACGGCCGGTGGTACTGGCGGCGGCTCCGCAGCCCGGAACGCCCCGGCGGAGGGTGAACGCTCGCCGGAAACGAGCGGCGCGGGCGGCGCGTTTCTGGCGCAGCCGCTGAGCGCCGCGACGGTCAGCACGGCGGCAAGCTGCAGGACCCTTCCGCGCAGCACGATCATCGCTGCAGTCTAGCCCGGATTTTCCGGACGGGTAGCCGCCGCCCGCCGATCTTGGCAGGACGCCAAGGCGAAGTGCGGCTGGCGTGGCGGCTCAGGGGCGCTTGCCGGGCGGCTTGGTGGCGCGCGGCAGCCCTTCGATCAGCGGCACGAAGCGTACCGGCCCCAGATCCTCAGTCACCACCCCGTCGGAGGTGCGGCGAATGCGCAGGAGCTGCTGGTCGCGGCGCTCCTCGCCGACCGGCGCCACCAGGATGCCACCCTCCGCCAGGCTGTCGATCAGCACCTGCGGCACGGCGGGCGCCGCGGCAGTAACGATGATGCGCTCGAAAGGCTGCTGCTCGGGCCAGCCCTTGCTGCCATCGCCGAATCGCGTCGTCACATTGTGCAGCTTGAGCTCGGCGAAGCGCCGCTCGGCTTCCTTGAGCAGGTCGCGGTGACGCTCGATGGTGAAGATGCGGCGGCAAAGCTTCGACAAAATGGCTCCCTGATAACCCGAGCCGGTGCCGATTTCGAGCACCTTGTGCCGCTCGCCGACCTCGAGCGCCTGCGACATCAGCGCCACCACCAGCGGCTGGCTGATGGTCTGTCCATGGCCGATCGGCAGCGCGACGTTCTCCCAGGCCTGCTCGCGGAATGCTTTGGGCACGAAGGCGTCGCGCGGCACGCGCTCGATCGCGCTCAGGACGCGCGCATCGGTGATGCCGAGCCCGCGCAGCTCCATCACCAGCCGCACGACCTTGGGCGAAGCCGGCTCGCTCACGAAAACACCTTGCGCAGCTCGGCCAGGGCCGGACCGTTGGTGAGGTCGAGATAGATCGGCGACAGCGACACCTTCCCTTCGATGACCGCGTGGAGATCGGTACCCGGCACGTCCGGCACCTCGTCGCGCAGCGGCCCGATCCAGTAATAGGGACGGCCGCGCGGATCGGCGCGTTCGACCACGCCGTCGCCGATCTTGCGGCGCCCCTGCCGGGTCGCGACGATGCCGCCGACCGCGTCGGCGCCCACCGCCGGGAAGTTGACGTTGATCAGCGTGTTGCGCGGCCAGGGCGCAGCCGTGAGGCGCCGGATCACCGCCGCGGCATGGGCCTCGGAGGTCTTCCACGGAATGGCGCGGCGGCTCTCGTAATGCTGGCTGAAGGCGATCGCCGGCAGCTCCAGCAGCGTCGCCTCCATCGCCGCGGCCACGGTGCCGGAATAGGTCACGTCCTCGCCGAGGTTGGCGCCGGCATTGATGCCCGACAACACCAGGTCGGGCCGCGCCTCGCGCATGATCGCGTTGACCGCCAGCAGCACGCAATCGGTCGGTGTGCCGTCGACTGCGAAGCGGCGGGCGCCGAGCTTGCGGATGCGCAGCGGCCGGCTCAGCGTCAGCGAATGGCTCGCACCGCTCTGCTCCTGCTCGGGCGCGACGACCCACACATTGCTACTGAGGCTGCGCGCTACCTTGGCGAGCAGCTTGAGCCCCGGCGCGTTGATGCCGTCATCATTGGTCACCAGAATGCGCGCGGCGGCGAGGTCGATGGGCCGGTCAAACACCGCCGATCGTCTCCACCCCGCCCATATAGGGCTTCAGCGCATCGGGCACGGCGACCGTGCCGTTGTCCTGCTGGTAGTTCTCCAGCACGGCGATGAGGGTGCGGCCGACGGCAAGCCCGGACCCGTTGAGCGTATGGACAAAGCGCGTGCCCTTGCCTTCTTTCGGGCGGAAGCGTGCGCGCATCCGCCGGGCCTGAAACTCGCCGCAATTCGAGCAGCTCGAGATCTCGCGATAGGTGTTCTGCCCCGGCAGCCAGACCTCGATGTCGTAGGTCTTGCGCGCGGAGAATCCCATATCGCCCGCGCAGAGCAGCATCATGCGATAGGCGAGCCCGAGACGCTTCAGCACCTCTTCCGCACAAGCCGTCATCCGCTCGTGCTCCTCCACCGAGCGGTCCGGATGCGCAATCGATACCAACTCGACCTTGGAGAATTGATGCTGGCGGATCATGCCGCGCGTGTCCTTGCCGGCGGCACCAGCCTCGGCGCGGAAGCACGGGGTCCAGGCGGTGACCCGCAGCGGCAAATCGGCCTCATCGATGATCTCGTCGGCGACGAGATTGGTGAGAGACACTTCCGCCGTCGGAATGAGCCAGAGGCCCTGCGTCGTCTGGAACATGTCTTCAGCCGATTTCGGCAACTGCCCGGTACCGAAGACCGTCTCGTCGCGCACCAGCAGCGGCGGGCTTACCTCGCGGTAGCCGAATTCGCGCGTGTGCAGGTCGAGCATGAACTGCGCGAGCGCTCGCTCGAGCCGCGCCAGAGCGCCGTAGAGCACGACGAAGCGCGCGCCGGAGAGCTTCCCGGCGCTATTGAAGTCCATGAGCCTCAACGCCTCGCCGAGGGCGACATGGTCCTTGGCTTCGAAGGAGAAGCGCGGCGGCGTTCCATGCTGCCGGACGAGGCGGTTGCCGGTTTCGTCGAGCCCGTCCGGCACATCCTCGGCCGGTAGGTTCGGCAGCGCCGCAAGGCTGCGCTCGAGATCGACCTTGAGCTCACCGGCGCGCGCCTCGAGCGCCGCTTGGCGCTCCTTGCTCTCGCCGACCCTGCGCAGGATGTCGCTCGCGTCGCGCTGCTGCGCCTTGGCGATGCCGATTTCCTTGGCGAGCCGGTTGCGCTCGGCCTGAAGCTGCTCGGCGCCGGTCTGCGCCTCGCGCCACTGGCGGTCGAGATCGAGCAGCGCCGGCGAGGCCGGCGGCACGCCGCGCCGCGCGAGGCCTCGGTCATAGGCCTCGGGATTGTCGCGAATCCATCTCAGGTCGAACATCGGCGCCGGCTGTTATAAAGGGATCGCTTGGCGTCGTCCATCGCCGGGCGAAGCCGAAGCGAAGCTATTCTCCCGGGGCCTTCCCGGTAAGCTCCGCCTCTTCCTCGGCTTCGCGCTGCGCGCGCTGCTTCTCCACCATGCGGCAGGCGAGGATCGACACCTCGTAGAGCACGAAGAGCGGCAGCATCAGCGACACCATGCTGAAGACGTCAGGCGGGGTCAGTAGGCCCGCCGCGGCCGTGATGGCGACGACCGCATAACGGCGCTTGGCGGCAAGGCCTGCCGCCGTCACCATGCCGACGCGCGCCATCAGCGTAAGCAGCACCGGCATCTGGAAGGTGCAGCCGAAGGCGAAGACGAGGCGCAGCACAAGCGTCAGGTACTCGCTCACCTTGGGCTGCAGCTCGACCGCAAGCTCGCCATTGCCGCCGGCTTCCTGGAAGCTGGCGAAGAAGCGGAAGGCCAGCGGGAAGATGACGTAGTAGGCGAGTGAGGCGCCGGCGATGAAGAGCACGGGCGTCGCGACGAGATAGGGCAAAAAGGCCTTGCGCTCGTTCTTGTAAAGCCCCGGCGCGACGAAGCGCCAGATCTGGAAGGCGATCGCCGGGAATGCGAGGAAGAACGACACCCAGAAGGCGACACGCAGATTGGTGAAGAACTTCTCGGTGAGATCGGTATAGATGAAGTGGCCGCCCGTCTGGGTCGCCAGGATGTCGGCCAGCGGCGCCGCCAGGAAGTCGTAGATCTCGCGGCTGAAATAGACGCAGGGCGCGAACACCACCAGCCATGCGGCGATCGAGTAGATGAGACGCGTACGCAGCTCGATCAGGTGATCGAGCAGCGGCATCTTGCCCTCTTCCAGCTCTTGCTCGTCGGCCATAATCCGTGCCGCTCAGTCGTGCGTGCCGGATTTCGGCGCAGCGGCCGGGGCGGTCGCAGCCTCGGCACCCGGCTCGCCGGCTTCCGGCGGCGTAACGCTTGCGGGAGCATCTGCGACAGTGCCGGGCAGCGCTGCGACACTCTCTGTCGGCTGTGCCTCGATCGCCGGTCCCGACGGCGGCTCGGAGCCAGCCGGTGCGGTATCGGCCGGCTCGGCGATCGCCTGCTTCAGCTCGCCGCCGGGATCGATCGTGTTCTCGAAGTGGCGATCGAGATCGACGGTCGTCGCCTGCTCGACCTCCTTGCGCACCTCCTCGAGTTCGGCCTCGCGGATCATCTGGTCGAGGTTGCCTTGGAAATCGCGCGCGATCGCGCGTGCCCGCCCGACCCAGATACCCAGAGTCCTGAGGACGCGCGGCAAATCCTTCGGTCCGATCACCAGCAGCGCAACCACGCCGATCAGCAGAATATGAGACCACGCCAGATCGAACATTGCCGCCGCTTTCCGCCGCTCCCATTGCCGCCCAAATCGCGCCGGATAATGGCAGATGGACCGGGGCGCCGCAATGCGGCGGCGCGGTCGACTATCGACCCGATTACCGGATCCACAACTGCGCTATTGCATGCACGATCCCGAGCAGCATGAGCCAGAAGACGAGCCGCCCCAACCAATGAAGCATCCGCACCAACCAACGAAGCATCCACACCAACCAACGAAGCAGCCGCACCAACCTGCGTGGCAGCCGAAATTCCTCTGCATAGGCACGGTAGAGTTGATTCATTCGCTCGAGATCGAAGCGCGCAGCGAGCCACCGATGGTGTCGGTCGTATTCGCGCATCCGCTTTGAAATTTCGCGGCCGGCGGCGGGATCGTGATAGAAGCGGCGAGCCCTTCCCAGCAGGACCCGCGGCGCTATCGCCCTCGGCCCGCCTGCGTCGGCCGCCGCTGCCAGCGCCGCGTACCATTCCTCGGCGGCCAATCGCGCAAAGATTTTTCGCGCGACCTCGCTCTGCGGCTCTGCGGGAGGATCGAGTGCCGTCGTCCAGCCGAGATGCTTGATCAACGCGCAAAAGGTAGCACCGGGCAGTTCGATATCCTCAACCGCGACGCTCGACAGGCGCAGAACGAATGTCCGGTCGAGCTTTACCGGCAGGAATCCGCGCGCCATCGCGGTCTGAAATAATCGAACCGCTTCCACTGAATCTTCCTCGTCGAGCGCGCGCTCGAGCGCCGCAAGGATGGGCCGCCCTTCGGCCGCAACATGCGTGCCCATGTCGATCGGTGCCAAGGCGGAGCGCAGGCGCGGCGGCGGCGTTGGAGGCGGCGCCGGCCGCAGGCGTACATGGATACGGACGCGGGGCGGCGTCGGCGCGCTTGCGTCGTCTTGGCGGCTGAGAGCTTGTAGGGTTCTGGCTGCGTCGAGGAACAACGTCTCCTCAGCCCTGCTTGGCTCGGCAGCGCCCCGGGGCAGGGTATCCCCCTGCGTCGCGGCGAGCGCCGCCTCATAGGCGAACCGCAAGCGCTGAAAAGCCTCTGGGTCTTGATCGGGATCAAGATGCTTCAGGCATCGCGCATAGGCACGCCGGATGGCTTGGCGATCGCCCGTCGGTCCGATCCCGAGTACCTGCCAGATCTGCATTACAGAAAGAATTGGTCGTCGATACTGTCGAGCTTCCCGTCGAGCCGCTCACGTGCGGCGGCGATCTCGGCCTCGTCTTGCGTTTCTAGCGCGGTCACGAAACGGGCGAGCCACTCGTCGATCGCATGTCGGGTCGCACCGAGCCGTTCCTCGTAGAGCCGCTTTGCGCGGGCGATGACCGCCTGATTCTCCGCCTGGTCGCGAGGGTGAACTTTGAGCTTCCCGAGTTCGGCGAGGCGCGCCTTAATCTGCGCCGCCGTCAGCACGCCGGAATTGCCTTCGATCACCAGCGTGCAACGGTGGCGGTTGCTTTGCACGCGAGCCTCGACCTCGAGAAGGCCGCTCGTATCGTAGGTGAAGCGCACATCGACGCTTTCTTTTCCCGACGGCCCGCGCGGAATCGCGATAACGAAATCGCCCAGCCTGATGTTGTCCCGGACGAAGCGGGACTCGCCTTGGTAGACGGTGATGCGCAATTCCGTCTGGTTGTCCTCGATCGGCCTGACGGTCCGCATCCGGCTCGTGGGAATCACCGTATTGCGCTCGATCACCGGCAAGAACACACCATCGGCGACATGGCCATTTTCATCGCGGTGCGCAACCTCGATGCCCAAGGTGAAGGGTGCCACATCCGTGAGCACCACTTCCTCCAGCGTGCGATCGCGCATGGCAAGGCCCGCGCGAACGGCGGCACCGCGCGCCACCACCTCGTCGGGATTGATGCTCTGCACAGGTAGCCGCTGGAAGAGCCGCGAGATGAGGCGTCGGAACATCGGCATACGCGAGGCGCCGCCAGCGAGGACAATCTGGGTCAGATCCTGCGGTGCGATCCGCGAATCCCGTAAGGCGCGCTCGATGGGTGCGCGCAGCCGCGCGAGGATCGGTTCCGCCAGACGCTCGAACTGCTCGCGGGTGCGGGTCCATTGCAGCATCGCATCGTCATGCGACACTTCGATCGATGCCGTGTCTGCCTCGCTCAGTCGACGCTTCATGATCTCGGCCTGGCGTCGCAAAGCGCCATGGAAGACCGGATTCGCCTCGAGCGACGGCAGCGTGCGACGGCCCCCAATCTCGGCGACGAACTCGCCAATCAGCGCATCGACGAAATCCTCACCGCCGAGCCAGCTGTCGCCCGCGCAGGCGCGTACCTCCATCACGCCTTCGAAACACTGCAGCACTGAGACATCGAAAGTGCCGCCGCCGAGATCGACAACAAGGATCGTGCTCTCCCCTTCCGTTGTCTCGAGACCGTAGGCGAGCGCCGCCGCCGTGGGCTCGGTAAGGAGTCGGTTCACCTTCAGCCCCGCAAGCTCGCCTGCCGCCCGCGTCGCCTTGCGCTGTGCGTCATTGAAATAGGCCGGCACCGTGATGACCGCCTCTTCGACGGCTTCGCCGAGGATCGCCTCTGCATCAGCCTTGAGCGAGCCCAGCACCAGCGCCGACAGCTCCTCGGGGCGGTATCCGCGGTCGCCAAGAAAGTGCAGGCGGTTGGTGCCCATGTACCGCTTGAAGAAGGCGGCGGTCATCGTCGGATGGCTCACCAGCCGCTCCCGCGCGGCGAGGCCGACAAGAACCTCGCCATCGTCGCCGAAGCCCACGGCCGACGGCGTCAGCAGATGGCCAAGTGAGTTCGGCACCAGCGTCACCGCGCCGTCGCGCCAAAATCCAATGAGGCTGTTCGTGGTCCCTAGATCTATGCCGACAAGCATGGCGACACCTCATCGCAGAGGCCGCAACCCGAGTCGCGCGATGAGGTAA
>DATNDG010000173.1:0-52595 GCA_035553515.1 Allostellaceae bacterium | reverse complement strand
TCGCTGAGAAGCTCGCTCGGCTCAGTTGACCACCCGGTTGACTTCCAGTTGAGCAACTGGGCGCCGCGGCGGCTCAGGAGGAGCGCCGAGTTTCATGCAGGAGACGATCGCGGTGCTCTTCTGCCAAGTGCAGGGTGCGTCGGAAGTCGAATGGCGCGACGGCGCAATTAAGAACGGAGAGAACGAAGCGTGACGGGGGGCCGTCCCTCGCATGCTAGTCCCGGTCAGGCGGGCTCAGCCGTCCCTCCAGCTCGTTCGCCATCCGCTCGTAGCTCTTGGCCGCCCCCAGCACCCCGGCACGGGCGTCATCATCGACGATCCCTTCCGCCGCCTGGCGAAGCTCCAATGCGCGATCTCGCCAACGCTGCACCCGTCCATCATCAACCGCCATGCGAAGAAAACAGCCGCGAAGGCGGATCATCGCGCGCGACCCCGAAAGGCGATAAATCTTCGGTTGGGGGCTGCCCACGCTGGCGGTTTTGGTCGGCGTGCTATCGGTTTAAGCCACCGATGCCCCGCTTGGATGCCGCTCGCAGGGCGCTCGTCCATTCCGGTAGACCGGCTGTAGTCATGCCGCTCCAGCAGCGCGCCCTCAGCTCCGGAGTATTCCGCACCCCAGAGCCGGCTGGCTTTTGCTCGCCCGCTGATGTGTTCTCGGCTCAGACATTGTCGGCCTCGGTCGATTGCGCCGGGGCGGCCGCCACCGCCTGGCCCCATGTCCAGCCGCTGATCTCGGGCATGTCGTCGCCATGCCGGCAAATATATTCCTTGTGCTCGATGAGCTTGTCGCGGATCGCCTGCTTGGCGTAAGCCGCGCGCGCGCCCAGCTTCGGCAGCCGATCGATCACATCGCTGACCAGGTGGAAGCGATCGATCTCGTTCATCACGCACATGTCGAATGGCGTGCTGGTGGTGCCTTCCTCCTTGTAGCCGCGCACATGCAGGTTGGCGTGGCCAGTCCGCCGATAGGTCAGCCGGTGGATGAGCCAGGGATAGCCGTGGAACGCGAATATGATGGGTTTGTCGGTGGTGAACAACGCATCGAAGTCCTGATGCGACAGACCATGCGGATGCTCACCCGCCGGCTGCAGCTTCATAAGATCGACGACGTTGACGACGCGGATCTTCAGCTCGGGCGCGTGCCGATGCAGGAGATCGACGGCAGCCAGTGTCTCGAGCGTCGGAACGTCACCACAGCACGCCATCACGACATCGGGCTCGCCGCCGCGGTCGTTGCTGGCCCACTCCCAGATGCCGAGGCCCGCGGCGCAATGCTTGACCGCCTGATCCATCGTCAGCCACTGCGGGGCCGGCTGCTTGCCCGCGACAACGACGTTGACGTAGTTGCGGCTGCGCAGGCAGTGGTCGGTTACCGACAGCAAACAGTTGGCATCGGGCGGCAGGTAGATTCGGACGATCTCGGCCTTCTTGTTGACCACGTGATCGACGAACCCGGGGTCCTGGTGGCTGAAGCCGTTGTGGTCCTGACGCCAGACGTGGCTCGACAGCAGGTAGTTCAGCGAGGCGATTGGCCGTCTCCACGGAATGTGATTGCACACCTTGAGCCATTTGGCGTGCTGGTTGAACATCGCGTCGATGATGTGGATGAAGGCTTCATAGCAAGAGAAGAAGCCGTGCCGCCCGGTCAGGAGGTAGCCCTCGAGCCAGCCCTGGCATTGATGCTCGCTCAGCATCTCCATCACCCGCCCGTCCGGGGCGAGATGATCGTCCCAGGGAAGCGTCTCCGCAGTCCAGGCGCGGTTGGTGACCTCGAGCACATCCTGCCAACGATTGGAGTTGTTCTCGTCCGGACTGAAGAGCCGGAAGTTCCGCGCCTCCATGTTCAGCTTCATCACATCGCGCAGGAACGCGCCCATCATGCGGGTGGACTCCGCCGTGACGGCGCCGGGAGCGGGCACCTTGACCGCGTACTCGCGGAAGTTCGGCAGCCGGAGATCCCGCATCAAGAGGCCGCCATTAGCGTGCGGATTGGCGCTCATCCGGCGCATCCCCCTCGGCGCGAGTTCGGCCAATTCGGGCCGGAGCCGGCCGCCGTCGTCGAACAGCTCCGCCGGACGATAGCTCTTCATCCATTCCTCGAGGATGTGCACGTGGGCGGGATTCTCGTGCATCTGCCCCATCGGCACCTGGTGTGACCGCCAGGAATCCTCGGTGCGCTTGCCGTCGATCTCCTTCGGGCAAGTCCAGCCTTTGGGCGTGCGCAGCACGATCATCGGCCAGCGCGGACGTCCCTTGAAACCGCCGCGCCGGACCTCGGTTTTGATCCGCCGGATGTCACCGATGACCATGTCCAGAGCATGGGCCATGAGCTGATGCATCTTTTGGGGCTCGTTGCCCTCGACGAAATAAGGCGTGTATCCGTAGCCGCGGAAGAGCTGCTCCAGCTCCTCATGGCTGATCCGGGCCAGCACGGAGGGATTGGCAATCTTGTAGCCGTTGAGATGCAGGATGGGCAGAACCGCGCCGTCGTTGGCCGGATGGAGGAACTTGTTGGAATGCCAGCTCGTCGCCAGCGGGCCGGTTTCCGCTTCGCCGTCGCCGACGACGCAGGCGACAGTCAGGTCGGGATTGTCGAAGGCGGCGCCGTAGGCGTGCGACAGGGCATAGCCGAGCTCGCCGCCTTCGTGAATCGAGCCCGGGGTCTCCGGCGCCACATGGCTCGGAATGCCGCCGGGGAAGGAGAACTGCATGAAGAGGCGCTTCATGCCCTGCTCATCGGCGGAAATCTCGGGGTAGACTTCGCTGTAAGTGCCCTCGAGCCAGGCGTTCGCCACCAGAGCGGGCCCACCGTGGCCCGGCCCCGTGATGTAGATCATGTCCAGGTCGTGCTTGCGGATGACCCGGTTCAGGTGCAGGTAGATGAAGTTCAGCCCCGGGGTGGTTCCCCAATGACCGAGAAGCCGCGGCTTGATGTGCTCCTTGGTCAGCGGCGTTTTCAGCAGCGGGTTGTCGTAGAGATAGATCTGTCCGACCGAGAGATAATTGGCGGCGCGCCAGTATGCGTCCATCAGCGCGACTTCCCCGTCCGAGAGCGCGTTCGCCATCATTGCCTCCGTTGGGTCCGGACGATCGACTGCCCGTCGTGCCTTTCAGTCGTCGCGTCACGCGCGGCCTCCACGCCTCGAACGCCGGCCTCGCCCAGCCCTGGCGGAAAAACGTGCCGCACGACCCGTCCCTGCGCCATCGGGTGACTCCCCTATGGCTCTGCTGGCGCGTTCCAGAACGATCGGCGGGTCGTCAGCGTGTCAGGGTGAAGCGGAACTCAGCGCGCGATGGCGACCGTGCACAGCGCGGTATTGGCGATCTTCTGCGACACGCTGCCGAGCAGAAGTCCGGCGAGCCGGCCGCGCCCGCGACTGCCGACAACGATGAGGTCGGCCTTGGCTCGCTCTTGAAGGCGCAAGACTTCCTCGGGTGCATCGCCAAAAAGGATCTCGCTTCGAACGGCGCCGGCGCCGCACGCCACAGCTTGCATTCGTGCCTTGCCCAGCGCGTCGCGGGCGAGGCCTTCCGCAAAACGCCCGGCGCCTTCGCCGCGGCGCGCTTGATCCCGCTGAACGTCCATCAGCGCAAAATCCGGCGGCACTGCTTCGCGCTCGACGACCGCGACCAGGATGAGCTCCGATTGGAATTTTGCCGCGACTTTCGCGGCGAACTCGACCGCCCGCATCGATCCGTCCGATCCGTCAATGGCGGCAAGGACGCATTTCATCGTCGGCCCCCGATAGCTTTGGGTGAACTATCATCCGGTATGACGGGCCATGGTGAGCGCGCCGCGGAGCGGCATGAAGAACTGATCAATCCCGTGCAGGCTGGCCCGCTGAAGAATGCCGACGCGACCTATTGCGGCGGCTCCGCCGGGACTTGCTCCCACGCCTCCGGACAGGACCGGACATAGGGATAGTACGCCTTCAGCGATCGGCAGTAATGCCAGACGCCGGGCGCCGCCGGCGCCGCGGGCGCAGGCGGCGCGGCGGAGCTCGACCAAGACGGCGCGGCTGCCGTTGGCCAAGGCGCCACGACCGGTGATGGCCAAGCCGGCCAAGGCGCGACGACCGGCGCCGGGGCCCAGACCACCGGAGGTGGTGCAAACACCGGGGAGAAGGGAAAGCCCCACCACGGGCTGAAGCCGAATCCCAAAAAGACGCGGGTGCCGCCGCCATGCCAGCAGCAGCCCCCGCCATGCCAACCGCCGCCGCCGTGCCAACCGCCGCCGCCGCCCCAACCGCCGCCGCTCCCACCATGCGCCGATGCCGATGGCACGCCGGCCAGCAGCCCAAGCGCCGCGATCAGAAGAGAGAATTTTTTCACAGTTGCCTCCCAGCACCTTGGGCGACGAAGAAGGCGGAGCATAGTCTAGCACGCAGCCGGCTCAGCGCCATCCCCAGTTCGGCGTGGTGATTTGAATGCAGGTCGCGTGCTGGCGGCCTTCGGCGATCAGCCGGTCGAGATCGTTATCGAGATGGGTGCCGCCTGCGCAATCGGGGCGATGACCGAATAGTCCCCTCATGCTGCGCGGTCAGTGGACCAGCGGCGCGGGCGAGACCGAGATCAGGAGCCTCTACCTCGCCACTGCGTCAGATTTCGTTGCCTTGAGCCGCCGATCGAGCCGCTCGGCGCTCTCCCGGCACAAGATCGACAGTTCGTGCAGGTTCTGCGCCTCTACCGCATCGGCGGTGGTCACCGCACGGTTGGCAAACTCGGCTGCGCGATCCCGCAGATATTTTGCGGTATCCATCGACGCCCTCCCTCTTCCCCTTAAGCGCGTCGGTTACGCGATGTTACAAAAATGAACGTTGGCGGCGAGAAAAAGTTTCATTTTCTTGCGGAACGCAACCTTTGTAGGTCATTTTTGTTCCCAACCACTGCGCGAAACGTTGCGGAGACCAAGGTCATGGCAGGCCCGCATAGGAAGCGCGTTGTGTTTGCCGGCGTCGTCGGGGTCGTGGTGTGGGCGGCAGTCTTCGTGCTGCTGATCCAACTGTTCCTCTCCCTGTCCCTGTGACGCCGCAAACTGCATCCGATCGGCGGCTCCTGGGTCCACGACCTTCAGGTATCGCCTAGCATTTGATCGCCGCTCTGCGCCTGCCCCATCTTGCCCGCGGGCGGAGGGAATGGATGACGGCGCCCTTGGTGAGCAGGCGCGGTGGCTCGGGCGCATCTCTCTGATCAATCGGCCGCTGCGCCGCTTCGCGTCCGGCCAGCTGCTCGTACTCGGCCGCCAGCTTCAGCAGCAACTCACGCAAGACCGGGTTGCTGGCTTCGGCGGCAAACTTGCGCATTTCCGCCGCCTGCCGTCGACAATGAGCTGCATCCATCGAGGACCCTCACCATCGCTGAGTTCAGTTACCCCCCCGCCGTCACAGCCGAGCGCAGCCGCATCGCGCTCCGCCTCTACTCCGCCTCCCGCCGGACGAATTGCGTCGAGAGATCGCCCTTGAAGGTAAAGAGCCCGAGGTGGTCGAGGCGGCTTTGCATATCGACCCAGATCTCGCCGCCGAGATCGGTCCAGCGGCGGCAGAAGGCCAAATCCTCGGGAAGGTAATTGCCGGTTTCGCGGTCGATGATCGGCTCGAAGAGCCCCCAGCGCTCGGGCCCGCGCTCGCGGGGTCCGGTGGGCGTACCGCCATGCTGCGCGGCGGTGTAGTGGAAGCGAAGCTCAGGATGAGCCTCGCGCAACCGCGTCAGCACCTCACGACGGAGCAGCACGAAGCCCGCGCCGATATGCTTTACCCGCGCGAAGCCGCGCGGCCCTTCGATGCGGCCGTCATCCGGCCAGTTCACGACGTAATCGAGCGCCGCCGAGGGCATGTCGCGGCGCCCTTCCGCGAAGGCGGCCGCGGCCTTCGGCCAGTTGACCGTCTTGTAGGGATAGACCGCGCCGACAAAGGGTGCGCCGAAAGCGAGCAAACGGAACGCCTGCTCCGGCGCAAAGCCGATATCGGCATCGATCGAGAGGAGATGCGTCGCATCGGGATTGTCCAAGAAGGTGGCGACCACCTCGGCGCGCGCCAGCGTGATCATCGCGTGGCCGGCAATCATCGACCAGGTCGTGTCGATATCCCGCGCGCGGCACGCCTTTTCGAGCTGTGAGACCGAGGAGGCATAGGCCGCAGTCACCATGCCGCCATAGCAAGGGGTCACAATCATCAGGTGAGTCCTAGGCATCGGCCTTTTCTCCCGGGTCGCGGACTAACGTTGCGCGCGGAGGTTGAGTTCCGCCGGACCCCCGATGCCATCGCGCGAGACCGCAGGCGCAGTCAGGCTATTTGGAGCGGATCACCACCCAGACGGTCATGTCCCAGGCATTGCGAATGCCGAGCAGCAGCAGCAGCACCAGCGCGAGCGCCACCACCTCGAGCGCGATATCCGGCTGCCGCGTCAGCGCGATGCCGGAGGCCATCATCAGGAAATAGGCGAGGAGCGGCGCGCCGAGATAAAAGAGCCGGTCCGTGAGATCGATCGAGCCGAGCATGCCGCCACGGCGCATATGGAGCCAGACGCGGCAGGCATAGACGAGCCCGGCCACGCCTTCCGCCGCGAGGATGACGCTGAGCGAAAATCGCGTCTCCAACGGTGCGGTGCCGACGAGACAGGTGACGAGCACCGCGCTGAAGTGCAGCACGGTCGGCGTCAGAAAGGCCTGGAGACCGGCTTCGCGCTCCGGCGTGAAATAGCTGGCGCCGATCGACGCGGCGACGAACATCAGGCCGATCAGCGTCGCCGAGGCGGTGCCGATCAGCAGATAGAAGTCGTGCCACTCATGCAGAGGTCCCAATCCCGCGCCCATGCCAAGCCTCTCCCGCCGGTCTCAGGCGCGATCCATAGCACGGGAAGGCCCATCGGTGCCGTCGGTCTTGACCGGAACGGCGGCGGCGCCGAGATTCCGCCGGCATGTGCGGCCGTTTCCTCAACAAGCTCCCCGTCGCGGAGATCGCGCGCCTGTTCGATACGCGCAATCCGTCGCCCAACTATCCGGCGCGCTACAATCTGGCGCCGACCGAGCCGGTGCTGACGGTCCGCTACAATCCGAAGACGCGCGAGCGCGCGCTCGATGCGCTGCGCTGGGGACTGGTGCCGCATTGGGCGAAGGATCTTTCCTTCGGCGTGCGCTGCATCAATGCCCGCGCCGAGACGCTGGCGACCCAGCCCGCTTTCCGGGACGCGTTCAGCGCGCGGCGCTGCCTCATTCCGGCGAGCGGCTTCTATGAGTGGCGGAAATCCGGCACGACCAAGACGCCCTATGCGATCCTGCCCGAGGGCGAGCCGCTCTTCGCCTTTGCCGGGCTCTGGGAGAATTGGCGCGACAAGGAGGGCGGCGAATGGATCCGGAGCTGCGCCATCGTCACCGGCAAGCCCAACGCGCTGCTCGCGCCCATCCACGACCGCATGCCGATCATCCTCGATCGCGCCGCCTGGGATGCCTGGCTCGGCGAGGCGGAGGCGTCGGAGGAAGAGCTGCTGTCGCTGCTGCAGCCTTTCCCGCCCGAGCGCATGCGGGCCTATCCGGTCGCGACCCGCGTCAACAGCGTCAAGAACGACGATCCTGGGCTCATCGACCCGTTGCTGGCCGAAGGCGGCGTCGCGGTCTAAGTTCGCGGGGCCCGTCGAAGCGAAATCGGGAGAGCCTCATGCAAGAACAGCGGCCGAACACGGCATCAGCCACCGAGGCACCGCGCAAGCCGACAGTGCTGGTGCAGACCGCCGATGTGCGCATCGTCGAGTACACGATGAAGCCCGGAGACAGCCATCCCTGGCATTATCATTCAGAGGTGTCGGATCGGGTCTATTGCCTCGAAGGGCTGATCGGCGTCGATTGGCAGCAGCCCGCGCAGCGAACCGTGCTGCGGCCGGGCGAAAGCTGCGAGACCCCGGCCAACACCGTCCATCACGTGAGCAATGCGGGACACGGCACCAGCCGCTATCTGCTCGTTCAGGCGCTCGGCAAATACGACTACATCCGGACCGATTAGCGGGCAACCGATCGCCTGCGCTTCTACGCTGCGTCCATGACGAGCGAGCTCAGCAAAGCTCACCGATTCTAGTCTAATCCGCCGAGCACGCGGGCGACGGTTTCGGTCAGCTCGGCCGCGCGGAACGGCTTCGCCAAGGTCGCCTCGACGCCGAGCGCGCGCGCGACATCGAGGAACATCAGATTGCCGGAAAGGCCGCCGCCCGACATGGCGATGATCTTGATCGCCGGGTGATGCTCCTTCATCCGGCTGATCGTCTCGATGCCTTCCTTCTTCGGCATCAGGATGTCGGTGACGACGAGGTCAGGCCGGTGCCGCTGCAGCAGCGTGAGCCCCTCCTCGCCATTCTCCGCCTCGATCACCTCGTGCCCATCGCCGCTCAGCGCACGCTGGACGAGCCGCCGGAGCGCGCTGTCATCATCGATCACCATCACCACCGCCATGCCACCCTCCTGATGCTGGCCCCGCGCCGGTCTCGTCGCCGCCTGCCCGCCCCTCACGTTCGATCGCCTCGCGCAGCGCGCGGGCGAGTTGTTCCCGGCGATAGGGCTTGCTCAGGAGATGCGCGCCCCGCGCCAGACCGCCGCCGCTCACCACGCTCCCCGGGAAGCCCGAGGCAAGCAGCACCTTGACCCGCGGCCAGCGCGCCGCGACGCGATCGGCAAGCTGCCGCCCGTCCATGCCGCCGGGCATGACCACGTCGGTGAACAGCAGGTCGATCGCCGGATCGCGCGCCAGCATTTCCATCGCCTGCGGGGCGTTCTCCGCCTCGCGCACGCGATAACCGAGCTCGCCGAGCTGGCGGACGGCCATACGCCGCAGCGCCGCATTGTCCTCGACCAGCAGCACCGTCTCGCCGCGCCCCATCGGCAGCGGCTCGGCGACGCTCTTCTCCTCGCCGCGCGCGCCTTGCGCGGCGCGCGAGAAATAGAGGCGGCAGGTGGTGCCGTGGCCGAGCTCGCTCTCAACGCTGATGTGCCCGCCCGACTGCTTCATGAAGCCGAACACCATGCTGAGTCCGAGCCCGCTGCCGCGCCCCTGCTCCTTGGTGGTGAAGAAGGGCTCGAAGATGCGGCTCATCACCTCGGGCGTCATGCCGCTGCCGGTATCCGTCACCTCGATCAGTACGTAATCGCCGGGCGTCACATAGGGATGCTGCGCCGCATAGGCGGCGTCGAGCTCGCAGTTGCGCGTGGCGATGCGCAAATTGCCGCCGGCAGGCATGGCGTCACGCGCATTGGTGGCGAGGTTGGCGAGGCTCGCCTCGAGCTGCGCCGCATCGGCGAGGATCGGCCATATCCCGTCTTCAAGTTCGAGCGCGATCTCAATGCTCTCGCCGAGGAGGCGCTCCAGCAACTTGGTCTCGCCGCTGACGAGGGTGTTGACGTCAAGCTCCTGCGGCTGGAGGGGCTGACGGCGCGCAAAGGCGAGCAGCCGGCGCGTCAGATCGGCGCCGCGCAATGCGGCATCGCGCGCCTCGCCGGCGAGCTCCAGCACCTCGGCATCGGCGTGCTCCGTCTCCGCCAGCAGATCGAGATTGCCGATGATGACGCCGAGGAGATTGTTGAAATCATGCGCCACGCCGCCGGTGAGGATGCCGATCGCCTCCATCTTCTGCGCCTGGCGGAGCTGCGCCTCGACCCGGCGCTGCGCGCTCACCTCGACGGCGATGAAGCCGATACCGGTGAGCCGGTTCTCGACGCGGACGGGGTAGAAGGTGGCGAGCCAGTGGCGCTCCTCGCCGGGCCCGATCGGCATCTCGCCGGTGACCTCGACATTGACGATCGGCGCGCCGCTCTCGATCACGCGCTCCAGCGCGGGCTTCACCTGTGGCCAGAGAGCCGGAACCACGGCCTCGATGGGCCGGCCGATATGCTGCTCGGGATCGAGCCCGGTCGCCGCGGCGAAGGCGGGGTTGACGCGCAGGAAGCGGAAGCCCGCGTCGACCAGGGCGAAGCCGAGCGGCGCGGCGGATTGCAAGGCGTCGAGCAGGGCGAAGGACTCGTCCGAGCGGCGCTTCGCCGCCCGCGCCTCCTCCCCGGCGCGCTTCAGCTCGGCTGCGGAGAGCGAGCCCCCGCCCAGCACGACGGCAAGCGCCGGCGCCCAGCGCCGGAGCACCGCGGCAGGCTTCAGAGATCGGACCGCCCTGACCATCGCGCGCAAGTTCTGTCCTCGACCGTTTGGCCGCGCATAACAAGGACTTGCGGTTGGCCCTGCATCGATGCAGGTCAACCGCGCCGCCCAGTCTGTCGGAGCAAGCGGCAAGGATTCGTTAATTACGTTCTCGCCCGGGGGTGAATCATCTAGGATGCGGCAAACCCTCCCGGGAGGAGAGCGCCATGTCCCAAGCCAAGATGAGCTTCTCGGCGTCGCATGCGAAGGACGCGGTCTTCGAGGAGCGCGGCCTCAGATCCTGCTTCGAATATCGCGATCTCGGCATCAGCGCCGCAACCGGCGGCAAGGTGCTGGCGCATGTCATCCGCGCCAAGCCCGCCGCGCATGGCGGCTTCGGCTGGCACAAGCACAACCTTGATTTCCAGATGTACTACGTGCTGAAGGGCTGGGTGAAGTTCCGCTATGAAGGGGTCGGCGAGGTGGTCGCCGAAGCCGGCAGCTGCGTCCATCAGCCGCCCGGCATCCGCCACGCCGAGCTCGACCATTCCGACGATCTCGAGCTCATCGAGATCACCCTGCCGGCCGAATTCGAGACGGTAGAGACGGAGGCGCCGGAGGGCGCCGCGGCGAAGCGGCCGGAGACCGCCGCGGCCGAGTGACCGCGTCGGAGCCGCAGGAGGAGAGCCATGGAACGCGTGCTTCTCGAGACGCTCGAAGAGGGCGTCCTGACCCTCACCATGAACCGGCCCGACCGGCTCAACGCCCTCAACCGCGACATGCTGGAGGCGCTTTCCGCCGCGATCACACGCGCCGCGGGCGATCGCACTGTCGGGGTCATCGTGCTGACCGGCGCCGGCCGCGGCTTCTGTGCCGGGGGCGACGTCAAGGCCATGGCCGAGCGCAACGTGCAGGAAGAGCGGCCGAGCTTCGAGGAGCGGGCGCAGGATTTGCGCCGCCGAATGGACGTCGCGCGTCTCCTCCACGAGGTGCCGAAGCCCACCATCGCCATGCTGCGCGGCCCGGTCGCCGGCGCCGGTATGTCGCTGGCGCTCGCCTGCGACATCCGGATCGCCAGCGACACGCTGCGCATGACCACGGCCTTCGCCAAGGTGGCGCTCTCCGGCGATTTCGGCGGGAGCTGGTTTTTGACCCAGCTCGTCGGCCCGGCGAAGGCGCGCGAGCTCTACTTCACCTCGCCGGTGCTCGGCGCCGCCGAGGCTGAAGCGCTCGGCCTGATCAACCGCACCGTCGCCGACGGCGCGCTCGAAGGCGAGACCCGCAGCCTCGCCCTCTCGCTCGCCCGCGGTCCTCGCGCCACGCTGGGCTACATCAAGCAGAACATGAACCTGGCCGAGCGCGCGAGCCTCAGCGACGTGATGGATGCGGAAGCGCTTCGCCACACGCGCTGCACCGAGACCGAGGATCACCGCGAGGCGGCAGCCGCCTTCGTCGAGAAGCGCGCGCCGGCCTTCAAAGGCCGCTAGGAGCCTGGCCGCGTGGGTTACCTGCGGCTCCGCCAGATCTGCCTCGTCGCTGCCGAGCTCGAGGCGCCGCTTGCCGACCTCACCGAGATCCTCGGCCTTGCCGTTTGCCATCGCGACGGCAATGTCGCGCGCTACGGCCTCGTCAACGCGCTCCTGCCGGTCGGCGGCGCCTTCCTGGAAATCGTCGCTCCGACACGCCCAGGCACCGCGGCCGGGCGGTATCTCGAGCGCCGAGGCGGCGATGGCGGCTATATGGTGATCCTCGATTGCGACGATCTCGAGCGCCGCGGCGGCCATCTGGAGAGGCTCGGCGTGCGCGTCGCCAACGCGATCTGCCATGACGGATATCAGGGCTTGCAGCTCCATCCGCGCGACACCGGCGGCGCCATGCTGGAGCTCAACCGCACCGCTGGCGGCGAGGCGCTGGACGGCCCTTACCATCCCGCCGGGCCGAGTTGGCGGAGCGCGCGGCGCAGCGAGCGGACAACGGACCTCGTCGCGGCGGAGCTGCAAAGCGGGGATCCCGAGGCGCTCGCCCGGCGCTGGAGCACGATCCTGGAACGACCGGTGTCGCGCGGGCCGGAGGGCTCAGCGGAGATCGCGCTCGATCTCGGCCGCTTGCGCTTCGTTGCGGCGAGAGACGGGCGCGGCGAAAGGCTGGGCGGGCTCGACCTCGCCGTCGCCGACCGCAAGGCGATCCTCGCCGCAGCGCGGCGGCGCACCGCGCCGGTCGCCGGCGAAAGCCTCCTGCTCTGCGGCACGCGCTTTCGCCTCATTGCCGACACCGCGCGGACCGGTTAGCGCCGGTCTTCGCGCGGGTGAGGTGCCGTCAAAAGAAAAGCCCCGCCGCTGCCGGCAGGGCTGAAGTGGGATGAGACTGCACAGGAAGCGACAGTCTGCCCTGCCCCGCCGCAGCTCCCCATGGAGCGGGTTCCTGATTTCCCGCGGACTTTTTCCTGATCGGGCTAGAGCTGCGACGCCACCGCATTCTCGATGGCGATGCGGATGAGGTCGGCGGTCCGCGCCACGCCGAGCTTTGCCTTCATCGCCGCGCAATTGTTGGCCACGGTCTTGTAGCCGAGGCCGAGCGCGGTGGCGATCTCGGCGAGGCTGCGGCCGTCGCCGAGCAGCCGCAGGATCTCGAGATCGCGCCGCGTAAGCTCGCCCAGCGGATGCGCCGGCGCGCGCACGCTGAAGAGCGCTAGCTCCTGCGCCAGCTCTGGCGCCACATAGCTCTGGCCGGCGGCGACGCGCCGCACGCCTTCGAGAATGGCGTCCGACGCGGCGTTCTTGCTGACATAGCCCGCGGCGCCGGCCTGCAGCGCGCGCATCGCATAGAGGGGATCGTCATGCATGCTAAGCGCCAGAATGCGCCGCTCGGGCGCTTCGAGCTTGAGCCGCCGGATCACCTCGAGCCCGCCGAGGCCCGGCAGATTGAGGTCGAGGATGACCAGATCGGGCTGCTCCTGCCGGCAACGGGCGAGCGCCTCCTTGCCATCGGCCGCCTCGACGAACTCGAAGCGGTCCTCGCCGCCGAGCAGCCGCTTCAGCCCGGCGCGCACGATCGGATGATCATCGACAATGAGGAGCTTCATGCGCTCACCGGCGCGGCTAGCGGCAGGCGCGCGGTCACGGCAAGACCCGCGCCGGGGTCGTTCGCAACGGAAAGCGCGCCGCCCATCGCCCTCACCCGCTCGCCCATGCCGAGAAGACCGTAGCCGAGGCCGAATTCCCCGGCCATTCCGCCGCCGTCGTCGCGCACTGTCACCACGATCGCGTCGCCTCCCGCGTCACGCTCGGACGCGACGCGGATCTCGATCATGCCCGGCCGGCCATGGCGCAAGGCGTTGCTGAGACACTCCTGGATGACGCGATAGACCGTGGTGTCGATCAGCTCGCCGCGGCTCTCGGCCTCGGGCGACACGCTGACCCGGAAGGCGACATCGGCATGACGTCGCCGCCAGAATTCGACCAGATGCTCGATCGCGGCGGCAAGACCGAATTCCGCCAGGCCGATCGGCCGCAGCCGGCCGAGCATCCGCTTCACCTGTCGCTGCAGATGCCCCACCGCCTCGCCGATGCCGGCGGCGTCAGTCGCGATCTTCGCTTGTCGTCCGGCCTCGGCCTGGCGGCGGATGGCGGCGGCGTCGATGTTGATGGCGAACAGGAAGGGGCCGATCTCGTCATGCAGATCGCGTGCGAGATCGCTGCGCTCCTGTTCCTGCAGCGTCAGGAGCTGCTCGTTGAGCCGCCGGTTCTCGGTGCTCATCCCGGCAAGCTGCGCCGTCATCCGGTTGAAGCTGTCGCGCAGCCGCGACAGCTCCGGCGGCAGCGGGCCGTCGAGCCGCACGGCGTAATCGCCGCCGCCGACGCGGGCAAGGCCGCCCGCCAGCCTGCCGAGCGGCCGCAGCGCGTGGCCGATGAAGAGATAGATCAGCAGCAACGTGGGCACCGAGAACAGCGCCAGCACCAGCACCCCGTCACCGAACTCGTTCCAGACCTCGAGGAGCTCGTTATGCGGTACGGTCTCGATGGTGATCTCGCCGTAATGGCGGCCGCCGGCATCGACCGGCAGCACCGCCCGGCTCGGCGGCACGGCCATCAGGCGCACGAACCAGCCCGGCATGCGGTCGAGCGGCGCGGCGTCCGGCGTCGGCGTTGCGACCATGCTTTCGGCGCCGGCGAAGGCGACGCGCACATGCCGGTTGCCGCGGAACGAGCCGACCAGCCGCTCGAGTTCGCGCTCTGGATCGCGCGCGCGGCCAAGATCGGCGATCCCGGCCTCGACGGTCTGGCGCGCCACGGTCATGGCCGCGCGCATCTCGCGCTCGACCGAGAGCGAAGCGTTGAGGCAGGCGACGGTGCCGCCGAGCGCGAGGCTCAGAAGAAAGACCAGGGCGACGAGCGCAATGAGCCGCACACGCAGCGAGAGCGTCCCCAGCCAGCCGGCGGACCTGGCGCCGCGCACGAGCCTCCTCCCGTCCCGGTTCTTCTGCTCTCAGCATGCCATGCAGCGCCGCGGTTTCCTACCGCGACAATGCTCGATCTGCGCGGCGGTCCGAGCCAGATCGGGAAGATTTCCCGGCAAAAACGGGAAAACGGCATCTAGCCTCACTCCGCCGGCAGCCGGTTAAATGCCGGGGGCCGGGCCGGGAGGATGCGCCGGCTGCGGAGAGGCCAATGATCGGGCGTATCGGCCTAGGCGCGCTCGGCGCGGTCCTGCTGCCGCTCACGGCGGCGGCCCAGACCGCGCCCGCAGCGCCGGCACAGAGCGCGCCCGCGGTGACAGTGCCGCAGATCACCCTGCCGCCTCTCCAGGTGATCGGCGCAACCCCGCTGCCCGGCACGGGCATCGATATCGACAAGGTGCCGGCCAACGTCCAGAGCCTCACCACGCGCGACCTCGGCCGCGAAGGCTCGCCCAGCCTGCTCGACAGCGCACAGAGCCAGCTCGGCAGCGTCAATTTCAACGGCAACCTCAACGACCAATTTCAGCCGGACCTGCTGTTCCGCGGCTTCGAGGCCTCGCCGGTGCTGGGCACGCCGCAAGGTCTTGCCGTCTACCAGAACGGCGTGCGCGTCAATGAAGGCTTCGGCGACACCGTCAACTGGGACCTGATTCCGGACTTCGCCATCGACCGCTTCGATCTGGTCAGCAGCAACCCGGTCTACGGGCTCAACGCGCTCGGCGGCGCCGCGCTGGTGACGATGAAGAACGGCTTCACCTTTCACGGCTTCTCGAGCGAGACTGCCGGCGGCTCCTTCGGCCAGGCGAGCCAGATCCTGCAATATGGCCAGCAGGTGGGGAACTACGCCGCTTATATCGGCGGACGGTATTATCAATCGGACGGCTGGCGTCAGTTCGCGTCCGATACGCTGCAGCAGCTCTACGCCTCGGCCGGCGCGCATGGGCGGAAGCTCTCGCTCGACATCAACTTCACCGGCGCCAACAACCGCCTTTTCGCCGCCGGCGCCGCGCCGGAACAGGAGCTCGCTGCCGGCCGCTCGCTGGTCTTCACCACGCCGCAGGGAACCATCAACCAGCTCGAATTCGTCACCGCGAACGCCTCCTATCAGGCGACCGACGACCTTGCTTTCCAGGGCAACGCCTATCGCCGCGAGTTCCACCAGAACATCATCAACGGCAACACCACCAACTTCACCTCCTGCGGCAACGGTTTCCTCTGCCAGTCCGACGGGACGACACCGCTTACCACGCCGCAAGGCGGCGCCGTTCCCGATATCTCCAACGGCGGCACCGTGCCGATCGGCGAACTGGACGACGAGACCATCCGTACCGTGGGGACCGGCGGCACGCTGCAGACGAGCTATACCGGCCAATTTTTCGACCGCGACAACAATTTCGTGCTCGGCGGCAGCATCGATCACGACGACATCAGCTTCATGTCGACGACCGAAGTGGGACAGATCAACAGCTCCTTGCAGATAACGCCGTCCGGCTTCTTCATAGACACGCCCGAGGGCAGCGGCTTCAATGCCACCCCCGTGTTCCTCAGCGCCACCAACCGCTATTACGGCATCTTCGTTACCGACACCTACAACCTCACGCGCGCCCTCGCCCTTACCTTGAGCGGCCGCTACAACCTCGCCCTGGTCGATCTCTTCGACCATCTGGGCACCAGTCTCAGCGGCAACAACCGCTTTTCCCGCTTCAATCCGGCGGCGGGCTTCACTTACAAGATCCTCGCCAATCTCACCGGCTATGCCGGCTATTCCGAAGGCAACCGCGTGCCGACGCCGAGCGAGATCGAATGCTCGAACCCGGCGCAACCCTGCCTGCTGCCCTCCTCGCTCTCGTCCGATCCGCCGGGGCTGAGGCAGGTCGTCTCGCATACCTACGAGACGGGACTGCGCGGCAATTTTGGGCTGTCGACGCTCGCTCCCGGCCGCTTCACCTGGAATTTCGGCCTCTACCGCACCGACCTCACCGACGACATCTATGGCGTCGCCACCTCGACGAGCGCCGGCTTTTTCGAGAATGTGGGTGCCACCCGACGGCAGGGGATCGAAAGTGGGCTCGCCTATCACGGCGAAAACTGGTCGGTTTATGGCAAATACAGCCTGGTCGATGCCACCTTCGAGAGCTCGTTCACCCTGCCCTCGCCCAGCAACCCCTTCGCCGACGCCAACGGCAACATCCAGGTGAGCCCCGGCGACCACCTGCCCGGCATTCCCCAGCATCAACTCAAGCTCGGCGCCGATTACCGGGTGACGGAGCAATGGACGGTCGGCGGCGTGCTCGCCTATTTCAGCTCACAATATCTGCGCGGCGACGAATCAAACCAGAATCCGCAGATCCCGGGGTACCCGGTGGTCAACCTGCACAGCAGCTACAAGCTCACCGACAATTTCGCGATGTTCGTCAACATCCAGAACCTCTTCGACGAGCACTATTCGAGCTTCGGCGTGTTCGGCGATCCGACCGGCGTCGGTGCGCCCGGCGTTCCCACCAATGGGGTCGGCGTCGACAACCGCTTCGTCAGCCCGGGGATGCCGCTCGCCGTCTATGGCGGCGTGCGCCTGAAGTTCTGAGCCGCTTCAGCGCAGCGACTGGTTGAAGCGCGCCAGCGCCTCGGCGCCGGGGACGAGCTCGGCCTCGGCGAGCTCGTTGAACGGCTTCTCCACGGTGTTGAGATAGTCGTGGAGATCCTGCGCCTCGGGCTCGAGATAGAGGAGCCCGGTCACCACCTCGCCCGCGGCATGCTGCTCCTGCAGGTAGTTCATCGCGGCGACGCGGTTGTGGACGTCGTAATCGGGCGCGACTTTCCTAAGGCGCAGCACCGAGCCGTCATGCTGCGTCACCACCTCGACCGTGCCGGGCTCGTAATCGACATGGATCGGCTCGCGCGCGGTGATGAAGTCGAGGCGATTGACCGCCTCATTGTGCTCGCGCACGAAATCGAAGCTCTTGGTCGAGCCGAGATGATTGTTGAAGGCGACGCAGGGGCTGATGACGTCGAGGAAGGACGCCCCCTTGTGGCTGATCGCCGCCTTGAGCAGCGGCACGAGCTGCGCCTTGTCGCCCGAGAAGCTGCGTCCGACGAAGCTCGCGCCGAGCTGCAGCGCCATTCCGACCAGATCGATGGAGCTGTCGGTGTTCATCACGCCGCGCTTGTTCTTGGAGCCCTTGTCGGCGGTGGCGGAGAACTGCCCCTTGGTGAGTCCATAGACGCCGTTGTTCTCGACGATATAGACCATGTTGACGCCGCGCCGGATCGAATGCGCGAACTGCCCGAGGCCGATCGAGGCGCTGTCGCCGTCGCCGGAGACGCCGAGATAGACCAGGTCGCGATTGGCGAGGTTGGCGCCGGTCAGCACCGAGGGCATGCGGCCATGCACGCTGTTGAAGCCGTGCGAGGCGCCGAGGAAGTATGTCGGCGTCTTCGACGAGCAGCCGATGCCGGAGAGCTTGGCGATGCGGTGCGGCGGCAGGTCGAGCTCGAAGCAGGCCTGGACGATGGCGGCGCTGATCGAATCATGCCCGCAGCCCGCGCAGAGCGTCGAGACCGCGCCCTCGTAGTCGCGATGGGTGAATCCGAGCTTGTTGGTCGGCAGCTTCGGATGGTGCAGCTTCGGCTTGGCGATGTAGGTCATACCGTCTTCCTCAGCGGCGTCACGTTGACCGCGCGAAGCTTGTCGGCCACGGCGCGGCTGATGAATCGTTCGGTGATGGGGGTGCCGTCGTAATGCAGCACCGGCGTCAGCTTCGCCGGATTGAGGCCGCATTCGCTCACTAGGAGGCTGCGCAGCTGCGCGTCGCGGTTCTGCTCGACGACGAAGACCTGGTCGTGATTGGCGATGAAGTCGACCACCTCGTGACCAAACGGGAACGCCCGCACGCGCAGCCCGTCGAGATGGATGCCCTGCTCCTCGAGAGCCCCCAGCGCCTCGTGCATGGCATGCGTGGTCGAGCCGAAATAGATCACGCCATGCCGGGTCGCCTGCTTCGCCGGCCGTGTCGCCGGCCGCGGCACCAGCGTCTTCGCCGTCTCGAATTTCTTCAGGAGGCGTTCCATATTGTCGACATAGTCGGTGCCTTCCTCGCTGTAGCGCGCGTAACGGTTCTTGGTCGTCCCGCGGGTAAAGAAGGCGCCACGCGTTGGGTGCGTGCCGGGATATGTGCGATAGGGGATCCCGTCGCCGTCGACGTCGAGGTAGCGACCGAACTCCTTGCCCGCCTCGAGATCGGCAGCGGTCATCACCTTGCCGCGATCCATCTTGCGCCTGTCGTCCCAGCTGAGCGGCTCGCACAGCCACTCGTTCATGCCGATGTCGAGATCCAGCATCACGAAAATCGGTGTCTGCAGCCGGTCGGCGAGATCGAAGGCCTGCGCGCCGAACTCGAAGCACTCGCGCGGATCCTCGGGGAAGAGCAGCACATGCTTGGTGTCGCCATGCGAGGCATAGGCGCAGGAGAGGATGTCGGCCTGCTGCGTGCGGGTCGGCATGCCGGTCGAGGGGCCGCCGCGCTGCACGTCGAAGATCACCGCCGGGATCTCGGCGAAATAGGCCAAGCCCAGGAACTCCTGCATCAGCGAGATGCCCGGGCCGGAGGTCGCGGTGAAGGCGCGCGCGCCGTTCCAGGCGGCGCCGATCACCATGCCGATCGAAGCGAGCTCGTCCTCGGCCTGGATGATGCCGAAGCGGCTCTTGCCGCTGGCGGGATCGATGCGGAAGCGCCGGCAATGCCGCGCGAAGGCCTCAGCGAGCGACGAGGAGGGCGTGATCGGATACCAGGCGCAAACCGAGGCGCCGCCGTAAAGCGCGCCGAGCGCCGCGGCGCTGTTGCCCTCGAGATGGATCCGGTCGCCCACCGCATCGGAGCGGCACACCTTGAGGCCGAGCGGACAGGGCAGATGGGCGAGCGCGTAGTCCCGCCCCATGTGCAGCGCATGCAGATTCGGCTGGATCAGCTTGTCCTTGCCCTTGAACTGCTCGCCGACGAGCGTCTCGATGACGGCCACATCCATGTCGAGCAGCGCCGAGAGCGCGCCGACATAGATGATGTTCTTGAAGAGCTGCCGCTGGCGCGCGTCGGTGTATTCCTTGTTGCAGATCTCGGTGAGCGGCATGCCGATCACCTCGATGTCGTCGCGGAACCGCGCGAGCGGCATCGGCTTGGTGCTGTCGTAGAAGAGATACCCGCCCGGCTCGATGCTCTTGACGTCCTGGTCCCAGGTCTGCGGGTTCATCGCCACCATGAGATCGACGCCGCCGCGCCGGCCGAGATACCCGGCTTCCGACACGCGCACCTCGAACCAGGTCGGCAGGCCCTGGATGTTCGACGGAAAGATATTGCGCGACGCGACAGGCACGCCCATGCGCAGGATCGACCGGGCAAACAGCTGGTTGGCGCTCGCCGAGCCGGATCCGTTGACGTTGGCGAACTTGACGACGAAATCGTTGATCGCAGTTATCGGCTTCGACATCCCGCGCCCGCCTGTGTCATCTCGAGAAGGAACTTCTGCATGTCCCAGGCTCCGGTCGGGCAACGCTCGGCGCAGAGCCCGCAATGAAGGCACATGTCTTCGTCTTTGGCCATGATCCGCCCGGTCTTCAGCGCGCTCGACACGTAGATGTCTTGCGACGGGTTCTGCGCCCGCACCTTGAGTCGCTGGCGCAGATCGCCCTCCTCGCCGTTCTCGGTGAAGGTGATGCAGTCCATTGGACAGATGTCGACGCAAGCGTCGCATTCGATGCAGAGCGGCGCAGCGAACACCGTCTGCACATCGCAATTGAGACAACGCTCGGCCTCGAGCAGGCCTTGCTTGCGGTCGAATCCGAGCTCGACCTCGACCTTGATGTTCTTGAGCGCGATCGATTGCTCGGCGTGCGGCACCTTGTAGCGCTGATCGAGCGAGACGTCGTTGTCGTAGCTCCACTCGTGGATGCCCATCTTCTGGCTCACGAGGTTGACCTGCGGCGGCGGTCGGTCGCTCACCTTCTCGCCGTTCAGCAGCTTGTCGATCGACACCGCGGCCTCGTGGCCGTGCGCTACGGCCCAGATGATGTTCTTCGGGCCGAAGGCGGCATCACCGCCGAATAGGACATGCGGGATGGTCGACTGCATCGTCCTGGGGTCGACCTTCGGCATGCCCCACCGGTCGAATTCGAGGCCGATATCGCGCTCGATCCAGGGGAAGGCGTTCTCCTGACCGACGGCGACCAGCACGTCGTCGCATTCCATTTCGACATCGGACTCGCCGGTCGACACCAGACTGCGGCGGCCCTTCTCGTCGTATTTCGCGGCCACCTTCTCGAACACCATGCCGGTCAAGCGGCCGTCGCGGTGCTTGAACTCCTTCGGCACGAGGTAATTGAGGATCGGGATGCCCTCATGCATCGCGTCCTCTTTCTCCCAGGGCGACGCCTTCATCTCCTCGAAGCCGCTGCGCACGACGACGGTGACCTGCTCGCCGCCCAGACGCTTCGACGAGCGGCAGCAATCCATCGCCGTGTTGCCGCCACCCAGCACGATGACGCAGCGCCCGATCCGGTCGATATGGCCAAAGGAGACGCTGCTCAGCCAGTCGATACCGATATGGATGTTGGCCGCGGCCTCCTTGCGCCCCGGAATGTCGAGATCGCGACCGCGCGGCGCGCCGGTGCCGACGAAGACCGCGTCGTACCCCTCGGCGAGCAGCGCCTTCAGGCTGTCGACGCGTCGGCCCAAGCGAAGCTCGACGCCCATGTCGAGGATGTAGCCGACCTCTTCGTCGATCACCGATTCGGGCAGGCGGAATTTCGGAATCTGGCTGCGGATCATGCCGCCGGCCTGCTTGTCGCCATCGTAGAGCACGCAGTGATAGCCGAGCGGCATCAGGTCGCGCGCCACGGTGAGCGAGGCCGGCCCGGCGCCGATCAAAGCGACGCGCTTGCCGTTCTTCTGCGTCGGCGCGCGCGGCAGCAGCCGCTTCACATCCTGCTTGTTGTCGGCGGCGACCCGCTTCAGCCGACAGATCGCCACCGGCTCTTTCTCGACGCGGCCGCGCCGGCATGCCGGCTCGCAGGGCCGGTCACAGGTGCGGCCGAGAATCCCGGGGAAAACGTTGGACTTCCAATTGACCATGTAGGCGTCGGTGTAGCGCCCGTCGGCGATCAATCGGATGTATTCGGGAACCGGGGTATGCGAGGGACACGCCCACTGACAATCCACCACCTTATGGAAATAGTCCGGTACGCGTATATCGGTGGGATCCAATGCGCTCCTCCTCCATGGCGCCGCCGCTGCGGCGCGCCAGGCAGGCGACCGTTATTGCCCGTCGACGAGTTCGGCTTCGGCCTCGAGTGCTTCCGCGATGCTGACGAGCTCGCGCGTCAGCTCGGGAATGGCCGTCTGTTCGGACAAGTCGCGACAGCGCTGCGCCAGCGTACGGAACCGCTCGACGCGCCTGCGCTCTGTGGTGGTCGATGATGCGGCACTCATGGCGCCTCCCCGCCTGCGGGGCTCGGGCTTCACCGCCCGTCAGCCGACACGGCGGCGTACTGTGCCCCAAGGAGGCGCGCGCCGCAACACCCGTGCCCGCGCAGTCTGGCATGCTGAAATGCCGGCAGCGGCCATCGCGGGAAGAAGGAAAAGGCCTTTCTTGCTTTGGGGCTTAGCCGGGCAACTTGACGT
This sequence comes from Allostellaceae bacterium, assembly GCA_035553515.1. Taxonomy (GTDB): domain Bacteria; phylum Pseudomonadota; class Alphaproteobacteria; order ATCC43930; family CGMCC-115725; genus DAHUYF01. Next base: position 30,363 of record DATNDG010000173.1, on the reverse strand, counting down.
CGACATAGAGCGGCGGTCCGCCATACCGCTCGCCCAGTGCTCCCAGCTCCTCGGCCAATTCCTCGAGCGTGGCGTCGCGCCGCAGGTTGAAGGCGAGCGCGGCATCCTCGAAGATTGCCGTCACGCGGCTCGGCTGCTGTCGGGTCGTGCTGCTCATTCCCGCCCTCCTCGTCTCGGACACTGCCATAAACCCTGTGGCGGCCCGCCCTATCCGTAACATTTGGTGTCAAATGGTAAGCCGGCGGCGCGAGCCGCCTGTGGATTTATTTTGCCGCAAAAGCGCGCCGCGCACCGTGACATTCGCGTGATGCGTGCTATGCTTTCGACGCGGTTGACATGCGATCACGCGGCGCCGCATCCGGGGGGAAAATGTCGCGGCGCAGCTTACCGCCGAATTCGCGGATTTTTACCAGGAAGAAATCCGCCTGGTCTCGCTTCCTCGGTAGCTCGCTTCTCACTTTCGCGTTAGCCGTCACCGCCTTTGGTATCGGCACCGCTGTCTATCTCGAGCGCGGCCCGGCGCGCGCTTCGCGGGTTGCGCCCGCGCCGGTTGCAGCGCTGCCCTCGCTGTCATTCCACGACCCCGTCGCGGCCGAAGCCGCCGTCCCGAGCCGGCCTATTCCCGCTCCTTCCGCGGCGCCGTCGGCCGCTCCTGCAGCGTCCTCGGCTGCCCCCGCAGCATCGGCCGCCGCGCTTGCGGCCCTCGAGCCGACGGCCGGACCCGCGGCTGCGATGGCCGTACCGCCGCGCACCACCGCCGTAACGCCGGCCCCGGCGCCAAGGGCCGCCGCCCTTTCCGCACCGTCACTGCAGCCGCATAACGAGCTTCGCACGTCGCAGCCCCAATATTGGGTCGAGTATGGCGTCTATGTCGGCGCAAGCTATGCGCGACGACTGCAGCAGACGCTCGCCCGAGACGGGATCCGCGCGCTGGTCGTGACGACGCACGGCGTCGGCGGCCGCAAGCTCCTCCGTGTCCGCTCGGCGCCGCTACCTGGGTTTCGGGCCGCACGCGAGGCCGCGGTGCAGGCGGGATCGGCACTCGGCATCGCACCGCTCGTCCATCGCGGCAATCCAGCAGCGGATGCTCCGGGGCGACGCTACTGGGTCCAATTCGGCGCCTTCCAGCGGGCCGCGCCGGCCGAGCGGCTGAAGCGTCACCTGAGTCGCGCCGGCGTCGCCTCGCGCCTCACCTTCGCCAAGGGAAAGGCCGGAAGACGCTTCTATCTTGTCCGATCGCTGCCCCTGGCCTCGCATGCCGAAGCGGTCGCGCTGGCGGCGCAGGGCCGAACTGCCGCGAGAGCTGCGGCGCTCATCGGCGAGACGCGGCACGTCGCAGCCCATCGGCCCGCCGTCCGCGCGCCGCCGCGCCCACTGGGAGCCGCTCAGGCGGCGAGCGCGTTCCTGACCTCGGCCGTCAGCACGTCGGCGCGAATCGGCTTCTCCAAGAGCTTGCCGTAGCGGGGACCGAAGCGGCCGCGCGCCTTTTCCGCGAATCCGGTGCAGTAAAGCACCTTCAGGTTGGGGCGGATGAGCTTTGCCTGCGCTGCGAGATCGAAGCCGTCGGCACCGGGCATCACGATTTCGGTGAACAGCAGATCGACATGCCGCTCGGCCAGCACGCGAATCGCCTCATAAGCGTCGCTCGCGGTCAGAACCGTGAAGCCTGCGCCGGCAAGCAACTCTTGCGCGAAATTTCGCACCGATGCTTCGTCCTCGACGAGCAGGATAACGTATTGCCTTGTCATGCCCGTTGAACACCGGACCAGGCCATTGTGCTTCCCGGAAGCTACTCACTTTTCTCAAGGCTGCTCGGACTCCCAAGGCTGCTCAACGTCATACGCCTGCATTACGTCATACGCCTGCATTCGGCGCCGCTCCGCTTGCGGTCACCGCGCCATGCTGAGATTGGCGGCCGAGAGCTTGCCGCGATCGCGCACCACCTCATAGGTGATCCGCTGCCCTTCGATCAGCGATGCCAGCCCGGCGCGCTGCACCGCCGTCACATGCACGAAGACGTCCGCACCGCCGTCTTCCGGGCGAATAAACCCATATCCTTTGGTCGAGTTGAACCATTTCACGGTGCCGACTGCCATGCCACCTCCTGCCAAGGGCCGCGGCGGGCGCGGCCGGGGACCCTGAGTCATCCCGCGCGCTCCGGGCGGCATCGGCCGGCAGGCGATCGGCGCCAGAAGACGGTGGGGAGGTCCCGAGCCTGCGGCGCAGCCGGTAGGGCTGCAACCCCTATCTTTTTGAATTTGAGCGGAACTTTTCCTATGGTCGCTGCCGCTTGGCCCACTCTCAGAACGGTTTCGTGAACGCGCCATGATGCTCACGCCGATCACGCCCGACTGCCTGCCGGCGGTGCTCGCGCGCTTCGCCGACGAGCTTGGCGACGGGCCGGAGAAGGCGATCTTCCGTCGCATCGCCCGGCCGGCCGATGCCGAGCGTGCGACCGGCCCGCGGGCGGCGACGCATCACGCCGACGCGCTCACACTTGCCCGGCGGCTCAGCATTCCGGTCCGTGCCGGACGACCGCAGCTCGACTTCAGTTGGAACGGCACCGCGTTGCGCGGCGACACGGAAGCCTATGTGCTGCTGCACGAGCTCGCGCATTTCCAGCTCGCCGCGCCTGAACGGCGCAGCTGCATCGATTTCGGTCTCGGGCCTGGCCCGGAGACCGGCAACCGCGCGGCCGCAGCTGCGGCCGCCTGTCTCTTCGGCCTCGCCGTCGAGCGCGAGGAAGCGATGGCATCGCTGCTCGGCATCTTGTGGGAAGCCGAGTTCGGCCACCCTGCCCTTGCGTCATTTCTCGATCAGAATTGGCTCGAAGGCGCCGAAAGGCCCGGCACCGTCGCGCATTTTCGATCGATCCTGGCAGCGCTCGGCAGCGGCGGATTTCTCACCGCCGACGGCCGCCCGACGCTTCGGCTTCGCGCGGTCGCGGAGATGATGCCGGCCTAAGAGAGAGCGCTGCGCGGCCCGGCGTAGTGGATGTGGATCGCGAGGCAGCGCTCGTAGGTAGTCGGCTGCCGCCGGCGCAGGATCCGGCTGAACCAGGAGGTCCGCTGGATCTTGCGCGGCCTCCATGCCGCCGTCTGCCGGCCTTCGAGCCGCAGCAGTGTCGGACTCGGCGTTCCCAGGCGAAGGGTCCCGTCGCTTGCACGCATGGCGCGCTCTCCTCGTTATGATGGACGGCTTGACCGTGGCATTGGCGATCAACGCCGGCCGCGCCGGGAGGGTTCCACCCGCGCGCGAGCCGCTCACGATCAAGGCAGCCATAGGCTTTGCCGGGATGCTGCGAGCGCCGCAGCGTTTGCGGCCTGGGGCGCCAATCATGGCCATGGATCGCCGTCCGCTGCTCGGGATCGCTATTGCCGCCGGGATGGCGCTTTATGCCTCGGCGGCCGATCGTCGTCGCCGGCGACGGAGCGCGGTGGCGCGCGCCGGGAACGGCGCGCATGGTCGGCTGGCGGAGGAACCGCAACAGATCACCGCCGCTGGGTGGCGCGATATCGGCTGGCGGATCTTCACCGATATCGGCCGCGACAACATCTCGCTGATGGCCGCCGGCGTGGCCTTCTACACTTTGCTGTCGCTGGCGCCGGGCTTCACCGCGCTGGTTGCGCTTTATGGGCTCGCCTTTGATCCGGCCGAGGTGCAGGCGCAGGTGCAATCGGTCGAAGGGATGATCCCGCCGGAAGCGCAGCATCTGATCGCCCAGCAGCTCACCGCCATCGTGCAGGCCAGCTCTTCGACGCTCGGCATCGGCTTCGTCATCAGCCTGGCGCTCGCCATGTGGAGCGCCACTTATGCCACCAGCGCGCTGATGTCGGCACTGAACGTCGTTTATGCCGAGCGCGAGAAGCGGAACGTCCTGCGCTTCTACGGCACCGCCCTGCTGATGACCGCGGGCGGTGTCGTCTTCGCCATCCTCTCGCTGCTGCTGATCGCGGTCATTCCGGGCGTGCTGCGCCTCCTGCCGCTCGGCTATTTCGGCAAGCAGCTGGTGAGCATTGTGCGCTGGCCGCTGCTGTTGGCGTTGTACGGTGGCGGGCTTGCCGTGGTCTATCGCTATGCGCCCTCGCGCAACGAACCGCGTTGGAGCTGGGTAAGCTGGGGTGCCGCCGCGGCGACCCTGGTCTGGATCATCGGCTCGGCGCTCTTCTCGTATTATGTCGGCCGCTTCGCCACCTACAACAAAACCTATGGCTCGCTCGGCGCCGTGGTCGTGCTGCTGATGTGGTTCTGGATCAGCGCCTATGCCGTGCTGCTCGGCGGCGAGTTCAACGCCGAGATGGAGCATCAGACGGCGCGCGATACCACCGACCCGCCGCGCAAGCCGATGGGCAGGCGGGGCGCCTATGTCGCCGATACCCTGGCGGAGCGGGAATAGAACGATGCAAGATTGACGGCGGCGGTCACGCCCTGTCGAATGTGCCGCCATGGCGGCCGCGTCGCAGCACCGAGCGGGCCGGTCTCAAGCGAGGGAGCGAGCATGAATAAGATCGACGTCAGCAACCGCGTCGCCGTCATCACCGGCGGGGCGCGCGGCATCGGCTATGCGGCGGCCGAGCGGCTGATCGCCGGCGGCGCCAAAGCCGCGCTCTGGGATATCGACGGTGCCGAAGCGGCGGCAGCCCGGCTCAAGGGCGCGATCGGCTGTCGGGTCGACGTCACCGACGAGAGCTCGATCGCCGCCGCCCTCGCCGAGACCGAGCGTCGCCTCGGCCCGGTCGAGATCCTGGTGGCCAGCGCCGGCATCACCGGCCCCAACACCACCGTCGCGCAATATCCGGCCGAGGCCTGGCGCAAGGTGATCGAGATCGATCTCACCGGCGTCTTTCTCTGCTGCCGCGCCGTGGTCCCGGGCATGCAGCGCCGGAATTACGGTCGCATCGTCAACATCGCCTCGATCGCCGGCAAGGAGGGCAATCCGAACGCTTCCGCCTACTCCGCGGCCAAGGCCGGCGTCATCGCGCTCACCAAGTCGCTGGGCAAGGAGCTGGCGCAGACCGGCATTTGCGTCAATTGCATCACCCCGGCTGCGGTCAAGACCGAGATGTTCGCGCAGATGACGCAGCAGCATATCGATTACATGCTGTCGAAAATCCCGATGGGGCGCTTTGGCGGGGTCGAGGAAATCGCCGCGATGATCGCTTGGCTCGCCTCCGAGGAATGCTCCTTCAGTACGGGCGGCGTCTTCGACCTCTCCGGCGGCCGCGCGACCTATTGAACGCCGCGCGGTTGACGGCACGAGGCGGGTCCGGCGACAATTCCCCAATGCGCGTCGCCTTGATCCCGTTTCTCTGCCTGACCGCCGCGGGCTGCGCGCCGAGCAGCACCTATCGCCCCGATGTCGACCTCACCGGCGTCAACAAGGCGCGCTTCGAGATCGATCTCTTCGACTGCAAGAAGGTGGCCGAGCGCGACCGCTATGGCCCGGTGCTGGCGGGCGCGATCCTCGGCGCGGGCGTCGGCGGCGCCCTCGGCTCGAGCCTCGGCATGCTGAGCGCCGGCAATATCGGGCTTTCCACCAGCTACGGTACGATTTCCGGCGCCGTGGTCGGCACCGGCGTCGGCGTCAGTCACGTGCAGGGTCCCATCGACGAAAAGCAATTCGTCGATCAGTGCTTGCGCAACAACGGCTACAAGGTGAAAAGCTGAGCCGCGGCTCAGCGCGGCTTCAGCCGCACCGCCCGGCGCGCACGCTCCTCGATGCCGGCCCAGTCGCCGGCGGCGATGGCATCGCTCGAGGCCATCCAGCTGCCGCCGACCATCGGCACGTTGGGCAGCGAGAGGTATTCGGTCGCATTCGCCTCGCCGACGCCGCCGGTGGGGCAGAAGGCGATGCCGGGAAAAACCGGGGCGAGCTGACGCAGCGCTTCGGTGCCGCCCGATGCCGCCGCCGGAAAGAATTTGAGGAGCGAGAAGCCATGTTCGCGCGCCGCGATCACTTCCGAGGGCGTCACCGCGCCCGGAACATAAGGCAGCTCGCTGGCGAGTCCGGCGGCGACAAGGTCGGGCGTCAGCCCGGGGCTCACCAGAAAACGCGCACCGGCTTCGACCGCTCGGGTCACATCCGCGCCGGTCAGCACCGTTCCGGCCCCGACGATCACGTCGGGCACACGCCGGGCGATTTCGCGGATGGCCCCGGCGGCCTCGGGGGTCCTGAGGGTCACTTCGACCACGCGCAACCCCGCGCGCAGCAGCGCCGTCGCCAGCGGCACGGCGTCAACGGCGCGCCCGATGGTGACGACGGGAATGACGGTCGTGCCTTGGAAGATCGCGTGCATGGCGCTCCTTCCGCCTTGACGCCGCCTGCCAGAGCGGGCAACGGAGAGAGTAGAGCAACAGCGTCGGTCGGCAAGAGGACAGAATGAGGCGACTCGCGTCCATCGGCGAATGCATGATCGAGCTGCGGCATCGGGACGCAGAGCTGCTCGAGTTCGGCTTCGCCGGCGACAGCTACAACACGGCGCTCTATCTCGCCCGCCTCAATTCTTCCGATCGGCTCGCCGTCGACTACGTCACCGCGCTCGGCGACGATCCCTACAGCGATGCGATGCTCGCCGCCTGGCGGGCGGAGGGCGTCGGTACGCAAGCGGTGGCGCGACTGCCGGGCAAGCTGCCGGGGCTCTATCTCATCCGCACCGCGGCCGATGGCGAGCGGCGCTTTTTCTACTACCGCTCGGCGGCAGCGGCGCGCGAGCTCTTCGGCGGCGGCGCGGCCGAGAGGCTGCTCGACCGGCTCGCCGCCTATGATGTGCTCTATTTCACCGCGATCACACTCTCGATCCTGGCGCCGCCGGCGCGCGAGCGCTTTCGCCAGGCGCTCGCAGCGGCGCGCGCCGCCGGCAGGCTAATCGCTTTCGACAGCAATTATCGCCCGGCCGGCTGGGCCGACCGTACCGCGGCGCGCGATGCGATCGCGCCGTTCCTCGACGTCATCGACATGGCGCTGCCCACCTTCGAGGACGAGCAGGCGCTCTGGGGCGATGCCTCGGTCTCCGAGACGCTCGCCCGCTATACCGGGCGCGGCGCCGAAGTCTGCGTCAAATCCGGCGCCGCCGGCTGTCGCCTGGGAGACGGCACCGTCGTGCCGGTGCCCGTGCCCGTCGTGCCGGTGGACACCACGGCGGCCGGCGACGCTTTCAACGCGGCCTATCTGAGCGCGCGCCTCGCTGGGGCCTCGCCGGCAGCAGCGGCGCTTGCCGGGCATCGGCTGGCCGGTACCGTGATACAGTATCGCGGCGCGATCATTCCGCGCGCCGCCATGCCCGAAGCGCTGTGAGGATGGCTCCATGGACATCTATCACGTCTGGTGCAACCTCAAGCCCGGTACGCGCGACACCGAGTTCGGCGATCACGTTGCCGCCTATCTCGGTCATCTTCGCGAGCAGGGATTGATCGAAGGCTGGCGGCTCACCCGGCGCAAGCTCGGGCTCGGTCCGCGCGAGCTCGGCGACTTCCACCTCATGATCGAGATCCGCGATCTCGCGCAGCTCGACCGCGCCTTCACCGGGGTCGCGGCCCGGCGCGATCCGATCGAAGGACTTCATTTTGCAGTAAATTCAATGGTCAGCGAAGCGACCTTCGCCCTCTATCGCGACTTTCCGGACGCGGTGCGGAGCAAGGGCGAGGAAAAGTTCTGAGAGCGGCCGCCGGATGCGGCCACGGAGGGGGACATGGCGGCAAGACGGCGAAAACCGGCGCAGCGGCAGGGCGCGCCGATCCGGATCGCGGTGATCGACTGCACCAAAGACGATCGTGACATTTCGGAGAGCGCCCTCGTCCGCACCGTGAAAGCGCTCCAGAAGCAGTTGGCGCGAGATTTCACGCCGGTGTGGGGAATCACCGCCGAGCTCAGCGTCGTGCCGCAGGGCGAGGCGCTGCCGCGCAATGCCTGGTGGCTGACGCTGCACGACACTTCCGACCGCGCCGATGATCTCGGCTATCACGACGTTACGCGGGCGGGACTGCCGCTCGGCAAGGCCTTCGTCCAGAGCGCGCAGGGCGACGGTACGCCCTGGTCGGTCGTGCTGAGCCATGAGCTGCTCGAGATGCTGATCGACCCCTATATCAATCTTGCCGCGGTGATCAAGCAGCCGAAGCCGGGCCGGCTCTACGGCTACGAGGTCTGCGATCCCTGCCGATCGGACCGCTACCGCATCGACGGCGTCTGGGTGTCGAACTTCCTTCATCCGGCCTGGTTTGAGGCCGAGCGTCCGCCGCGGGGCACACGCTTCGATCACATGCGGCGGATCGGCAAACCGCTCGCGCTGCGCCCCGGCAGCTACGCAATCTTCAACGATCTCGGCGACCGGAAAAGCTGGCGCATGAAGGAGCGCGGCACCCGCGGGGAGGGCCACCCGCGCCCGGGCACGCGGATCGCGCGCCGGGCCGAAGCTCCCGCCAGGCTGAAGCGCTCCAAAGCGAAGGTCCGGCCGGTGAAGCGCCGGGCGCGCTGAGCGGCTCCACTCACACCACCTGGGTCAGCAGCGGCTTTCCTGCGAAATGCGCCTTCAGATTATCGACGACGAGCTGACCCATGGCGCCGCGCGTCGCATGGGTGGCGCTGCCGACATGCGGCTGAAGCACGACGTTTTCGAGAGCGAAGAGCGACGCCGGCACGCGCGGCTCATCGACGAAGACGTCGAGCCCGGCCCCGCCGAGGCTGCCGTTCTGCAGCATTTCGACCATCGCCGGCTCGTCGATCACCGAGCCCCGCGAGATGTTGACGAGCACGCCCTTGGCGCCGAGCGCCTTCAGCACCGCGGCATTGACGAGATTGCGCGTGCCGCTGCCGCCCGGGCAGCTCACCATGAGATAGTCGACCGCTCCGGCCATCTCGACGAGATCGGGATAGAAGCGGTAGGAGACGCCCGGCTTCGCGCGCGGCCCGTGATAGACGATCTTCATGCCGAAGGCTTCGGCACGCTTGGCGATGGTCTGCCCGATGCGGCCAAGACCGACGATGCCCATGGTCGCGCCGCCGACCTTGGTCGCGAGCGGCAGGTTTCCCTGCAGCCATTTGCCGTCGCGCACATGGCGGTCGCCCGGCACGATCCGCCGGGCCACCGCCAGCACCAGCGCCATGGCGAGATCGGAGACATCATCGGTGAGCACGTCCGGCGTGTTGGTGACGACAATACCGCGCGCCTTGGCGGCAGCGAGATCGATGTGGTCGACGCCGACGCTTTGCGTCGCGATGATCTCCGTCTTCGGCAGCGCATCCATCAGTGCGGCATCGACCCGCCCGGGTCCTGTGGCGATGGCGCGCACGCGACCGCTGATCTCTTCCAGGAAAGCCGAGCGGTGTTTCGCCTGCCAGAGCCGATGCATGGTGAATTCGCGGTCGAGGCTGTCGACCGCCGCGGCATAGATCGGAACGACAAGGACGATGTCCGGTTTCATGGGCTTCCTCTCGGCTGAGCCCGCGAGAATGCAAGCCGTGGCAGGCGTCGTCAAACCGGAACGGCGTAAGCTTGCCGCCCGGCGGCAGTATCGGTAAGACTCTCGACCCGTCAGAACGAGGGAACCGGACGGCGCAAATGGACCGGCCGGCGGTTATCAAACGGGGGCCAAGCGGAATGGCGGAGACGGTGGCGCGCGGTCGCCGCATCGATCTCGCCGCCGACCTTGCCGTCGGCGAAGGATTGCAGGAGATGCTCGCTGGAGCGCTGGAGGCGCTCAGAGCGCGGAGCAGCGCCGCCGCTCGGCCGAACGCCGAAGCCGTTCACCGCTTCCGCGTCGGCCTGCGCCGGCTGCGCTCCATCCTGTCCGCCTTCGCCGATGCGCTGCCCGAGGCCGAGCGGGGCGCGCTGGGCGGCCAGCTTCGCGCGATTGCGCAGCGCTATGGGCGCGCTCGCGAATGGGATGTCTTTCTCGTCCAGTGCGTGGCGCCGCTGCGCGAGGCGATGCCGCAGGCGGCGGGTCTCGCGGAGCTTGAGCGGTTGGCACGCATGGCGCGACGCCGGTCGGTGCCCGGCCCGTCGCTGCAGGAGAGCTTTGCCGCGGTGGAGGCGGCAATCGTCGGGTCGAGCTGGCTGCGGCAGCCGGAGGTGCAAAGCGTCGAACAATGGGAGATGCCGCTGCGTGACTTCGCGGCCCGGCTGCTGGCCAAGCGCCACCGCCAGCTCAGAAAGCGCCTCAAGACCGCCGATCTCGCCGACCAGGCCGGCTTCCATCAGCTCCGCATACGCGTGAAAAAACTCCGTTACCCTTCTGAACTTCTTAAATCTTTATTCGATGAGGGTGCCGCGAAGAAATATCTGCGGCGGCTGATCGAGCTGCAGGATCTGATGGGACGCATGAACGATGCGCTGGTGGGCGAGGCCCTGCTCCGCGAGCTCGACGCGGCACCTGCGGCTCAGCCGCTGGTCGCGGGCTGGCTCGCGCATGACATCGCCGCCGCCGGCCGGCAATTTCCCGCGTCCGCCCGAGCCCTGCACCGCGTGAAACCGTTCTGGGAGTAACCGCTCAGCGGCGCCGTGCCGCGGCGAGATAGTCGGGGTTGCTCTCGGCGAGCTTCTGCTCCGTGATGGCGCCAAGCGCTCGGTGAAGCGCTCTCTGCTCCGGCCCCGGCGCATCGAAGGCCCCGGCGCGAATGGCCTCGGCGAGACGGCGCAGCAGCTCCTCGATGCTCCCCTCGCCCCAGCGCCCTGCGAGCTCCCTGCGGATCGCTTCGACCGGTGCGGCCCCCGCCGCCGCCTCGCGCGCCGCGATGGCGCGAGCGCGTGCCACGAGCTCCGGCGCCTCGCCGCGCTCTGCCGCCTGCTCGGCAAGCGCGCGCAAGCTTGCGCCATCGGGCCTGTCGCGCATCAGAGCGCTCCCGTAAGCTTCAGGATCTCGAACTCGCATTCGGCAACGCGCCGCCCGGTCAGCGCGAGGTCGAGCGACAGCTCGCCGCCGATGAGTGCGCGGTCGCGTTGGCGCAAGGCGAGGGCGAGCCAGCGCAGCGCCGCCATCGTCTCCCACCAGCGCAGCCGCGCCGGATCGATGCGCCGCCACGACGCGCGCTCATAGGCATCGATGAAGACCGGGCGCGGCACGATGCCGCCTGCCTCGCGCTCATAGGCGCCGAAGCGCCAGCAGCCGAGGCAGAACCAGCCGATGTCTTCATCGGGATCGCTCCAGCCGGCGAATTCCCAATCGAGGATGGCGGTCAGTCCGCGATCATCGGCAAGAAAATTCCCGGTGCGGAAGTCACCATGGCAAAGTACCGGCGCCGCGGGTGGCGGGCGATGGCGGTCGAGCCAGCGCAGGCCCCACTCCGCCACCGGATGCGGCTCTGGATCATCAGCGAGGAGACCCGCGCATTGGGCAAGCCGCGCCCCGGCCGCGTCGGCGGGCGGCGCACCGAGGCAAGCGAGAGTGGCACAGGGAGGCGCGACCGCGTGGATCGCCGCCATCTCCCGCGCCAGCGCCGCAGCGAGGTCGGTGCGCTCGCCGCCGAGCGCGCCCGAGACGATGCGCTGCGGCGCCGCTTCGCCGGAGATCCGCCGCATGACGAAGAAAGGCGAGCCGATGACCGTCCGCTCGGTGCAGAGCAGCAGCGGCTCCGGCGTGCTCACTCCGGCAGCATGCGCCGTGCGCGCCACTTGAAATTCTCCGGCGCGATCGAGACCGAGGCCGAGCGAGGTAGCGGCGTCCTTGCGCAGCACCAAGCTGCGAGAGCCGTCGAGATCGCCGCCCGCGAACTCGACCTCGACGCGCCAATTCTCCTGAACCGCGCCCTCCGGCAAGCGCCGGAGCTCCCTGATGCTGGCCTGGCGCGCCCCCGTCGCCTCGCGCAGATAGCGGGCAAGCGCCGCCGCGTCTTGCGGCAGACTCACACTGCCGCCACCGCGTGGCCGCCATCGACCGGGATGACGGCGCCGGTGATATAGGCGCCGGCGTCGGAGGCGAGCAGCAGCAGCGCGCCATCGAGATCCTCCGCCCGGCCGGAACGGCCGATCGGGATGCGCGCGATCAGTGCCTGGCCGACTTCGCTGTGCAGGAAGCCGCGGTTCATATCCGTCTCGAAGTAGCCCGGCGCAATGGCGTTCACCGTGATGTCTTTGCGCGCCAGTTCCATCGCCATGGTGTGGGTGAGATGGGCAAGCCCCGCCTTCGCCGCGCAATAGCTCGGCACATGGCGGATCGGCCGCAGCGCCAGCAGCGAGGCAATGTTGATGATCCGGCCGCCGCGGCCGGCCTTCACCCAGCGCTCGGCGAGTTCGCGCGACAGCAACCACGCGCCCTTGAGGTTGGTATCGACGACGCGATCCCAGTCGGTCTCGCTATGCTCGAGCAGCGGCTTGGAGATGGCGATGCCGGCGTTGTTGACCAGGATGTCGATGGGGCCCAACGCCGCTTCCGCCGCCGCCACGGCCTCGCGCACGCTGGCGGCGTCGCTGACATCGCAGATCACCGCCGCGGCTCGACCGCCCGCTGCTCCGATCTCGCGCATCGCCTCGTCCAGCAGGTCGCGTCGGCGGGCAGCCAGCGCCACCGCGGCGCCGGCGCGTGCCAACACCCCGGCGAAGTGGCGGCCGAGGCCGGCCGATGCGCCGGTCACCAGGGCGACGCGGCCGGCCAGATCAAAATTCGCCATCGACGCTTGTCCCTCCCCTTGTGGCGCGCCATCCTTGTAGCCGTCGAAGGCAGCGTCAAGGCTGCCGGCGCGCCCGGCAGCAAGCACGGAGGCCTGCCATGCATATCGATATTGTGTCGGATGTCATCTGCCCCTGGTGCTTCATCGGCAAGCGCCGGCTCGGGCGGGCGCTGGCGCTGCGGCCGGAGATCGAGCCCGAGATCACCTGGCGGCCGTTCCAGCTCAATCCGGACATGCCCGAGGAGGGCATGGAGCGGCGTGCCTATCTTGCCGCGAAGTTCGGCGACGACGCGCATGCCGACCGCATTTATGCCAGCGTCAGCGAGGCCGGCGCGACGGTGGGCATTCCCTTCGCTTTCGATCGCATTCGCCGCACGCCCAACACCCAGCACGCGCACCGGCTGATCCGCTACGCGGCCGGGCAGGATCGCGCCGATGCGGTGGTCGAAGCGCTGTTCAGCGCCTATTTCATCGAGGGCCGCGACATCGGCGACCCGCCGACGCTGGTGGCGCTGGCCGGCGAGGCCGGGCTCGAGCCGGCAGCCGCAGCTGCCTGGCTTGCCGGGCCCGAATCGCGCGAGGAAGTGGTGGGCGAGGATCGTGGCGCCCGCCGCCTCGGCATCAACGCGGTGCCGTGCTTCATCTTTGAGCGGCAATACGCGGTGTCGGGCGCGCAGGAGCCGGAATTCTTCCTGCCGGTTTTCGATCTGGTGCGGAACGGCGGCCAGAGCGCGGCCTGAGGGATCGGCGCCTACGGAGCGAAGATCCAGCTGCCGTCGGGCTGCCGGCAGACCGTGCCGGCGGCGCGCACGGCACGGCCGCCGATAAAGACGCGCTGCTCGACGAGCCGGCATGTTTCTCCAAGACGATCGGTGAAGGTCCGCACCACGCGCGTCCGTCCCTCATCGCCATCCGCTAGCCGCGTCGCCGCCGGGCTGCGCAGGAACGCGTCGCGGGCCGACATCTCCGGCGTATAGGCGACGCCACCCGCCCCTGCACCGGCGCCACCGCCTGCCCCGGCCGCCGCCGCGCTCGCACCGCCAGCACCGGCGCTTCCGCCGCCGACGCCCGCTACACCGCCCGCAGCACCAGCGCTCCCGGCGCCGCCGCCGGCGCCTGCGCCTGCGCCTCCTCCTCCTGCCGCCGCACCGGCACCGCCACCCGCACCTGCGCCGCCGCCAGCCCCGCCACCGGCGCCAGCCGCCGCTCCTGCTGCACCAGCCGCGGCGCCCGCGGCAGCGCCGACGGCACCAGCGGCGGCCGCAGCCGCGCCGGCCGCGGCACCAGCCGCGCCGCCAGCCGCGCCGCCAGCACCATAGGCGAAGGCTGCCGGAAGCAGCGTTCCGAAAAAGGCACCGGCAACCAGCACCGTCGCAGCCCAGCTCGGCGCGGCGCGGCTGCGGGCCACGTCGTCAGTAGGACGCTCCGCCATGCTCAGTGCACCAGCGCCCAGCGTCCGTCGGATTGGCGGCACATGGTGCCGCTGGCGTGCACACGCTGCCCGGCGATATAGACGTTCTGCTCGACGACCTGACAGTTCTGGCCAAGCGCATTGCGATAGGCGGAGACGACCTTCACCTGCTGCTGGCTCGGCGCGGTCGCATACATGGTCTGAGTTGCCGCGGGACTGCGCAGGAATGCGTCCAGCGCCGACATCTCGGGCGTATAGGCGACACCGCCCGCCGCGGCTGCCCCGCCACCCGCAGCCCCAGCGCCTCCCGCGGCCGACGCACCACCGCCGGCGCCTCCACCAGCCGGGCCCGCACTGCCGCCGCCGCCGACGCCGCCACCCGCGCCAGCGCCGGCTGCTGCTGCGGCTGCCGCCGCACCGCCCGCTGGACCGGAGCTTCCCGATCCGCCGCCCGGAGCGCCGGCACCGGCACCGCCGCCCGCCGCCGCGCTGCCCGCGCCGCCGCCTGCGCCGGCACCGCCAGCGGCGCCCGCGCCGGATGCACCGGCACCGCCGGCGCCCGCTGCAGCGCCGGCGCCAGGACCGCCGCCTGCACCGGCGCTGCCCGCACCAGCGGCACCGCCGGTGCCAGCGCCTGCGCCACCGCCGGCGCCGGGACCGCCGGCGGCAGCGCCCGAACCAGCTCCTCCGGCACCACCGCTCGCAGCGCCTGCACCTGATGAGCCCGCACCCGCACCGGCACTTCCGGCCGCACCGCCGCCGGCAGCGCCCGCGCCGGCGCCACCGCCCGCCGCGCCACCTGCGCCGGCGCCACCTGCCGCAGCACCCGCGCCAGCGCCACCGCCGGCACTGCCTGCTCCACCCGCTGCGCCGGCACCTCCTGCCGCACCGGCGCTACCGCCGGCGCCTGCGCCACCTCCGGCACCGCCGGCCGCGCCGGCACCCGCGGCACCTGCAGCACCACCGCCTGCTCCGGCCCCTGCACCGCCACCCGCGGCACCACCAGCTCCGCCGGCGCCACCGCCGGCACCGGCGCCTGCACCACCGCCCGCGGCACCACCAGCCCCGCCGGCACCACCGCCGGCTCCGGCGCCTGCGCCGCCACCCGCGGCACCACCAGCACCACCGGCGCCACCGCCGGCTCCGGCGCCTGCGCCGCCACCCGCGGCACCACCAGCTCCGCCGGCGCCACCGCCGGCTCCGGCGCCTGCACCGCCACCCGCGGCACCACCAGCACCGCCGGCGCCACCCCCTGCTCCGGCGCCTGCACCGCCGCCCGCGGCACCACCAGCACCGCCGGCGCCACCGCCGGCTCCGGCACCAGCACCGCCGCCAGCGGCACCACCACCAGCTCCGGCACCACCACCGCCTGCACCGCCGGCACCACCCGCAGCGCCTGCGCCTCCGGCGGCGCCACCCGCACCTGCGCCTCCGGCGCCACCGCCACCGCCGCCACCACCTGCGGCGAAGGCCTTGTGCGCGAACAGCGGCGTGCCGTCATCCGTAGAAATCGGCAAGGCGACGAGCACCAGCGCGAGCGCAGCCGTCGATGCCAGAAGCGGGGTCTTGAAACGGAGTCGGGTGGTCATGGGCCTCCCTTCCGCGACAGGGACTCTCGCGCGGAACAACCCTCGGCTGGAGGCCAGAGTTCCGAAAATGGCTCAATCGGCGCGCAACGGTTCTGCGCACCGCTTCACGACCAACCATAGGTGACTTCAGCGGCGCTGCAGCGCGACTCCGGCACGCTTGGCGGGCGCGCCGGCAGGCGGAACCGAGGGTTGCGGCGGGGCCGCGGCGATCTTCGCGAGGTCGGCCAGCAAAGCGCTGATGCCGCGCAGCCGATCGCGCGTATCTTCCCAGCCGCGCATGATGACGAGCCGCTGATCCGTCCGGAGCTTGGCAGTGCCAACCTGGCGCTGCAGGAAGTCGACGAGCCCAGCGGGATTGGCGAAGCGATCGTGGTGGAAGGCGATGACCGCGCCCTTGGGCCCGCCTTCGACCTTCTCGATACCGGCGTCGCGGCAGAGCCGCTTGATCGCGATGATCTCCAGCAGATTCTCGACCTCTTGCGGCAGCGGGCCAAAGCGGTCGATGAGCTCGGCGGCAAAGGCGTCGATCTCGCGCCGGTCGACCAGCACCGCGATGCGCCGGTAGAGCCCCAGTCGGACGTTGAGATCGGCGACATAGCTCTCGGGAATGAGCACCGGCGTGCCGATGGTGATCTGCGGTGTCCACTCCTCCTTCGCCTCGCCGAGCTCCTCGACGCCACTGCGTGACGCGGCGATCGCCTCCTCGAGCATATGCTGATAGAGCTCGACGCCGACTTCGCGGATGTGGCCCGACTGCTCGGACCCGAGGAGATTGCCGGCGCCGCGGATGTCGAGATCATGACTCGCCAGGGTGAAGCCGGCGCCGAGCTGATCGAGCGTCTGCATCACCTCGAGCCGGCGCTGCGCGGTGGGCGTCAGCGTCTTGCCTTCGGGCAAAGTGAGATAGGCGTAGGCGCGCAGCTTGCCGCGGCCGATGCGTCCGCGCAGCTGGTAGAGCTGAGCGAGGCCAAAGCGGTCGGCACGGTGCACGATGAGCGTGTTCGCCGTCGGAATGTCGAGGCCGCTCTCGATGATGTTGGTCGAAAGCAGCAAATCGTAGCTGCCGTCATCGAAGGCGGCCATGACAGTCTCGAGCTCGGCCGCGCTCATCTTGCCATGCGCGACCGCCACCTTGATCTCCGGCACCAGCTCGCGCAATTGATCGCGCACTTCGCTCAAATCGCTGATACGCGGCGCGACGCAGAACACCTGCCCGCCGCGATGCCGCTCGCGCAGGATGGCCTCGCGCAGCACGACGGGATCGGCGGGCATGACGAAGGTGCGCACCGCCAGGCGATCGACCGGCGGGGTGGCTATGACGCTCATCTCGCGCACGCCGGCGAGCGCCAGTTGCAGGGTGCGCGGGATCGGCGTCGCGGTCAGCGTCAGCACATGCACGTTGGCCTTGAGCTGCTTCAGCCGCTCCTTCTGAGCCACGCCGAAATGCTGCTCCTCGTCTACGACGAGGAGCCCCAGATGCGAGAACTTGATGCCCTTGCCGAGCAGCGTATGCGTGCCGATGACGATCTCGACGCGGCCCTCGGCGATGTCCTTCTTGATCTGCGCGGCGTCGCGCGCCGAGACCAGGCGTGAGAGCTGCGCAACGCGCAGCGGCAACCCGGCAAAGCGCTGCGTGAACGTGCGGTAATGCTGCCGCGCCAACAACGTCGTCGGCACCACGACGGCCACCTGGCTCCCTGTCATGGCGGCGATGAAGGCGGCGCGCAGCGCGACTTCTGTCTTGCCGAAGCCGACGTCGCCGCAAATGAGCCGGTCCATCGGCCGCCCCGAGGCCAGGTCGCCGAGCGTGTCGAGGATCGCCTTCTGCTGGTCCTCGGTCTCGGGATAGGGAAAGCGTGCGGCGAACTCCTCGTAGAGCCCCTCGGGCGAAGGCATCGCCTCGCCGTTCTTGAGCTGGCGCTGCGCCGCCACCGCGATAAGCTCGTTGGCGATGTCCTTGATGCGCTGCTTGATCCGCGCCTTGCGCGATTGCCAGGCGACGCCGCCGAGACGGTCGAGCTGGACATCCGTCTCCTCCGAACCATAGCGCGACAACACCTCGATGTTCTCGACCGGCACGAAGAGCTTGTCGCCCTCGGCATAGAGGACGCGCAGACAGTCATGCGGCGCGCCGGCGACTTCGAGCGTGACCAGCCCGTCATAGCGGCCGATGCCGTGCTCGACATGGACGACGAGATCGCCCGGCTGCAGCGCCGACACCTCGGCGATGAACTGGTCGAAATTGGCGCGGCGCCTCGGCGGGCGTGCGAGACGGTCGCCGAGGATATCCTGCTCGGTGACGAGCGTCGCACCATCGAAGCGATATCCCCGCTCGATGCCGAGCACCGCAATGCCGACCGGCCCCGCCGGACCGGCCAGGAAGTCGGGCCAGCTTGCCGCCGTCACAAAGTCCTCGAGGCCGCGCTCCTGGAGCAACGTCTTCAGCCGTTCGGCCGAGCCGGCGCTGTAGGCGAGGATGAGCGCGCGTCGTCCGGCGCGCCGCTCCGCGTCGAAGTGATCGCGCACCACATCGAAGAGATTGCGCTTGGGATCGGCACGGGCCTCGGCGAAATCCCGGCCCGAGGTCGCGCCCGCCTGGACCGTGAGCGGTGCGCCCTCGGGAGCAGCAAACGGCGTCACTTGCCCGGTGCGACGACCGGCAAGCGCCGCCTCCCATTCTTCGGCACCGAGATAGAGCTGCTCCGGCCGCACCGGGCGATAGACCGGTGCCGTCGTGGCGCGAGCGCGCAGCGCCTCGAGCCGCGCCGCATAGAAATCGGCGATCGAGGCCAGCCGGTCGCTGCGGACATCTTCCGCCTGGTAATCGAGGGTCACCGCCGCGTACGGCAGGTAGTCGAACAGCGTCTCCAGGCTCTCGTAATAGAGCGGCAGCCAATGTTCCATGCCGATGTAGCGCCGACCGGCGCTGATCGCATCGTAGAGGGGATCGTCATCCGCGACGGTGCCGAACTGTTCGCGGTAGCGCGAGCGAAAACGCTGGATAACCGCGTCGTCGAGCAGGACCTCGTTCACCGGCCGCAGCGCGATGCGCTCCAGCACGCCGGTCGAGCGTTGCGACAGCGCATCGAAGCTGCGCAGATTCTCGAGGACGTCGCCGAAGAAGTCGAGCCGCACCGGCGCCGCAGCGCCCGATGGGAACAGATCGACGATGCCGCCACGCACCGCGAACTCGCCGGCTTCGCGCACGGTGTCGGTGCGGGTGTAGCCGTTGCGGCCGAGGAAACCCCCGAGCCGGTCGAGCGCAAGCCGCCCGCCCCGGCCGAGCGTCAGCACGCGGTCCCTGAACACCTGCCGCGGCGGCACCCGCTGAATGATGGCGTTCACCGTGGTCAAGACGACCCGAGGAGCGGGTTTCGCCGCGCCGTCGGCGAGCCGGGTCAGCGCGTCGATGCGCCGGCTCATGATCTCGGCATTGGGCGAGGCGCGGTCGTAGGGCAGGCAATCCCAGGCCGGGAGCGCGATGACCTCGAGGCCCGGATGGAAGAAGGCGAGCGCCGCCGCCATCCGCGCCATGCGGCCGTCGTCGCGACAGACGTGAAGCAGCGCCGCAGCCGTGCCGCGTGCGGCCAGGCCGCCGAGGACGAAGGCGTCGTGGCCCTCGGGGGCTCCCGAGATGGTGACGCGCCCCGCGGCCGGCGCCGCGGCGGCAAAGAAGCGATCGAGCTCGATCAAGCGGGTCTCGCGCGGTAGCGAAAATCGATCAACAGGCGCAGCACATCGCTGTCGTGCTCGGGCGGCGGCGCGGCCCGGCCGGCGATCCAGTCGAACAGGGTTGCGTCATTCTCCTCGAGCAGCCCCTCATACCGGTCGAGCTGCGCCTCGCTCAAGCCGGTCAGATGCTGCTCGGCGAACGAACCCAGCAGCAGGTCGGTTTCCCTGATGCCGCGATGCCAGCTGCGAAACAGCAGCCGCTTGCGACGGATCTCCGGGGTCTCGGGCATGCGCCCTCATATAGAGGCTTTTGGCCGCCGCGTCAGCCCGCCAGAGCGATGGGTCGCTCTGCAGTTTTGTGTATAGTCCGAGGGCCCGAAACGCCCATGCGTCCCGAGATCCTCTTTCCGCTCTTCGCCCCCGTGACCTCGCTGCCAGGGGTCGGTCCGCGTTTCGGCAAGCTCATCGAGAAGTTGACCGGGCCGGCGGTGGCCGACCTGCTCTGGCACCTGCCCAGTGGCATCATCGACCGCAGCTTCACGCCCAAGGTGAAGGAGGCGCCGGACGGGCGCATCTGCACCATCCGGCTCGACATCGACGCCCATCTGAAGCCGCGCAACCCGCGCCAGCCCTATCGCGTGCGCTGCCGCGACGAGACCGGCTTCCTTCATCTCGTCTACTTCCACGTCAAGGGTGACTGGCTCGAGAAGCTTTTGCCGGTCGGGACGACGCGCTGGGTGAGCGGCCGGGTCGAACACTTCAACAACGAGATCCAGATCACCCATCCCGACCATGTGCTGGCGCCGGACGAATTCGATCGCATGAAGCCGATCGAGCCGGTCTATGGCCTCACCGCCGGCCTGCCGCTGCGCACGGTGCAAAAGGCGATGGACGCGACGCTCGCAAGGCTGCCGCAACTGCCGGACTGGCTCGACCCCGCCCTGCTCGCGCGCGAGCACTGGCCTGCCTGGCAAGCGGCGCTCGCCGCTGTCCACGCGCCCGCCGGCGAGGGCGACCTCGCGCCCGGCACGGCGGCGCGACGGCGCCTTGCCTATGACGAGCTCCTGGCCAACCAACTCGCGATCGCGCTGGTGCGCGCTCATACCAAGCGGCTGCCGGGGCGCAGCATCAAAGTCCAGGGCCGGCTTCGCCAGAAGGTGATCGACGCGCTCCCCTTCTCGCTCACCTTCTCGCAGCGCCAGGCGCTCGCGGAGATCGCCGCCGACATGGCAGCGCCCTCACGCATGCTGCGGCTGCTGCAGGGTGATGTCGGCAGCGGCAAGACGGTCGTTGCGCTCCTCGCCATGCTGGACGCCGTCGAGGCCGGCACACAAGCGGCGTTGATGGCACCGACCGAGATTCTGGCGCGCCAGCATTTCGCCACGCTGAGCCGGCTCGCCGCGCCGGCGGGGCTCGAGGTGGCACTGCTCACCGGCCGCGAAAAAGGCCGCGCGCGCCAAGCGCTGCTGGAGCGTCTCGCCTCCGGCGAGATTGGCATCGTGGCAGGCACACATGCGCTCTTCCAGGAGGATGTCGCCTTTCGCGACCTGGCGCTCACCGTCATCGACGAACAGCACCGCTTCGGCGTCGAGCAGCGTATCGCGCTCTCCGGCAAAGGGCAGGGCGTCGACATCCTGGTCATGACGGCGACCCCGATCCCGCGCACGCTGATGCTGACCTCCTACGGCGATCTCGATGCGTCGCGCCTCACCGAGAAGCCGGCGGGTCGCCGGCCGGTGACCACCCGCACCCTGCCGCTGGAGCGGCTCGAGGAGGTGATCGCCGGCGTGCGCCGCGCGCTCGACCGCGGCGCCAAGATCTACTGGATCTGCCCGCTGGTCGAGGAATCCGAAGGCAGCGACCTCGCCGCCGCCGATGCGCGCGCCGGCGAGCTGCGCGGGCTTTTCGGCGAGCGCGTCGGGCTGGTGCATGGCCGCATGAAGGGCGCGGAGAAGGATCGGGTGATGGAGGGCTTTGCCCATGGCACGATCGACCTGCTAGTAGCGACGACGGTGATCGAGGTAGGGGTCGATGTGCCTGACGCTACGGTGATGGTCATCGAGCATGCCGAGCGCTTCGGTCTCGCGCAGCTTCACCAGCTGCGCGGGCGCATCGGCCGCGGCGACAAGCCCTCGGCCTGCCTCCTGCTCTATGCGGCGCCGCTCGGCGAGACCGCCAAGGCGCGGCTCGAGATCCTGCGCGAGACCGATGACGGCTTCCGCATCGCCGAGGAGGATCTGCGCCTGCGCGGCGCAGGCGAGGTGCTGGGCACGCGGCAAAGCGGCGTGCCCGAGCTCAGGCTCGCCGATCTCGCCGCCCATGCCGATCTCTTGCCGATCGCGCGCGACGATGCGCGCCTGGCGCTGGAGCGCGACCCCGGTCTCAAGAGCACGCGCGGCGAGGCGTTGCGCACGCTCCTCTACCTCTTCCAGCGCGATCTCGCGGTGAGATACGTGCGCTCGGGCTAAGCCCCCTTACCCGTGGGCCGTGCGTGCCGGCTCGAGTGCCGCAGCCGGCCGGCGGTCGGGCGGCGTGACGATGCCGGTGGAAATCACCATCTTGATCGCCTCCTCGACCGTCATCGACAGCATGACGAGCTCGCTGCGCGGCACGAAGACCAGATAGCCCGAGGTGGGGTTCGGGGTGGTCGGCACGTAGACGCTGACCGGATCGGGGCCGGTGAGATCGCGCACCTCGCCTTCGACGTGCGCCGTGACGAAGGCGATCGTCCACATGCCCTTGCGCGGGAATTCGACCAGCACCACTTCGCGGAAGGTGTTCGACTGCTTGGCGAGCACCGTCTCGAAGATCTGCTTCATCGCAGCATAGACGCCCCGGATCACCGGCATGCGGGCAAGGAGGCGCTCGGAGAGACGCACGAAAATGCGGCCGACATAGTTCGCGGTGGCGGCACCGATGAGCGTCAGCGCGATGACGCCGATGACCATGCCCAAACCGGGCACATGCAGATATGTGGCCGGGTTGTAGCGATCGGGCAGCAGCCAGCGGACCGCGCCGTCGATCGCATCGATGAAGAGCCAGGTGAGATAGAGCGTCAGCAGGATCGGGCCGGTGACCAGGATGCCGGCGAGGAAATAGCTCCGCAGCCGCTCGACCAGGCGGTGGCGCGGCGATTGGCTCGGGGAAGGATTGATGGGCACAGACAAATGGTGCCCCTCAGCCGCGCGCGAACGGTGTGTCGAGAAGCCGCGTTCCCGTCGTCTCGCGCATCGATTGCGCAGAAACGGGGCTTCTATGCGAAAATCGCGGGGATGTGAACCCCTGGTTCATCGATTCTCCGGCAGTATGGCGAACGGATGTTAGCGGGCTGCTGTTTATGGGACGCACTCTAGCGACGCACGGAGCCCTTCGCCAGTGACCCTCGCCCCCCGCCTGCTCTCTCTCGCCACTGCCGTGCCGTCTTTCGCGCTGGGCCAGGCCGAAGTGGCCGAGCGGGCGCGCAAGCTCTTTGCCAATGGCGCGCAGGCCGAGCTCGGCCGGCTCATGCCGGTCTTCGAACATGCCGGCATCGAGCGGCGCTATTCCTGCGTGCCGATCGACTGGTACGAGGCGCCGCATGGCTGGGCCGAGCGGAACGCGCTCTACCTGGAGCATGCGGTGCGTCTGCTCGAAGCGGCGGCAGGGGACGCGTTGCGGCTTGCGCAGCTTCGACCGCAGGAGATCGATGCGGTGATCGCCGTCTCGACCACCGGCGTCGCAACGCCCAGCCTCGACGCGCTGCTCATTGGAAGGCTCGGACTGCGTCCGGACGTGAAGCGGCTGCCGCTGTTCGGGCTCGGCTGCGCCGGCGGCGTGCTCGGGCTCGCCCGCGCCGCCGATCTTGCCCGCGCCGCGCCGCGGTCGCGGATATTGCTGCTGGTCGTCGAGCTCTGCGCGCTCTCCTTCCGGAAGAGCGACGTATCGAAGAGCAACATCGTCGCCACCGCGCTCTTCGGCGATGGCGCCGCCGCCGCAATCGTATCGTCGGCAGGCGATGGGCCGGCCCTCGGCATGGGCGGCGAATACACCTGGCCGCATTCGCTCGACATCATGGGCTGGGATGTCGCCGAGGACGGGCTCAAGGCGGTGTTCTCGCGCGACATCCCGGGCCTCGTCCGCCGCGATCTGCGCCAGATCGCCGGCGAATTCCTCGCACGCAACGGTCTCGCGCTGCGCGACATCGCACATTTCGTCTGCCACCCCGGAGGTGCAAAGGTGCTGAGCGCGCTCGAGGAGGCGTTCGACCTGCCGGCCGGCGGGCTCGTCGACGGCCGCGGCGTGCTGCGCGACTACGGCAACATGTCGGCCGCCACCGTGCTCTTCGTGCTGGAGCGGGTGCTGCGGTCCGGCAGGCGCGGCAGAATGATGGTGACGTCGCTCGGTCCGGGATTTACCGCCGGGTTCCAGCTGCTCGAGGCGGCGTGAGCGCAGCGCGTCTCATCCTGGCGCTGGTGGTACTGCTGCGGCTCGCCGAGCTCATCCACGCCCGGCGCAATACACAGGCGCTGCTGCGTCGCGGTGCCATGGAGCAGGGTGGCGGGCATTATCCGCTGTTCGTGCTGCTGCACGCGTGCTGGCTCGCGGCGCTCTTCATCGCCGTGCCGCGCGACGCGGCCATCGCGTGGCCGTGGCTTGCCGTCTTCGCCGCGCTGCAGGCGGCGCGGCTCTGGGTGATCTTGAGCCTCGGCCCCTGGTGGACGACGCGCGTCATCACGCTGCCCGGCGCGCCGCTGATCCGTCGCGGACCCTACCGATGGCTGAACCATCCGAACTACGCCGTGGTCGCCGCCGAGATCGCAGTGCTGCCGCTGGTGTTCGGCGCCTGGCGCATCGCCCTCCTCTTCTCGGTGCTCAATGCCGGGCTGCTCGCCTGGCGCATCCGCATCGAGGAGCGTGCGCTCGCGCGGCGCCGCCGGCCTGGTCTCGCCAACTAGGACCCTGCGGCGAGCCGCTGCACGGTCCGCGCCGCGGTCTTCTCCGGCTCGCCGCTCTTGATGAGGGTGCTATAGAGAATCCGCAACACCTCTTGGTCGAGCGGCGTGAAGGCTGCGCCGCCCGGCCTGCCCAGAGCCGCGCCCGTGCCCGCCGAAGGCTCGGCGATGACGCCCATGCCGCGCAGCAGGTTGCGCGCGATACAGTAATCGACGGCCGCCGGACCGCGCTCGCCCGGCACCGAGACGAAGAGCAGATAGGCAATGATCTCGTGCGTGGGCGACAGCAGCATCTTGCCGGCGCAGGTAAGCCCCTCCCGCTCGTAGCTCTGGAAGAAGCCGTGATAGTCGATGCCATCGGAGAAGAACGGTGCGATCTCCCGGCCATAGGCCTTCACGTCCGCGTCGGTATCGCGTGAGAACAGGACCAAGAAATTGATCTTGTCGCTGGAGACGAGGAAATCCTTGCCCGTCACCTGGCGGATCGCTTCGATGTCACCCAGCGTCCGAGCGTAGAGCGCGGAGCTCACCCCCTCGCGGCTGACCAGCCCGAAACGGACCGGTCGCTGCCATTTCAGCACCATCTTCTCCGAGCTGCCCGGCAAGGCCACGAAGACGCGATCCTCGAAGGCCTTCAAGACCTGCTGCGGCGATAGAGGCTGCACCGCAAGCGCGGCCGCACCAGTGCCGAAGAGCAGCACCAGCGCCACGCCGCCCCATGCAAGCCAACCTCTCATCGAAGATCACTCTCCTGCTGGCCGCCGGCGAGCAGCGCGGCTTCATAAAGTCGGGCGGCGGCCGCTCGAGCCGCCGCACGCCTCGCCTACTTCTCGCCGAAGGCGCGGTGGAAGCTGTCCAGGATCGGCGCCAGCGCATAGAGCGCCACCGTTGTCTCGCCGGTGTCGATCATCGCTTCCGTCGGCATGCCTGGCACCATTCGGACCTCGCTGCCGAGCCGCTTGAGCTCCTTCGGATCGACGCGCAGCTTCGCCTCGTAATAGGGACGCTGCGTCGCCTTGTCGATAAGCCGGTCGGCGGAAACGTAGGTCACCTTGGCATCGAGCGGCGGCGTGCGCCGCTCCTTGTAGGGCAGCAGCCTCACCTCGGCCGGGAGACCCTCGCGCACGCGATCGATGTCTTCCGGCCGGACCTCGACATCGACGATCAGCGTATCCTCGTCGGGCACCAGGTCGAGCAGCGGCTCGCCCGCATTGACCACGCCGCCCGGAGTGTGGACGCGCAGATCGGTCACCGTGCCGTCCTCAGGCGCAGTGACATTGGTGCGCGCCAGCACATCCGCCGCCGCCTGCTGCGTCTGCTGCAACTCCTGCACCTTTTTCTGCGTATCGCGTAACGAATCGGCGATGTCCTTCTGCCAATCGTTCTTCAGGCTCAGAATATCGACGCTCGCCTCGGCGATGGTCTGCTTCGCCCGCGCGATCTGCGCCAGTGTATCGCCGTGGCGGCCCTCGATCTCCGCCAGGTCGCGCTCGAGCTGCAGCAAGTGAGGCTTGCGCTCCAGCCCACGGGCGACGAGCTGCTGCACACCGGAAATCTCCTGTTGCAGCAGTCCTTTGCGCGTCTCCAGCGCCTGCAACTCGGCCTGATGGCCGGCGATCTCGTCATGCACCTCATTGATCCGCTCGTTGATCGCGGCGGTCTTGGAGTCGAGAAGCTGCCGCCGCGTCTCGAAGATCTTCTCCTGCCCCGTGAGCGTAGCGGCCACCGTCGGGTTGCTGCCGCGCTCGTCGAGCAGCTCCGTCGGGAAGCTGATGGTGGGCGTGTTGTCGCGCTCGGCGAAGAGCCGGGCCTCGCGCGCCTCGGCGTCCCAAAGCTGGGCCTGGACGGTGGCAAGATCGGTGCGCGCCTTGGTGTCGTCGAGACGGATCAGCGTCTGCCCCGCCTTCACCACATCGCCGTCATGAACGAGGATGCTGCGGATGATGCCGGTCTCGAGATGCTGCACCGTCTTGCGGTGCGAGCTCGACATCACCGCGCCGCTGGCGATGGCGGCGCTCTGCAAGGGGGCGAACGCCGCCCAGGTACCGCCGCCGATGACGAAAATCCCGACGAGCGCCGAGCCGGCCAGCACCAGCTCGCGCATACGCGCGAGCGGCGTGGGCGGCACCGGGGCATGCTCGGGAACCAGGGTGATCGTGGTCATGCTCATGTGCTGTCCTCCCCTCAGGCGCGCTGCGGCTGCGGCTGATGCTGCGCCGGCGACTGCGGCGCATGCATCGGCACCGCCGTCGGACGGCCGACATTGAGCTTGGCGATGACTTCGGCGCGGCTGCCATAGGCGTCGACCATGCCGTTGCGCAGCACCAGCAGCTTGTCGGCAAGCCCGAGCACGCTCGGGCGGTGGGCGATCATCACCACGGTCGTGCCGGTCTCCTTGAGGCGGAGGATGGCGCGATGGAGGGCTTCCTCGCCCTCGTGGTCGAGGCTCGCATTGGGCTCGTCCAGAACCACGAGCCGCGGCCGGCCGAACACCGCGCGGGCAAGGCCGATGCGCTGGCGCTGACCGCCCGAAAGCCGGAGTCCGGAATCGCCGATCTCGCTGTCATAGCCGCGTGGCAGCCGCATAATCACCTCGTGCAGCCCGACGAGGCTTGCCGCCTCGATGATCGCCCCCGGCGTGCCGTCGCTGAGCCGTGCGATGTTGTCGCGCACGCTGCCGGCGAAGAGCTCGATATCCTGCGGCAGATAGCCGATGTGGTGCGACCCGCGGGAATCGTGCCATACGGCGATCTCGGCACCGTCGAGCCGGACCTTGCCGGCGGTCGGCGCCCAGGTGCCGGCGATGAGGCGGGCCAATGTCGACTTGCCGGCCGCCGAAGGACCGATCACGCCCAGCACCTCGCCCGGCGCGAGATCGAAGGAGACGCCGCGCAGCGTCGCCTCGTCCGCGCCCGGCGGCACGAAGGTCAGCCGGTCGACCACGAGCTCGCCCTGCGGACGCGGCAGCGTCATGCCGGGCTCGGCCTGCGGCAGCGAATCGACCAGCTCGGCGAGCCGCCGGCGCGCCAGCCGCGCGGCGACCAGCGATTTCCAGGTTGCGATCGCGCCTTCGACCGGCACCAGCGCACGGCCGAGCAGGAAGGTGCTGGCAAACATCGCGCCCGGCGTCGCCTCGTGCTCGATCACCAGCCATGCGCCGGCACCGAGAATGCCGGTCTGCACCAGAAGCCGCGAGAACTTTGAGACCGCATAGATCGCCGCGCCACGTGTCCCGGCGATGCCGCTTGCCGCGCGCGTGTCGCTGTTCTCGCGCCGCCATACCCGCATCACACCCTCGCCCATCCCCATGGCGCGGATGACCTCGGCATTGCGCAGCGCCGCCTCTGCGCGCTGATGCGTGCGGGTCGCCGCGAGGTTGGCCTCGGCGAGCGGCTCGCGGGTGACGAACTCGTTGAGCAGCGCCAGGCCGAACAGCATCACCGCGCCGGCCAACCCGACGAAGCCCAGCATCGGGTGCAGGACGAAGAGCGCGATGACGAAGATCGGTGCCCAAGGCGCATCGAGCAGCGGCGTCACCGCGGGTCCGGTGATGAAGCCGCGCAACGTGGCGAGATCGCGAAGGCCCTGCGCCGCACGCACCGGATCGGCGCGCAGCGCCGCCTTGAGTGCGCCCGAGAACACGGTCGGGCCGAGGCGGTCATCGAGCCAGTTGCCAATGCGGACCAGCATCTGCGAACGGACCGCCTCGATGAGCGCCATCACCGCGATGGCGAGGAGTGTGATCAGGCTGAGCATGACCAGGGTATCGCCACTGCGGCTCGACAGCACCCGGTCGTAGAGCTGCATCATGTAGAGTGGCGAGGCGAGCGTCAGCAGGTTGATGGCCAGGCTGAAGCCCATGATGATGCCGAAGGCGCCGCGGCAGGCCTGCAGCGCTTTCCGCACCTCGTTCACGTGCTGCTTCATCATCCCTTCCTTGAAAAGAACCTTGAAAACAAAAATGAATCCCCAGCCGCGGTAATGTGCTTGCGCCGTGTCATTTATTGGACATCGGGCCAGTGATTACTTCAGAGATTGGCGCGTTAAGGTTAATTTTCTCTGACCAACTCTTTGGTTTTACTGTAATAAAATTATTGACGTACTGGTTGAGAAGACCCAGCCGCGCTCGCCGGGCAAACCCCGGTTACCGGCGCTTAACCACTTTCGCGCTAGCGTGACGGGCCGCGACAGTTTCCGGAGCCTCATGGCCGCGCCCAGCAATTCGATGCCGCCCCTGCCGCCCGGCGCCACTCCCGGCGTCGTCAGCAGCATCCGCCAGGCGGCGCGAGCCACCGATGTCGATTTCGGCCTGCTGATGGCGCAGGCCAAGCAGGAAAGCGGCTTCCAACCCGATGCCGCGGCGAGCGGCAGCAGCGCCACCGGCCTCTTCCAGTTCATCGACAGCACCTGGCTCGCCCTGGTGCAGCGCTTCGGCGCCAAGTACGGCGTCGGCGGGCTCGCGCAGCAGATCGTGGTCGATGGCAATGGCCGCGCCAGCGTCGCCGATCCGGCCACGCGCCAGCGCATTCTCGATCTGCGCAAGGATCCGCGCGTTGCCTCGGCGCTCGCCGCGGAATATGCGCGGCAGAACAAGCAATCGCTCGAACAGGCGCTCGGCCGTTCGCCCAGTAATGCCGATCTCTATATGGCGCATTTCCTCGGCGCCAGCGGAGCGATCACCTTTCTGAAGGCGCTGGGCAGCGCCGGCGCCACGCCGGCGGCCGATCTGCTGCCGCAGGCGGCCGCGGCGAATCCGGCGGTCTTCTACGACGCCGGCGGCCGCAAGCT
This sequence comes from Allostellaceae bacterium, assembly GCA_035553515.1. GTDB lineage: Bacteria > Pseudomonadota > Alphaproteobacteria > ATCC43930 > CGMCC-115725 > DAHUYF01. The sequence continues at coordinate 1,374 of DATNDG010000173.1, read as the reverse complement.
CAGCGTCGCCGAGGTCTACGGCTCCTTCTCGCGCAAGATCAATGACGAGGCGCAACGCTTCGCCTCCGCGGCGCCACTCCCTGCCGGCGGGGCGGCGGCAGGGACGGCGGATGGGCCCGGCTTCATGCGCAGCTTGGGCTTCGATGGGGCCGAGATCAGCCCGCCCATGGCGGCGATGCTCAATCTCTTCGCGCTGTCGGCCCTCAAGCTGCTCGCGCCGCCCACCGCCGCGCCCTCACCGCTCCTGCCGGAGCTGCGCTCGCTCTAGGACCCTGTCCGGGAAATCTCACGGGCTCCTAGGCAGCGGCATCGGCAGGCTCGGCCGCCGGCGCTTCCCCAGCCTCGCCACGCGCCTTCATGTCCATGAGATAGCGCAGCATGTCGCGTCCGCGCGACAGCCGCGAGCGTACCGTGCCGACCGGCACATCGAGCACCGTCGCCACTTCCTCGTAGCGCATGCCCTCAAGGCCGACCAGCAGCAGGACCTGGCGCTGCTCTTCCGGCAGCCGCGTCATCGCGCGGTCGAGATCACGCAGCTGGAGCGAGGCGCCCTGCGTCGACGGCACCGTAAGCAGCGGCGCCACGTCCTCGACCGGGATATTGATGCCCTCGCGCACCGCGCGGCGCACGTCGTTCACATGCTGATTGTGCAGAATGGTGAAAAGCCAGGCGCGTAGATCGGTGCCGGGCTGCCACAGATGCGATTTGGCCAGCGCGCGCACCAGGCAGCTCTGAACGAGATCGTCGGCACGCGTCGCGTCGCGGGTAAGCGCCCGCGCATAGCGCCGCAGGCGGGGGATCTCGTGCTCGAGCAGGCCACTGAAGTTGCTCATCGGTAGTTCCCTCGGTGTTGTTCCGCGTTTGGGCGCTTCTTCGATGGCACCAAGGATAGGGATCGCGTGTAACCCTGCGATGTACCGCGTATGACTTTGTGTAAAATCTTGTAACCCTTGTGGAGGATTAGCGGCCCCTCCGTACAACGGCATGATACTTGAGCCGCCAAGCACTCCCATGAAGAGCGATGCGGACGATCTTCAATTTGGCTCGGCAATACTGTCGGCGCGACGCTGCGCCGTGTAACCCTGGGGATGAGTGTCCGCCGCACCGGGCGGCGTCCTGTAACATTCTGTTGCCGCGTGGGGCTCGGAGCCGGTCTTACGATTGACCCTCCCCGGCGACGCGCCTATTGTCCGCGGCCACGCAGGAGCCCGTAGCTCAGCCGGTAGAGCACTTGACTTTTAATCAAGGGGTCGCGGGTTCGAGCCCCGCCGGGCTCACCATCCGAAAATCAAGACCGGACACTTACCGCCTCGCGGCGCTACACCGCCCGGTCTTCTCGAGCATGCGATTGGTCTCGGCCAGCAGACGCTGGCT
>DATNDG010000172.1:0-18957 GCA_035553515.1 Allostellaceae bacterium | reverse complement strand
CGAGCGAGGCGACACGCTCCTCCAGCACCGAGACCGTCGGATTGGTCAGCCGCGAGTAGATGTAGCCATAGGTCTGCAAATTGAAGAGCGAGGCGGCGTGATCGACGTCGTCGAAGACGAAGGCCGTCGTCTGGTAGATCGGCGTCGTCCGCGCGCCGGTCGTGGGGTCGGGCGCGGCGCCGGCATGGATGGCGCGCGTCTCGAAGCCGTAGCCGCCGGCGTTGCCCTTCTCGCTCATCCTCGGGTCCTTTTCTGGCGCTTGCTGGAGATGATGCCGGTGTTGACGCCGCTCCAGGCGAGCTCGCCATGGAGGCGGGAATACTCGATCTTCGGGCAGCGGTTCATCACCACCTTGAGCCCCGCCGCTTCGGCTTTCGCCGCCGCCGCGTCGTGACGCACGCCCAATTGCATCCAGACCACCTTGGCGCCCCTGGCGATCGCGGCATCGACCAGCGCCGGCACCGCCTCGGCCCGCCGGAAGATGTCGACCATGTCGATCTTCTGCGGTATCTCGGCGAGATCGGCATAGACCTTCTCGCCCAGGATCTCCTCGCCCTTCGCCTGCGGATTTACCGGAATGACGCGGTAGCCCTTGTCCTGCAGGTACTTCATCGCGAAGTAGGAGGGCCGGTTCCAGTGCTCGCTGGCGCCCACCATAGCGATGGTGCGCACGCCCTTGAGGATGCCGCGCAGATAGTCGTCGGTATAGCGCTCGTGATCCATTGCCGGCCTATTCGTTGTTCCAGCGCGGCTGTCGCTTCTCGAGGAAGGCGTCGACGCCTTCCTCGGTGTCGCGCGCCAGCATGTTTTTCGTCATCACGTCGGAGGTGAAGGCATAGGCGGCTTCGAGCCCGAGTTCGGCCTGGCGGTAGAACGCCTCCTTGCCCATGGCGACGGCGAGCGTGAGCTTGCCGGCGATCTGGCGGGCGAGCGCGTCCACCTCCTCGTCGAGCCGCTCGGGCGGGACCACGCGATTGACGAGCCCGATCGCCTTTGCCTGCTCCGCCTCGACGAGGTCGCCGGTGAGCAGCATCTCCATCGCCGGCTTGCGCCCGACGGCGCGGGTCAGCGCGACCATCGGGGTCGAGCAGAAGAGGCCGATATTGATGCCGTTGACGGCAAAGCGCGCGGCGCTCGAGGCCACGGCGAGGTCGCAGGAGGCGACGAGCTGGCAGCCCGCCGCAGCGGCGATGCCGTGGACGCGCGCAATCACCGGCTGGGGCAGCTTGGTGAGGCTCACCATCAGCCGCGAGCATCGGGCGAAGAGCGCCTCGTAATGCTGCCGCCCGGGATTGGCGCGCATCTCGCGCAAATCGTGACCGGCGCAGAAGCCGGGCCCGTTGGCGGAGATCACCACCAGCTTGACCTTCCGGTCGCGGGCGATCGCGTCGAGCGCCTCCTGCAGCGCGCCCATCAGCTCGACCGAGAGCGCATTGCGCTGCGCCGGGCGGTTGAGGGTGAGCCGCGCGATCCCGTCCCGGTCCTGGCGCAACAGCACCGCTTCACTCGCGCTCATCCCCGGCCTCCTTCTCGCACGCGGTTCAGTCGCCTGCCGATATTAGGGAGCCGGCGGCGAACCCGCCAGGGAGCGGCGCTCTCCGCCGCTTGCGCCCGAAGCAGCGATGGGCGAGTGTCGGCCGGGAAGGGGACGTGGCGATGGCGCGCATCACGGTGGCGGAGTTCGAGGAGATCGTCCGCTCGAGCTTGCCCTTCGCGCAGCAGCTTGGCGCCGAGGTCGTCGAGCTCGACGCTGCCCGCACTCTGCTGCGCCTGCCCTATCGCGAGGATTTCCTGCGCCCCGGCGGGACGATCAGCGGACCGATGCTGATGGGGCTGGCCGATCTCGCGGTCTACGCCATCGTGCTGGCGGCGATCGGCCGGGTCGAGCTCGCGGTCACCACCAGCCTCACCATCAACTTCCTGCGCAAGCCGCCGCCTGCCGATATCCTGGCGCAGGCCCGGCTGCTGAAGCTCGGCAAGCGCCTTGCCGTCGGCGAGGTCGAGCTCTACTCCGCGGGCGAGCCTGAAATGGTGGCTCATGTCACTGCCACCTATTCGATCCCGCCGCGGGCGGAATAATATGCGGTATTATAATACCACTGCAGCCAAATCGCTGGCGGATCGGCATTTCCGGGCTTGACGGCCGCCGATTTGCCGGCATACTGCGCCGCCTTCAGAGGGACCCATGAAAACCTATTCCGCGAAACCGTCCGAGTTGGACAAGAAGTGGCTGGTGATCGACGCCGACGGGCTGGTGCTCGGCCGGCTGGCCGCGATCATCGCCGACCGGCTGCGCGGCAAGCACAAGCCGACCTACACGCCGCATATGGATTGCGGCGACCACATCGTCGTGGTGAACGCCGAGAAAGTGGCGCTCACCGGCAACAAGAAGCGCGACAGCGTGCTGCGCTGGTACACCGGCTTCGCGGGCGGCCTCAAGGAGCGCAGCAAGGGCTCGGTGCTCGAGGGCAAGCATCCCGAGCGGGTGATCGTCAAGGCGGTAGAGCGCATGGTGCCGCGCGGCCCGCTCGGCCGGCGCATCATGGGCCATCTGCGGGTCTATAAGGGGCCGAGCCATCCGCATGAGGCGCAGCAGCCGCAGGCGCTCGACGTCGCGGCGATGAACCGTAAGAACAAGAGGGCGTGACCATGGCCGATCTGCAGCAATCCCTGTCGGGTCTGCGCGAGGCGCTGCAAGGCGCACAGGCGGCGCAGCAGCAGGCGGCACCCCAGGCGGAGGCCAAGCCGCGCCTCGACGCGCAGGGCCGCGCCTACGCCACCGGCAAGCGCAAGAATGCCGTGGCGCGGGTGTGGCTCCGGCCCGGCACCGGCAAGATCACGGTCAATGGCCGCGACAGCCCCGTCTATTTCGCGCGGCCGGTGCTGCGCATGCTCTTGAACCAGCCCTTCGCGGTCTCCGAGCGGGTCGGCCAGTACGATGTCATCTGTACGGTCGCAGGCGGCGGGCTTTCCGGCCAGGCCGGCGCGGTCCGCCACGGCATCAGCAAGGCACTCACCAATTACGAGCCGGGGCTCCGGCCGGCGCTCAAGGCGCAGGGCTTCCTGACGCGCGACAGCCGCGTCGTCGAGCGCAAGAAGTATGGCAAGGCGAAGGCCCGACGCAGCTTCCAGTTCTCGAAGCGCTGACGCGCGAAGATTTTCTGTCGCGGGGGCGCTTCGGTTCCGACCGAAGCGCCCTTTTCGTATCTCGTGATATAAGAGGGCCAGGAGCCCGTCTGGGAAATAGCATGGGGCTGCGTTGCACGAGGACGGGGCGATGTTAGGAGCGAGGCCGCCGGCGATGCGGGCCATCGGCAAGGCCGAGCGACGCGGCAGCGCCCCGTCCTCGTGCAACCCGAAGGGACATCGTCCTTTGCCCCCGGGACTTCGTCGCTCGTCGCTTACGATGCCACGGCATCGCTGCGCTCCTTGTTCCTAGCCCGAAGACAAAAGCCGATGTCGCAGACCCATACTATTTCTCAGACAGGCTTCTAGCATGGCTCCAAAGGTATTCATCGACGGCGAGGCCGGCACCACCGGGCTGCAGATCCATCGGCGGCTCAAGGTGCGGCGCGATCTCGACCTGGTCTCGATCGATCGCGACCGGCGCAAGGATGCCGCCGCGAGGCGCGACGCGCTGAATGGCGCCGATCTGGTGATTCTGTGCCTGCCCGACGAGGCGGCGCGCGAGGCGGTGCGGCTCATCGAGAGCAATTCGGTGCGCGTCATCGACGCGTCGACCGCGCACCGCACCGAGAGCGGCTGGACCTACGGCTTTCCCGAGATGTCGAAAGCGCAGCGCGCCGCGGTCGCTCAGTCGCGTCGGGTCGCCAATCCCGGCTGTTATCCGACCGGGTTCATCGCCCTGGTGCGGCCGCTGGTCGAGGAGGGGATCCTGCCGCGCGACTGGCCGGTCACGGTGAACGCCGTCTCGGGCTATAGCGGCGGCGGCAAGAGCATGATCGCCGAGTTCGAGAACGAGAGCTCGCCCGCCTATACCAAGGTGCCCTATCGCATCTACGCGCTGTCGCTCGCGCATAAGCATGTACCCGAAATGCAGCGCCATGCCGGCCTCGCGTACCGGCCGCTCTTCGCGCCGTCCGTCGGCCGATACGCCCAGGGCATGATCGTCGAGGTGCCGTTGCAGCTCGCGGCCATGGCGGGGAGGCCGCGCCTTGAGGATGTGCATGCGGCGCTCGCGCGCGCCTATGAGGGTGAGCGCTTCATCGAGGTCGCCTCGCTCGCCGAGGCCGCTTCGCTGAAGACGCTCGCGCCCGAGGAGCTCAACGGCACCAACCGGATGAAGCTCTACGTCTTCGGCTCCGACGAAACGGGCCAGGCGCGGGTCGTGGCGCTCCTCGACAATCTCGGCAAGGGCGCCTCGGGCGCCGCGGTGCAGAATCTCAATCTGATGCTGGGATTGCCCGAGGCGGCAGGGTTGGAGGCGTCGCTCTCGGACTAGCAAGCCCGTCAGGAATTTGGTGGCTTCCGGCTGGGCCATTCCCGCTGCACCTCAAGTCACGGTGATGTCGCATCTCTTTGCGGAAACTCAACCAGCGCTTCGCCGCGAGCGACGGTCTCGTCGCGCTCATTCTTCATCTCGACATCGATGGTGACCCAACGGGATTTCGCCGTCACCTGCTTGGCCTTGATGCGCCCGGAGGGGCGGATCGTATCGCCCGGGCGCACCGGCGCGAGCCAGCGCGTCTCGAGCCGGCGGTGGACGGCGTCGGCGGCATAGGCCCAGTCGGTCAGCATGCGCGTCAGCAGGCCGAAATTGGTCATGCCGTGCATGATGACGCCGCCGAAGCTCGTCTTGCCGAAGCTCCCCTGCATATAGTCGTCGTCGAGATGGAGCGGATTGTAGTCGAGCGAGGCCTCGCAGAAGGCGCGGATGCTCTCGCGCGAGACCTGGAAGGCCTTGCCCTCGATGGCATCCCCCGGCGCGAGCCGGTCGAAGAAATCGCTCATGAGCCCTCTCACATCGGCCGGATCGTCCAGCCCCGGCCGGAGCAGATCACATCGCGGTGCTGGTCGAAGAAGACATTGTCGTGGATGACGAAAAGGCGCCCTTTCCTGATGAATTTGTCGAGGGCGCGGGCCGCGAGCGTGATGGTGTCGCCGGGCCGCGCCGGCTTGTTGTAGCTCCAGGACTGCCCGGCATTGATCGTGCCGGGGCTGCGCATCCAGTCGTCCACCGGGGTACAGGCGAACATCAGCAGGATGTGGATCGATGGCGGCGCGATCAGTCCGCCATAGCGGCTCTTCCGCGCATGCTCCTCATCGAAATAGAGCGGATGCAGATCGCCGACCGAGCGGCAATAGCGCTGGATCGCGTCGAGGGTCAGCGTGTAGGGCAGCGTCTTGCGCGGTGCGCCGGGAACGATGTCGTCCCAGATCGCGCGCGCCTCGGCATCCTTCCAGAAATCCGTCTCGAACTGCGCTTCCATCGCTGCCTCGCCTTGCCGGGACGGATCGGCCTTCCTCAGTGATAGCCGATATCGGCGCGCACCTTGCCGCGGAACACCCAGTAGGACCAGCCCGTGTACATGAGAATGACCGGCAGCAGGAAGAGCGTGCCGATGGCGAGGAAGGCCTGGGTGTTGGGCGAGGAGGCGGCCTGCCAGAGCGTGAAGCGGTAGGGCACGATCATCGGCCAGAGGCTGATGGCGATGCCGATATAGGACATGAGGAAGAGGCCGATCGCGGCGAGGAAGGGCGAGATCTCCGCGCGGCTGTTGAGCGCGCGCCACTCCCAGACCGCCAGCAGCAGTGTCGCGATCGGCACCGGCGAGAGGAAGCCGATCGCGGGCCAGGTGAACCAGCGCTGTCGGATCGACTGCTCCATAGCCGGGGTCCAGAGGCTCACCACGACGATCGCCACGATCACGCCGAAGAAGCACCACCGCCCGAGGCGTCGCGACCAGTCCTGCAGCGCGCCTTCCGTCTTCAGCACCAGCCAGCCGGCGCCGAGCAGGCCATAGCCGAACACCAGCGCCACGCCGGTGAAGATCGAAAACGGCGTGAAGCAGTCGAAGGAGCCGCCGCTGAAATGCCGCCCATCCGTCTGGAAGCCCTGGATGAAGGCGCCGAGCACAATCCCCTGGGCGAAGGTGGCGATCGCCGATCCATAGCAGAAAGCGTAGTCCCAGAAGGTGCGGTGCTCGGCATCGCGGTAGCGGAATTCGAAGGCGACGCCGCGGAAGACCAGCGCCAGCAGCATGATCAGCACCGGGAAATAGACCGCTGGCAGGATGATGGCGAAGGCCAGCGGAAAGGCGGCGAGGAGCGCCAGGCCGCCGAGCACGAGCCAGGTCTCATTGCCGTCCCAGATCGGCGCAATCGAGTTCATCACCAGGTTGCGCGCCGCCAGATCCGGGGCGAAACCGTAGAGGATGCCGACCCCGAGATCGAAGCCGTCGAACAGCACGTAGTAGAAGACGCCGAAGCCGAGCATCAGCGTCCACAGCGGCACGAGATCGAAAATCGGCTCGGTCATGGCTCTGCCTCCCCCTCGGCCGAGGCGGGCAAGGCCCGCACCGGGCGTAGCGGCCGCCCGCTCTCCACCGGCTCGGGTTGGAGCGCGGGCTCGCTCATCCCCTTGCGCACGAGCCGCGCCATCATGGCGATACCGACCGGGAACATGACGAGATAGACAATGCCGTAGCCGATGAGGGATAGCAGCACATCGGTCCCGGTGAGCGAGGGCGAGACCGACTGCGCGGTGCGCAGCAGGCCGTAGACGGTCCAGGGCTGCCTTCCGACCTCGGTCGTCGTCCAGCCGGCCAGCACGGCGAGAAATCCGATCGGCGAGGCGATCTCGCAGAGGCCGAGGAACCATCGGGCGTCGTAGAGCCGGTGGCGCACTCTGAGCCACCAGCTCAGCACGACGAGGGCAAGCATGAGAAGGCCGATGCCGACCATGATCCGAAACGCGAAGAAGGGGATCGCCACCGGCGGCCATTGATCGCGTGGCCAGTCCTTGAGCCCGCGCACCGTGCCGTTCAGATCATGGGTAAGGATGAGGCTGCCGAGGTCGGGAATGTCGATGGCGTAGCGGTTCGCCGCCGCCTGCTCGTCGGGAATGGCGAAGAGCGTCAGCGGAACGCGGCTCTCCGTCGTCCAGCGTGCCTCGATCGCCGCGAGCTTCGTCGGCTGGTATTTGAGCGTGTTGAGGCCGTGCTGGTCGCCGAGAAAGATCTGCAGCGGCACCAGCACGGTGAGCAGCCACAGCGTCATCGACAGCATGGTCCGGCTCTCTTCGGCGAAGCGGCTGCGGCGCAGGTAAAAGCCGGCGACGCCGAGCACGACGAAGGCGGTTGTGATGTAGAAGGCGACGACGGTGTGGGTGAGGCGATAGGGAAAGGACGGGTTGAAGATGATCTCGAGCCAGTCCTTGGGAAAGAAGCGGCCATCGATGATCTCGTAGCCGGCCGGCGTCTGCATCCAACTGTTCGTCGCCAGGATCCAGAACGACGAGAACAGCGTGCCCAGGGCGACCATCAGCGCGGCGACGAAATGCGCCCAGCGCGGCACGAGCTGGCGGCCGAAGAGCAGCACGCCGAGGAAAGCCGATTCGAGAAAGAACGCGGTCAGACCCTCGTAGGCGAGCAACGGCGAGATCACATTCGCGGTCGCGTCCGAAAAGCGGCTCCAATTCGTGCCGAACTGGAACGGCATGATGATGCCCGACACCACGCCCATGCCGAAGGAGACGGCGAAGATCTTGGTCCAGAAGCTGGAGAGCCGCAGATAGACCTCGCGGCGGGTGACGAAATGCGCGCCCTCGAGGACGGCAATGAAGGAGGCGAGCCCCACCGTGAAGGCCGGCAGCAGGATGTGCCAGGCGATGACCCAGGCGAATTGCAGACGCGAGAGGAGGACAGGATCGAGGGTCATCGCACCTACCCTTGGGTATTGCATCAGCTGTGGAGCCGTCGGGATGCGACGGCAACCCGTGAACGCTGAAACTGCCAGCGCGTGCGCCGGTCATCGGAGGGCTGCGGCAATTCGAGCAGGCTCGATCTTAGGAGTGCCGGGTCAGGGGCGCCAGGGCGGGTCAACCTGCGCGATGCCGCGCTGCCCTGTCGCGAGGTCTCAGTGCTGGCGTGCGGATCGGTAGCCGGCGGCCTCGGCTTGCCGGCGGCAGTTATATCCGCCGGGCCTGGTCTTGCCGTAGAGCGCTTCGCCTTTGACGTAATAGATGCCGGTCTTGGGATCGATCCAGACGGTCTTGTCGTCTGAACAGGCAGCCGAACTCACGGTCTTGTAGAGCGTGAGATGCGCCGGAGCCTGCTGCGCCTGAGCGAAGCTGGAGGTCAGGAGGACAGCGCTCGCGGCGAGTAGTCTCATCGGCAGCTTCGAACTCCTCCGCTTTATCCTGGGCCAGGGAACGGCGTTTGACTACTCCATCCGCAGGCTCCGCATACCGATGGCGCAGGCCAGCCATGCCCAACGCGGCTGGACCCTGCGCGCCGTCCCGTGGCACGCTCTGGGCCGAAGCAAGAGGCCGATAGGCCCGGGCAACGGGAGGAGCAGCCGGCGATGGGTTCAGACCGCGCGGTCCAGAACTATTTGGAAGGCGTCCGCGTCCTCGATCTGACGCAATTCGAGGCGGGACCATCCTGCACCGAGGCACTGGCCTGGCTCGGGGCCGAGGTGGTCAAGGTGGAAAATCCCAAGGACGGCGATCCCGGCCGCGCCTCTTTCCGCGGCAAGCCGGGACAGGATTCCTGGTATTTCCTGCTGTTCAACGCCAACAAGAAATCGGTGGCGGTGGATCTGAAATCGCCGAAGGGCTTGGCACTGGCCAAGGATCTTGCGCGCCGCGCGGACGTGTTCGTCGAGAATTTCGCGCCGGGGGCGGTCGAGCGCCTGGGGCTCGGCTATGACGCGCTGCGCGAGATCAATCCCGGCATCGTCTATGCCCAGGTCAAGGGCTTCGGCGCCGGCAGCCCGTTCGAGCGCGGCCTCGCCTTCGACATGATCGCCCAGGCTTCGGGCGGGCTAATGAGCATCACGGGCGAGCCGGACGGCCCGCCCTTGAAGCCCGGCACCACGCTCGGCGACACCGGCACCGGCATGTTGCTGGCGATCAGCATTCTGGGCGCGCTCTATCGGCGAAAATCGACGGGGCAGGGCGAGCGCATCGAACTCGCCATGCAGGATGCGATGCTGCAATACATCCGCGTCGCCTTCGCCGCCACGGCCACTACCGGTGCAGCGGCGCAGCGCGCCGGCTCGAAGCTGCTTTCCGGCAAGACGGCGCCGAGCGGCGTCTATCCCTGCAAACCGGGCGGCCCCAACGATTACGTCTATGTCTATACGAGCCGCGCCAACCCGGCCCATTGGCGGCGCCTTCTCGAAGTGATCGGCCGCGCCGATCTCATCGGCGATCCCCGTTACGATACGGTGGCCGCCCGCGCCGAGCACGAAGAAGAAGTGGACGCGATCATCAGCGAGTGGACGCGACGGCACGACAAGCGCGAGGCGATGCGGCTCCTGAGCGAGGTCGGTGTGCCCGCCGGTGCGGTGCTTGATACCTTGGAGCTGCACAACGACCCCGATTTTGAGCGCCGCGGCATCATGCAAGTGATGCGGCATAAGGGCTGCGGCGATTTCAAGATGCCGTCCTGGCCGGTGCGCTTCGGCGGCAAGACCCTGCCGGTGGCGCCCGCGCCGCTGCTCGGCGAGCATAATCGGGCGGTGCTGGGCGATTGGCTGGGACTCGGCGCGGCAGAGCTCAACAAGCTGCATGAGGACGGCGTGATCTGACGGGAGGACAAGATGGCGGAACTCACCGGTTCGGAGATCCTGGCGCGGTCGCTCAGGAACGAGGGCACGGAGATCCTCTTCTTCCTCATGGGCGGCCCGATGTTGCTGGCGGAATCCTCCTGCATCAAGGAAGGCATTCGTCCGCTCGATGTGCGCCACGAGCAGGCGGCGGCGATGATGGGACACGCCTATAGCCGGCTGCTGCAGCGGCCAAGCGTCTGCATGGCGGCGAGCGGACCGGGCGTCATCAACCTCACTACCGGCATTGCCAATGCGTTGATCGACTGCGCGCCGGTGGTCGCGATCGGCGGCTCGAGCCCGATCGGCAAGTTCGGCCGCCAGGTGTTCCAGGAGATCGATCAGCTCGCGATCATGAAGCCCTGCACCAAATGGGCCGACCGCGTCTACAATCTGAGGCGTATCCCGGAGCAGGTGAACAACGCATTCCAGCATGCGATGAGCGGCAAGCCGGGGCCCGTCTATCTCGATTTTCCCGGCGACATTCTTTATGCGAAGATCGACGAGGCGCAGGTCGATTGGCAGCTGAGCGGCCGGCCGCTGCTGAACGCCCGTCCAATGGGCGATCCCCGGCAGGTAGAAGCGCTGACCGACGCTCTCGCCAAGGCGCGTCAGCCGATCCTGCTCTCCGGCAGCGGCGTGATCTGGTCGCAGGCCTGGGATGAACTGCGCAACTTCGTCGAGCAGACCGGCATTCCCTTCTACACGACGCCGCAAGGCCGCGGCGTGCTGCCGGACGATCACCCTTATTCCTACCTCACCATGCGCTCCTCCGCCTTCAAGGAAGCCGACCTCATCATGGTCGTCGGCACACGCATGAACTACATCATCAATCACGCGGCGCCGCCGCGCTTTGCCGCCGGCGCCACCATCGCTCGCATAGACATCGACGGCGAGGACATTGCGAGCGCACCGCGCCGCGTCGACATCCCGATCGTCGGCGATTGCAAAATCGTGCTGCAGCAGCTCATCGCCGCCGCCAAGGGGCGGGTCGATCCTGATCGCTTCGGCGCCTGGCGGCGCAAGCTGGCCGATGGCGAGGCGGGAAAACGATCGAGCGCCGGCAGCAACAAGGCGAGCGACGACGAGGCGATCCACCCGCTGCGGCTCTGCGACGAGATCAAGAATTTCATGCAGCGCGACGCCATCCTGGTAGTGGACGGGCAGGAGATCCTCAATTTCGGCCGGCAATCGATGCCGACCTTCACTCCCGGTCACCGGCTCAATTCGGGCCCCTTTGGCACGATGGGGGTGGGATTGCCCTTCGGCCTCGGCGCCAAGCTCGCCAAGCCCGACAAGCAGGTGATCATCGTCCATGGCGACGGCTCCTTCGGCCTCAACGCGATGGAGATCGACACCGCGGTGCGGCACCGTATTCCGGTGTTGATCGTGGTCAGCCTGAACGGCGGCTGGACAGCCGATCCCGCGCGCGACAAGCCGGGCCGCGATCTTGGCTATACCCGCTTCGACAAGATGGCCGAGGCGTTTGGCTGCTACGGCGAATATGTCGAGCGGGCGGAGCAGATCCGCCCGGCACTGGAGCACGCGCAGAAGCGGGTCGATGAGGGAATGGTGGCGCTGGTCAACGTCAAGACTGATTACCGCGCGCGTGCCGGTACGGTTGCGTTCTCGGACTATTCGACGTGAGGTGACGAGAGGTCGTAAGACTGGCCGAGTGTTGCGGCCGGTTACCTTGACCTAACTAATTGCAGTGCGGTGAGATTACTCGCCGCGAGCACGCGATAGCGTGTTTGACGACTGCACCCTGCTTGAGCATCCGCGTGAGCACTCGCCGATTGGCGAAATCTTAAGCTATTGCGCGTAGCTTCCCCCATCAGAGGAATTGTGGATTCCGGGTCGCGCCGGCACCGCCGGAAGCGGTTCCCAGGCGTGGTCCGGGACGTTGCTGCGAAGTCGATGAAGCGGGGCAGAGGTGCCAAGCCCGCACGGCGCGGTCGACGGCGGGGACGAACGGTGCCGGTCTATAGGAGAGCGCGATGCGGTTGAGCGACTACAAGATCAGATTTCGCATCTATGTCGGCTTCGGCGCGCTGGTGGTGATCGCCGCAGCTCTTGCGCTCTTCGGCTTCCACGAACTTTCGGGCATCGGCGGGCAGCTCGCCGACTACGTCTCTATTTCGGGCAATACCTCGCGGAACCTGCAAGTCCAGTTCCTCGCCGAACAGATGCGCCGCGACGTTCTCCAATACAAGATGAACCAGGACGATTCGGCGATCGACGAATTCGGTGCGAACCAGGCAACGGCGACCCAGCTTCTCGCGACGGCAGCCAAGGCTACCATCTCGGCGAAGCGGCGGCATCTCTATGCCGACGCATCCGCGACGATCGCCGCATCGACGCAGGATTTCGGCAAGCTGGTCAAGATCGGGGAGAATATCAGCGCAGCGCGCTCGAAGCTCTTCACCGTTGGCGATGACGTCACCGCGGCGACCGACAAGCTGGTCGCGGCCGCGCAGGCGCAAAGCGACGTTTCCGTCAGAGCGCAGGTGGCGGCCGTCGAATCGGCGGTCCTCCTCGTCCGCGTCGCCAATTGGCGCTTTCTCGCGACGAACGATTCCAAGGGGACCGCGACCTTCAAGAGCAACAACGAGAAGGCGCAAGCGGCGCTGGCCGAACTCGGGAAGAACTCGGCGGCGGCCGGCCTTCAGGCGCTGATCGCGCCGGTCAAGACCGCGCTCGACAGCTATGCCGCGAGCTTCGCCGATGTCTCGGCCGCGCTGTTGCAGTCGGATCAGCTCTTCACAGGCACGCTCAGGTCGGAATTCGATCGGATCGCCCAGGACGGCGCCTCGGCGCAGAATACGCTCGATTCCGATCTCGCCAGCACGCAGCAAAAGACGGCATCGACCGTCTCGAACACGATGCTGCTGCAGGCCGTGCTGGCCGCGCTCGCGGTCATTCTCGGCATCATCTTGGCCTATCTGATCGGCCGCAGCATCGCCAATCCGGTCTCGGGCATGACGCTTGCCATGAAGAAGCTCGCCGGCGGCGACAAGTCTGCCGAGATCCCCGCGCAGGACGCCAAGGACGAGATCGGTGAGATGGCGCAGGCCGTCGCGGTCTTCAAGAAGAGCATGATCGAGGCCGATCGGCTTGCCGCGGAGCAGCGTGCGGAGCAAGCGCGCAAGGAGCAGCGTCAGCAGGCGGTCGAAGGCTATATCGCCGAGTTCGATCGCTCGGTGCGTGCCGCGCTGGATGCGCTGGCTTCCGCGGCGACCGAGATGCGCGCCACAGCGACGAGCATGTCGTCGACGGCGGAGGAGACGCAGCGTCAGTCGGCCACCGTGGCGTCAGCCTCGGAGCAGACCTCGGCCAATGTGCAGACGGTGGCGGCCTCCGCGGAGGAGATGACGAGCTCGATCTCGGAGATCGGACGGCAAGTGACCCAGGCGGCCACGATTGCCAAGCAGGCGGTGGCGGATGCGCAGCGCACCAACGGCACCGTGAACACGCTTGCCGAGGCGGCGCAGAAGATCGGGCAAGTGGTGCAGCTCATCCAGGACATCGCGAGCCAGACCAACCTGCTGGCATTGAACGCCACCATCGAGGCGGCACGCGCGGGCGAGGCCGGAAAGGGCTTCGCGGTGGTGGCGTCGGAGGTGAAATCGCTGGCGAACCAGACGGCAAAGGCCACCGAGGAGATTGCGGCGCAGATCGGCTCGATCCAGACGGTGACGGGCGAGGCGGTGACGGCGATCCAGGGGATCGGCGGCACGATCGGCCACATCAACGAGATCTCGACGACGATCGCCTCGGCGGTGGAGCAGCAGGGCGCCGCGACGCAGGAGATTGCGCGCAACACCCAGCAGGCGGCGAAGGGAACGGAGCAGGTGTCGTCGAACATTGCCGGGGTGAACCGGGCGGCGGGCGAGACTGGCGCCGCGGCCTCGCAGGTGCTGTCCTCGGCCGAAGAACTCGGCCGCCAGTCGGAGACCTTGCGCGCCGATATCAACCACTTTCTCGAGAAGATCAGAGCGGCCTGAGAAAGCTGCAGTCGGCGTGCGCCCTTAGGCGCCGACATTCACCTTGTCTCTCGAACAGAGGCTCCCCCGGGGAAGGGCGCGGTGCATAGTTCGGCAATGTTTCCCGTGAAACATTGCCGGAAACGCGTCTCGTTCACCCCTGAGCGGGCGATTGTAAGCAAGCCTTAATCCCAATCGTGGACAATCGGCGCGTTCCACCGGGCCGGTGCTGCGCCGGCTCAAGGCTGAGCGATGCTGGATCAGCAGGAAATCCGCGCCGAGGAAATCCGAGTCGTTTTCCGGACGCCGTTGGCGTTGCTGGCGTCGCTGGTCAACGGCGCCTTCTGCGTCGGCGTGCTGTGGCCCAAGGTGCCGCACTGGCTGCTGCTCGGCTGGGCCGGGGTTCTGGCACTTTGTCTCATAGCCAGGCTGTTTCTCTGGCAGGCTTATCGTCGGCGCGCCTCCAGCATGTCGGAGGCAGATTGGTGGGGACGCTGGTTCATCGCGGGAGCGGCGGCTACGGGCGCGGTCTGGGGTTCGCTGGCGGCAGTCATCGCGCTCACCAGCGACGTGCTCTATCACAGCTTTGTCGTGATGGTGCTGGCCGGCATGGCGGCCGGCGCCACCGCGGCGCTCGCGGCCTTTCCGCCCGCACTCTACGCATTCCTGGCGCCGCTCGGGCTGCCGCTCCTCGCGATGCTGCTGCTGCATGGCAGCAACGCCTATCTCGCCACCGGCGCAATGGTGGCGGTCTTTCGCGCCACCGTCGCCCTTACCGCGCGCGAGCTCAACCGCTCGCTTGCGGCCAATATCAGGCTCAGTGTCGAGAAGGCTAGGCTCGCCGAAGAGCTCGCCAAGGCGCGCGATGCGGCCGAGGCGGCGGGCCGTGCAAAGTTCGA
The DNA here is from genome assembly GCA_035553515.1 of Allostellaceae bacterium. Taxonomy (GTDB): domain Bacteria; phylum Pseudomonadota; class Alphaproteobacteria; order ATCC43930; family CGMCC-115725; genus DAHUYF01. The sequence goes on along the minus strand of DATNDG010000172.1, from coordinate 4,283 downwards.
TTTTCTGGCGCATATGAGTCACGAGATTCGCACGCCGATGAACGGCATCATCGGCATGAACCGGCTGTTGCTGAGCACCGCGCTCGAGGCGCCGCAGCGCGTCTACGCCGAAGCCGTCGATTCCTCGGCCAAGTCGTTGCTTACCATCGTCAATGACATCCTCGATGTCACCAAGCTGGAGGCCGGGCGGCTCGAGATCGAGAGCATCGAGTTCGATCTGGAATCGCTGGTGCGCGATGTCGTAGAGCTGCTTCAGCCGCGCGCGGGCGAAAAGGGCTTGGCGCTCGGCGTCGAGCTCGACCAGCGTGCCGGCGGCCGCTTCCGCAGCGATCCGACCAGGCTTCGTCAGGTTCTGCTCAACCTCATCGGCAATGCGGTCAAGTTCACCGAAGCCGGCGGTGTTCGGGTGGTCGTCCGGCATGACGGCGAGAGCGAGGCCGGCGCGCGGCTGCGCGTCGAGATCGTCGATACCGGCATCGGAATTCCGCAGGCGGCGCGCGGGCGGCTCTTTCAGAAATTCAGCCAGGCCGACGGGTCGATAACCCGCCGTTTCGGCGGCACGGGGCTGGGCCTCGCCATCTCCCGTCAGCTCGTGGAGCTGTTGGGCGGCGAGATCGAAGTCGAGAGCGAGGAGAGCAAAGGCTCGACCTTTCGCGTCGCGCTCTGCCTGCCGCGCGCGGCGGTGCCGGTTCAGCCCGCGGCGCCGCCGGTCGCGACGGTCGATGCCGCCCCCGCGGCGGAGGAGGGCCGTGGCGCGCGCATCCTCGTCGCCGAGGACGATCGCACCAATCAGATGGTGATCCGCGCCATGCTCGAGCGAGCAGGCTATGCGATCGACGTGGTCGAGAACGGCCGCGACGCCATCGCCGCCATCGAGCGCGCCGATTACGATCTCCTGCTCATGGACGTGCAGATGCCGGAGCTCGACGGCGTCGAGGCGACGCGGCGCATTCGCGCCCTGTCGAGCACGAAGTCGGCTCTGCCGATCATCGCGACCACCGCTCATGCGATGTCCGGCGCGCGCCAGGAATATCTCGCCCAGGGAATGAACGACTACGTCTCGAAGCCTTTCGACCTCGACGAGCTGCTCGGCGTCGTCGCGCGTTGGACCGGGGTTGCGCCGGCCCGGCGCCGCAAGGGGAGCGCGGCACGGAGCGATCCACCGGCGATCCTCGACGAGCGCCGCCTGGTCGAGCTCGAGCAGATCATGCCGCCGCGCGAGTTCGAGGGGCTGGTGCGCTCCTGGATCACCGCCACCTCGGCGCGCCTCGACCGCATCGATACCCTTGCCGGCAGCGCCAGCCTCTCGGGCGTCCAGCAAGATGCGCATGATCTCGCCAGCAGTTGCGGCAATATGGGCGCGATGCGTCTTTCGGGGCATGGCCGCGCGCTCGAGCGCGCGTGCCGGGCCGGCGATATCGCCGGGGCGCGTGCGCTGGCGATCGAGCTGCGCACCGCCTGGCGTCCATCGCTCGACGCCGTCGCAGCCCGCTTCCTCGACCGCGCGCCGGCCTCAGCCGGAGCCGTGCCATGAGCGGCACGGGCGGAGAAGCCGTGATCCTGGGGGTCGATGACGATATCGACCAGCTCATCGTGCTTCAGACACATCTCGATGCTGCCGGCTATACGTTCTTCGGCGCGACCGGCGGGGAAGACGCGCTGAAGCTCGCCCGTCGCGTCTCACCGCGCCTCATCGTCCTCGATCTCATGATGCGCGGCATGGACGGCTTCGAGACCTGCCGGCGGCTGCGCCTCGAGAAAGCCTTCGCCGAAGTGCCGATCCTGCTGCTCACCTCGCAGCACACCAAGCCCGACGTGCTGAAGGCGAGGGCGGTAGGAGCCAGCGATTTTCTGGTCAAACCCTATGACGCCGACCAGCTCCTCCAGCGCGTCCGGCACTGGCTGTCGCGCCCGCCGGCCGCCGGCCGCTGAGGATCAGCTTGCCTTCACCCGCACGTAGCTTCCCGGCGCGTCTTCGATCGGCTTGAGCCGGCCATCGCCGGGCTTGCGCGCCGGCACATCGCCGCCGCCATACCGGCCGATCCATTCTTCCCAGGACGGCCACCAGCTTTCATTGACGTATTTGGCGGCTTGGAGCCAAGCCTCCGGGTCCTTCGGAAGCTTGGCGTTCTCCCAATGGCCATACTTGCCCTGGCCCGGCGGATTGACGACACCGGCGATGTGGCCCGAGGCGGCGAGGCAGAACTTGATCGGTCCCTGGTAGATCTGCGTCGCGGCGTAGGTCGCCTTCCAGGGTGCGATGTGATCCTCTTTGGTCGAAAGCAGGAAGCTCGGCACCGTGATTCGCCGGAGATCGATCGGCACGCCGCAGAGCGACAGCGCACCCGGCACGACCAGTTTGTTTTCCTGGTACATGTTGCGCAGGTAGTAGCTGTGCATGGCGGCCGGCATGCGCGTCGAATCGCTGTTCCAATAGAGGAGATCGAAGGGAAAGGGCTCCTTGCCGAGCAGGTAGTTGTTGACGACGAAGGACCAGATGAGATCGTTGGCGCGCAGCATGTTGAAGGTCGTCGCCATGTCCGAGCCTTCGAGATAGCCATGCTCCCGCATCCGCTCCTCGAGCACGTGGAGCTGGTCCTCGTCGATGAAGATGGAGAGCTCGCCCGGCTCGGCGAAGTCGGTCAGCGCCACGAAGTAAGTGGCGCTGGCGACCCGGTTGTCGCCCTTGACGGTCATGTAGGCGAGGGTCGCTGCGAGCAACGTGCCGCCGAGGCAATAGCCGATGACATTGGCCTCGTGCTCGCCGGTCGCTTGTTCCATGGCATCGAGCGCCGCGAGCGGCCCTTCGAGCATGTAGTCGTCGAAACCCTTCTGCGCGAGGCGCTCGTCGGGATTGACCCAGGAGATGACGAAGACGGTGTGTCCCTGGTCGACCGCCCATTTGATGAACGAGTTCCGCGGCCGCAGATCGAGGATGTAGAACTTGTTGATCCAGGGCGGGATGATGAGCAGCGGCCGGCGCTTAACGGTCTCGGTGGTCGGCTCGTACTGAAGGAGCTGCATGAGATCGTTCTGGAAGACGACCTTGCCCGGCGTGACGGCGATGTTCTCGCCGACCTTGAAGGCATCCATGTCGGTCATCTTGATCATCAGCCGGCCTTTGCCGCGCTCGAGATCTTCGAGCATGTGCTTCAAGCCGGTGACGAGATTTTCGCCGCCGCTCTCGATCGTCGTGCGCAGCACCTCCGGATTGGTGAGCACGAAGTTCGAGGGCGCCATGGCATCGACGAACTGCCGCGTATAGAAGTCGACTTTCTTCGCCGTCTTGTCGTCGAGCCCGTCGATCTCCTTCACGGTGCTTTGCAGCCAGCGCGCGGTCAGCAGATAGCTCTGCTTGATGAAGTCGAACAGCGTGCCGTCGCTCCATGCTGCGTCCTTGAAGCGGCGGTCGCTCGCGGCGGGCTCTACCATCGGCTCCGCTTTACCGCCCAGGAAGCGCTCCGCCGTGCGCTGCCAGAGCGTCATGTAGTCCTGCCAAAGCGACACCTGCGCCTGCATCAGCTTGGCGGGGTCGGCCATCAGCCGACCGGTCATTTCGAGAAACGCGCTGCCGATATTGAGCGGGTCGGCGGGACCGACCCCGTTGCCGGACTGACGCCCGAGGAACTCGAGCACAAGGCGCTGGCTGCGCTCGGCGATCTCAGCCATGTCTCGCGACCATTGTACGGGGTCGGGGAGCTTGGGTGGCGGAGGTTCTGCCATCTCCTGGTTCCTTGCGCCGCCGCCGCGAGCGCATCCCGATTATTGATGACGGGCGGGAGGAGTTCTAATACACCAGCGCGCCGGCATTTGCAGCGATGATATGGGGCGAAAAGCCGGATTCGCCAGAGGAGCGCACGCGCGGATGGGCCTGTCGAGGATGCCCGGGGGCTGGAAAAGACTTAAGAAGTCCCGGCTCTTGCTGATCGTCACCCTGGCCGCGAGCCTGGCTGGCTGCTCATCGCTGCCGGATTACGCGAATCCGGTGGCGTGGTTCCGCGGCGCCAGCGGGGCATCGAAGGATGACAGCACCGATCAGAACCAGCGCAATGTCGAGAACCTCGAGGCGGGCAGCAAGGAACCCTACCCCAATCTCTCGACGGTGCCGGCGACGCCCGACCGCGCCCTGAGCACGGCGGAGCTCGAGAAGCTGCAGAAAGGGCTGATCGCAGATCGCGCAAACGCCAGGTACAGCAGCCAGCAGGTCAACGAGGGGCATGCGGCGCCGCCGATCCCGGGTGATGCGCCGAAAGTGGCGGTGGCCGGGGCTGGCGCCGCGCCAG
>DATNDG010000171.1:0-18040 GCA_035553515.1 Allostellaceae bacterium | reverse complement strand
AGTTCGAGCCGGTGCCCGAGCCGTATTTGAACAGCCGCGCCTCGCGCACCCAAAGATCCATGATGCCGCCCTCGTTGACGAGGTCGTCGGCGACCGACTGGATGAAGCAGGCATGCGGCTGCGGATGCTCGTAGGCGCTCTCGGACGCCGTAAGCTTGCCGGTCTTGAAATCGACGTAGTAGTGGCCCTGCGCCGGCCCGTCGATTCCATAAGCCCAGTGCAGCCCGGTGTTGAACCACTGCGGCGAGTTCGGCGCCGCCATCTGGCGGCACAGCATGTAGCGCATTTCGTCGTAATAGGCGCGGGCGTCTTCCTCGCCGTCGAAATACCCGCCCTTCCACGCCCAATAGGTCCAGGTGCCGGCGAGCCGGTCGAAGACCTGCTTGGCGCTCTTCTCCGAGCCGAAGCGCTCATTGGCCGGCAGCGCCTTGAGCGCCGCCTCGTCGGCGCTGCGCCGCCACAGCCAGTCGGGCACGTCGGCTTCGACCATCGGCATCAGCTTCGCCGGCACGCCCGCCTTGCGGAAATATTTCTGGGCGAGGATGTCGCAGGCGACTTGGCTCCATTCGGCGGGGACATCGATATCGGGGAGGTGGAAGACCCGCGAGCCGTCGGGATTGCGGATCTCACTGGTCGCCAGCCGAAACGCGATATCGGAATAAGGATCCTGTCCTGCCGTGGTGAAGCGCCGCTCGATACGCATCCTAAACCCCCACCCAACCCTTTAAGTTTCTTGCACTCTCAAGACTTCCCCGAGGAGGGGCGACCCGCTATATCTTGGGGCCCTGCTGACCGGGGAACCAGATGTTGACCCAATTCCCGGTGACCATCAACAACATTTTGTGATGATCACATCGCCTCCTCTATTCCTAGCCTCCGACCCGAAAGGGGGGGGCGCGGGCGCAGGGCGGCATGTCTGGCCTGCCATTGCCGCTTGCGTCAGGGGCCGATCGCTGGACGCGGCGCAACTCCGGTGCCATAGTCGCGCGGGTTTTTCGGGCGGTTTCCGCGGTCGAACAACGTTTCGCCCGCACCATCGGGTTCTCTCACATGGGCATCACACTCGGCACGAGGCTCTTTACCTGGTTGCGCGGCGAGCTCGTCGGCACCGACGGCTTCGGCAATCGCTATTACCGCGAGAAGGGGCGTAGCGCGCCGAAGCGCGGCGCCGGCATGGACAGCCGGGAGCGGCGCTGGGTCATCTACAAGGGCGAACCGGAAGCATCACGCGTGCCGCCGGAATGGCATGGCTGGCTCCATCACACCTTCGACGAGGTGCCGCGCGATGCCGGCAAGAAGAAATATCCGTGGCAGAAGGATTACGTGCCGAACCTGACCGGCACGGCGGACGCCTATCGTCCGGCCGGCTCGCTGCTGCGCGGCGGCCACCGCGCCCGCTCGAGCGCGGACTACGAGCCCTGGCGGCCGGAATAGATCTCGATCAGGAAAGAGCCTCGAGGAGCGAGAGGGGATGAGTCGGAACGCCGTCGAGACCGTGATGGGCGCCGTCGTGCTGGTGGTCGCCGCGGTTTTTCTGTTCTTCGCCTACACGACCAGTCAGGTCCGCGCCATTTCGGGCTATGAGGTGCAGGCGAATTTCGACCGCGTCGAAGGGCTGCGGGACGGCGGCGATGTCCGCATCAGCGGCATCAAGGTCGGCAGCATCATTTCGCAGACGCTCGACCCGAAGGATTACGTCGCAGTGGTGAAGATGAGCATCGATCCGTCGATCAAGATCCCGACGGACTCGGTGGCGACGATCGCTTCCGCGGGGCTGCTCGGCGACAAGTATCTCTCGATCGTGCCCGGTGCCGACGACGCCTTTATCAAGCCCGGCGGCACCATCGAGCACACGACGCCGCCGATGAGCCTGGAATCGCTGATCGGCCAGTTCATTTATGGCCAGGGCGGCGGCCAAAAGCAGCAGCAGCAGAATGGCCAGATCCCCCCGGCCAAGTAGCACGCTGCGTCCCGGCAGCAACGTCGTCGAGCAGCATTGGGATCCGGCGCGTTATCGGCGCAACGCGGGTTTCGTTGCGGCGTTGGGTGCTCCGCTGCTGGAACTCCTTGCGCCCACACCCGGCGAGCGCGTTCTCGATCTCGGCTGCGGCGATGGCGCACTCACCGCCAAGATCGCCGCCCGCGCCCATGTCACCGGGGTCGATGCCAGCGCCGGGCAGGTGGCGGCGGCGCGCGCACGCGGCCTCGATGCCGCAGTTGTCGATGGGACCCGGCTCGCCTTTGATGCCGCCTTCGACGCGGTCTTCAGCAATGCGGCGCTGCACTGGATGCGCGATCCCGACGCGGTGATCGACGGGGTATGGCGCGCCCTGAAGCCCGGCGGCCGCTTCGTCGCCGAATGCGGGGGGGCCGGCAATGTCGAGACCGTGCGCCGCGCGCTTGCCACGGCGCTCGCGCGGCGCGGCGTTGATGCAGAGGCGGCCAGCCCCTGGTATTTTCCGGCACCGGAGGAATATCGCGCACGGCTCGAGGCGCGCGGATTTCACGTCCTCTCGATGGCGCTCATTCCCCGCCCGACGGTGCTCCCGGGTTCGCTTGCCGACTGGCTCGACACTTTCGCCGAAAGCTTCCTCGCCACCGTTCCGCCGCAAACCCGGCCTATGGTCAAAACCGAGGTCGAGGACGCGCTGCGCGGCGAATTTGCCGACGCCGCAGGGGTCTGGACCGTTGACTATGTGCGGCTGCGCTTTGCCGCGCGGAAGCCGCAGGAGGCGCGGCCATGAGCGATGCGAAGAAGGCTGGAACGCTCGATCTTCCGGTCTGGCTCACGCCCGAGGGCGAGAAGGTTTCCTGCGCCGAGAAGATCAAGGTGCTGAATGAGAATCTCGGGGAGCTGCGCGCGCTGGCGCAGGAGGCCCTCGAGGATGCGGTGCTGATGGGCTGCGACGAACGGCAGTTCCGCGAGGTCATGGCCGCCCTCGTTGCCGGGCTCGTCAACCCCTATGGCGGAAAGCGCGGATGAGGCACGGACTGCTCCCAGCGCTCCTGGCGCTGCTGGTCCTCCCGGTTGCGGCATCGAAGGCCCAAACCATCGCCGTCCTGCAGGGCCTCGACAAGACGACGGCGCGCGTCAGCCGCTTCGATGCGCCCGTGGGCGAGCCCGTGCATTTCGGCCGGCTCGTCATCACGGCGCGGGCCTGCGTCAAGCATCCACCCGAGGAGGAGCCGGAGAGCGCGGCCTTCCTGCAGATCGACGAGCTGGGGCAGGGAGGGCCCAACTCCGTCCTCGACCGGCGCATCTTCAGCGGCTGGATGTTCGCCTCGAGCCCAGCGCTCTCGGCGCTCGAGAACCCGATCTACGATATCAGCGTGCTCGACTGCAAAAGCGATAAGACGGCTTCGCCGCCGAGCGCCCCGGCAGGGAAATAGGCTTCTCTTTCCAGCGCCGCGGCCAGTTCGCGGTGATATTGCCGGCGCGGGATCTCGATCGCGCCGAAGCGCTCGAGATGCGCGGTGACGAATTGCGTGTCGAGGAGGCGGAAGCCGCCCTTCCGCAGTCGCGCCACGAGCTCCACCAAGGCTACCTTGCTCGCCTCGCTGACGCGGCTGAACATGCTCTCGCCGAAAAAGGCGCCGCCCAGCGCCACGCCGTAGAGACCGCCGACCAGCGCGCCGCCGTGCCAGCACTCGACGCTATGCGCGAAGCCCAGCTCGAAGAGCTCGCTGTAGAGCCGCACGATCTCGTCATTGATCCATGTCTTCGGTCGCTCGGGCCGCGGCTCGGCGCAGCCGCGCACCACCTCGCGGAACGCGCTATCGCAGCGCACCTCGAAGAGTTGATGGCGAATGATGCGGCGCAACCGGCGCGGCAAATGAAAATTGTCGAGCGGCAGAACGCCGCGCTGCTCGGGATCGACCCAGAAGACGTCGCGGTCTTCCGCGTCCTCCGCCATCGGGAAGATGCCGGCCGCATAGGCGCGCAGCAGCAGCTCGGGGGTCAGCGCGATCATCGCCGCGATGATGCCGCAGGCGCGCGGCGAATTCCACCGGAGCCGCCGCGGTTTCGTCTCAGCGCCGTGCGAGGAAGCGCTCGAGCCAGTGGATGTCGAAGTCGCCGTTGATGAAGTCGGGATCGGCGAACAAGCGCTGATGCAGCGGGATCGTCGTCTCGATGCCGGCGACCACGTATTCCTCAAGGGCGCGTCTCATGCGCATCAGGCACTCGTTGCGCGAGGTGCCATGGACGATGAGTTTGGCGACCAGGCTGTCGTAGTTCGGCGGCACCTTGTAGCCTTGGTAGAGCGCGCTGTCGACGCGCACGCCGAGCCCGCCCGGTACGTGATAGCTGGTGACGCAGCCCGGCGACGGCGCGAAGCTCTCGGGGTTCTCGGCGTTGATGCGGCACTCGATGGCATGCCCGGCAAGCTTGACGTCGGCTTGTCGGTAACCGAGCGGGGCGCCCGCGGCCACGCGGATCTGCTCGCGCACCAAGTCGATCCCGCTCACCATCTCCGAGATGGGATGCTCAACCTGGAGGCGCGTATTCATCTCGATGAAAAAGAAGGCGCCGTCCTGATAGAGGAATTCGAGGGTGCCCGCACTCTTGTAGCCAAGCTTGCGGATTGCCGATGTCGCGACTTCGTGCAGCCGCTCGCGCTCCGCCGCGTTGAGCGCCGGCGATGGTGTCTCCTCCAGGATCTTCTGGTGCTTGCGCTGAAGCGAGCAGTCCCGCTCGCCGAGATGGATGACGCCTCCTTGCCCGTCGGCAAGGATCTGCACTTCGATGTGGCGCGGCTTCGCCAGGTAGCGCTCGAGATAGACCTCGCCATTGCCGAAAAAGGCTTTGGCCTCGTTCTGGGCCGCCGGCACCGCGCGGCTGAGCTCGTCGAGGTCGCGCGCAACGCGCATGCCGCGCCCGCCGCCGCCGCCCGCCGCCTTGACCAGCACCGGATAGCCGATGCGCTCCGCCCATTGAGCGGCCGCCGCCGCATCGGCGACGCCGCCTTCCGAGCCCGGCACCACCGGGATGCCGAGCTCGACCGCGGCGCGCTTCGCCTCGACCTTGTCGCCCATCAGGCGGATATGCTCAGGAGAGGGCCCGATGAAGGTGAAGCCGTGCTCTTCGACCATCGCGGCAAAATCGGCGCTTTCGGCGAGGAACCCCAGGCCCGGATGGATCGCATCCGCCCCCGTGATCGCCGCCGCCGAGAGGATTGCCGGGATGTTGAGATAGCTGTCGCGCGCCGGCGGCGGCCCGATACAGACGCTTTCATCCGCAAGCCGTACGTGCATGGCGGTGTCGTCGGCAGTGGAATGGACGGCGACGGTGCGGATGCCCATTTCGCGGCAGGCGCGGTGAATGCGCAGCGCGATTTCGCCGCGGTTGGCGATGAGCACCTTCTCGAACATCGCGCGCCCTTATTCCAGCACGACGAGCGGTTGGCCGAATTCGACCGGCGCGCCGTCGGCGACGAGAATGCGGGCGACCCTGCCGGCGCGCGGTGCCGCTATCTGATTCATCACCTTCATCGCCTCGATGATGAGCAGCGTCTGGCCCTCGCGTACGCTATCGCCGAGCTTGACGAACGCGGGTGCCTCGGGCTGCGGCGAGAGATAGGCGGTGCCGACCATCGGTGCCTTGATCGCGCCGACGATCTCGGCCGCCGGCGCGGCAGCGGCGGCAGGCTGCGCCGCCGCCGGCATCGCCAGTGTGACCGCAGGCGCCGCGGGACCACCGCGCACCACGCGGATGCGTCGCTCGCCTATCGCGTATTCGATCTCGGTGAGCCCCGTCTCTTCGAGCAGCGCTGCCAGCGTGCGCACGAGATCGTCGTCGACCGTCCAGTCCGTAGAACCCGCCATGCCGAGTGAATCTCCGTTAATCGCGCTTCAGGAGCCGCGCTATCGCATCCAGCGCCAGCAGATAGCCATGCGCGCCGAAGCCGCAGATCATGCCCTGCGCCGCCTCGCTCACATAGGATCGCCAGCGGTATTTCTCGCGGCGATGAATATTGGAAAGATGCACCTCGACGATCGGCAGCTCGGACGCGCGCAGCGCGTCGAGGACGGCGATCGAGCTATGCGTGTAGGCGCCGGCATTGAGCACGATGCCGTCGGCCGTCTCGCGCGCCTCCTGAATCCAGTCGACGAGTTGGCCCTCGTGATTCGACTGGCGGAAATCGACGGCGAGATCGAGTTCGGCCGCGCGCTCGAGGCAGGCCTCCTCGATATCGGCGAGCGTTTCCCGGCCGTAGGTGTCCGGCTCGCGCACGCCCAGCAGGTTCAAATTGGGCCCGTTAAGGACCAGGATCGTCGCCGCGGCCACGCGCTCGCTCCCGTTGTGCTGGAGTGCGCCTTATAGCATGGACGCGAAAGTCGGCAAACGCACGTTACGGGCGCGCGAGGCTCAGAATTCGCCGTCGTCCTCGATGCCGAAATCGCCGGCGGTGCGCTGTTCGAGCTTGTGCGTCACCTGGTCGAAGAGGGTGCGCTCCTCGGGCGTGAGGCCGCCGAGCAGGTCACGCTCCACCGCCAGCACCATCGGCACCACCTTCGCATAGACCTCGCGCCCCTCGGCCGTAAGGTCGAGGATAGCGCGGCGGCGGTCGTCGGGATCGGTGCGCCGCGTGACGCGGCCATGCGCGAGGAGCCGCGCCACCGCGCGGCTCACGCGGACCTTGTCCATCGCGGTCCGCTCTACCACACTGTTGGCCGTCATTGCGCCGTAGCGGCCGAGTACCGCCATGGTCCGCCATTCCGGCGCCGAGAGACGGAAGTCGCGGAAATAGACGCGCGCCACCGCCCGGGTGAGGCGATTTGCGAGCACGGAGAGACGGAACGGTAGATAGCGTTCAAGGTCGAGGGTGTGAGCCTCATCCTCCGTCGTGCGCGGGCTGGCCGGAATTGATTTCATTCTAAACTAATTCTGCCCAGCCAGCAGCGCGGCGTCAAGGACCGGATGAGCGCCGGGAGAGGGCTAAATGATGGTGGAAAATCAAGGAGAAAGCGGAGTCGCCGCGGCTTCCGGCGGCTGGGACAACCCGATGGGGACCGACGGATTTGAATTTGTCGAATACACGGCCCCCGATGTTGCCGCGCTCGGAAATCTGTTTGAGCGGCTCGGTTTTTCTGCCGTGGCGCGGCATCGCTCGAAGAAGGTCACGCTTTATCGTCAGGGCGACGTCAACTTCATCGTCAATGGCGAGCCCGAGAGCTTCGCGCAGGCTTTCGCACGGCTTCATGGCCCCTCGGCCTGCGCCATCGCCTTTCGCGTGCGCGATGCGGCCAGGGCTTATGAGCGTGCGCTGGCGCTCGGCGCACGGCCGGTTCAAGGCAAGGTGGGCCCGATGGAGCTCAACATTCCGGCGATCGAAGGTATTGGCGGCAGCCTGCTCTATCTTGTCGACCGTTATGGCGAGCGCAGCATCTATGACGTCGATTTCCTGCCAACCCCCGGCGCCGAGGAGCGGCCGCAGGGGGCGGGGCTCACCGGCATCGACCATCTGACGCACAATGTGCATCAGGGCCGCATGGCCGAGTGGGCGCGCTTCTACGAGCGCATCTTCAATTTCCGCGAGATCCGCTATTTCGACATCGAGGGCAAGCTCACGGGTTTGCGCTCGAAGGCGATGACCAGCCCCTGCGGCAAAATCCGCATCCCGATCAACGAGAGCGCGGACGACAAATCGCAGATCGAGGAATACCTCGCGGCCTATCGCGGCGAAGGCATCCAGCACATCGCGTTGTCGACGAGCGACATCCACCGCACGGTCGAGGAGCTGCTCCGCGCGGGCATCAAGTTCCAGGACGTGCCCGATACTTATTACGAACAGCTGGATGCGCGGCTGCCCGGCCACGGCCAGGATCTCGAGCGGCTGCGCCGCAACCACATCCTCGTCGACGGCGCGCCGCAACGGGGCGGCGGGTTGCTGCTGCAGATCTTCACCGACACCATGATCGGACCGATCTTTTTCGAGATCATCGAGCGCAAGGGAAATGACGGATTCGGCGAGGGCAATTTCCGCGCGCTCTTCGAATCGATCGAGCTCGATCAGATCCGCCGCGGCGTCCTCGATCCCGTCGATGCGGCAGGAGAGGCCAAGTCATGAAGCTCGCGACGCTGAAGGAGGGCGGCCGCGACGGTACGCCGGTGGTCGTGAGCCGCGATCTTGCGCGTTGCGTTCCCGCCGGTCCAATCGCGCCGACGCTGCAGGCCGCACTCGATGACTGGGCACGCCTCGAGTCCAAGCTTCGCCGTCTGGCGGAACGGCTCGAGGCCGGTGCGCTCGACGACGCGCGTCCCTTCGATGCCGCTGCTGCCCACTCGCCCTTGCCGCGCGCCTATCAATGGGCCGACGGCTCGGCCTATCTCCATCATGCCGAGCTCGTGCGCAAGGCGCGCAAGGCGGAGATGCCCGAGGGTCTCTACAGCGATCCCCTGATCTATCAGGGCGGGTCGGACAGCTTCATCGGCCCCAGGGACGACATCCTCGCGGCCGACGAAGCCTGGGGCATCGATTTCGAGGCCGAGATCGCCGTCATCACCGATGACGTGGCCATGGGCGCGAGCGCGGCGGATGCGGCGCGGCACATCAGGCTCGTCATGCTGGCGAATGATGTGAGCCTGCGCAATCTCATCCCGGGCGAGCTCGCCAAGGGCTTCGGCTTCTATCAGAGCAAGCCCGCCACCGCCTTCTCGCCGGTGGCGGTGACGCCGGACGAGCTTGGCGAAGCCTGGCGCAGCGGCACGGTCCATTTGCCGCTGGTCTGCCATGTGAACGGCAAGGAGTTCGGCCGTCCGAATGCGGGGCGCGACATGAATTTCAATTTCCCGGCGCTGATCGCTCATGCGGCGAAGACGCGCGCGCTTGCCGCCGGCAGCATTGTCGGCTCGGGCACGGTGTCGAACCGTAATCCCGGCGAGGTCGGATCCTGCTGCATCGCCGAGCGCCGCATGATCGAGACCATCGAGCAGGGCGCGGCCCGGACGCCCTTCCTTCGCTTCGGCGACCGCGTGCGCATCGAGATGCTGGACGTGCAAGGCCACTCGATCTTCGGGGCGATCGATCAGCAGGTGGCGCAGTATCGGGGTCCCGCCGACTGACGGGGCGTGCATCCGCCTGCGGACCGGTCGGTCTCGCGCGACCGACACAACAGCCTGAATTCGAGCCGGACGCCTTGACGTTCCGGGTCTGACGGCGACACTGGCGACCAAACCATGCGCAGGATGGGCTCGATGAAGCTCTACGGCTATTTCCGCTCTTCCGCCGCCTTCCGGGTGCGCATCGCGCTTAATCTGAAGGGGCTCGACTACGATCAGGCCTCGATCCATTTGCGGAAGAACGAGCAGCAGAAGGCAGACTACCTCGCGCTGCAGCCGCAGGGCCTGGTGCCGGCGCTTGAGGAGGATGGCGAGGTCTTTATCCAGTCGCTCGCCATCATCGAGTATCTCGACGAGACGCACCCCTCGCCGCCACTGCTGCCCGGCCATCCCGCGGCGCGCGCCCGCGTCCGCGCGCTGGCGCAGGCGATTGCTTGCGACATCCATCCGATCGACAATCTGCGCGTGCTGCGCTATCTCGTGAAGCCGCTGGGCCATGACGAGAAGACCGTCGAGGCTTGGTTCAATCATTGGATCAGGCTTGGCTTCGACGGCATTGAGCGCATCCTGGCGAGCGACGGGCAGGCGGGGAAATTCTGTCATGGTGACGCGGCGGGGCTCGCCGATATCTGCCTTGTGCCGCAAGTGTTCAATGCGAAGCGCTATCCGAGCTTCGACATGACGCCTTATCCCGCGATCCGCCGGATCTTCGACAACTGCATGGCGCTCGACGCCTTCGAGCGCGCCCGGCCGGAGCGCCAACCCGATGCGGAGTAAAGGCGCCTGATCCCGCTGCGCCGCCTTTTGCTCGCGCTGGCGCTCGCGCTGCTGCTGCTTCCGCCGGCGGCGCGCGCCAGTACGATCGCCGGGCCGGCGATGAGCGCGGCCGCTCTGCGTGAGGCGCGCCGAACCGAGCCGGGACCGCAGCTCCGCCTCGCATTCGATCTCCGGCGCGGCGGCGCGGCGCCTGTCCCGCTGGTGGCGGTTCTTGGGACCGACTACGTCGATATCGCCGAGAACGGCCGCGAGACCCTTTACGATTTTCGCCTGCGGCGGCGGATCGTGCTCGACCGCGCGGCGCAGACCTTCGCCAACCTCTCGCTCTATGGCGACGTCGCCTTCCGGCGCTTCGAGTTGGAGAAGCGCGCCGTTCTCGCCGGTACGTTCACCGATGCCGCTGGGGGCGGCGATCCGCCGCTGGAGCTGCAGCGTTTCTGGATCGAGAGCGACCTCGGTATCGCCGCGCGAGGGAAGGGCAGGCCGAGTATCGATCAGCGCAAACTGCCGGACGGCGCCATCAGCTTCCGGCTAGACAAGGAGGAGGTGGCGCTCTTCGCCCCGGCTTCCGAGGCGGTCCCGGCGGAGCTCCGCCAGAGCTTTGCGCATTTCCTGCGGCTTGCCGTGCCGATCCACCCGCAGATCATTGCGGCAATCGCGCTGGACGGGCGCCTGCCGCAGCGTATCGTTTATGTCAGCGACACCGGCGGCACGCATCACGCGGTGGGCCTCATCCTGCGCTCGGCCCTGCACCGAACCGCCGATTATCCGCTGCCGGCCAGCTTCGAGCCGCGCCCGCTGGCCGGCTCGACCAAGGATCAGGAAGCGTTGGGCCTGCGCGGGTTGCTGCCGCTGATGCTGCAGGCGGTTGCCGGCAGGGCCGGGCAGGGGCCGCGCTCGCTTGACGATTACCGCCGCGCTGCCGATCGCGCATTGAGGGAGCGGCACGATTTCGCCGCGGCGCTGCTGCTGGCGGAGGCGGCGCTGCAATACGGCGCTGACGCTGCCGACTGCACGACCGGTTCCGGCAGCGTTCCCTGTCACGATCCGCAGGAGCTCAGCCGGCGCTTCGCCGCCGATCCGCGCGCGGCGAACCTCTATCGCGCCGAGGCCGAAGAGCCCCAGGATCCTGTCGCGGCCGTCCAGCTATGGCAGTCGATCAAGCATGACGACGTGGCCGATGGCTATGTCGTCGATGCCTTCCTCGCCGATCGGCTGAGCGCCGAGGGCCATCGCCAGGACGCGATGGGTGCCTTCGCCCGAGCGCTTCAGGGTAATCCCTATCTGGGTGGCGTCTACAAGGAGATGGGCGATCATTTCCTGCGCGCGTCGCGCACCGATCTCGCCTGGATCTGCTACGATCTCGGCCGCGCGCTCCCTGACCGCGACCCGCATGACCCGCTCGCTGCGGTGGACAAGGTGGAGGCGGCGCTGGTGGCGGCTTACCCGGAGTTCTTTTGAGGATCTTGCGGTAAGCCGCTCCGGGACGCTTCGTCGGATCGCAAAGGAAAAGGGCCGGGGGAGACCCCCCGGCCCTTCTGTGCTTCTGGGCTTCTGTTCCTAGAAGTCCATGTCGCCCATGCCGCCGCCATGGGGGGCGGGCATCGGCGCCTTCTTCTCCGGCTTCTCGGCAACCATCGCCTCGGTGGTGACCAGCAGGCCCGCCACCGACGCCGCATCCTGCAGTGCCGTGCGCACGACCTTGGTCGGGTCGATGATGCCGGCCTTCAGCATGTCGACATAGTTGCCGCTCTGCGCGTCGAAGCCCTGGTTGTTGGCGGTGCTCTCAAGGAGCTTGCCGACCACGATCGAGCCGTCGACGCCGGAGTTCTCGGCGATCAGGCGCACCGGCGCCTGCAGCGCGCGGCGCACGATGTCGATGCCGACCTTCTGGTCGTCGTTCTCGGGCTTCAGCTTCGCCAGGACCTTGGTGGCGAGTAGCAGCGCCACTCCGCCGCCCGGGACGATGCCTTCCTCGACCGCGGCGCGGGTCGCGTGCATCGCGTCATCAACGCGATCCTTGCGCTCCTTCACCTCGACCTCGGTCGCGCCGCCGACGCGGATCACCGCGACGCCGCCCGCGAGCTTTGCCAGGCGCTCCTGGAGCTTCTCGCGGTCGTAGTCGGAGGTGGTCTCCTCGATCTGCTGACGGATCTGGTTGGTGCGGGCCAGGATGTCGTTCTTCTTGCCGGCGCCGTCGATAACCGTGGTGTTCTCCTTCTCGACGCGCACCTTCTTGGCCTTGCCCAGCATATCGAGCGTGACGTTCTCGAGCTTGATGCCGAGATCCTCGCTGATCAGCTGGCCGCCGGTCAGGATGGCGATGTCCTCGAGCATCGCCTTGCGGCGATCGCCGAAGCCGGGCGCCTTCACCGCCGCGACCTTGAGGCCGCCGCGCAGCTTGTTGACGACCAGCGTCGCCAGCGCCTCACCCTCGACATCCTCTGCGACGATCAGCAGCGGCCGGCCCGATTGCACCACCGCCTCGAGCACCGGCAGCATCGCCTGGAGCCCGGACAGCTTCTTCTCGTGCAGCAGGATGAAGGGGTTCTCCAGCTCGCACACCATCTTCTCGGCATTGGTGACGAAGTAGGGCGAGAGGTAGCCGCGGTCGAACTGCATGCCCTCGACGACGTCGAGCTCGGTCTCGAGGCTCTTCGCCTCCTCGACCGTGATCACGCCCTCATTGCCGACCTTCTGCATCGCCTTGGCGATCATCTCGCCGATGTCGCGCTCGCCATTGGCCGAGATCGTGCCGACCTGCGCGATCTCGTCATTGGTCGAGACCTTCTTGGAACGCTTCTTCACGTCCTCGACGACCGCCTCGACGGCGCTGTCGATGCCGCGCTTCAGATCCATCGGGTTCAAGCCCGCGGCGACGGCTTTCACGCCCTCGCGCACGATCGCCTGCGCCAGCACCGTCGCGGTGGTGGTGCCGTCACCGGCGGTGTCGTTGGTCTTCTGGGCGACCTCGCGCAGCATCTGAGCGCCCATGTTCTCGAACTTGTCGGCGAGCTCGATCTCCTTAGCGACGGTGACGCCGTCCTTGGTGATGCGCGGCGCGCCGAACGACTTGTCGAGCACGACGTTGCGGCCCTTGGGGCCGAGCGTCACCTTTACGGCATTGGCAAGAATGTCGACGCCGCGCAGCAGCCGCTCGCGCGCGTCGCCATGGAATTTGACTTCCTTAGCAGCCATGGTCCTTCACTCTCTCTCTGGCAGGGGTTCGGAAGGGTTCAGGCGACCTTCTTGGCCTTCGAGGGCTTGCCCTCGATGATGCCCATGATGTCGCTTTCCTTCATGATGATGAGCTCTTCGCCATCGATCTTCACTTCGGTGCCTGACCACTTGCCGAACAGCACGCGGTCGCCGGCCTTGACGTCGAGCGGATGGAGCTTGCCGTCCTCGCCGCGGGCGCCCGGGCCCACCGCGATCACCTCGCCCTCCTGGGGCTTTTCCTTGGCGGTGTCGGGAATGATGATGCCGCCGGTGGTCTTCTCCTCCGACTCGAGGCGGCGGACGACCACGCGGTCGTGCAGGGGACGGAATTGCATGAAATCCTCCTCGGGAATGTGGTCCAAAAGAATGGGCTTGGGCCCGTTGTTAGCACTCTCCGATCACGAGTGCCAGCAAAATAGGCGGGCCAATTCCGGCTTTCAAGGTCGCCCCGAGCGGCTTGCGACAAAAAATTCGTCAAGCCGGATCGCCGAAGGTTAACGCGGAGGAGGCAGGGAGATGGTGGGCGCTGTAGGGATTGAACCTACGACCCCACCCGTGTGAAGGGTGTGCTCTCCCGCTGAGCTAAGCGCCCGAAGCCGCAGGGTGTAGGCGGCAGCGAGGGTTCATGTCAAGAAACGCGCAAAGGCCTCTTCCGCCATTGATCGCGGCCGCCTGGGGCGTCAGGCTGCGGCGATGCGAATGGCACGGATGCTCCGCCGCCCAGCGGGGCGGCTCGCCGCGGCCACGGCGCTGCTTCTGGCGCTGCAAGCGGCCGCACCGGGCAAGGTCGTCGGGAGCGGCCCGCTCGCCCTTCATTACGAGGCCTATGCCCTGGGCTTCCCGGTGGTGAGCATCGGGTTTCGCCTCGATGAGAGCGGCCAGCGCTATGCGCTCGACAGCCAGGTGAAAACGACCGGGCTGCTGCGCCTCATTTATCGCCTCGATCTCGATACCGCGAGCCGCGGGCGCATTGCCGCCGGAGCGCTCGAGCCGCAGCGGCACGACCAGGAAGTGCGCACCCGCCGCGGCGACCGGCGCGCCGTGCTCGACTATGGTCCGGACGGCCGGGTGACCACCGCACTGGTGCCGCCGGAGGACCATGACCGGCCGAAGCCCAGCCCGGAGCAGACGCTCCACACTCTCGACCCCCTCAGCGCCCTTCTGGCGATCGGCCGCAGCGTCGCGGCAGCGGGCCGCTGCAGCGGCCGTTACCCGGTCTATGATGGCAGGCGCCGCTACGACCTGGTGCTGAGTGATGACGGAACCACCAAGCTCGAGAAATCGAACGCCTTCGCTTATGCCGGGGTGGTGCGGCGCTGCTCGGTCGAGGCGGTGAAGATTGCCGGGTTTTCCTGGGACCAGGACTACTCGCCGCACACTACTGCGGGCCACGTCTGGTTCGCCTCGCCGGTTCCGGGCGCCCCCGCCATGCCGATACGCATCGAGTTCGGCAGCAGCTGGGGATTCGTCAGCGTCCGTCTCACCGACGTCGCGCCGCGCTGACCGGCCCGTCCCGATCGCGCCTGATCCGCTCCAGGGCTGCGGGCAGCTCCTTGAAGCTCTCCAGGAAAGCATCAGGCTTGAGCTCGCCGAGGGTGGCGCGACCGTAGCCGTAGCCGGCGAAGATGGCGACGACGCCGGCGCGTTGTGCGGCGAGCACATCGTTGCGGTGGTCACCGACCATGGTCGCCGCGCGGGGCGCGATGCCGAGCTTCTCCAGTGCCGCGAGCAGGGGGGCCGGATCGGGCTTGCGTACCGGAAGACTGTCGCCGCCGAGCACGACCGGAAAGAACCGCGCCAAGCCAAGCCCCTCGAGGACGGCGCGGGTCGCGGCCTCTGGCTTGTTGGTGCAGAGCGCGAGTCGTGCTCCGGCCTCGGCGAGCCTCTCCAGCACTGCCTCGACGCCGGAATAGGGGCGGGTGAGGGCAGTGGCGCTTGCCTCATAAAGCGCGGTGAAGCGCTCCACTGCCGGTGCGAGCGCAACCGAGCCGGCGCCGCTGGCCGCGAGCGCGCGTTCCACCAGCTTGGGAACGCCGTCGCCCACCATGCGGGCGATCTCCTCGCGATCAAGCGGTGGACAGCCGAGTTCTGCCAGCAGCCGGTTGGCGGCGGCCGCCAGGTCGGGCACGCTGTCCACCAGCGTGCCGTCGAGGTCGAACAGGACAGCGGTCTCTTTCAACATTATTGTTCACAATTCTTTACTGGCGGCTGTTAGCCTCTTATGACAGCTTCCGGCTTCACGAGAAACCCCATGACTTTGCCGCGTCCCCCCGCCAGTTTCGCGTCCGGAAGATGACCGATTCCCGGCTTGCCGTCCTGGTGCTCGCTGCAGGGCAGGGCACGCGGATGAAATCGGCGCTCCCCAAGGTCCTGCACCGGATCGCCAATCGGCCCATCATCCAGCACGTGCTGGCAGCGGTGGCGCCGCTGGCGCCGTCTCGCACCCTGGTCGTTATCGGCCCGGACATGGAGGCCGTAGCCGAGGCGGTGCGCCCGGCCGAGACCGTGGTCCAGTCGACCGCGCGCGGCACCGGCCACGCTGTCCTCTCGGCGCGCTCGGCGCTCGAGGGCTTCTCGGGCGACGTGCTCGTGCTCTACGGCGACGCGCCGCTGCTCGGCGCGGACACGTTGCGTGCGGTGGTAGCCGAGCGGCGGCGGCAGCCCGCGGCGGCGGCGGTGGTCGCCGGCATGCGGCCTTCCGATCCCTCGCCTTATGGCCGCCTCGTCCTGCGCGGCGAGATGCTGGAGGCGATCGTCGAGGCGCGCGACTGCACTCCCGAGCAGGCGGCGATCGGTTTCTGCAATGCCGGACTCTGGGCGATCGACGGCAGGCTGCTTTTCGAACTTCTCGATGAGGTCGGCACCGACAACGCCAAGGGCGAATACTACCTCACCGACATAGTCTCCGTTGCGCGTCGCCGCGGCCTGCCTTGCCGGGCGGTGGAGGCGCCGGCCGACGAGATGGTGGGCATCAACGACCGCGCCGAGCTGGCCGAAGCCGAGGCGCTGATGCAGCGCCGCTTGCGCCGTGTCGCGCTTGAGAACGGCGTCACTCTGGTCGATCCCGCCACCGTCTATTTCAGCGCCGACACGAGCATCGGCCGCGACAGCATCGTCGGGCCTTTCGTCGTCTTCGGACCGGGCTGCACCATCGGCAGCGGCGTCGAGATCCCGGCGTTCTGCCACATGGTCGGCGCCACCATCGGCGACGGCGCGAGCGTCGGCCCCTTTGCACGCCTGAGGCCGGGCGCCGAGCTCGGTGACAGCGTCCATATCGGCAATTTCGTCGAGGTGAAGAACTCCCGCCTCGGCAAGGGCGTGAAGGCCAATCACCTCACCTATCTCGGCGACAGCACCGTGGGCAGCGGCACCAATGTCGGCGCCGGCACTATCACCTGCAATTACGACGGCTTCGCCAAGCACCGCACCGAGATCGGCGAAGGCGTCTTTATCGGCACCAATACTTCGCTGGTGGCGCCGGTGACGATCGGCGGCGGCGCCTTTATCGGTGCCGGCAGCGTCATCACCGAGGATGTGCCGCCGGACGCGCTCGCGGTCGAGCGCGCGCCGCAGGTGGTGAAGCCTGGTCGCGCCGCCGAGATGCGCGCGCGACGCAGCGGCGCCAAGGCGAAGAAGCGCACCGAAGGAAAGCGCTGAGCGATGTGCGGCATCATCGGCATCATCGGCAAGAAGGAAGCCTCGCCGCTGCTCATCGAGGGGCTGCGCCGCCTCGAATACCGCGGCTATGACAGCGCCGGTATCGCGACTTTGGTTGATGGCCGCATCGAGCGTCGCCGCGCCGAAGGCAAGCTCGACCGGTTGGCAGAGCGGCTCGCTCAGTCGCCTCTCTCCGGCCGCATCGGCATCGGCCATACGCGGTGGGCGACGCATGGCGTGCCGAACGAGGCCAACGCGCATCCGATCGCCACCGACCGCGTCGCCGTCGTGCATAACGGCATCATCGAGAACTTCCAGGAGCTCAAGGACGAGCTCACCCGCTGGGGACACCGCTTCGAGACGCAGACCGACACCGAGGTGGTGGCGGCGCTGGTGACGCGCCATCTCGCCGAGGGGATGAAGCCGGTGGAGGCGGCGGCCAAGGCGTTCAGCCGCCTCGAGGGCGCCTTCGCGCTCGCCATTCTCTTTGCCGGCGAACCCGATCTCCTGATCTGCGCCCGGCGCGGCTCGCCGCTCGCCATAGGCTTCGGCGAGGGCGAGATGTATCTGGGCTCCGACTCGCTGGCGCTTGCGCCGCTCACTCGCCGCATCCTCTATCTGAACGAAGGCGACTGGGCGGTGGTGACGGCGCAGGGGGCCACCGTCTTCGATGCCGAGCACCGCCAGGTCGAACGACCGATCAAGGAGACTGCGCTTTCCGGCGCCCTCATCGGCAAAGGTAATCACCGCCACTTCATGGAGAAGGAGATCTTCGAGCAGCCGGCGGTGATCGGCGACACGCTGCATGCGCATTTCAATCCGACCACGCGCAGCGTTCATCTCGTCAGCCTGCCCTTCGATCTTGTCGACATCTCGCGGGTCACGATTATCGCCTGCGGCACCTCCTTTCATGCCGGGCTGGTCGCGAAATACTGGCTCGAGCGCATCGGCCGCCTCTCGGTCGAGTGCGACATCGCCTCCGAATTCCGCTATCGCGCACCGGCGATGCCGGCGGGCGGGCTGGCGCTCTTCATTTCGCAGTCGGGCGAGACGCTCGATACGCTCGAAGCAATGCGCTACGCGAAGAAGCAGGGGCAGAAGGTCGTGGCGCTGGTAAACCAGCCCGAGAGCACCATGGCGCGCGAGGCCGATGCCGTGCTTCCGACCTTGGCCGGACCGGAGATCGGCGTCGCCTCGACCAAAGCCTTCACCACGCAGCTCGCCGTCCTCGCCTGCTTCGCCATCGCGCTCTCTCGCGCACGCGGATCGATCGACGCGGCGCAGGAGGCACGGCTCTCGACGGCGCTCACCGAGGTGCCGGCGCGC
>DATNDG010000170.1:0-4267 GCA_035553515.1 Allostellaceae bacterium | reverse complement strand
GCGTCACGACGAGTACGGCCAGCGCTGAGCCGCGTACGATCGGCGGCGCGGAGGACGGTGATGTCGCGGCTCACGCTTTCCGAGCGGGCATCCGAGCAAGCCTTTTGGGGCGTCTCGGCCGTACTCTTCGCCGCCAGCGCCGCGGCGGCCGTCCTGCGCTGCGCCTCTATGTCGGCGATGGGCGAGATGCCGATATGCGGCGGCTGGACGATGTCGATGGTGTGGATGCGGCTGCCGGGCGAAACATGGCTCGGGGCCGCGGCCTCGTTCCTACTCATGTGGATGGTGATGATGGTGGCGATGATGCTGCCGTCGCTCCTCCCGATGCTGGCGCGCTACCGCCGGGCCGTCGCAGGGATCGACGAGCTGCGGCTTGCCGGACTGACGGCGTTGGCAGGCGCGGGTTATTTTCTCGTCTGGGCCGGGTTGGGAATCGCTGCCTTCCCGCTCGGCGTCGTGCTCACCGCGATCGAGATGCATAGGCCGATGCTGGCGCCGGCCGTTCCCTTCGCGGCTGGTGTGGCCGTCCTCATCGCCGGTGCGTTCCAGTTCACGGCATGGAAGGCGCATCACCTTGCCTGTTGTCGATCGGCACCGGAGCTCGGCCGCACGCTGCCAGCCGACGCCGGGACGGCTTGGCGACAGGGCTTCCATTTCGGCCGTCACTGCTGCCTTTCCTGTGCCGGGCTGACGGCGATCCTCATGGTCGGCGGGCTCATGGATCTGCGCGCGATGGCCGCCGTGACCGCAGCGATCACAATCGAGCGTCTCGCACCCTCCGGCGAGCGTATCGCCAGGGTCATCGGCGCCATCGCGGTCGGGGCGGGCTTGTTCCTGATCCTTCGTGCGACGAGCCTCGGATAGCCCTTCCTCGACGGTGACCCGCGCCGGGTTTCCTCCCCGGAACGGCGGCGGATGAAGGCCGTTAGCCTCCAGTTCCACCAGGAGGTTCGGATGAGTGAGAATCCGAAGGATTATCAGAATGGCTTCGTCGCCGGATGGCTTGCGGCGTCGCGGGCGATCATGGAGGCCATGCTGGCCGGGCAGACGGGAGCGCCGCTTACCATGGCCGGCAATCTCCCGGGCGAGGTGCGCCGCCGCCGCGGCCGTCCGCCCAAATCCATGTCCATGGCCCAGCCCAGCTTGCAGCAGCCTGGCAAGCGGCCCCGCGGTCGGCCGCGCAAATCCGCGTGAGGTGGCTCATCGCCCCCTGATGCGGCTGATGGCCGGAGCGCTGTTCCTGGCGCTCGGCGGCTGCGACAGTGTCTCGGTCTGGCTCTCCGGCGTCGATCGCGAGACCTATATTTGGGAGCCGCAGCTCGGCAACACCCATCCCGCCTCGTTGGACACATCGCTCACCGCCTGCCTGCCTCCTGTCGGTGCCACGCAGGACCCGGCGCGATTCAGCATCGTGCGCTCGGAGGATTCGCCGGCGGTAACCGGCTGCATGGCCGATCATGGCTATCGCAAATCCTATCAGTCGCGCCTCGGACCGTTCTAGCCCCGCTCGCCGATTTCCCAGTGCAGCGCGTGCCGAAGAGCAATGCGATTTCTCTGCGACCGGATGCTCCATGAGCTGGCGCGCTGGCTGCGCGCGGCAGGTCATGACGCGGTGATCGCGCCGGCAGAGATGGGCGACGGCGCCGTGCTGGAGAGCGCGGTTGCGGAAGGCCGGCTGTTGTTGACCTGCGACCGCGCACTCGCCCGCGCAGCCGGTCCGGGCGAGGCGCTGCTCCTGCCCGACACAACGCTCGACGCTTTGGCCACGCTGCTGCGCGAGAGGGCGAGCGTCGATTGGCTGCTCGCACCCTTCACCCGCTGCCTCCTCGACAACACGCCGCTCGTGCCGGCGGAGGCCGGCGCGTGGCAGCGCGTCCCCGAGCGCTCCCGTGGTTCGCCTGGACCGCTCGAGCGCTGTCCAGACTGCTTGCGGCTCTATTGGCAGGGCGGCCACGTGCGGCGGATGGAGGCGCGGCTGCGGCGCTGGAGCGGTGTCGATGCTGGCGAGCGCAGCGCCGTGGCCCCATATGAGGAGCCCGGCCGCGGCCGGTGAAGCGGAGCGGCGAGGAGCCAGCGCCGGAAGCTTGCGGGATATCCTGCGCCCCGCAGCCCCGCCGCTGACGATAGCCGTCGGAGGTAACGCTCCGGCGCCGGGGAGCAGCGGGCCGGGCCGCGGCGGCCGCGCCTTGGCGAGTTCAGCTTTCGAGCCGGGTGGTGAGCGAGGTGCCCGGCAGCTTGCCGATCACCGCCTCGGCGAGCCGGACATCGCGCAGATTGGCGCCGCGCAGGTCGGCGCCGCGCAGATCGGCCTGGGTGAAATCCGCGCCGCGCAGATTGGCACCGCGGCAGCGCGCTGCGGCCAGCATGGCGTAGCGGAACTCTGCCTCGGCGAAAATCGAATGATCGAGCCGCGCGGCGGCGAGCAGCGCGCCGCTGAAGTCATGGCCCGAAAGATCATAGCCTACGAGCTCGGCGCGCCGGCCCCGGCGGCCGCCGCTATGCACCCAGAGCTCGTGATCGCCGAGCTGGCGGCGGAGCGCCTCTTCCGAGATTTCCATGGAGGGGACGCTGACGCCGGCGGCGCCGAGCCGCAGCCGCATATCGCCGCGCAGCGCCGCGCCGGTGAAATCCGCGCCGGCGAGGTTCGCCCCGTCGATATCGACCTCGGCGAGCTCGGCACCGCGGAATCGCGCGCTTCCGAGATCGGTTCGGCGCAGCCGCGTACGCTCGAGCAGCGCGCAATCGAAATTGACGTGGCGCAGCTTCGCCTCGGCGAAGTCGGTGTCGCGCAGTGCGGTGCGCGCAAGCCGCGTGTTGCGGCGCGGCGTGTCGTCGGAGCGGCCGGACTGGCCGCGCTCGTCGCCAGGCGACAGATCGGCCTCGACGAAGTTGCCGCCGGAAAGATCGGCGTCATCGAAATAGGAGCCCCAGAGCCGGGAGCGATGAAACACCGCGCCGCGCAAGTCGGCGTTGCGGAACGAGCAGTCGAGAAACGTCGCATCGGCGAAATGCATCTGGCGGAAATCGAGGCCGCTGAAATCCCAATTCACCACCGTCGTGCGCGCGCGGCCGTAGCGCCCAGGTGCTTCGCCATTGTGCCACTCGCACAGCGTCGCCAGCAGCGCCTGCGTGGCGCGGATTTCGCTGGGGCCTTGCGGCGATGGAATGTCGCCGATGCTCACAGGTGTTCCGCCGATCTGACAGTGGAAGCAACCGCAAGGTGAGCATTCTCCTGCGTGCAGACAAACACTATCGCCGCGCATTTGAGCTAAATCATCGCCGTAAAATCTCCCTAGCTCTCGGCTGCCTCGCGCCCGGCGGGAACGATCGCGGAGCACCTCCCGTTGCCAAAACGGGGGAGCGAGCGAGAGGAGGAAAGCATGAGGGCTCGCACGGGGGTCGGACTGCTGTTTGTCGCGCTGCTGCTCGCGGCCTGTGGGACGACGACCCGGGATAGGGCCCTCAGCGGCGGGGCGATCGGCGCCGCCGGTGGTGCTGCCGCCGGTGCGCTTGCCGGCAGCCCGGCCGCGGGCGCCCTCATCGGCGGCGCCGGCGGCGCTGCGGCCGGCGCGCTCACCAGCCCCAATCAGGTCGATCTCGGCCGACCGGTATGGAAGTAACGATCGCGCTCGGGTTGCCGAAGTCTGAGATGAATGCCGACAAAATAACCTGCGGTTGCCACAAATCGGCCAAGGTTCTCGGCGAGTTTCACCCTCGTCTCCGATGCGGGAGAGAGCGATGGAACGCTGGAAGCTGATGTTGCGCGAACCGAGCCTGGACGAGCTGCTCGCGGACGACATGATGGGCGCAGTGACCTCGAGCGCCGGCACCGATCGCAGGCGCCTGCGCGCTCTCATGGACGAAATGGCGCGGCGGCTCTCCGAAGAACGCCTCGCCGCGCTCAGGCCGCGCTGCGTGCCGCCGGAAGCATGCTGGTGTCCGCCATCGGCAGCGTGAAGATCGCGGTGAGGCCGGGCGCATTGTCCTCGAGCCAGGCCTCGCCGCCATGGAGCCGCGCCACGGCGCGCACCAGGCTGAGGCCGAGGCCGTTGCCCGGCGTGCTGCGGCTCCCTTCAAGCCGGACAAAGCGATCGAACACCGCCTGGCGACGGTCGGCGGGAACACCGGGACCGCTATCGGCGACCTCGAGCCGCGCCCACTCGCGCTCCTGCCGCACGGAAAGCGCGATACCGCCCGAGGGCGTGTATTTGAGCGCATTGTCGAGCAGGTTGGCGACGGCTTGCGACAGGAGATGGCGGTCGCCGCG
>DATNDG010000169.1:0-6618 GCA_035553515.1 Allostellaceae bacterium | reverse complement strand
GGCGATGGCGGATTTGGCGAGCTCGGCGAACTCCGGACCTCGATGGTCGATGGTCGGCCGATCGATGGCGCGCAGAATCCGGTCTGGAACGTTGGTCGGGCCGGGGATCTGCAGAAAATGCCTTCCGGTACGAGAGCTCATCACGCGCGTCTCCTGCGGGGGAGGCGCGAATTTGCCCGGCCGGCCGCGATTAAGCAAGGCCGCCGCGCACGCTCTCCGGGCCCGCTCAGCGGCGGTTGCCGGCGAGATAGTCCATCGCCGCGGCGACGCCTTCGGTCCGATGCGGCACCTCGGCAAGCGCCAGCGCCATTTCCACCCCGGCGAGCGTGCCCATCAGCATCAGCTCGTTGAACCAGCCGAGATGGCCGATGCGGAAGACTTTGCCCTGCACCTTTCCAAGCCCCGTGCCGAGTGACAAGTCGAACCGCTCGAGCGCCGCCTTGCGCACCCGATCGGCATCGTGACCCGCCGGCAACAGCACGGCGGTGAGCGAGCTCGAATATTCGGCTGGATCGGCGCACAGGATCTCGAGTTCCCAGGCGCGGACGGCGCGCCGGGTCGCCTCGGCGAGCCGATCATGACGGGCGAAGACATGATCGAGGCCTTCCTCCTCGAGCATGGCGATCGCCGCATCGAGGCCGAAGAGCAGGTTGGTGGCCGGCGTGAAGGGGAAATGGCCGCTGTTGCCGGCAGCAAACATCGGCTGCCAGTCCCAATAGGCGCGCGGCAGCTTTGCCGTTTTGCTTGCGGCGACCGCCTTCGCGGAGACCGCGTTGAAAGAGAGGCCCGGCGGCAGCATCAACCCTTTCTGCGAGCCGCCCACCGTGACATCGACGCCCCATTCGTCGTGGCGATAGTCGATCGAGGCGAGCGAGGAGATGGTGTCGACGAGCAACAGCGCCGGATGACGCGCCCGGTCGATCGCCACCCGAAGAAGCGGGATGCGGCTGGCCACGCCTGTCGAGGTTTCGTTGTGGACGGCCATGACCGCCTTGATCGCATGCGCCTTGTCGGCGGTGAGCCGATGCTCCAGCGCGTCGGCCGGCACGCCATGGCGCCAATCGCCCGGGACGAAGTCGACCTTGAGGCCAATTCGCCCGGCCAGCGCCCGCCACAGCGTGGCGAAGTGTCCGGTCTCGAAAGCGAGCACCGTGTCGCCGGGCGACAGCGTGTTGACCAGCGCAGCTTCCCAGGCGCCGGTGCCCGAGGCGGGAAAGATCGCCACCTCGCCGCCCGTGCGGAATACGCGTTTCAGCCCGGCGATTGCGCGCTGGGCCAGCGTGGCGAATTCCGGGCCGCGATGGTCGATGGTCGGCTGGTCGATCGCGCGCAGCACGCGGTCGGGGACATTGGTGGGGCCGGGGATCTGCAGGAAGTGGCGTCCGGTGTGCAGGACCATGGTCGAGCCTCCGCTGCCGTTGCGGTTCCTCTTAGCGCGCGCGGGCCGGCGGCGAAAGGCAACCCACTCCGCTGGGGGAAGCATCCCCGCCCCGCTGGCGTTTTCAGCGCCGATCCCCTCTAATCGCCTGATGATGCGGACGATGGCAAGGCGGCCGGTCGCGCCCGGCGATTCGGCGCTGGCGGCGCGGCTCAAGCAGACTCTGCGCGGCGAAGTGCTGTTCGATGCGGCGAGCCGCGGCCGCTACAGCACCGATGCCTCAGTCTATCAGATCGAGCCGCTGGGCGTGGTCGTGCCACGCGACCGCGACGATGTTGCCGCGACGCTCGCAATCGCACGCGAGGAAGGCGTACCGGTGCTGCCGCGTGGCGGCGGAACCTCGCAATGCGGCCAGACGGTGGGCCGCGCCCTGGTGCTCGATTGCAGCAAGCACATGGCCGGTATCCTGTCGGTCGATGCCGAGCGTCGCCGCGCGGTGGTGCAGCCGGGGTTGGTACTGGACCAACTCAACAAGGCGCTGAAGCCTCAATGGCTCTTCTTCCCGGTCGACGTCTCGACGGGCAACCGCGCCACCATTGGCGGCATGGCGGCCAACAACAGCTGCGGCGCGCGTTCGCTGCGCTATGGCAACATGGTGCACAATGTCCGCGCCATCGACGCGGTCCTCGCCGATGGCACCGCCGCCCGCTTCGGCGAGGTGCCGGGCAATTTCGATGACCGCGCGATGCCCGAGCGCTATCGCGATCTGGTCCGCCGCATGCGGGCGCTTCATCGCCGCGAGGCCGACGAAATAGAACGGGGTGTTCCGAAGCTGCTGCGGCGCGTCGGCGGTTACAACATCGACATGATCGCCGATGCCGGCCACAACATGGCGCATCTGCTGGTGGGGTCGGAGGGGACGCTCGCCTTCTTTGAGGCGATCGAGCTCGACCTTCAGCCGATTCCGCCGCACCGCGTGCTCGGCGTCTGCCATTTTGCGAGCTTCTACCAGGCGATGGCGGCGACCAAATCGATCGTCGCGCTGGGGCCCGCCGCGGTGGAGCTGGTCGACCGCACCATGATCGACCTGTCGCGCGAGATATCGATGTTCCGCGCCACCGTCGATCGCTTCGTCCGCGGCGAGCCGGCGGCGCTGCTGCTCGTCGAATTCGCCAGCGAGGATCGCGACGACAATCTGCGGCGGCTTCGATCGCTGGTCGAGCTGATGGGCGATCTGGGATTCCCCGATGCGGTAGTGGAGGCGACCGACCCCGCCTTCCAGAGCGCGGTCTGGGAGGTGAGGAAGCAGGGCCTCAACATCATGATGTCGATGAAGGGGGAGGGGAAGCCGGTCTCCTTCATCGAGGACTGCGCGGTGGCGCTCGACGACCTCGCCGATTACACGGCGCGGCTGACGGCCGTCTTCGAGAAGCACGGCACTTACGGCACCTGGTACGCTCATGCCTCGGTCGGCTGCCTGCATGTGCGCCCGGTGCTGAACCTCAAGCAGGAGATCGACGTCCGCAAGATGCGCGCCATCGCCGAAGAGGCTTTCGCCATGGTGCGCGAGTACAAGGGATCGCATTCCGGCGAGCATGGCGACGGGCTGGTGCGTTCGGAATTTCACGAGGCGATGTTCGGGCCGCGCATCACTGCCGCTTTCGCCGAGGTGAAGGACAGCTTCGATCCGGCCGGCATGATGAACCCCGGCAAGATCGTGCGCCCGCCCAAGATGGACGATTGCTCGCTCTTCCGCTTCAAGCCGGGCTACCGCACCGAGCCCATCGGCACCGCGCTCGACTGGTCGGAATGGGGCGGCTTCGCCGGCGCGGTCGAGATGTGCAACAACAACGGTGCCTGCCGCAAGGCCGATGCCGGGGTGATGTGCCCCTCCTATCGCGCGACCGCGGACGAGCAGCATCTGACGCGCGGGCGCGCCAACACGCTGCGGCTTGCCATCAGCGGTCAGCTCGGACCGGGCGCTTTCGCCTCCGAGGCAATGCGCGAGACGATGGAGCTCTGCCTCTCCTGCAAGGGCTGCAAGCGCGAATGTCCGACCGGCGTCGATATGGCGCGGATGAAGGTCGAGTTCCTGCACCAGTATCGGCGTGAGCACGGGCTCGGCCTGCGTGACAGGCTCATTGCCTATCTGCCGCGCTACGCGCCGTTCGCCGCGCGCCTCGGACCGCTGCTCGCGCTGCGCGACCGCGTCCCCGCGCTGGCAAGGCTCGGCGAGCGGCTCGCCGGCTTGTCCGCGCGACGCAGCTTGCCGCGCTGGCACCCGCGGCCCTATCGCGATCCAGCCGATGGCGCGTCGTCAGGAGCCCGCGAGGCCGTGCTCTTTGTCGATACCTTCAACCGTTGGTTCGAGCCGGAGAACGCGCGCGCCGCGGAGCGCGTGTTGCAGCGAGCCGGCTATGCGCTGCGCCGGCCCGTGCGGACGGGCGCGAGACCCCTCTGCTGCGGCCGCACCTTCCTTGCCGCCGGCCTCGTCGATGAAGCGAAGGTCGAGGCGCGGCGCCTGATCGCGGCGCTGGCGCCCTTCGTCGAGCGCAGCGTGCCGATCATCGGCCTCGAGCCTTCCTGTCTCCTCACCCTGCGCGATGAGTTCCCGGCTTTGCTGCCCGGCGGCGAGACGAGGGCGCTCGCCGCCCGCGCAAAGCTCTTCGACGAGTTCATCGCCGAAGAGAAAGCCGCGGGACGGTTGTCGCTTGATCTGGCGCCGCTGGCGGGCAAGGCGGTGCTGCATGGCCACTGTCACCAGAAGGCGTTCGGCGTCGCTGAGGCCGGCGTCGCCGCGCTGAAGCTCATCCCAGGGCTCGAGGTCGAGACGTTCGACAGCACCTGTTGCGGCATGGCCGGCGCCTTCGGTTACGAGGCCGAGCATTACGATCTCTCGCTCAGGATCGGCGAACTCGGTGTGCTGCCGAAGATGCGTGCGGCTCCGGCTGACGCGCTCCTCGTCGCTTCCGGCACGAGCTGTCGCCACCAGATCGCCGACGGCGCCGGCCGCGAAGCGCTGCACCCGGCGCGCGTGCTGGACCGGGCGATGAAGGCGCCGGAGACGTCCGTGCCATCCCGAGCCTGACGAGGGGCGCAGGATCTTGGCGGCTTAGTTCTCCAGCCCCACCAGGCTGCGTGCGAAGGCTTCCGCTCCGAAGGGGCGGAGATCCTCGGCGCTTTCGCCGACGCCGATGTAATGCACCGGGATGCCGTATTTCTCGGCCAGCGAGACCAGCACGCCGCCACGTGCCGTGCCGTCGAGCTTGGTCATGACGATGCCGGTGACACCGATCATGTCGCGGAAGGTCTCGGCCTGCGCATGCGCGTTCTGGCCGACCGTGGCGTCGAGCACCAGCAGCACCGCGTGCGGCGCCTTGGGGTCGATCTTCTTCAGCACGCGGACGATCTTCTGCAGCTCCTCCATCAGATGCGCCTTGTTGTGCAGCCGCCCGGCGGTGTCGATCAGCAGCACATCGGCACCGTCGCGCCGCGCCTCCTCGAAGGCGTCATAGGCGAGACCTGCCGCGTCCGCGCCGGCCTCGCGCGCCACCACCTTGGCGCCGGTGCGCTCGCCCCAGATCCTGATCTGCTCGACCGCCGCGGCGCGGAAGGTGTCGCCGGCGGCCATGACGACTTTCTTGCCGGCATCGCGATACTGCTTGGCGAGCTTGCCGATGGTGGTGGTCTTGCCGCTGCCATTGACGCCGATGACCAGCACCACCGTTGGCTTGAGCGCGGGATCGAGCTTCAGCGGCCGGTCGACCAGTGACAACGATTTCACCACCTCCTCGGCGAGCGCGGCGCGAATCTCGTCCGGTGCCACCTGCTGGTTGAAGCGCGTGCGCCGCAGCCGCGAAGTCACCTCCTCGGCGATGCCGACGCCGAGATCGGCGGCGATCAGCAGCTCCTCGAGTTCGGCGAGCGCCTCGTCGTCGAGGCGGCGCTTGGCGAAGATGCCGCCGATCCCCTCGGTCAGGCGCGAGGAGCTGCGCGAGAGGCCGGATTTGAGCCGGGCGAACCAGCCGCGTCTTTCCTCGCTCATGCCGCCACTCCCCTGAGCGCATCGCCCTCGAGCGCCGCGAGCTGCAGCTGCAGGATGCTCCCCGGCGCTTCAGGCCCGGCATAGCGCACCGGCGCGTAATGCTCGCTGTGGCCGCGGCCGCCGCGTTCCACCAGCACGGCGGCAACAGTGCCGAGCCGTGCCGTGAGCGAGCGCCTGAGTGCCGCGCCCGCGGCCTCGCGCAGCCGTGCCGCACGCTCATGGATCACGGCGCCGCGAAGCTGCGGCATGCGCGCGGCCGGTGTTCCGGGGCGGGCGCTGTACGGAAAGACATGCAGGTAGTCGATGCCGGCCTCCTCGGCGAGCGCAAGCGTGCCGGCGAACATCGCCTCGCTTTCGGTGGGAAATCCGGCGATGAGGTCGGCGCCGAGCGCGAGGCCGGGCCTGAGATCGCGCGCTCTCCGGCAGAGTGCCAGCGCCGCGTCGCGGGTATGCCGCCGCCGCATGCGCTTCAGCACGAGATCGTCGCCCGATTGCAGCGAGAGGTGGAGATGCGGCATGAGCCTCGGCTCTTCGGCGATGAGCCGCCAGAGATCCTCGTCGATCGCGGCCGGGTCGAGGGAGGAGAGCCTGAGACGCGCAATCTCCGGCACCAGCGCCAGCAGTCGGCGAGCGAGCTGGCCAAGGCGTGGCCGACCCGGCAGATCGGCGCCGAAGCCGCAGATGTCGACGCCGGTCAGCACCAGCTCGCGATAGCCGCGCTCGGCGAGCAACCGCGCCTGCGCGACGATCTCGCCGATCGGCACCGAGCGGTTGCGGCCGCGTCCCCGTGGAATGATGCAGAAGGTGCAGCGGTGATCGCAGCCCTGCTGCACCTGGAGCACCGCGCGGGCGCGTCCGTCGAAGCCATCGACGGCGGAAGCGGGCGCGGCGTCCGCGCGCGCAAGCGCGCCGACTGCGACACGCGCGGCGGCGCCGGTATAGCTTTCGGCGCGGAGCTTCTCGGCATTGCCCAGCACCTGGTCGACCTCCGGCAACGCGGCGTAGCGCTCGGGCGCGATTTCGGCGGCGCAGCCGGTCACCACGATGCGCGCGTCGGGGCGCTCCCGCCGCGCGCGGCGGATCGCCTGGCGGGCCTGGCGCTCGGCTTCGTTCGTCACGGCGCAGGTGTTGACGATCACCGCGTCGGCGAGCCCCGCTTCCGTAGCGCGGCGGCGGATCACCTCGGATTCGAAGG